>NZ_FOZO01000019.1:0-101961 GCF_900116055.1 Pseudomonas sp. NFACC42-2
CCTACGAGCATGACAACGGGTTCGTACGGGTTGTAAGGCGGGGTCTGGCGGTCTGGAAGTACGAGCGTAACGACCAGGGCGATGTCATCCGCAAGACCGATCCCGATGGTCATGTCACCGACTACAGCTATGACAAATACGGGCAACTGGTTGGGGTTTGGTACCCGGATCACAGTTGCCATCGGCTGGTGTGGAATGAGCGCGGACAGTTGCTTGAAGAGCAACTGCCGAATGGCGGGATCAAGCGTTATCGCTATGACGATCTCGGCCGGCAGCTGGCCCGCGAGGATGAGCATGGCGCGCTGACCCAGTATCAGTGGGACAGCGGGGGCCGGTTGGTTCGCGTCGTATTACCAGGCGGTGCATGTCGGGAATACAGCTACAACCCCTACGGAAAAATCACCGCCGAACGCGACGAACTGGGCCACGTCACCCGCTACGAATACGCCGACGGGTTGCACCTGATCAGTCGGCGCATCAACGCTGATGGCACTCAGGTCAACTACCGCTACGACAACGTGCGGTTATTGCTGACCGAGATCGAAAACGAAGTCGGCGAGACCTACCGACTTGATTACCACCCCAATGGCCTGATCCAGCAGGAAACCGGTTTTGATGGGCAGCGTACGGCCTACGTCTACGACCTCAACGGCAACCTGCAGGAAAAGACCGAATACGGTGACGATGGCAGTCAGCTCGTTACCCGCTACGAACGAGACCACGCCGGACGCCTCGTAAGAAAAAACCTGCCCGACGGCAGCCTTGTTGAATATGCCTACGACCGCCAGGGCAACCTCCTCAGCGTCGACGACGGCCACTGGGCGCTGGCCTACGAATACGACCGCCAAAACCGCCTCACCGCCGAACACCAGGGCTGGGGCACCTTGCGCTACGGCTACGACGCCTGCGGCCAGCTTCAACACCTGCGCCTGCCCGACAACAACCGGCTGGTTTTTAATCATGCGAAAGGCGGCCACCTCGCCACCGTCGAATTAAATGGTGCGCTGCTGACCTCTCACCTGTTCAAGGCGGGTCAGGAACACCAACGCCAACAAGGCCAACTCCTCAGCCACTACCACTACGACGACCAACACCGCCTGCACGCCCATGCGGTCACTCAACAGCAAGATCACCTCTACCAACGTCAATACGACTACGACAAATCCGGCAACCTCACCCGCCTGCTCGACACGCGCAAAGGCGAACACCACTACCACTACGACCCGTTAGGCCGCCTCACCCGCGCCGACCACTCCCAAGACCTGCAGGAACGCTTCGGCCACACCCCGGCCGGCAACCTGCTCATGCAAGACCGCCCCGGTCCCGACATCGTCGCCGGCAACCGCCTGATGATCCAGGGCGACCGCCACTACGACTATGACGCCTTCGGCAACCTCATCCGCGAACGGCGCGGCCGTGGGCACGCGCTGATCACCGAATACCGCTACGACTGCCAGCACCGGCTGATTGGAATCACCCAACCCAATGGCCAAACCGCGAGCTATCGCTACGATCCCTTTGGGCGGCGCATCAGCAAAACCGTGGACGGCCTAACGACGGAGTTTTTCTGGCAAGGCGACAGGCTGATTGCCGAACACCATGCAGATCGCCACCGCAGCTATCTCTATGAACCCGACAGTTTCCGTCCGCTGGCACTGCTGGAAGGCTTCGGCCCAAAAAACACCAAAGCCTTCCACTACCAACTCGACCACCTCGGCACGCCACAGGAACTGACAGACCCAGACGGCGAAATCGTCTGGTCCGCCCACTACCGCGCCTACGGCCAGATCAGCCGACTCGACAAAGGCACAATCGACAACCCGCTACGTTTTCAGGGTCAGTACTTTGATCAGGAAAGCGGGCTGCACTACAACCGTCATCGCTACTACAATCCGGATATTGGGTGTTACCTGACGCCTGATCCGGTGAAGTTGGCGGGTGGGATCAACGCGTACCAGTACGTGCCGAACCCTATGGGGTGGGTGGATCCGTTAGGTCTGAGTACTTGTCCAGGCGGGGATAAATGCAAGCCGAACCCCAGTGCTGAAGATCCAGCGGAAAAAGCACAGGTTAATGAAGGCAGCCCACTCAGGCCCACAAGCTCCAACTCTCCACCTACACTGGGCTACCATAAGGAGACCTTTGCCAATAAACCTGTAAAGCCGGAAGAAACCATTCAGAAATGGGATGAATTTCTAGGACCTGGCCCTCACACAAACATCAACCCACGAACTGGGAAGCCCGACCGCGACAGAATTGTTTCCAGCGACGCAAAAAGAAGTATTCGTTATGGGGTTCATGAAATGAATAGCAAGCCAAGCAAGCATCACTATCATGAAGAGACATGGACGTTCGAGATAAAAACCAACACCATGAACGTTGACAATACTGTTGTACGCGTTCCCCTGACGAAGAAGTGAAATGAAGATACAAGTAACTGATATTTTTTCTGACAAAGGCACTGTGAGAGTAAAATTCAACTCACCTTTTGGAAATGCCACAGCTTTATGGAGCGGAACCAAGTTAAAAACTGGTGAAATTCTGGATGTAGAGTTAGAACTTGATGAAATATTTTCATGGGGACAAAACATCATGTCCTCATCCGTAAAAACACCAGAGATCACGGCTGCAAATGGGGCTCATAAAATTATCGGCGAGCTTTTCCAAGATGCAGACCAAAGTTGCTCAATACTAAAAATCGGCGATTCAGTAATTTTGATTGAAATTGACAAGCCAATCACCGGCGAGCCCTGCTTTGTTGAAGTGATAGCAACTGACATTCTTCTTCACCCAACAAATGTTTGAGCATAAATTCACTCACAGCCGTCAACTACATATACAAAAAAAGCTCAACCAGCGAAAATCAATCGGAGAGAGCTATAAAAAATACACATTTTGAATATGTAAAATAAAGAAAAGCAACAGTAATACTAGATACAGACGGAAACCCAATAACCGCCTGCACGGACTACTGAACCGAAACATCAACCTAAACTTTCAACCCTCCGCAGCCTTCTATTCAAAAGCCAGGAAAAATATATAAAATTCAGACCAGCGATTACCCCCCCTTCATCCAACCACACAATTCAAACTTCACAGAATGCAGTTAGTCAGGCAGATGAAGTATTTAAGGTAGATCGTGGGCGTGGGGCTGCTACGCAGCCCAACGCGAGCAAGCTCGCTCACCACAAGTGTTCGCTCACCAGGGGGTGTACGTTGCCCTTAGATCCCAGCCAACGCCAAGTCCATCGCGAAGTAGGTGAAGATCAAATCCGCCCCCGCACGCTTGATCGATCCCAACGTTTCCCGCACAACCCGATCCTCATCAATCGCTCCCGCCTGGGCGCCGAACTTGATCATCGCGTATTCGCCGCTGACCTGGTACGCCGCCACTGGCAGGCGCGAGGCTTCGCGGATGTCGCGGATGATGTCGAGGTAGGCACCGGCCGGCTTGACCATCAGTGCGTCCGCGCCTTCCTGTTCGTCCAGCAGTGATTCGCGCACGGCTTCGCGGCGGTTCATCGGGTTCATCTGGTAGCTTTTGCGGTCGCCCTTGAGCGCGCTGCCGCCGGCTTCGCGGAAGGGGCCGTAGAGGGCCGAGGCGAATTTGGTGGAGTAGGCCATGATCGGGATATGGGTGAAGCCGGCCTCATCCAACGCGCGGCGGATGGCTTGTACCTGGCCGTCCATGGCAGCCGAAGGGGCGATCACGTCGGCTCCCGCACGGGCCGCGGCAACGGCCTGCTTGCCGAGGTTGAGCAGGGTCGCGTCGTTGTCGACATGGGCACCGTGCATCACGCCGCAGTGGCCGTGGTCGGTGTATTCGCAGAAGCAGGTGTCGGACATTACGATCATGCCCGGCACCGCGTCCTTGATGATCGAGGACATCCGCGAGACCAGGCCACGTTCCTTCCAGGTGTCGCTGCCGTTGGCGTCCAGGTGGTGGGACACGCCGAAGGTCATCACCGACTTGATACCGGCACGGGCATAGCGCTCGATCTCGGCAGCCAGCTTCTTTTCCGGGATGCGTTGCACGCCGGGCATGCTGGTGATCGGTACGAAGTCGTCGATTTCTTCTTCGACGAAAATCGGCAGCACCAGGTCGTTGAGGGTGAACTCGGTTTCCTGGAACAAGCCACGCAGCTCCGGGGAGCGGCGCAGGCGGCGTGGACGGGCTTGGGGGAACTGGCTGGTCATGGCTGTCCTGAAAAAGTGGCGGGAAATCTTTGGGGCGAAAGCTTATGCCCCAAGGCCCCGGCAGCACAAATGCCCAGGGGCCAACAGTGTATTGCGGGGGCCGTAATAATGTATTGATCTAGAGCTGTAGACGCCCGTCGATGCACACCGCGACAGCGCCACCGATCCAGATTTCATCGCCTTGACGTTCGACCCGAATCCGCCCCGCACGCCCCATGGCCGTGCCCTGGCTGACCACGTAGCACTCCGGCGCGAGTCCTTCGCTGAGCAACCATTGTGCGACGCCGGCATTCAGGCTGCCGGTGGCCGGGTCTTCCTGGGCCCCGTCGCCTGCGACAAAGGCACGCACCTCAAACTGCGCGTCCACGTCGTCAGCCGGGTTGCAAGGAGCAATCACGCCGACGGCCAGCCCGAGCAGTTGCGAATAGTCCGGCTGCAAGGCCAGAACTTGGTCACGGTCAGCCAGCATCACCGCGAGCCACCCCGCGCCATTGTCGACCCACTGGCTGCGCACAATGGCCCCCGGCGCCAGGCCCAATCCCCGGCGTACGCGCTCCAGCAGCGCGGAGTCCACAGCGCCGGAGCGCATCAACGGCGGTGCAATAAACGCCAGTTCATCGCCTTGACGACGAATACGCACCAGGCCGATTTCACACTCCTGGATAATCTCCTCGCCTTGGGGCACCCCACCGGCCTTGAGCCACGCATGGCAACTGCCCAGCGTCGGGTGCCCGGCGAATGGCAGCTCCTGCAAGGTGGTAAAGATCCTCACCCGGTAGTCCGCCCGAGCATCGCGCGGTGTCAGCAAAAACGTGGTTTCACTGAGGTTTGTCCATTTGGCGAAGTCAGCCATCTGTTGGTCGCTGAGGCTGTCAGCACCCAGCACGACGGCCAGCGGATTGCCCTTGAGGGACACGCTGCTGAATACATCCAGTTGTTTGAAATCGAAAGTCGGCATGCTTCAGCTCGGGATACTCAGGCCACGGATGACCGCCGGCCGGGCGACAAAGCCGTCCAGCGCGCGCAGTACGTTAGGGAAGTCGGCAATGCCCACCAGATCGCCCGATTCATAGAAACCGATCAGGTTGCGAATCCAGGGGAAGGTGGCGATGTCGGCGATGCTGTAGTCGTCGCCCATGATCCAGGTGCGGCCGAGCAGGCGTTTTTCCAGCACCTCCAGCAGGCGACGGGATTCGGCGGCGTAACGGTCGCGGGGGCGCTTGTCTTCGTAGTCCTTGCCGGCGAACTTATTGAAGAAGCCCAGTTGGCCAAACATCGGACCGATGCCCCCCATCTGGAACATCAGCCATTGAATCGTTTCATAACGTGTCGCCGGATCTTCGGAAAGCAACTGGCTGGATTTTTCCGCCAGGTAGATCAGGATTGCGCCTGACTCGAACAGCGCCAACGGCTGGCCCGCCGGGCCGTCGGGGTCGATGATCGCGGGGATTTTGTTGTTGGGATTCAGGGACAGGAACTCGGGGGAAAACTGGTCCTGGGTCTCGAAACTGACCTTATGCGCCTCATAAGGCAGGCCCAGTTCTTCGAGCATGATCGAGACTTTTACCCCGTTGGGCGTGGGCAGCGAGTACAGTTGCAGGCGCTCCGGATGCCGGGCGGGCCATTTGCTGTTGATCGGGAACGCGGCGATCGGGTTCATCGGGAAACTCCCTGGCGGAAAGCTCCCATGATAATCATCTGTCCCACGTCCTGCATGGGTCATCAATGCGCAACATCAGCGGGCTATTATCCCCCGTGGGCGAACCAATACGCCCGAGTGCACTCTTAAGTGCGCCCAAACGGTGAATGGAGGCACCTCGCTATATCGACACGGAACACCGCAGGACGCCCCCAGGCGTCACTGGGGCCAGGCTTGTCCGCCTTAACGTGACGCACGAAGACTCGAACCTATAATGAAGATCAAGCCTCCGCGCCTTGTGCAACGACTCAAACGCTATTCTTACATCATGTTGCCACTTTTGCTGGTGAGCGGCGCCATGGTCGCCGCCCTCGACGCCCGCGAAAGCCGCGCCCAACCAGTGGACGGCGTACAAACCCTGGTGTTCCTGCGCCACGCCGAAAAACCTGCCGGCGGCCTGGGCCAACTCAATTGCCAGGGGTTGAACCGAGCAATGAACCTGGCCACCCTGCTGCCGGAAAAATTCGGCAAGGCCAACTTCGTGTTTGCCGCCAACCCGACGCGCAATGTCGAGGAAGGTGAGCTGGACAACTCCTACAGCTATATTCGCCCGTTGATGACCATCAGCCCCAGCGCCATCAAGCTGGGCCTGCCGGTGAACATCAAGTTCTCGGCCAACGACACCAGCGACCTGGCCGACGAACTGGTGGAAGACAAATACCACAATGCCACCATCTACACCGCGTGGTCCCACGGCTACTTGCCGGAGCTGATCAACAAGGTGGCCAGTGAGGCCTCCGGCGAAACACACACGATTACCGACGACTGGTCCGGCAGCGACTACGACACGCTGTATGTACTGACGCTGACCTGGCACAACGGCAAAGCCTCGCTGCTCAGCCGCAACTACAAGCAGGGCTTGAACGACGGTGACGAAACCTGCCCGCAGCCAACACAGGTGAGTGCCGATAGCTGAGGGCGTATGATGCACCGCTATTGACTCATCTGCGGACCCTCCCCCATGCCCAACCTCGCCTCCACCCAGCCCGTCCGGGGCTGGTCGTTCTGGTGGAAACCTGCCCTCTTCCTATTGGTGGCCTGCGTCGGCCTCTACTACGTGAAGTGGTCGCCCTACTACTTCAAGGCGTTTGTTGCCGCTGACAACCACAGCATCGGCGCCTCGATCCTCAACGATCAGCAAAGCTCGCCCCTGGCAGCGGCGCTGGCCTATGCCCAGGTGTATTTCCTGGCGATCTGGAAGGCTGCCGTACTGGCGGTGATTCTCGGTTCGTTGCTGCAAGTGCTGATCCCCCGGGACTGGTTGCTGCGCCTGTTTGGCCGTGCCGGCCTGGGCTCGACCTTGCGCGGCGGGCTGTTCGCCTTGCCGGGGATGATGTGCAGTTGCTGCGCGGCCCCCGTCGCGGCGGGCATGCGCCGCCAGCAGGTGTCGGTGGGCGCGGCACTGGCCTTCTGGATTGCCAACCCGGTGCTGAACCCGGCGACGCTGGTGTTCATGGGCTTTGTACTGGGCTGGGGCTTTACCGCGTTGAGGCTGGTGGCGGGCATTGTGCTGGTGGTGGGTGTGTCACTGGTGGCACAACGCATCGCACGGCCGGACCAGGTGCCGGAAGTTGCCTTGGACGCGGTGGCCGAGGCCAGCCAGGTCGAAGCACAACCCTTCTTTAGTCGCTGGCTGCGTACCCTGTGGCAGCTGTTCTGGAGCACCATACCGATCTATATCCTGGCGGTGCTGGTACTCGGCGCCGCGCGGGTCTGGCTGTTCCCCCATGTGGACGGCGCCATGACCAACAGCCTGGTATGGCTGGTGCCCCTGGCGATTGTCGGCACGCTGTTCGTAATTCCTACAGCGGCAGAGATCCCCATCGTACAAACCATGATGACTCTGGGCATGGGCACCGGCCCGGCCGTGGCCCTGCTGATGACCCTGCCCAGCGTGAGCCTGCCGTCGCTGTTGATGCTGCGCAAGGATTTCGATGCGCGGGTCCTGGTGACGGTGGCCGGGCTGACCATGCTGGTAGGCGTGGTGTGCGGGTTGATCGGCGCGTTTATCCTCTAAGGGCGCGCTCGCGCAGATAGGCCGTGACGGCGCCCTGCTCTCCCGCAAACTCGATGCGTGCGCCTTTGCTTTCACGCTGGAAGGCGTACATCGGGTCGTAATACTCGCGCAACAGCCCTTCAATCCAGGCGCGATGCAGGTCCACGGCGCCGCTGCGCACCTGTTCCGCCAGGGCATCCTGCATGATCGCCTGCAACCGCTGGAAGCGCTCGCCGCCCAGGCGCTTGTGGATATTGGCCAGGCTCTGGGTCAGGCGCTCGGCAAACAACGCCTGGCCCTGCTCACCAAATACCGCGATGAACTCCGCGCACAGGTCAACGACGTAGTCGCGCAGGATGCGCTCGACGCGGCCTTCGACGCTGTCTTCGAGCCACACCATCGGAAAGGTCTGCATGCCCTTGTGCAACGGCAACGGCAGCGCACAGCTGCCGATCATGCGGCTTTCATCCTCGACCACGAACTGCTCGATGCCGCCCGCGCGTTTTTTCAGCAGGTCCACCGCCAGGCGGTTTTCGAAGTCGATGTTGGAAGGTTGCACCGTGGCGCGCTTGCCGAAGCTGGAACCGCGATGGTTGGCATGGCCTTCCAGGTCCAGGGCGTTGCGCAACTGGCCCAGCACCTCGGTCTTGCCGGTGCCGGTCATGCCGCCCAGCAACACGAAATCACAGTGGGCGGCCGCCTGGTCAAGGGTCTCCAGCAGGAAGGTCCGCATGGCCTTGTAGCCACCGCCGACCCGGGGGTACTCGATGCCGGCTTCGGTCTTCAACCATTGCTGCACGATCTGCGAGCGCAGCCCGCCCCGGAAGCAATACAAGAAACCGTCAGGATTGGCCTGGGCAAACCGCGCCCATTGTTCGATGCGTTCAGCCTTGATCGCCCCCGATACCAGCTCATGCCCCAGCACAATCGCGGCTTGCTGGCCCTGCTGCTTGTAGCAGGTGCCGACGCGTTGACGCTCGTCATCGGTCATCAACGGCAGGTTGATCACGCCCGGGAACGCGCCCTTGGCGAATTCGACCGGCGCGCGGGTATCCATCATCGGCCGGTCGTTGAGGAAAATGTCGCGGTAATCGGTGATGTCAGTTGCCATCAAACCACCTCTACCGCGTGGGTCTGTCGCTCAACCAATTGGCCGATGGGCTCAAGGCTCAAGCCCAATTCAGCCGCCGTCGCGCGGAACTCGGCGTCGCCTTCAGGGGTGACCGCGATCAGCAGGCCGCCGCTGGTCTGCGGGTCGCACAGCACGCGTTTGTGCAATTCCTGCAGACGCCCGACCTTGCTTGCGTAGCTGTCGAAGTTGCGCAAAGTGCCACCTGGCATGCAGCCCTGGTCCAGGTAATCCTCGATCCCGGGCAGACGTGGGACTTTGTCGTATTCGATGCGTGCGGTCACGGCGCTGCCGTCCGCCATCTCCACCAAATGGCCCAACAGACCGAAACCGGTGACATCCGTCATTGCCGTCACACCGGCCAGCTTGCCGAAACGGCTGCCAGGTTTGTTGAGGGTGCACATCCAGTCACGGGCCAGGCCGATATCCGCCTCACGCAACTTGCCCTTCTTTTCGGCGGTGGTGAGGATGCCGATACCCAACGGTTTGGTCAGGTACAGACGGCAGCCCACGGTGGCGGTGTCGTTGCGCTTCATATGGCGCTTTTGCACGATGCCGGTGACGGCCAGGCCGAAAATCGGCTCGGGCGCGTCAATGGAGTGCCCGCCCGCCAACGGAATGCCGGCTTCGTCGCACACCGAGCGACCGCCACGGATCACTTCACGGGCGATCTCCGGCGCCAGCACGTTCACCGGCCAGCCAAGAATGGCGATGGCCATCAACGGGTCGCCGCCCATGGCGTAGATGTCACTGATGGCGTTGGTGGCGGCGATACGGCCGAAATCGAAGGGATCATCGACAATCGGCATGAAAAAATCGGTGGTGGAGACCACCCCACGCTCATCGTCGATGGCATACACCGCCGCGTCGTCGCGGGAGGCGTTGCCCACCCACAGGTTCGGGTCAAGGTTCTGCGCACCGCTGCCCGCCAGGATCACTTCCAGCACCTGGGGCGAAATCTTGCAGCCACAACCCGCGCCGTGGCTGTACTGGGTAAGGCGAATCGGCTCGTTCATGGTGGACCTCAAGCTATCAAGTGGGCGGATTCTAACAGACAGCAAAAGGCCGGCTGGGCTCTTGTGAGCACAGCCGGCCTTTGGGGTTGCAGCGTTACTGCCGGGCAGCGAGCAGACGCTTGTGGCGATTGCGTCGGGCGATGTTCAGGCACTCGATGGCGGCCGAGAAGGCCATGGCCGCGTAGACGTAGCCTTTAGGCACATGGGCACCGAAGCCTTCGGCGATCAGCGTCATGCCGATCATGATCAAGAAGCCCAGGGCCAGCATCACCACGGTCGGGTTGTCGTTGATGAACTTGGCCAACGGCTCGGCCGCCACCAGCATCACGATCACCGAGGTCACCACGGCGATGATCATGATCGGCAAGTGCTCGGTCATGCCCACGGCGGTAATGATGCTGTCGATGGAGAACACCAGGTCAAGCAACAGGATCTGCCCGATGGCTGCGGCAAAGCCGATGGCCACGACATTACCGGTACTGGTCTTCTCTTCGGGCTCAGGGTCCATGCTGTGATGGATCTCGGTGGTGGCCTTCCAGACCAGGAACAGGCCACCGGCGATCAGGATCATGTCCTTCCACGAGAACGCCTGGCCGAGCACTTCGAACACCGGGGTGGTCAATTGCACGATAAACGCAATGGTACTCAACAGGCCCAGGCGCAACACCAGCGCCATGCTGATACCGATGCGTCGTGCCTTGGCCCGATGCTTCTCGGGCAATTTGTTGGTGAGGATCGAGATAAAGATCAGGTTATCGATGCCCAGCACGATTTCCATCACGATCAAGGTGGCCAGGGCGATCCAGGCGGTGGGGCTGGCGGCCAGTTGTAAAAGGTAATCCATAGGTCAGTCCTGACGTTGTGCTGGGGAGATTAGGTTTCTTTGGTGTTCGATTCAGACTCGTTTTCTTCCTGATCGTCCTTTTTTTGTGGATTGATCAGGCCGTTTGTCGCTTCACTCAACGCCTGCTCGGCAGCTTTCTGGGTGTCATCGATGGCTTGCTTGGCCGACTCGGTGGCTTTGCCCATGACCTGTTGCGCGCTTTTTTCGACCTGATCGCAACCGCTGATCATCACCAATGAAAGCGCAAGCAACGATGCCGCGCCCAGGGAATTGAGTTTCATCATGTCTTCCTCGTTAGAACCATTGGGTCCAAATAGTGGCCCCGCGATAGCGAGGCATTCTATGCAGGCAAACAGTTCAGGAAAATTCGTATTTTCCTCGCGTATACTTCGGTTTTTACGAAGTGACGATCATCATGCTCAATTACCGACAGTTGCATTACTTCTGGGTAGTGGCCAAGACCGGCAGCATCGTGCGCGCCTGCGAGCAACTGAACCTCACGCCCCAGACCATCAGCGGGCAGATCAGCCTGCTGGAGCAAACCTACGGGATTGCGCTGTTTCAGCGGGTAGGCCGCCAGCTTGAACTCACCGAAGCCGGGCGCCAGGCCCTGCCCTATGCCGAACAGATGTTCCAGACCGGCAATGAACTGGAGGCGATGCTGCGCGCGCAGCCCAATGAGCAACAGATCCTGTTTCGGGTCGGGGTGGCGGATGTGGTGCCCAAGTCCATCGTGTACCGACTGATCGCGCCGACCATGGAATTGAGCGAGCCCCTGCGCATTACCTGCCGGGAAGACAAACTCGAGCGTTTACTGGCCGACCTGGCGATCCAGCGGCTGGACCTGGTGATCTCCGACAGCCCCATGCCCTCGCACCTGGACATCAAGGGCTACAGCCAGAAACTGGGGGAATGTGGCATCAGTTTTTTCGCCACCCAAGTATTGGCTGACAGGTACGCCGGTGACTTCCCACAGTGCCTGCACGGCGCGCCCCTGTTGATCCCCGGCGCGGAAACCGTAGTACGCAGTCGTTTGCAGCGCTGGTTTGCCGAGCAGCAGATCCTGCCCAGGATCATCGGCGAGTTCGATGACAGCGCCTTGATGCAGGCCTTTGGCCAATCCGGCAGCGGGATCTTTATCGCGCCCAGCGTGATCGCCGATGAAGTAGTGCGCCAGTACGGCGTGGCGTTGATTGGCCAGACCGATGCCGTCACCGAGTCGTTCTACGCGATCTCGGTGGAACGCAAGGTCAAACACCCCGGCATCGTGGCGATTACCGAAGGTGCACGGCGAGAGTTGTTTACCGCCCTGCCCTGAGCGTTCAGGCGTTGGACGCGACCGCTTGCCTGGCGGTCATCAGCCACAGCGCCAGCAGCATCGACACCAGGATAAACCCGGAAGCGGCAAAACCCAGGCTGCCGAGGCCGAGGGTGTCGATCACATGCCCGCCGACCATCGCCCCGAGGCCGATCCCCAGGTTGGCCCCGGCGATATTCAACGACGCCGCAAACGCCGGCGCATGGGGTGCGGCCTTCATCAGCCGCACATGGCTGACCAGGAACAGCGCCGCCTGGGTCACGCCCCACACCGCCATCGCCGCCGCCAGGCCGACCGTGGAGTGGATCGCCGGTACCAGCGCGACCATGCCGGCGATCATGAAACCGCAGAACACCATGGAAGCGATCAGCGGGTGACGGTCCACCGCACGCCCGCCCAGGGAGTTGCCGATCAGCCCGACCGCACCGAAGCCCATCAGGCACCAGCCCACCAGCGTGCCGTCGAAACCGGCCAGGCGCTCAAGGATGTCCGCCAGGTAGGTATACGCCGTGAACATGCCGCTGAACACCAGGACCGACAACAGGATATGGCCTTGCATCAGCGGGTTGCGCAGGATCTTGAACTGCGAGCGCAACGACACCTGGTCGTTCTTCGGTTGGGTCACCGGCAGGTAGATAAACAGCAGCAAGGCCTTGGCCAGCGCGACCACGGCGAGGATCGCAAACGCGGCGCGCCAGCCGAACATATCGGAAATCAACGTGCCCACTGGAATCCCGAACACCGTGGCGCAGACGATGCCGAAGCCGATCTTTTCGATGGCGCGCCCGGCGTATTCGGGGCCGACGATATCCACCGCGGTTTCACTGGCCAGGGCCCAGAACACCGGCAGACCCAGGGCCGGGATCAAGCGCGCCAACGCCATCACCCAGATATTCGGCGCCAATGCGGCCACGGTATTGGCCACGCCGAACAGGAGCAGGATGCTGATAAACAGACGCTTGCGGGGGAAACGGGCGCAGTACGCGGTCAGAAACGGACCAAAGGCCGCCACGGTAAAGGCAAACAAGGTCACCAGCAGGCCGGCCTGGGACACGCTGACGTTGAGGTCCCGGGCGATGGACGGCAACAGGCCGACGATAACGAATTCTGTGGTCAGCACGGTAAAACCGGCGGCCGACAGCAGCAGGATGGGAAACAGCATGAAAACTCCAGAAACGACGACATCAACGACAGCCCGAAGGGCCCGCTGACGGAGAGGAAAGGTGAGAGGGGAGAGGGGAGAGGGGAGAGGGGAGAGGGGAGAGGGGAGAATCTTAACAGAGTATGTCCGGCTTTTGCGAAGCCCCGGTGACCCAATGCCGCAGCGGCCGGGGCAGGTCCAGCGGCATGCTAGACTTCGCGACCTGCTTCCTACAGACCTTTCTGCCTGCATTGCCGCGCCCTTAAAAAAACTAGAGACAACCTTTATATGACTGCTGCCCCTTCCCTTTTCCAACGCCTGACCCGCATCAGCCTGGTCACGCAAATCGTCATCGGCTTGATCGCCGGCATCCTGCTGGCCCTGCTCTTGCCGGAGGCGGCCAAGGCCACAGGGTTTATCGGCAAGGTATTTGTTGCCGCGCTCAAGGCCGTGGCGCCGATCCTGGTGTTTGTGCTGGTAATGGCGTCGATCGCCAACCATAAACACGGCCAGGAAACCCATATCAAGCCGATCCTGTTCCTGTACCTGCTGGGCACCTTTGCCGCTGCCGTGGTGGCGGTGATTGCCAGCATGTGGTTTCCCTCATCGCTGGTGCTCGCTACCCATGACGCCACCGTGAGCGCTCCCGGCGGCATTGGCGAGGTCTTGCAAAGCCTGCTGTTGAGCGTGGTGGACAACCCCATCAGCGCGCTGATGAACGCCAACTTCATCGGCATCCTGGCCTGGGCCATCGGCATGGGCATTGCCATTCGCCATGCCGGCGAGACCACCCGCACGGTGCTCGACGACCTGTCCAACGGTGTGACCCTGATCGTGCGCGTGGTGATCCGCTTCGCCCCGCTGGGTATCTTCGGCCTGGTGGCTTCGACACTCGCCACTTCGGGCTTCGGCGCCCTGCTCGGCTACGCCCACCTGCTGGTGGTACTGATCGGTTGCATGCTGTTCGTGGCGCTGGTGGTCAACCCGGCCATCGTGTTCTGGAAACTGCGCCGCAACCCGTTCCCGCTGGTGCTGATGTGCCTGCGCGAAAGCGGCATCACCGCGTTTTTCACCCGCAGTTCGGCGGCAAATATCCCGGTGAACCTGGCCTTGAGCAAACGCCTGGGCCTGCATGAAGACACCTACTCGGTGTCGATTCCACTGGGCGCTACGATCAACATGGCCGGCGCTGCGATCACCATCACCGTGTTGACCCTGGCGGCCGTGCACACCCTCGGCATTGCCGTGGACCTGCCGACCGCCGTGCTGCTCAGCGTGGTCGCGGCGATCTGTGCCTGCGGCGCGTCGGGTGTGGCCGGCGGCTCGCTGCTGCTGATTCCCCTGGCATGCAGCCTGTTCGGTATCCCCAGCGAAATCGCCATGCAGGTGGTGGCCGTAGGCTTCATCATCGGTGTGCTGCAGGATTCGGCGGAAACTGCACTCAATTCGTCCACCGATGTGCTGTTTACCGCGGCAGCGTGCCTGGGCAAGGAAGAGCAGTCGGTTTAAAACAGCCAGCGTAAGAAAAAAAGCCCGGCGCCGTTCTTCAATGAAGAATGGCGCCGGGCTTTTTTTGTATGGGCTGATCGGGTTTTCCGTGCCACGTGCTGGCTCGCAACCACGACAAACATTATGTAACACTGCCAACAGATGCCTCGGTCGATAAGGATTGTTCACCGCCATGCTCGGACAGCACCCCCTGATTCAAAAACTGTACGACTTCGTATACGCCGAACAGGCCGCCAACTGGCAAAAACTTCAAGAGGTATGGGAACGTCCCTTGAAGGACAAGTTGCTGCAGGGCTGGACACAGGGCTTCGTTCGACTCGAACGAGGCGATACAGCCAAATTACTGTGGGCCTACCTCGACGACAACGAATCGCGCTTTCGTGCAGGTGACTTGTTGCGTCTGCATCTGGGCGATGCCCAAGGCCCGCTGCTATGCCAGGCCATGAAGTTCGAAAAGGAAGAGGATGATCGCTGGCTTCTCAGTTCGGATCAGGCAATGCTCATTTGGGAGAGCTATCAGGAAGGTGTTTGCTACGCGGACCCTGATGGCATGGACCTGACGCCGAAATATCTTCAAACCTTGCAGGATATTGAGAGCGACGTACACGGTAACAACGCGATTCTTCCTTTGCTTGGCGATGCTCCCAATATCGGCTTCCATGACGCAGACCTCGAGTACGCCGAGCAGATCGCGCTCAAAGAGGGCTGCAACCAGAAACAAGCCGAGGCCGTGGGTTTTGCCTTCGGTGCTGAACAGGTCGCCTGCATTCAAGGTCCACCCGGTACCGGCAAGACCAGAGCCCTGGCCCTGATCGCTCAGTTGCTGGTCGAGCGCGGCGAACGGGTGTTCGTCACTTCGCATACACACATGGCCATCAACAACGCCCTGAGTAAGATTGCTGCGCGCGATGTGCCGACCGTCAAGATCGGTGGCCGCCGAGAAGACCTCGACAAACGCGTGGATTGGGCAGCCGAACCGGCCAGGTGGGAAGGGATGCCAGAGGCAGGTCTAGGTTATGTGATTGGCGCCACGCCTTTTGCAACGTGTTCCTCGTTGTCCAATTACAATTTCGACACGGTGATCTTCGACGAGGCCAGTCAGATCACCGTACCTCTCGCCCTGATGGCGATGCGCAAGGGCAAACGCTTTATTTTTATCGGCGACCAGAAACAACTTCCCCCCGTACTGCTTTCTCGCTCGGTTCTGTCAAAAGAATCCATGTCTGTGTTCGCCCGCCTGACGGCTCAGGATGCCGATCACACGGTAATGCTTGAAGAAACCTACCGGATGAATCGCTGGCTGACCCAGTGGCCCAGCCAAATGTATTACGGCGGGCGATTACGCGCCGCCGGGCGAAACAAGGACCGTCTCCTGTCGCCCGTTCATCAGGCAGATGTCAGCGAAGCGCTTGATCCGCAAACCTGCGCGGTGTTCATCCCGACGCAGGACGCAAAAGCGCGGAACCGCAACCCAGCAGACGCCAGATGCGTCGTCCAGTTGTGCCGGCAAGCGCACGACATGGGGCTGCCACTCCATGAAATCGGGATCGTGACGCCCTACCGTGCTCAGGGTCGAGCCATTCGCAAGGCGCTGGCCAAACAGTTCGGCAGCGAGGCCGCCAGTACAATCGTCGCGGATACTGTCGAGCGTATGCAGGGTCAGGAGCGGGAGTTGGTGATCCTGTCCCTGTGCAGTGGCGACGAAGCGTTTATCAGTGCAATCGGGACATTTTTCTTTCAGCCTGAGCGCCTGAACGTTTCCATCACGCGCGCGATGACCAAGCTGATCATCATCGGGCCGGAGCTGCGGCACGGGATCATCTGTTCCAGCGAAACCGCACAGGCCTGGGCTGAGCAATACCGCCAGTTGATCAGCCAATGCCATAAGGTAAATGTCCCGCTATGACTCTTTTCATACCCGAATGGCAGCGCAGCAGCGGCTCCCAGCAACAGTGCAAGCGGGTACTCAAGAAGCTTGAGGATGACTACGTCGTCCGCAAATGCCTGACCCAAGACAGCTGGGCACCGGATTTTTTCCTGCAGCGCGGTGAGCTTGAGTGGCTGGCGCTGATGGTGTGCGAGTTGCCGTACGATACGCTGGACCCGGACCAGCTGTTTTTGACCGCAGAGCAGACAGCGTTCAGCCAGATGCTGGAGAAACTGGAAACATTCGAAACCCAGGCCGGTATCCCGACCATGCGCAAGATGGTGGTGATGTGGGGCTGCGACTCCGAGCAAAGTAAAATCCTCTGGTCACGGCATTGCGAAGGTCGGGGAATCTGGCTGATGTCGAAAAAGACGTTCCTTGAGTCCGGTGCAGAACAACTGCCCAAGCTGCTCAAGGCACTGTCTTCGGAAACCCGGCAGACCCTTATGGGCCGTTACTTTTCCGAGGCAGAAATAGCCGGGCTCCGCTCAACACGCCGTCAGTTTTCGCGCGACAACAGTGCCCGCACGCTGCGCTACTTTCTGGACCCTCAGCAAGAGTGGGCCAGCAAGCTCGACCTGGACCTTCCGGATGAGCAAACGGAAATGGCGGGGGATTTTTCCGTGCGGCTGATCAATGGTGTAGCGGGCAGCGGCAAAACGCTTATTGCTGCCAGTCGCGCCTATATCCTGGCCAGGAAATTCCCTGACCAGCAGGTTCTCATGCTGATTCACAACGTTCCTGTCGTGAAAGATCTGAAACACCGCCTGCAGCGCGTCTATGGGGAAATCCCCAAGAACCTCACCATCATGACGGCGCTGGGCTGGATCTCAAGGCAATGGAGGGCGCTGTTTAAAGAAACACTGAAGATGCCTAAGTTCACTACCGAAGCCATAGGCCTTATTCAGCATTTTCGCGACACCGAATACCGGGAACTGAAACCGGACAACAACCAGTTGCTTGATGAGTTCAACTTTATAAACGACAACGTCGTCATCGACGAGCCTGATTATCTCAAGGCAGAACGGGCAGGCCAGGGCTTTGCGCTGCGCAAAGAGGAGCGACAACAGGTCTGGGCGCTGTACGAACGGGTGACCAAAGCCCTGTTCAATCAGCATGGGCTGCGTTTATGGAGCTCTCTGCCCCGTGATCTGTGCCTGGCCAATCGCCCAGACACGCTGGAAGCCTATCAGCACATTCTGGTGGACGAGGCACAGTTCTTCGCACCATCGTGGTTCCAACTGATCAAACTCACCCTGGAAAAAACCGAGGGAACGCTGTTTTTATGCGCTGATCCGAATCAGGGCTTTCTGAAGAGCCGCCTTAGCTGGAAACGAGTCGGCCTGGATGTGGCGGGCAAGACCAAAAAGCTGCGCAAATCGTATCGCACCACCCAGGCCATACTAAGCGCTGCCAGCCAGATGCTGGCCGATATTACGCAGACCGATCCGGACGAGTATCTGCAACCAGACTTCGACGGTATGGAAGCAGGTACACCGCCGCTGTTTGTTCTGTCGCCCTCTCCACAGGATGCCGTGGTCCAGGCCTGCAATGAAATTGGAGCGCATCGGAACAGCTATGAATTACCGTTGTCGGCAATGTTGCTGCTGTATGGCAAGGGCATAGACAAAGCGTTGTTAATGAAAACCCTGAAGAAGAGTTTCGGCACCGAGCGAATCTGGGACATGAATGATCCAGACGTCGTACCCGGTCATGATGAAACGCTGCGAATCGCGACAGTTGAAAGTGCAACCGGACTGGAAGCCAACGTAGTGTTTCTGGTTGGGCTGGAAAAATTGCTCAGGATTATCGAGCAGAAGGTTGGCATCACGGCGGACGAGCTGGAACAGAATGCTCGCAAGCTGTATATGGCGATGACTCGCGCAGGCCAACGGCTTGTGCTGATCTCGTCTACCCCGCTGCCGGAGAAAATTGCGGGGGTGTTTGTCCACACCGGGATGGAATAAAAAACGCCCAGGGCCATTCGGCAAAGAACGGCTCCGGGCGTTTTTCCGATGCCTGGGCTTAGAAAGCGCCCATGTAGTCACGCTTGCCCACTTCCACACCGTTGTGACGCAGCAAGGCGTATGCGGTGGTGACGTGGAAGAAGAATTGCGGCAGGCCGTAGGTCAGCAGGTAGGACTGGCCGCTGAAGCGCTTCTCTTTCGGTGTGCCTGGGCGGGTGATGATCTCGATGCCTTCCTTGCCGTCGACTTGCTCGGGCTTGATGGTGTCGACAAACGCCAGCACCTTGGCGATCAGCGCTTGCAGATCGGCGAAGGTGACTTCGGTATCTTCGTATTTCGGTACTTCGATCTCAGCCAGGCGTGCGGAAACGCCCTTGGCGAAGTCGACGGCGATCTGCACCTGGCGCACCAGTTGGAACATGTCCGGGAACAGGCGTGCTTGCAGCAAGGCGTTGGGTTCGATGTTCCTGGCGGTGGCGTGGGCTTCGGCTTTGTTCAGCACATCGCTCAGGGCGCTGAGCATTTGCTTGAAGACCGGGATGGAGGCGGCGTACAGGGAAATAGTCATGGCAGTCTCATGGGTAATGGCAGGGTTGGAACCAGCGGCGATTATAGACACGCCAGGCGCTTGTCTTTTATTTTTTCCGGCTTAGGCTAGGCGGGGGCGTTCTCAATTAGTTTCCTCGCCGCGCTGAGGAAACTAATTGAGAGCGCACCCATTCACAGCATAGGGAAAGCGCGATGACCGCCGAGCACGACACCGACACCCCTGAGCCGCGCCTGAACAGCACGGAAATTCGCGTCCTGGGTTGCCTGATCGAAAAACAGGCGACCAACCCGGAAACCTATCCCCTGACCCTCAACGCCCTGGTCCTGGCCTGCAACCAGAAGACCAGCCGCGAGCCGGTGATGAACCTGAGCCAGGGCCAGGTTGGCCAGAGTCTGCGTGCGTTGGAAGGCCAAGGCTTCACGCGCCTGGTGATGGGCAGCCGTGCCGACCGCTGGGAGCATCGCGTGGACAAGGCGCTGGAACTGGTACCGGCCCAGGTGATCCTGACCGGGCTGATGTTCTTGCGTGGGCCGCAGACGGTGAACGAACTGCTGACCCGCAGCGGACGCATGCATGACTTCGAGGATGCCGAGCAGGTGGTGCACCAACTGGAGCGCCTGATTGCCCGTGGGCTGGCGCTGCTGGTGCCGCGCCAGGCGGGGCAGCGGGAAGATCGCTATACCCATGCGCTGGGGGATCCGGCGGACATCGAGGTGATTATCGCGGCGCGGGGAAGCCCGGTGGAGCGCTCTGCCGGCGCAGTCTCGCTGGATCGTATCGAAGAGCTTGAAGCACGAATTGCAGCTCTGGAAGAGCGGCTGGCGCAGCTGGAACAGGCCTGACACGGTCAACCATGTGGGAGGGGGCTTGCTCCCTCCCACATTTAGAGCTGCAGTAGCCTTCAGTTGCGGGCGAAGGCTACTGCTGCCTGGAACTGTTCATCCGTAGGCCGCACGCCGGTATAAAGCACAAACTGCTCCAACGCCTGGATCGCAATCACCTCCAACCCAGTGATCACCCGCTTGCCTTTGGCCCGTCCACGCACGATCAATGGTGTTTCGGCGGGGATCGCCACCACATCGAAGACAGTGTCCGCTGCATCCACGGCATCCGCCTCGAACGCCAGGGCATCCGCCTCGGCCCCGCCGGTCATGCCGATGGGCGTCACGTTGATCAGCATCTGTGGGCGCAAATCGCCCAGTTCCGCCTGCCACTCATACCCCAGGTTGTGCGCCAACGCCCGGCCCGCCGCTTGGTTACGCGCCACGATCACACCATTGGCGTAACCGCCATCCCGCAAGGCGCTCGCCACGGCCTTGGCCATACCGCCGCTGCCACGCAGGGCGAAGGTCGAATCCTGCGGCACGGCGTGTTTCTTGAGCAATTGTTCGACGGCGATGTAGTCGGTGTTGTAGGCCTTGAGATGGCCATTGGTATTGACGATGGTATTCAGGGAGTCGATGGCTTGAACCGAATCGTCCAGTTCGTCCACTAAGGCAATGGCGGCCTCCTTGAAGGGCATGGACACCCCGCAACCCCGGATGCCCAACGCACGGATACCACCTATCGCGCCGGGCAAATCCTGGCTGCTGAAGGCTTTATAGTAGAAATTCAGCCCCAGCTGTTCGTACAGGTGGTTATGAAAACGCAAGCCAAAATTCCCAGGGCGGGCCGACAGCGACATGCACAGTTGGGTGTCCTTGTTGGGGTGCATCTGCATGGATAACTCCTTTGAGTAAGCAAATCGGTACAGACCTTACACAACCTTTACCTAGCGGCCGTGCTGTTTTTCAGAAATACGTTGTCTTAAAAGTATCCCCGCGACATTACTTGAGTCTATTGATTGCAGACCACAAGCGCAGGGGCTAACCGAGGAATGACCATGATTCGTACAATCCCCAAGATCGCCTTGCTGGTAGGTGCACTCGCTATGGCAGGCCAAGCCTCCGCCCATGGTGGTGGATGGGGTGGCCCAGCCGTCTTGGGTGCCCTGGTCGGCGCCGCCGTAGTGGGCTCCGTGGTGGCCAGCCAGCCCCGTGAGGTCTATGTGCAGCAGCCGGTCTACGTGCAACCGCAGCCGGTGTATGCCGCGCCGCCGCCCGTCTACTACGCACCACCGCCACCGGTGTACGTGCAGCAGGAGGTCTATTACCGCCCTGCGCCGGTCTACTACGGCCCACCGCGTGGCTACTATGGCCCGCCCCACGGCTATTACCGCCGCGGCTGGTAAGTCTCAACCGTCAGCTATGCAACAGGCCTCGCCCACCCGCGGGGCCTTTTCTTGTGGGTAACGTCCGGATTTATCCTGCCAAGGTCGCTCTGAGGACAATGACCGGGCTGCAATCCCACATGATTAAGGTCGAAAGTCTACTTGCCCGAACGGGGCTCACGCTGTCATGTTTGTGTCACGCCACACTCCCACTATCAATCCTGTCCACTCCATAACAACAAGGACGACTGACCATGCCCACACAAAATCCGCACCGCACCGCTGGCCTGTGTACGTCCAGCAAGGTCTACAGCGCCCTCACGGAGCTCAAGCACCTGGAAGGCCACCGCAGCGCCAAGTTCCTCGCGCTGCTGGCGGAAAACCTGGTGCACAAAGGCCTGCTTAATGAGCAGGAAGTGGTGAGCATGCTCGATCAAGTGGTCGACTGAGGCCTTTTGTTGATGTCGACTATCGAGCCAGATGATTTTTCCTGAGCGCCTGTGCCCCGTAAGGTGACCTCCATAGCGATTGGAGGTCCTTATGCCCACTGTTCAAATCATGTCCGTCATCGGCAGCGCCGTCCCTGCCCCGCTTCGAGAGCTGGGTTTATTGGCTTGCTGGTACGTGGTGCGCGACGGCGAAGCCATCAGCGGCCCGCTCACATCCCTGTCTGCCGCCGAAAAACAACTGCAGCAAGCCTCGAACTTCCGCCTGCACGCCTGAGACTCAAGGCAACGGCAACTTGACCCGCGGCTTGCTCTCGACAAACAACGCCCAGCTGGACATGAACAGCGCCGCCACCAGCGGCCCGATCACGAACCCGTTGAGGCCGAATACCGACAGGCCGCCCAGGGTCGAGATCAGGATCAGGTAGTCCGGCATCTTGGTGTCCTTGCCCACCAGGATCGGGCGTAATACGTTGTCCACCAGGCCGATCACAAACACGCCGAACAGGCCCAGCACCACACCCTGCCAGATCGAACCGCTCAACAGGAAGTAGGCGGCCACCGGCCCCCACACAATGCCCGCGCCCACGGCCGGCAGCAGTGATAGAAACGCCATCAGCACCGCCCAGAGCAACGCACTGGGAATGTCCAGGAACCAGAAGATCAAACCACCCAGCGCCCCCTGGGTCACGGCCACCAGCACATTGCCCTTGACCGTGGCGCGCACCACCCGATTGAACTTGAGCTGCAACCGACGCTTCTGCGGCTCGGCCAGCGGCACCGCCGTGCGGACCTTGCGCACCAGTTCCGGGCCGTCGCGCAGCAGGAAAAACAGCAGGTACAGCATGATGAAAAAACTCACCAGGAAATCAAACGTGCCCTGACCGAAGCTGAACGCCTGGGTCGCAAAGAACTGGCTGCCCTGCATGGCGCTCTTGACGATCTTCTCGCGCAGCCCTTCCAGGTTGCCCATGCCGAAGCGGTCCAGCAGGTGCTGGAAGTACGGCGGCAGGAAGTTCTTGAACTGCTCGATATAGCCGGCCACGTCCAGCTTGCCGCTCTCGACGTTTTTGTACAGCGTGGCGCCCTCTTGCACCAGCAACGCGCTGGTAATGATCACCGGCAGGATCGCGATCACCAGGCACACCATCAAGGTGGCCAGGGACGTCAGGTTGCGGTTCCAGCCGAAGCGCTGCTGCAGGCGACGTTGCATCGGCGCAAAGATGATGCCGAGGATCACCGCCCAGAACACTGCACCGTAGAACGGCAGCAATATCCAGATAAAGGCGACGGTCACCAGGGCCAGCAGTAGCAGCAGGGTCTTGAATTGCAGGTTGGTTTGATTCATGTCCGATCCATGTCAGAAAAGCAGGCCGCGCGTGTGCGTCCAGCTGCTTAGTCCACCGCAAATCCCGGGAGTGCCATCTTTGTTGCGGTAAGCGTAGACCCAGATCAATAAAGCCCGGCACATGTTGGGCTACGCTCGCGGTCTTTTGCGATCCGATCCCCATGCCTCTCGTCCTTGCCCCCGAACTGCTCGCCCCCGCCGGCACCCTGAAAAACATGCGCTACGCCTTCGCCTACGGCGCCGATGCGGTCTACGCCGGCCAGCCGCGCTACAGCCTGCGGGTGCGCAACAACGAGTTCGACCACGCCAACCTGGCGCTCGGCATCCAGGAAGCCCACGCGCTGGGCAAGCGGTTCTACGTGGTGGTGAACATCGCGCCACACAATGCCAAGCTCAAGACCTTCCTCAAGGACCTCGCCCCGGTGATCGCCATGGGCCCGGATGCGCTGATCATGTCCGACCCTGGCCTGATCATGCTGGTGCGCCGGCACTTCCCGATGATGCCGATCCATCTGTCGGTGCAGGCCAATACGGTGAACTGGGCCAGCGTGGAGTTCTGGCAGCAGCAAGGGATTTGCCGGGTGATCCTGTCGCGGGAGCTGTCCCTGGAAGAAATCGGCGAGATTCGCCAGCAGGTGCCGGCCATGGAGCTGGAAGTGTTCGTCCACGGTGCCTTGTGCATGGCCTATTCCGGGCGCTGCCTGCTCTCGGGCTACATGAACAAACGTGATGCCAACCAGGGCACCTGCACCAATGCCTGCCGCTGGAAATACCAGGCCACCCCGGCGGTGGAAAACGCCACGGGCGATATAGTCCAGGTGTATCAACCGGAACCCACACTGGGGATCGGCGCGCCCACCGACCAGGTGTTCCTCCTGCAGGAAGCCAACCGCCCCGACGAGCAGATGCCCGCCTTCGAGGATGAACACGGCACCTACATCATGAACGCCAAGGACCTGCGCGCCGTGCAGCATGTGGAGCGCCTGACCCACATGGGCGTGCATTCGCTGAAGATCGAAGGCCGCACCAAATCGCATTTCTACTGCGCCCGCACGACCCAGGTGTACCGCCAGGCAATCGATGATGCGGTGGCCGGCCGTGCGTTTGACCGCAACTTGATGACCGACCTGGAATCCCTGGCCCAACGCGGCTACACCGAAGGTTTCCTGCGCCGCCACGTGCACGACGAATACCAGAATTACCAGAACGGCAGCTCAGTGTCCGAGCGCCAGCAGTTTGTCGGCGAATTGACCGGCGAGCGCCGCGGCGAGTTGGCCGAGGTCAAGGTGAAGAACCGCTTTGCCGTGGGTCATCACCTGGAACTGATGACCCCCGCCGGCAACTTCCACTTTGACCTGGCCAGCCTGCACAACGCCAAGGGCGAAGCCATCGATGTGGCGCCGGGGGATGGGCACACGGTGTATGTGCCCCTGCCGACCGAGATCGACCTGCGCTTCGGTTTGCTGATGCGCGACGTCTAACGGGTCGCAGCACAGAACCGGTGGATCGCCTCGCAGGCCTGGCGCAACGAGGCGTCGTCCAACGCGTAGGCGATGCGCAGGTACGGCGCCAGCCCGAACGCACTGCCGGGCACCACGGCCACGTGGGCTTCGTCGAGCAAGGCATCGGCCACGTCTTCGTCGGTGTGCAGCCGCTTGCCGGCCGGCGTGGTGCGGCCCAGCAGACCGGCGCAGGACGCAAAGGCATAGAACGCACCGTCCGGATTCATGCATTCCAGCCCCGGGCTGGCGTTCAGCAAGGCCACCACCAGGTCACGGCGCTGCTCGAATACCGCCCGTGACTGCTGGATAAAGTCCTGCGGGCCGGTCAATGCAGCAATCGCGGCCTGCTGGGAAATCGCACTGGCCCCCGACGTCTGCTGGCCCTGGAGTTTTTCCATGGCGGCCAGCAACCAGCGCGGGCCGGTGGCGAAGCCGATACGCCAGCCGGTCATGGCGTAGGCCTTGGACACGCCATTCATGGTCAGCACCCGTGGCGCCAGGCTCGGTTCGACGTGCGCCAGGGTGTGGAAGGTTTGCCCGCCGAACAGCAAGTGCTCGTAGATATCGTCCGCCAGTACCAGCACATGAGGATGTTTCAACAGCACCTGCGCCAAGGCCTGCAACTCCAGCCGGCTGTACACGGCGCCGGTCGGGTTGGACGGTGAGTTGAGGATCAGCCAGCGCGTGCGGGGGGTGATCGCCTGCTCCAGGGCTGCCGCGGTCAGCTTGAACCCCTGCTGGGCGGCGCACGGCAAAATCCTTGCGGTGCCGCCGCACAGTTCGACCATTTCCGGGTAGCTGACCCAATACGGCGCGGGCACGATCACCTCGTCGCCTGCATTCAAGGTGGCGGCCAGGGCGTTGTAGATCACATGCTTGCCGCCGTTGCTGACCAGGGTGTCCTGCCAAGTGACGTCCAAGCCGTTTTCGCGACGAAACTTCTGCGCCACCGCTTCACGCAATGCACGCACTCCGGCGACCTGGGTGTAACGCGTATGGCCGTTGCGGATCGCATCGATACCTGCCTGGCGGATGTGTTCCGGGGTGTCGAAATCCGGCTCCCCGGCACACAACGAGATGATGCTTGCGCCCTCGGCGCGGCGTGCGGCCACGCGGTCGATGATGCGGTAGGTGGCAGACGGTCGGGCCTGGGCCAGGCGCGTGTTCAGGCGTTCAATGGTCATGCGTCCTTCCTCTGCAAGGTGTGATAACCCAGGGACTCACGCGCCTGCTTGAGTGTCCTGCCGGCCTCGATCTGCGCGCGGATCCGGGCTTCCACCGCCTCGATCTGCCGGGCCGTACGCGCGACTTCCTCGGCACGGGCACGCGGCACCACCAGTACGCCATTGGCGTCGGCCACCACGATGTCCCTTGCACACACACGCGCGCCGCTGATCGCCACCGGCTGGTTCACCGCCAGCACTTCCACGCGGTCCTTGCCGGTGCGCATATAGCGGCCCTTGGTGAACAACGGGTAGCCGTCGCCGAGGGCTTTGCTGACATCCCGGCACACCCCGTCGATCACCGTAGCGGCAATGCCCCGGCTGCCTGCGTATTGGGTCATGATGTCGCCCCACACCGTGCAATCGCTGCGCCCGGCGTTGGCGATAACCACCACATCCCCCGGCAGCACGTCTTCGATAAAGTCACCGACCGAGCCCGGCGGCGTGCTCGCCGGGACGTATTGCACGGTAAACGCCGGGCCCACCACGATGCCCCGGTAGTTATCCAGCGGCGCGATGCCCAGGCATTGGCCGGCAATCCCGAGTTTATCCATGGCATCCGACACGCTCGGTGTATCGAGCCCGGCAAACAGGGCGACAAGGTGTTGATCGTTCATCGGGCAGGCTCCACGCGGATGGCTTCGAAGTGGCTGTCGTGCATCACATCGGCCACCGAGCGGCCGCTGCGCACGGCCTCGACCATGCCGGCTTCACGGGCGGCGATGCGCTCCGCCAGGTCCAACACCTGCTCGATAACGGCAGCGGGGATGAACACCGTGCCGCAGCGGTCGGCAATCACGAAGTCGTCCTCCGACACGTTCACACCGCCCACGCTGACAGTGACGCCGGAATCGACCTGCACCACCCGGTTGCGCGCGCTGATCATGGTCACGCCACGGCCATAGACCGGGTAGCCGATGGACGCACTGCCGTCGATGTCGCGACTGCAACCGTCGATCACCGAGCCACGAATGCGCCTGGCCACGGCGGCATTGGCGATGATGTCGCCCCAGCAGGAGATACCCTCCAGCCCACCGGCGATCACCAGCACACGATCATCGGTGGTGATCGCGTCGATCACCGGGGAAATCAGGTGCACGGCGGGCGCGGCGTCAGTCTTGGGCCCCAGCTTGACCGTGCTGGCCCGGCCCACCACCTTGGGGCAGTCCCACAACGGGCGGATGCCCACCACTGCCCCCGGCAGTTGCAGGAAATCCAGTGCGTCGGAGACCGTATTGGTGTCGAGTTCAGCCAGGCGCTGAAGCGGGTCGGGAAGTGGCATGAGGTGAGCCCCTGTGGTGAGTGGGGCTCAAGTCTCACTGAGGGGCGGTGATAGGTATATTCGTATTAACGGTGGATAACCATATGCTCAACCTATGAGGATCAGATCCTGAACTGGCCGACCAATTGGCCCAAGCGTTGGCCCAGGTCCGCCAGACTGCGCGAGGTCTGGGCGCCCAACTGGGTTTCATCGGCCACGCTGTCCACCGCCACGGCGATCTGATGCACGCTGCGGTTGATCTCTTCGGCGACGGCGGTCTGTTCTTCGGCGGCGCTGGCAATCTGCGCGTTCATCGAGTTGATGGTGCCGATCAACTGGGCCATGGTGTCCAGGGACGCCCCGGCTTCGTTGGCCTTGGCCGAGGTGCCGTCGCCGGCATCGCTGGAGCGGCGCATGGCATCCACGGCCGCCTCGGTGCCTTTTTGCAGGCGGTCGATCATGCCCTGGATTTCCTGGGTGCTGGTTTGCGTGCGGCTGGCCAGGGCACGCACCTCGTCGGCGACCACGGCAAAACCGCGCCCGGCCTCCCCTGCCCGCGCGGCCTCGATCGCCGCGTTGAGGGCCAGCAGGTTGGTTTGTTCGGCAATCGAGCGGATCACGCCGAGCACGCTGACAATCGACGACACGTCCTGCTGCAGGCTGTCGAGGGACACACCGCTGCTGCGGATGTCATTCACCAGCGCATGGATCTGCGCGATGCTGCCGTCCACCACGCGCTTGGCGGCCTGGCCTTCGGCGTCGGTCTGTTGCGCGGCCACCGAAGCGCCTTGGGCACTGCGCGCCACTTCTTGCGCTGCGGAGGACATCTGGTTGATGGCGGTGGCCACCTGGTCGGTCTCGTGACGCTGGCGTTCCATGGCCTGCTCCGAGCGCTGGGCCTGGTCGGACACCTGGCTGACCAGGCCGGTGAGTTGGGTGGTCATCTCGGTGATCTGGCGCACCAGGCCGTGGATCTTGTCGACAAAGCGGTTGAACGCGCCAGCCAGGTCGCCCAGCTCGTCCTGGCTGGTGATGGCCAGGCGGCGGGTCAAATCGCCTTCACCGGCAGCAATGTCGTCGAGGTTGGCTTTCATCAGATGCAGCGGGCGCAGCATGGTGTTGGCCAGCAGCATGCCGGCAGCGGCGATCACCAGCAACACCACCACGGCCACGCCGAGGATGCTCAGCAGCACGCCTTCCATGCGCGTTTTCACTTTGGCTTCGACCACCGCCACCTGGGCTTCGATGCCATCCAGGTTCACCGAGGTGCCGATGACCATGTCCCACTTGGGCAGGTATTCGGTGTAGCCCATCTTGGGCACCAGTTCGGTCTGGCCGGGCTGGGTCGAGCTGTATTGCAGGTAGTGGGTGCCGTCCTTGCCGACCTTGACCAGGTCGCGGTTGACGTAGACACCGTTGGGATCACGGTTGTCCTTGAAGCTCTTGCCCACGCCGTCGGGGCTGTTGCCTTTGAACAGGCGGATGGTCTCGGAGTCGTAGCCGAAGAAGTAACCGTCCTTGCCATAGCTGGTGTTGGACAGCAGCTTGACCACCTCGGCCCGCGCCGCCGTATCGCCGGGGGCGGCCGCGTCATAGAGCGGCTTGATGGTGGTCATGGCCACTTCCACATAACTTTGCAGGGTGGCCTTGGCGTTGTTGAGCAGGCGCTGGCGGGTTTCATCCACCTCATTGCGCGCCTGGCCCTGGAGGATCCACACGGTGGTCAGGCTGATGACCACGGCGAACAGCAACACCGGCACAACGGCGAGGGACAGGACTTTGGCCTTCAGGCTCAGACGCATGGCTTTTCTCTCTTATTGGGCGACTTGAGAGGTTATCGGCCAGAGCCGGTGAATCTGTAGATCAGAGCGTCATCGCCGCCAACCAGCCAAACGCCAGCAATGGGAGGTTGTAGTGCAGGAACGTCGGCACCACGGTGTCCCAGATATGGTGATGCTGGCCGTCGATATTCAGGCCGGAGGTCGGGCCGAGGGTGGAGTCCGAGGCAGGCGAACCGGCATCACCCAGCGCCCCGGCGGTACCGACGATGCACACGATAGCCAGCGGGCTGAAGCCCAGTTGCACACACAGCGGCACGAAAATCGCCGCCAGGATCGGCACCGTGGAAAACGACGAGCCGATGCCCATGGTCACCAGCAGCCCCACCAGCAACATCAACAACGCCCCCACCCCACGGCTATGGCCGATGAAAGCCGCCGAGGTTTCCACCAGCGAACGCACGTCGCCGGTAGCCTTGAGCACTTCGGCAAAGCCTGACGAGGCGATCATGATGAAGCCGATCATCGCCATCATCTTCATGCCTTCGGTAAACAGTTCGTCGGTGTCGCGCCAGCGCACGATGCCCGAGATCGAGAAGATCAGGAACCCGGCCAGGGCACCGATGATCATCGAGTCCAGCCACAACTGGATGATGAACGCCGAGGCAATCGCCAGGCCGGCCACCAGCAGGGTCAGCGGGTTGTACTGCACCGCCACTTGCTCGACCCGTTCGATTTTCTCCAGGTCATACACGCGCTTCTTGCGGTAGCTGATAAACACCGCCACCAGCAGCCCGACCACCATGCCCAGCGCCGGCAGGCTCATGGCGTGGGTGACGTTGACCTGGCTGATGTCCACGCCGCTCTTGGCCACGTTGGCCAGCAGGATCTGGTTGAGGAAGATATTGCCGAAGCCCACCGGCAGGAACATGTACGGCGTGATCAGGCCGAAGGTCATCACACAGGCGATCAGGCGGCGGTCCAACTGCAATTTGGTCAGCACATACAGCAGCGGTGGCACCAGCAACGGGATAAACGCGATATGGATCGGCAGGATGTTCTGCGACGCAATCGCGACCACCCACAGCAGGCCGATCAGCAACCATTTGACGTGGTTGCCGCCGCTGGCTTCCTGACGGTCGACCAGCAGCAAGGCCTTGTCCGCCAGGGCGTGGGCCAGGCCGGACTTGGCAATCGCCACGGCGAAAGCGCCGAGCAAGGCGTAGGACAAGGCCACGGTCGCCCCCCCTCCCAAGCCACCGTTGAACGCCTTGAGCGTGGCCTCGATGCCCAGGCCACCGGTCAGGCCGCCCACCAGGGCGCCGACAATAATGGCGATGACCACATGCACGCGGGACAGGCTGAGCACCAGCATGGTGCCGACCGCGGCGATGACTGCGTTAATCATGGTTACCTCAAGCAGAAACATAAAAACAGGCATGCCCGCGCCCGGGCGGCCATCGGATGGCAGCCGGCGTGCAGGCTTGAAGGAGGTCTTATTAGAGGGCGCGCACTGTGCAGCAGGTCGCGCCCCATGTCAAAAAGCGGCGCCGCTTTCAGGTTTAAATTGATCGTTTGAATAAAGAAAATTCCAGATCGGCCGATAACCGGGCTCTATGTGTTTTCAGGTAAGGATGTGCCGATGTCCCTCAGACAGCTCTCCATTCAATGGAAAATCACCCTGCTCGCCGGCCTGTGCCTGCTGGGGATCGTGACCCTGCTGGTGGGTTTGTCGTTGTACCGCATGGCGCAGAGTTCCGAGCAGGTCAAGGCTTCCAGCATGCAGATGCTCGATGAAGCGGCCCAGGCTCGCATCGAGGCCCAAGGTGAGGTGCAGGCCGCGGGCATCCGCCGGCAATTCATGGACGCCTATCAATATGGGCACGGGTTTTCCCGCCAGGTCCTGTTCCTGCGTGAGCAAGCCGAAAAACGCTTCCTCGACGCCTTCGACACCCGCGAAGACCTGACCCGCCAGGTCAAGGCCGCCCTGCAGGCCAACCCGGAACTGCTGGGGCTGTCCCTGGTCTTCGAAGCCAATGCGCTGGATGGCAAGGATGAGTTGTTCGCTGGCCAGGCGGAGCTGGGCAGTAATGACAAGGGCCGCTTCGCCCTGTACTGGTCGCAGCCAACACCAGGCACGTTGACCTCGATGGCACTGCCGGAAAGCGACATGTCCGACACCCGCGTCGGCCCCAGCGGCGAACCGGCCAACGCCTGGTTCACCTGCCCGCGCAGCACCCTCAAGCCGTGTGTGATCGAACCGTACTTTTATGTGATCGATGGGCAAAACGTGCTGATGACCAGCATCGTGTTTCCGTTGACGGTCAATGGCAAGGTGATCGCTTCGCTGTCGGTGGACATCAACCTCAACAGCCTGCAGGCCGTGAGCCAGCAGGCCAGCCAGAAGCTGTATGACGGCCAGACCCAGGTCAGCATCCTCAGCCCCACCGGTTTGCTTGCCGGCTACAGCGCGGACGCCAGCCAGTTGAGCAAACGCCTGGATCAGGTCGATATGCAAAACGGCGCACAATTGATCAGCGCCCTGGCCGGCGGGACACAGACCCGCAGCCTGCGCACCGACCATCAACTCAAGGTGCTGGCGCCGTTCGCGCCGATTCCCGACGGCAAGCCATGGGGCGTGTTGCTGGATGTGCCGGAAAAAGTCCTGGTGGGGCCGGCTGAAGCACTGAAGACCCAGATGGACGCCGATAATACCCGCGGCACCCTGCTGGAATTGAGCCTGGGCCTGCTGGCCGCCGTGATCGGCCTGATCCTGGTCTGGCTGATGGCCCGCAGCGTGACCCGACCAATCCTCGGCGTGGCCCATATGCTTGAAGACATCGCCAGCGGCGAAGGCGACCTGACCCGCCGCCTGGCGTATGACAAACAGGACGAACTGGGCCAGCTCGCCGGCTGGTTCAACCGTTTCCTCGACAAGCTGCAACCCATCATTGCCGAAGTCAAACGCTCGGTGCAGGACGCCCGTGGCACCGCCGACCAGTCCGCCGCGATTGCGACGGAAACCAGCGCCGGCATGGAGCAGCAGTACCGCCAGGTCGACCAGGTGGCCACCGCCTCCCACGAAATGAGCGCCACCGCCCAGGACGTGGCCCGCAGCGCCGCCCAGGCGGCCCAGGCCGCACGGGATGCCGACCAGGCCACCCGCGATGGCCTGACAGTGATCGACCGCACCACCACCAACATCGGCCAACTGGCGGCCGATATGAGCACCGCCATGGCCCAGGTCGAAGGCCTGTCCGCCAACAGCGAGAAGATCGGCTCCGTGCTCGAAGTGATTCGCGGCATCGCCGAGCAAACCAACCTGCTGGCGCTCAACGCGGCAATCGAAGCCGCCCGCGCCGGCGAGGCCGGCCGCGGGTTTGCCGTGGTCGCCGACGAGGTACGCAACCTGGCACGGCGTACCCAGGAGTCGGTGGAGGAAACCCGCCTTGTGATCGAGCAATTGCAAAGCGGTACCGAAGAGGTCGTCGGCTCCATGGGCAACAGCTATCGCCAGGCCCAGGGCAGTGTCGAACAGGTCGGCGAGGCCGTTACCGCCCTGCGCCAGATCGGCGATGCGGTCACGGTGATCAGCGACATGAACCTGCAAATCGCCAGCGCCGCCGAAGAGCAAAGCGCGGTGGCCGAAGAGATCAACCACAATGTGGCGACCATTCGCGATGTGACCGAGTCGTTGTCGGAACAGGCCAATGAGTCGGCGCGGGTGAGCCAGGCGTTGAACAGTCTGGCGAATCAGCAGCAGGGGTTGATGGACCAGTTCCGCGTCTGAGGGTCGAAGACAAGTCTAATGTGGGGGGGCCACAGAAAGCCCCTTCCCACATGTTGATCTACGGTGTCTCAGCCATGGCGCTTGGGTAATTCGATCAGCGCCTTGAGCCCGCCCAGTTCGCTGTCCTGCAACTGCAACACCCCGCCCCAGACCTCGGCAATATCGCGCACGATCCCCAACCCCAGGCCATGGCCGTCGATCTGTTCGTCCAGGCGTGCACCACGGCTGAAGACCTGGTCACGCTGGGCCTCGGGAATGCCGGGACCGTCATCTTCCACCGCCAGCAGGTAAGCGTGCGGCGTCTCGCTGACGCTCACGCGCACCTCCGCATCCGCCCATTTGCAGGCGTTGTCCAGCAGGTTGCCGAGCAGCTCCAGCAAATCCTCGCGGTCCCAGGGCAATTGCAGTCCCGGCGCGACGTGGTAGCTGAGGTCCAGGTGTTCGCCATGGATCATGTTCAAGGTGGCAAGCAGGCCGGGCAGTTCTTGTTCACAGTCGAACAAGGCACCCGGCAGGGTTTCGCCGGCCAGCCGGGCGCGATTGAGTTCACGGTTGAGGCGTTGCTGCACCTGCTCCAATTGTTCGCGCAGCAGTTTGCTCAGTTCGGGGTGATCCTTGAGCGCCTCGCTCGAGGCGGCGCTCAACAGCACCGCCAGCGGGGTTTTCAGCGCATGCCCAAGGTTGCCGAGGGCATTGCGCGAACGCTTGAGGCTGTCTTCGGTGTGGGCCAGCAGGTGGTTGATCTGGGCGACCAGCGGTTCCAGTTCCAGCGGCACCTGGGTGTCGAGTTGCGAGCGTTGGCCTTGTTGCAGTTGGGCGATCTGGTTACGCGCGTTTTCCAGCGGGCGCAAGGCGCGACGTACGGTGACTCGCTGCAAAAACAACACCAGCAGCAGTGCCGCCAGCCCCAACACCAGGCCGATCCGACGCATCAGGCGAAAACTTTCCCGCACCGGCGTGTAGTCCTGGGCCACGCTGATGGAAATCGATTGGCCAAAGCGTTTGTAGTCCGAACGCAGGACCAGCAATTGCTGGCCTTCGGGGCCCAATTGCAGGTTGCCCTTGAGCCCGGCCTCCGGCAGTCGGGGCAATTCCTGGTCCCACAGCGAACGGGAACGCCAGTGAGTGTCGGCAAAATCGATACGGAAGTAATGCCCGGAAAACGGCCGCTGGTAGGCCGGCGACAGGCGCTGCTCATCCAGTTGCACACCGTTGGGCCCGCGTACCAGGGCGACCAGCAGGTTCTCGGCATCGTTGCGCAACCCGGCTTCCAGGTAGCGTTGCAAACCGGCCTCGAACAACCACAGGCTGGTTTGCGCCAGCACCACGCCGACGATCACCATCACGCTGATCAGGCCCAGGCTCAGGCGGCGCTGAATCGACTTCATGCAGGGCTGGCGCCAAACCGGTAACCCTGGCCGCGCCGGGTTTCGATCACGCTGCGGCCGAGTTTGCGGCGCAGGTGGTTGACGTGCACTTCCAGCACGTTGGAGTCGCGCTCGGTCTCGCCGTCGTACAGGTGCTCGGCCAGGTGGCTTTTCGAGAGGATCTGTTCGGGGTGCAGCATGAAGTAGCGCAACAGGCGAAATTCTGCGGCGGTCAGCTGGATCTCGTCGCCATCGCGCAGCACGCACTGGCGGCCTTCGTCCAGGTGCAGGCCGGCAGCCTGCAAGGTGGGTTGGTTGGCCTGCCCGTGGGAGCGGCGCAACAGCGCCTGGATGCGCAGGTGCAGCTCTTCGGGGTGAAAGGGTTTGCTCAGGTAATCGTCGGCACCGGCCTTGAGCCCTTCGATACGCTCGGCCCAGGAATCGCGGGCGGTGAGGATCAACACCGGGGTGGCCAGCGCAGCGGCGCGCCATTGCGCCAGCACCTCAAGGCCGGGCAAACCGGGCAGGCCGAGGTCGAGGATGATCAGGTCGTAGGGTTCGCTGCGGCCCTGATACGCGGCGTCACGGCCGTCGGCCAGCCAGTCGACGGCATAACCCTGGCGCTGCAGGCCGGCCAGCAGTTCATCGGCCAGGGGTACGTTGTCTTCCACCAGGAGCAGGCGCATCAGTCTTCCTCATCTTTGATCAGTACACCGTTGGTGGCGTCGAGTTTGATCTCGCGCACCACGCCGTCGGTGGTCACCAGTTCCACTTCGTAGGCATATTGGCCGTGCTTTTTCTCAAGCTCGGCTTCCAGCAGGCGCGAGCCGGGATACCGCGCCATGGCCTGCTGCAACAGTTGCTCCAGGGGCAGGATCACACCCTGCTGGCGCAGCGCCAAGGCTTCGTCCTGGTTGAGGTCGCGGGCCTGCAAGCCTGAGCAGAACACCACCAGCACCAACGCCACTCGACTGCCGGCGCGTAAATTTACCTTCATTACGTATCCTGATGATTCTTGAGAACCTGCCCGGTGAGCGCGTCCAATTCGACCTCCCATTCAATGCCGTCGGCATCTTGCAGTTCGACTTCATAGACATACTTGCCGTAAGCCTCGTCCAGGTCGGTGTCCAGCAGCGTTGAACCGGGGTGCAGGGCCTGGGCTGTGGCTTCGAGCTGGTCGAACGCGACAATTGTAACAGTGGCGGGCACGGTCAGTGGTTTGTCGGGGTCCACGGCTCCGGCCTGGGTCGCCGTGGAGGCGATGATAGCGGCGGCGACCAGAGCAGTGAGGCGTTTCATGATGAGTCTCCGTTACACGATGTTTTTCCTACACCGGCCACGGTAGCGGCTGCAACTTAACTGAAACTGAATTGCCACCATGGCAATTTCCAGCAGCCGCGACAGGCTACGATGCTTATTCAGGATTCACGCGGTATCGTTAGCGTTTTTCGCGAGCACGCTTGCACCTGCACCTCGCTTCAACAGAGACCGGTATGACAGCCATCCACATCAAGTTCCCCGCCCTGACCCTCAAGGCCGGCAAACGCGCCTTTGCGCGCATTCGCGAACAGGGCCTCAAGCCCGCGGATGTCGGCATCCTTCCCGGAGCGGCCGGCGGCCCCAAGGCGTTGGGGATCCAGGGCCTGGACCTGGCGCTGTTCGGCGACTGGCTGCCGCGCGCGCCGCGGGAGCGGGCGTTGATCGGCGCATCGATCGGTTCCTGGCGGTTTGCCAGCGCCTGCCTGCCCGACCCGGTGCAAGGCCTGCGGGACCTCGGCCGCCTGTACAACGAACAACGCTTTGCCAAAGGCGTGACCATGGCCGAAGTCAGCCGCAGCTGCCAGCGCATGCTCGACGACCTGCTGGCCGGCCGCGATGCGCGGGTACTGGACAACCCCGACTACCGACTGAACATCATGGTGGTCAAGAGCCACGGCCTACTCGCCGATGACCACCGCGGGCGCCTGGGTTTGGGCCTGTCCTCGGTGATTGCCGACAACCTGCGCGGCCGTGCACGGCTGGCGCGGCATTTCGAGCGGCTGATCATCCACGACCCACGCCAGGCACCGCCGGTGCACCCGCTGAAGGATTTCCCCTCGCGCTTCCTTGCGCTGGACATGGGCAACCTGCGCCAGGCGCTGCTGGCGTCCGGATCGATCCCCATGGTGATGCAAGGCGTGCGCGACCTGCCCGGAGCCGGCACCGGCACTTATCGCGACGGCGGCCTGCTGGACTACCACCTCGACCTGCCCTACCACGGCGACGACATCGTGCTGTACCCGCACTTCACCGACCGGGTCATCCCCGGCTGGTTCGACAAGGGCCTGCCATGGCGGCGCAGCAACCCGCACGGCTTGCAGGATGTGTTGCTGCTGGCGCCGTCCAAGGACTACCTGGCCCGCCTGCCCCACGGCAAACTGCCGGACCGCAGCGACTTCAAGCGCTTCATGGGCGACGATCCGAGCCGCAACAAGTACTGGCAAACCGCGATGAGCGAGAGCCGGCGGCTGGGGGATGAGTTTCTGCAACTGGCCGATAACGGTGGCCTGGGCGAGCGCTTGCAGGCGCTTTGACCCAGCGGTATGCGCGGCATGGGATCAAGCTGTTAAACTCGCCGCCTGCCAGATACCTGACCGAGCTGAAAATACCGTGGAAATCTTCAAAGAGTTTACCTTCGAGTCCGCCCACCGCCTGCCCCACGTACCGGAAGGCCACAAGTGCGGGCGCCTGCATGGGCATTCGTTCAAGGTGGCGATCCACCTGAGTGGCGACCTGGATCCCCATACCGGCTGGATTCGTGACTTCTCGGAGATCAAGGCGATTTTCAAGCCGCTCTACGAACGCCTCGACCACAACTACCTCAATGACATCCCAGGCCTGGAAAACCCCACCAGCGAAGTGCTGGCCAAGTGGATCTGGACTGAACTCAAGCCGCTGCTGCCGGAGCTCAGTGCGATCCGTATCCACGAGACCTGCACCAGTGGCTGCATCTATCGCGGCGAGTAAGCCTGCGCTGTTAAAAAACCACCCTTGCGGTGGTTTTTTTGTGCATCCCGTAGCACCCTTCCACCCTTGCCTTTCTTCGCGACCGAGGAGATGTCCATGGAAACTACCTGGCTGGCCCAGGCCAAACGCTTGCAGGCATTGGCCTCCACAGGACTGCACTTTTGCACCGATGATTTCGAGCGCGAACGCCTGGAAGAAATCGCCGAGATTGCCCACAGCATGCTGGCACAGCTGGGCAACGTACCGTTGGAGCGCATCACCGGGCTGGTGTCGGATTTCGCCCAGCGCTATTCGACGCCGATGATCGACGTACGTGGCGCGGTGATCGAGGGTGAGCGGATTCTGCTGGTGCGCGAGGCCACCGACGGTTGCTGGGCGCTGCCCGGTGGTTATGCCGATATCGGGTTGTCGGCGGCGGAAAACATCATCAAGGAAATTCGCGAGGAAGCCGGCCTGAGCGTTACTGCGCGTGCACTGTATAGCGTCACCCACAAGGCCAAGGGGCTGTACCGGCCGGATGTGCGGGATTTCTACAAGTTGTATTTCCTGTGTGACCGGGTGGATCAACTGGCGCCGGTGGCCGGGTTCGAGACCACCGAGGTGGGCTTTTTCAGCCTGGACGAGCTGCCGCCGCTGTCCCGTGGGCGCACCATCGAAAGTGATCTGGAGGCGGCGTTCGCCTTTCATCGCGGCGAGACCACGCAGACGCTGTTCGACTGATCCAATTTGTATCACTGCTGCACCGCTTTCGTGCCCGCCTGGGCACAACGAACACTCCCGCCTGCATTCCCCACCTGTTTGGCTATAAATACTGTGCACGGTGCACAGTGGCGACCGTGCGCCTGTCACTGCCGGTGATTTGGCACGCCCGGTGCAACAGGCCTGCGTCACTCATTCAGGGAGCACGCACATGACGCAGCAAGAACCGGGCAACGATTACCCCTTAAGCGAAGTCCCCATGCATGCGCGCAAAGGCCTGGCGTCGACCGCCATGGTGCTGCTGGGCTTTACCTTTTTTACAGCGACCATGTTTGCCGGCGGCAAGCTCGGGGTGGCGTTCAGTTTCACCGAGATGCTCGGCGTGGTGGCCCTGGGTAACCTGCTGTTGGGTATCTACGCCGCAGGCCTGGGTTACATCGCGTTCAAAAGCGGGTTGAACTCAGTGTTGATGGGCCGCTTCTGCTTTGGCGAGGTGGGCAGCAAGCTCAGTGACTTGATCCTCGGGTTCACCCAGATCGGCTGGTACGCCTGGGGCACCGCCACGGCGGCCGTGGTGCTGGGCAAGTATTTCGAGTTGAGCCAGGGCAGCGTGCTGGCATTGATGGTGCTGTTCGGCCTGGTGTTTTGCGCCACGGCCTACGTGGGCTATCGCGGGCTGGAGCTTCTTTCCTACATCGCGGTGCCGGCCATGGGCCTGTTGCTGTTGCTGTCGATGTGGGTCGCCACGGTGAAAGTCGGCGGGCTGGATGGGCTGCTGGCGGTGGTACCGACCGGCGAGCTGGATATGTCCACCGCGATCACCCTGGTGTTCGGTACGTTCGTCAGCGGCGCCACCCAGGCTACCAACTGGACGCGGTTTTCCCGCTCGGCCAAGGTCGCGGTGCTGGCCAGCCTGATCGGGTTCTTTATCGGCAATGGTTTGATGGTGCTGATCGGCGCCTATGGCGCGATCGTCTACCAACAGCCCGACGTGGTCGAAGTGTTGCTGCTGCAAGGCTTCGCCATGGCGGCAATGGCCATGTTGCTGCTCAATATCTGGAGCACCCAGGACAACACCATCTACAACTTCGCCGTGGCCGGTTGCAACCTGCTGCGCACCAAGCGCCGCAAAACCGTGACCTTGGCGGGTGCGGTGATCGGCACCCTGCTGGCTTTGCTGGGTATGTACGACATGCTGGTGCCGTACCTGATCCTGCTGGGCACGGTGATTCCGCCGATTGGCGGGGTGATCATGGCGGACTTCTTCTACCGCTGGCGCGGCCACTACCCGCGCCTGGCGGATGCGCGCCTGCCAGCCTTCAACTGGGCCGGGCTGGTGGCGTACGCGGTGGGTACCGTGCTGGCGTTCAACTCGCCATGGGTCGCGCCGTTGGTGGGCATCGCTGCCGCGTCGCTGACCTACGTCGCGCTCACCGCCGTGCTGCGCGTGCCTTTGGCTGATGCCCGGGCATGAGCCTGACCATTGCGGATGTACTGGCGTTGCGGGGGCTGGAATCCATGCGCCTGCGCGCCGGCGCTGCCGCCCTGGATAGCGTCGTGCGTTGGCCTTATGTGGCGGAAAACAGCGGGATCGCCGAGTGGGTGCTGGGCGGTGAATTGGTGTTCGTCACCGGCATCAACCACCCACGGGATGAGGCCAACCTCCTGCAACTGCTGGACGAAGCCTGCCAGCGTCAAGTGGCCGGGTTGGTGATCCTGACGGGAGCGGCGTATATCCAGGCGATTCCCCAGCGCTTGCTCGACGCCGCCGAAGCCGCCGGCATGCCGCTGATCGAGCAGCCCTATTCGCTGAAAATGGTGCTGGTGACCCAGGCAATTGGTTCGGCGCTGATCCAGTCCGAGCAACTGGGACGCTCGCGACACGACGTGCTGGAGCGCTTGCTGAGCGGGGATTATCAATCCCTGGATTTGCTGCTGCATCGGGCCGTGCAATTGAATATGCCACTGGCCGGGCATTGGCAGGTCGCCCAACTGCAATTGGAAGGCAGTGAGCTGCTGTTTGCCCAGGGGGACGCGGCACAGGTGGAGGCACAGCTGGCGCGGCAACACGACGCTATCAGCCGGCGCTTGCGTCAATTATCGGCGGTACTGCCGGTACTGGGGCGCGCCGGACAATGGACCCTGCTGCTGCCGACACCGGATGCCGTCACGGCCTTGGCCAACCGCCAGCAACTGGCCAACTGGCTGAATCCGCTCAACCTGCGCCTGGCGCCGCTGAAATTGTTTATCGGCCTGAGCGCCGCTGCACACCCACCCGCGCGCCTGGCCCAGGCGCAAGACGAAGCACGCCAGGCATTGGTGGCGGCACGACGCTTCAGCGAGCGTGCCGGGCTGTGCGTGTATGACGAACTCGGCGTGCTCAAGCTGCTCAGCGGTGTGCGTGATCGCGCCCTGCTCGACCAGTTCCTCAATGAACGCCTGGGCCCGCTGCTGCGTCACGACCTGCACCACGGGCCCAGCCTGATGCCGACCCTGGAAGCCTGGTTTCACGAGAATGGTAACCTTGTGGCTGCCGCCCAACGCCTGGCCTTGCACCGCAATACCCTGACACACCGTGTCCAGCGCATCGAGGCCCTGTGCGGTCTGACACTGGATAACGCTTATGACCGCCTGGACATCGGCATCGCCCTGATGATCTGGCGGCTGTCTGCCTGATTGCTTTCAACCAAGAGGAACTTGCCCATGCACATCATCAACGCCCGCCTGCGCAACCGTGAAGGCCTGCATGATCTGCACCTGGAACATGGCCGGATCGCCAGCATCACCCCACAAGCAACAGCGCCGGCAGTGGGGCCCAATGACCTGGACGCAGCCGGCAACCTGGTGATACCGCCCTTCGTCGAACCGCACATTCACCTCGATGCCACCCTCACCGCCGGCGAACCACGCTGGAACATGAGCGGCACCCTGTTCGAAGGCATCGAGTGCTGGGGTGAACGCAAGGCCACCATCACCGAGGAAGACACCAGGAACCGCGCCAAAAAGACCATCCAGTCCCTCGCCGCCCACGGCATCCAGCATGTACGCACCCATGTCGATGTCACCGACCCCGACCTCACGGCGCTCAAGGCCATGCTGCAAGTGCGCGAAGAAAGCTCGCACCTGATCGACCTGCAAATCGTCGCCTTTCCCCAGGAAGGCATCGAGTCATACCGCAACGGCCGCGAACTGATGGAAGAAGCCATTCGCCTGGGCGCCGATGTGATCGGCGGCATCCCCCACTTTGAATACACCCGCGATCAAGGCGTGAGTTCGGTGAAGTTCCTGATGGACCTGGCCGAACGCACCGGCTGCCTGGTGGATGTGCACTGCGACGAAACCGACGACCCGCATTCACGCTTCCTCGAAGTACTCGCCGAAGAAGCCCGCAGCCGCGACATGGGCGCCCGCGTCACCGCCAGCCACACCACGGCCATGGGTTCCTACGACAATGCCTACTGCGCCAAACTGTTCCGCCTACTGGGGCACTCCGGGATCAGCTTCGTCTCTTGTCCCACCGAAAGCATCCACCTGCAGGGTCGCTTCGACAGCTTCCCGAAACGCCGTGGTGTCACCCGGGTCAACGAGCTGCTGGAGGCCGGCATGAACGTATGCTTTGGCCAGGACTCCATCGTCGATCCCTGGTACCCGCTGGGCAACGGCAACATCCTGCGCGTGCTGGAAGCCGGTTTGCACATCTGCCATATGCTCGGCTACCGCAACCTGCAAAGCGCCCTCGACCTGGTGACCGACAACAGCGCCAAGGCCATGGCCCTGGGTGACCGTTACGGCCTAGAAGCCGGGCGCCCGGCCAACCTGTTGATCCTCTCGGCCGACAGCGACTACGAGGTGATTCGCAGCCAAGGGCTGGCGCTGTACTCGATTCGCCACGGCAAGGTGTTGATGAAACGCCAGCCGACGCAGGTGGAGTTTGTCTAAGCACCCAGGTCAGACGATTGAGTCGAGATCCAGCGGCTGTGCCCTCCCCAGCTCACTCTGCGCAGCGGGAGGGATGCTCGCGACCTGAGGCAACGCCTGGTTTTCACGATGGCGGAACCAGCGCTTGAGACTGGGTTGCAGGTTGGAGGAGTGGCTATGGCTGCCGTAGACATCACGCGCTTCAAGACGACGCCAGCGCAGGGTTTGCAGGCGTTCGCGACTGGTGTGCAGGCGGTCGATCTCAGCGTTCAGCGGCTCATGGTATTCATAGGCACGGTCGTTGGCCGGGCGCTGTCGAGTCAGTTCACGTCGCTTGTCGTGCAGTTGCTTGCGCATGGTCGCAAGGGCGTGGTCGAGCAGTTCAAACTCCCGTTGGGTCACCAGAGGACCGTTGCTATCCACGGTTTGTTGCCAGCGACGCAACGTCGCCCAGGCGGCGGGGATGTAGCTGGCGGTCATGAAATGCTGCTTGTATTGCACCAACTGTTTGATCAGGCCTTCGCGATCGGGCATGTCACCGCGCGTTTGCCATGCCCGGTTGCGGCCAGCTTCTTCAATGGACTCGCAGCCCGGCTTCCACAGCACGGACGAATGCGTACCGTCCGGGAGCACGATCGGCATGAAGTGCTGTTGATCGCCGTGGTGTTGGTAGGGGTTACCGCCAATACGTACCAGGCCGGCGGCGAACAACAGGCCCCCGGCCGTGGGGGCGCTGAATAGCGTGACGGCACCGGGGATCCAGAGTTTGGCGGTGGTGTTCATCCAAGGGGCCGGGACGCTGGGGACCGGGTCGTTGTGGTTGACGATGCGGTGGTGGACCAACGTGGAAGCGCCGGCAGTGAACTCGGCATCGGCGGCGCGGGGGGCGCCGTAGGTGTAGAGGAGGATGTTGTAGTTACGCTCAGGAATACGACGTAACGCTTCTGCCAGTAACAACGCAATTGCGCCGCCCAAGCTATGACCGCAAATGACTATTCGTTGGCCTATGTGAAATTGACTGAGGTAACGCAGTACGAAGTCACGCACAGCCCGGTAAGCCTGATAGAAACCTTCGTGTGCCTTGCCGACCCCGTCGGCGAATGCAACCTGATGGGCATTTGCATCCCGTAGTGCGTCGGCCGTGCTGAACGTTCCGCGCACTGAAATCAGGATCACCTCATCGTGATGGGTGATGAACGCCTGGGTGTCAGTGCCGTCTTTTTCGTCATCAAAGAAGTGCAAGCTTGCGGGATGTTCCTGTTTCTCGCCCAACTCCGGGCGATTTTGCAGGTACAACTCAGGGTCGAAGGGCAGGATTTCGAAGCGCCTGGAATAAGGGACATCTTCATAAAGAGGGAAAAATCGCCGGGTTTGCTCGGGATCAACTCGCCAGGCTTCACGGTATCCAGACAGTTGCTTGCCAAACAGATTCCCAACGCTGGGGTCCAGCGGGAAATGGACTTTATCAACGGGTTTCTTTGAGGGTTCCTGCCCAAAATCGCAGTAACTCAACGCTGCAAACAAAGCCAACTGATACAGGTTCAAAGCACAGAACTCATCTTCAGTGGAGAGCATCGGGCGCAAGGCTCGCAGCGGTCGGACTTCGAGAACGGTATGCTGGCTGGGGAACAGCACGATACCCGATAAGGTTGGCTGGGGCGGGCCAAAGCCCAGGTCGGCCATCATTTTTAATGCGTGGCGCTGGGGGCGGTGGGGTGTTTTTTCCACGGGGGGAAGATGGGCGATATGGCGAACCAGATCGCTTACTTCAACTTGGTAAAACCGATCTGAGCTCTGTCGTCCTGGATTGCTTTCAGTTCGCCGACCATCGACGCTTGAAAAACGGGTTTGTTCAGCTCGGACTTGAAGATCGGTGATCGGTAATGGATAGCTGTCTCGCTGCTGCAATGTTGAATAGTAGCCCCTCCCCGCCTCATATGGAGCATCTAAAACCAGCACGACAGGACCGCGACACTGCCCCTCCAACCGTGCAAACCCTTCTCCATTCAAATGGCCTTTGTACCGCTGCCCTGCGCTGTCAACAACCTCATATCTAAGCCCTCCATAGGCTTTCCCATCACCTGATTCATCCACCAGACAAAAACTCAGCCAACCTCCATGCAATGCGCAAGCAGGCATACTTTCATCAAAAAAAGGGTGCTTCCATTCTTCCATCGTCATGCCTGGATATCCTTATTCAGTACAAGTTGGATAGATGTCGCATATACGCCCATCGGGCATTGTGATGGGCTTGAAGTCGGTAGTATTCCCGTTACAGAACGCATAAAGATCATCAAAATCCGTCCCTAGACAACGCTTCCACCCACCAGGAAAACGAATCCAGTTATCGCCCATGTAAGGTCGCTCTTCGGGATTGAGTCCTACTTTTATCAGTACCTTTTGTCCTCCCAGTTCATCTCGCAGCAAACCACCTCTCGTACCAGCGTTAGATAGCGCCCCACTGTCACTCAAATATCCACATTTAAGGACCTTTATGATTACGTGCTTCCGCCCTGCAGTCCGAAACAACCACTGACACTGCCAAGACAGCTCCTTAACTCCCGACTCCGGCATTCCTGGCCGATCCCCCTCCAGAAGATCCCGAATGGAAACCCCCCCTATATCCCCCCCAACGTCCGAATCCCGCTTGCCCCACTTCGCATAAAGATCAAAATCCACACTTCGCAGCACCAACGGACACCCCTGTACCGTCTCACTCAGAGGCAACTCATAACTCGCACGACTCGCCACCGGCTTGTACTCGGTAAAAAAGACCTTCCGCTCCGGCCTCTTGCCTCGGCGCCTTGGCAAGGTGCAGGTCTCACCTGTTGCAGGCCCATAGTTGGCGGCAGTTTTAAGTTTAAACTCCCCCGGTAAATCCACCTCCAACGTAAAGCGATCAACCGGTTTCATCGCGCACCCCGAAAGTCCCGCCATCGCCAGTGCAAGCAGCACGCCCCATACACGCTTACTCATCCTTGTTCTCCAACATGTGCCACTGCTGCTTAACTCGTTCAAAGTGATCCTGCGGTGTTTCTCCAAGCGTCGGTTGCCAACGAATCACACTGCTGCGGGTGGCCTCTTCCAGCCGTCGCACGACCAGAAACTCCAGCTGTTCCGGCTGGCTCCATCGCCAACTGCTAGCCTGTTCCAACACTTGGGTCAGCCAGACCCTGGGGTCTTGGAATTCAACCAATGCCGCCAGGTCTTCACTGCGTTCAGCCAGCAGGTAACGCAGGATATTGGCGTGCAGGATGGCGCTGGCATTCGGGTTGGGCGTGTTCAGCCAGGGGGCTGGCTCGGGCACCGGATAGTCACCGGGGGCAGGGTTGTCGCCACAGTGCCAGCTGCCTTCATGCCAGTAGCACACACTGATCAGTGGGCCGAGGAATGCTGGCCAGTGTTCAAGGCCCAGATGGTTCAGTGCGCGCGCCAACGTACGATTGTCGTGAAGGCGGTACAGCGTCCGGTTATTCTCCGGTCCGACCAGCAGCCGGTCGCGCCAATGCCGGGACATGTCCGTCAGGTCCGCATTTTGCAAACTGCCCAGCCAGCCCCAATTCATCTCTGGTTCTTGCAGAAGATCGAGCAGCGCGGGCTCTCCTACCTGATCCAGCAACAGGATCACGGGGCCAGCCGTGGCCATTTCCGCCAGTGGGGTTTGTGCGTAGAGGTGGCAGTACGCTGGAAAACCGCGTACCGCCAACAATGACTGGCAGGCTGCGTTTTTTCCCTCAAGCATCAGGCACAGCCTGTGACCTGCCTGCTGCTGCTGGCTCATCCATCGGCTTGGAAGGTTTTCCATCAGGCAGCCCTCCCGCCGACGGTGCAGAGGCCTTCGCGGCAGCCCTCGCATAGCGGGCAGAAGTCCGCATCCAATTGCCTGGCCAAGTGCATGACGGCGCCCTGTGTGGCGGAGATTTTCGGGCTCTGCGCAACCAACAGGGCGTTCGCCGACCCGGTCGCGGACGGGGTTCCACCGAGGGTGATGGGCCGACTGCTGAAAATGCCGCCTGCCTGGATCACCAGGTGCTCTCCGCCGGCCTTGAAACTCAGTTGTACGCCCGCGTCGATCACCAGGCTGGCGCCGGCCTTGAGATGCACCTGTTGCCCGGCTTCAATCACCAGGGTTTGCCCGACATAGGTCCGGCTGTCGCCCTGCACGTCCAGATGATCGCTGGCCTTGAGCACAACCTTGCGGTCACCGGTGACGTGACGATGCTCCTCGCTTTCCAGGTGCACCGTACTTATCCCTCGAATGATCTCACGCCGCTCACCGGCCACTTCCAGGCGACTGTCATGCCCCACCTGCTGCTCCAGGTCCCGCTGGGCACGAAGGTAGATGAGCTCCTTGCCACGGCGGTCTTCCAGGTGCAATTCGTTGCCGCCGCCTCCGCCCAGGGTGCTGCGACTGCGCAAGACGCTGCGGGTCTTGTGTTGCGGCAAGGAATAGGTCGGCATGTGCAACGCATTGGCCAGGCAACCGTTGATCAGCGGCTGGTCCGGGTCGCCCTCCAGGAACGTCACCAGCACTTCCATGCCCACCCGCGGGATCATCGTTGCGCCAAACCCGTCTCCGGCCCAACCCGATGCCACCCGCACCCAACAACTGCTTGTGTCATCGCTCTTGTCCAGTCGGTCCCAGTGAAACCGTACTTTCACCCGGCCGTATGCATCGCAATGCACCTCTTCACCGACAGGCCCGGTTACCGTGGCGGTCTGGGTGCCGTGAATGGTCGGCTTGGGATGCTTGAGAGGGGGTCGATACGGTGCAGTCCAGGGTGTCGCGGTGAAACGGTTGCGATACCCCTGGAATGCATCCACCTCACCTGTCGCATCCTCCAGCACCTGCGGTTGATAACCCTCGTGACGGACCGAAGTGATCAACCATAAATCATTGCAGGCCGGATCCGGATGGTCGTGCAGCTCAAGAAAATGCCCACTGCGCAGCACCGCTTGGTCGCTCCTGCCCAATGCCCGATATCCGCCGATCTGAAGGCGCTCCAACCCCCTGCGAGCCAGGCGCGCGCCCCGTGCATGGCCGGTAAATCCAGCCGGGTAGCGGTAGTCCTCAAGGGGTAGCGCTGAGGCAGAACCCGCGCTGTCTTGCAGACATAAGGACGGATGCTCGAAGTCATGATCACGACGCACCGTTTGCTGGCTGCGGGTCGCCAGGCGTACGTCGAAACGCTGGATAACCCGTGTCTCGGCCAGCGGCCCGCCGGCAGCTGAATAACGCTGCGCAGGCAGGCGGTGGAACACGGTCTGGTCGTCGCCAAACACCAGCACATGCTGGTGCTCGCTGTGACGGAAGTGGTAGTGAATGCCCTCCTCTTCACACAGGCGCTGGATGAAATGCAGGTCGGTTTCCGAGTATTGCACGCAGAACGTCCGCGGCGGGTAGACCACCGGCCCCAACTCAAAGGCATAGCGGTCGGCCAGGATGCCGTGGTGTTCGAGGACTGCCGCGATGATCTGCGGAACACTGCGCTGCTGGAAAATCCGCTGGTCGCGTCGATGGGCAAGGTAGGCGAGATGCGGCGCCAACGTCAGGTGATAACGGGTGAGCCGCCGCCCGGGATCATCGCGGCCAATCGCGTAAACCTGCCCATGCAGGCCTTCATTGGCATCGCCAAAAACCAGGTAGGCAGGCTGGTGGAGCAGTGACTCCAGGTCCAGTGAAGGGTTTTCGCTGACCACCTGCACCTGGATGAAAAACGGCTGATCAAGCACCTCCTGACCGTTGAACGCCAGTACTTGAAAGTCAGTCTTTATGCCTGGAAGGATTAATTTGAAACGTGACGAAACAAACGCGTTAACCATCCGTTGTTACCCGCCAATATCGATAGTTATTACCGGACTGAGATACCTCCCCCGCCAAACATGAAATAAGTTGCCGAGGAAAAGCGCCTGAACGCCTTGAAGCTTAGCGTTTCCAGGAAAAAATCGGCCCCCAAAAAATAAAAAAGAAGTTTCGTACGACTGAGATTGAAGTGTCTTTTACAAAATAATAAATCGAGTCAATGAGCCACTTCTTAAACATAAGAAATGTCCTACATCAACTTTTATCTGATCAATTAATTAATAGCGAAACAGCCGACACCCACTCAGGGCGTCAACTGCTCAAAAGACTTCATGTCCGAGGCCGTGCAGTCCCGAACAGACTGACGCTCAGCAGCGTATCGACCTGGGTATGCAAACGTACCGGCGCAGTGCCACCCGGCATAACCACCGCGACTTCACCACCCTCAACCCAACCCGCTCGCCACGCCGCACAGGCCACGGCACTGGCGCTGGTGCCGGAGGACGCCGTGGGGCCCTCTCCCCGCTCGAACACCCGGGCAACCACCCGGTTGCCGGATTGCCTGGCGACCCATTGCAAATTGACTCCGGCCAAGCATGGCTCGCCGCTTCCTGCCGGGGGGGCGAAGGCAATCGCCTGCAACGGTTCGAACAGCGCTGGCTGTTGCATCTGCAGATTGTCCGGCAAGGCTGACAGGTGTTCGACCAGGGTCACACAATGTGGATTGCCCACACGCACAAACTGACTGTGCGCCCACTGTGGGTTGATCGCCGCCAACGCCTTCACATGGCTCAGTTCAATGCCGTCCTGGAACACCTGCTCAACCCCCTGCGCACCCACGGACGACGGCCCGAACCCGGGCAAACCCAATGCCAGCCAGAATCCAGAGCGGTGCTCATAGATGGCAGGTTCGACCCGAGTCACCAACGGCGCCCCCCCGTCAGGCTGGTCATGATGCACGCGCAAATCACAAGCCTCGGTCATCAAGCCCTGGTCAGTAAGCGCCTGGGCAAAAATCGTCAAGCCATTGCCACTGCGCTCGGCCAGGGAGCCGTCGGTGTTCACGATCAACAGGTCAAACGGCGGCTCGGCCTGGAAGGGACCAACCAGCAAGCCATCACAGCGGTGGGCCTTGGCATTGGCCGGGCGCAGCGTCGAGCCCCACTCGCATTCGGAGCTTATGGCAGATGCAGCCCAAGCCTCGCGAGTCTTCGCGGCCTGTGCCGCGCTGTTGGGCACCTCGATACCCTGCTGTCGTAAAAACGCCGGGCTGGAGACCCCGTAAATGTTGCCACGTGCATCATAGAACCGGGTCATGGCGCCACTTGCCTTGCAATCTTCATCGGTGCGTCCGCTCGGTTGCCTATAGGGTTGGACCAGCAGCGTATTACACAATGCAGGGTGTGTGGGAGGCGGCCTGGAAGGTGGTAATCCACCGTGAAAACCCGGGGGTTCACCAGTTCCCACAGGGATTACACACCTTCCAGAACGCCTTCTGCAAAGACACTTCGTGTGTGGTTGCCAACGCCCATGGCGTTCCCGAATTGCAAAAAGAAATCATCGCCGCTGATCTCGGGGGGAACCTGGCTCGCCCCCAAGGGCCTGATGTGCAAGGATATCGCGCCGGACATCGTTCGCTGAACGCAAAACCAAGGATTTTTTCATGACTGCCATCCCCACCTCAGCACCCGTGGTTCCCGGGCGGCTGGAACAAATGTCGACCCGTATCGCATTTTTCATCGCCGGCTTCGGCATTGCTGCCTGGGCGCCGTTGGTGCCATACGCCAAAGCACGCGCCGAACTGAGTGAAGGCACCCTGGGCCTGCTGCTGTTGTGCCTGGGGGTGGGGTCTATCATTGCCATGCCGGCCGCCGGTGCGCTGGCGTCTCGTTATGGCTGCCGACGCGTGCTGAGCGCCGGCACGATCATGATCTGCCTGGCCTTGCCCATGCTGGCCACGGTCAGCTCGATTCCGTTACTGATCGCCGGATTGTTCCTGTTTGGCGCGGGCCTTGGCACGGTGGACTCCACGGTGAACCTGCAAGCGGTGATTGTTGAGCGCGCCAGTGGCAAAACCATGATGTCGGGCTTCCACGGCTTGTTCAGCCTGGGAGGGATCGTCGGCGCGGCCGGGGTTGCAGGGCTGCTGGGGTTGGGTCTGTCACCTCTGCAGGCGACCCTGGTGGTGATCGTCATCATGGCGCTGGCGCTGCTCAAGGCCGGGCCACATTTGTTGCCCTACGGCAGTGAAAGTTCGGGTCCGGCATTTGCGATCCCCCACGGCGTAGTACTGTTCATCGGCTGTCTGTGCTTTATCGTGTTTTTGGCAGAAGGCGCCGTACTGGATTGGAGCGCCGTGTTCCTCAGTGCCGAACGCGGTCTGGACGAAGCCTACGCCGGCCTGGGTTACGCAGCCTTCGCCCTGACCATGACTGCCGGGCGCCTGACCGGCGATGCCATCGTGCGGCGCCTGGGCGCAACCCGCGTGATTGTGATCGGTGGTGCACTGGCCACTGCTGGCATGTTGTTGGCAACGTTATTGCCAGCCTGGGAAACCGCATTGCTGGGGTATGCGCTGGTAGGTGCCGGTTGCTCGAATATCGTGCCGGTGCTGTACACCGCCGTCGGCAAGCAAACGGTGATGCCGGAACATATTGCCGTACCTGCCATCACGACCTTGGGGTATGCCGGGATTCTTGCCGGCCCCGCAGTGATTGGCTTCATTGCCCATGGCAGCGGCCTGAGCAGTGGCTTTGTGCTGATCGCAGTACTGCTCGCCGGTGTATCCCTGAGCGGCAAGGTCCTCAAGGTATGACCCCCGCACATCAGCGCGCTTTGCGGGCCTTGTCCTGTTCCAGCCAACGCTCGAGGCTTTTGTTACTGAGCCAGCCGTCTTTTTGCGGCGGACCAAACAATCGTGTGCCGTTCGCACGTACCAGCGAAGGCAGCAGACCTGGCCGCTCAAGAATGTTCTTCGCCGTGTAGACACAGAGCTCGCTGTACCTGGGCCGAGGCATGCCGGAGGAAGGATCCAGCACAGGCGCACCCTCTTGATCAACGGCATGCGGGTCCTGCATGACGGCCTTGAGCGTGGCGATTTCAACGTACTGGTGTTGTTCAAAGAAGAACGTCCGATCCTGCGATTTATCCCTCAATTGTTCGAACTGGCCCTGCAGGGCCAGCACCACCTGGGTATTGCCCTGGGCATGGAACGGGTCCTGGCTGAACACACTTGGCGAGCTGTTCCCCTGTAGCGTTTGGGCTGCCGCCCTGAGACTATCCCGGGTGATATCGCCGTCGCGGCTCAAAATTGCATCGCTCAACCGCGGGCGCTTGAGAATCTCGCTGACCACTTGAATCGTCCGGTCCAACTCCTCGCTTTTCCCCATACGTTCATCTGCAACACGCTGCAATGATGAGCAGGTCAAACGCCCGTCGTTCAGGAAGGGGTACAGCCTGCCAAAATCTTTTTCCAGGGCCAACGCCAGTTGACTGTCGGTGGACGTTACGCCGGGCTGGGCGAGGTACGCGCGCGTAGCAGCGGGCAGGTTCTGCAGCGCTCGCTGGCGCAGCACCGACATTGTTCCGCACAGCACCAGAGGCACCCGCGACACGCCGTCGGGGCGCGCAGGAACAGCCCCCTGCCAGGTTCCAGAGGGCGTGAGCGGCGCTGGCACTGTAGACCGTAAAGCCGGCTCGTCCAGCGCCAAGGGCAGACCATGAGGGGGTACACCCTCGATCGTCATGGGTTTTCTCCAACGCGTTTCCGATACATACCTGCCCGGTGATCACCACCCCCAGACGGAATCAGCGAATGGATTCCACCGGCAAGCACCCCATGTGTGGTTGGACAAACACAACAGTTCCGGACAACCGATGAATACCAATGACAGCATGTAAACAACGACCAGAAGGTACGGTGATTCCCACCCTTACCGACGCAACCAGGTCGTCAGGCTATTGATCAGCCTGGAATACTTGGGGGGTTTGGCGTCGTCACTCGCCATCTGCCCGGTCGCGAGCATGCCCCGGGAAAAGTCTTCCTCGACCGGCGCCTGGAATTGGCACTGACCGGCAAAAGCCCTCATGCGCCTGGCTTCGACAGCATGCACATCGGCCGCGGCCGGGGGCTCGTGCGCAACGATGTCACCCGTGGGCACAGTCGGATCGCCATCATCCGTATTGCGAAAGAGCTCATGACAGCTGGGCTGGGGCGGGTGAAACGAGCTTGACGTCATTTGCTAGCCCTCCACACGGAATCTGAAAGCCGACCGGTTTGATCAAGGCCGGTGCCTGTGAACTACTTGGTCAGTCGGCGTAAACAGTTCCTGACAAAATTGAGCCAGGCACCGTCATTCAGCGGCGGCGCCTGGCGGACGGTCAGCGGGAAAGCAGGTAAAGCGCTTGCCAGCTGATCCAGCCGTCGTTATCACGACCGGCGAGATTGTCCATTTCCCTCAACACGTCACTGCGCTTGAGTATCTCCTGGGACAGCTGGATCAGATGATCCATGGACGAGTCGCCCGTCTGGTTCCGGGCCGCCAGGCTCCTCAGGTGGCTGAAGCTCAGCTCCCGCTCCCAGGGATAACGTTTCAACTCGTCGAAATGATCAAGCATTTCACCGGCCATTTCCTTGTCGATCTTGTACTTGAAGTAGTTTTCCCCCTTGACCACGATGTTCACATTTTGCCGGTCGATCAGGCCATCCAATGCACCGGTGGAGGAGTGCCGGTCCAGGGCGCTCATCAGCTCTGGACGTCGCAGCAACTCGTTGGCCAGGCGAATGTTCGCGTTCGTGACCGGATTGGGAGACCAGCTTTTTTTCGCCATCCCATAGATACTGTCAACGCTGACATACCTGGGGTCGCTGCGGTCCCTGAAGGCATTGAAATTGTCACGTAACTGTTGGGCCAACTCATCATTATTTTTCAGCGAGTACGTCGGATCAGGCCAGCCCGGTGCGGGCGGATACGGCTTACCCACGGTAGGATCGGGGCGTGGTGGCGGATTGCTGCAGCCAGGATCCGGCCTCGGCGGCGGATTGCAGCAGCCAGGATTCGGCCTCGGCGGCGGATTGCAGTAGCCAGGACCTGGTTGTGGGCGATGCCAGGCAAACCAAGGGCTCACCCAGTGTCTGACCGTATCCATCAGGCCCTGCCTAGCCGGCTCGCTGGAGTGACGCATCACGTTGTCAGCAGCACTCTGACGGGGGGCCTCCGAAGAGGGCGCGCCGAACACGGGCCCCCTCTGGTTTTCCCGAGGCAGGAAGCTGACGTTTGCAGCCGTTTGGCCGTTGGGGGCAGTCGCTGGCCGAGGGGCTTTGACCTCAGGCCTGGAAGTGGCCTGCAAAAGGTCAGAGGTTGATGAGGTAGAGGCCTGTGTATCGGACACCAATACCGACATAGTTTTCTCCATTACAGTGGGCGCGATCTTAAGCTTGCCGCTCCAACGCAACGTCGAAGCCCTTTAGCTTTCCCATGTGTGGCACTTCTGTCGGAAACGGTTCCTGAACCAGCCGCAATATGCACTGCGAGGATGTAAGAAACAGGACAAACGATCGCAGCCTCTTGCAAGACTGCGACTTTTCCAAACCGATAAGGGTCAGAACCCGACGCTGGCCTGTACAAAAAACGTACGCGGCTCGCCCAGGTACAGCCCGGCATTGTTGTCGCTGGAGCGGGTGTAGTGCTGCTGGTCAAAGACGTTTTTCACCCCCACCCCCAGCTTCAGGTTCGACAGTTGTTCGCCAAAGTCGTAGCCACTGCGCACGTTGACCGAGACATAGCCCGGGATATCACCGTACTGCCCATCGGCGGTGCCCTGGGTAATGTAGGTGCTGGTGGTACCCGGTGCACGCTGTCCGGACTGGGCGTACACATCCAGGTTGTGGGTCCAGTGGTGGATGTCGTAGCGCAGACCCAGGGTTGCCACTTCCCGGGAATACAGTGGCAGGTCGCGCCCTTTGAACGGTACGTCGCCTTCGGCGGTAGCCTTGGTGTAGGTGAAGCCGGCGTTGGCGGTCAGGCCGTCCAGGCGTGGGTCCAGGTTCGACAAGTCATAGTGGGCCGACGCTTCGATGCCGCTGTGCTTGGTGGCGCCAAGGTTGGTCCAGCCCACGGCATTGCTGACGTATTGCAGCTCATCCGAGAAGTCGATGTAGAAATACGTGAGTTCCCCGCCCCACACACTGTCGTTGTAGCGCGTACCGACCTCATAGGTCTTGGCTTTCTCCGGGTTCAGGCCGCTGGCGGTCTGGTCGCCGGTGCCGCCCTGCCCGAGCTGGAAGTATTGCAGGCTGCCAAACGAGGTCTCGTAGTTGGCGAACAGTTTCCAGGCATCGGACACGTGGTACATCACGCTCAGGGCCGGCAGCGGTTCCTGGCTATGGACCTCGCGGCGTTTTTCCTGGGTGCGAGGCCCCGTAAGGGGGATGACCGGACGGTCGTGCCATTCGGTGCGGATGTCTTCAAAACGGATGCCCGGGGTGACGGTCCACTTGCCGATATCGATCTTGTTGTCCATATAGAAGGCATTGGCCTCGGTACCACCGGTGCGATCCTGGTAGACGTGACCATCGCTGCGGCCACCCGGCGTCGGCACGTTGTTGATCAGGTTCAGGCTGGTGGCCTGCTCGTGCATGCCCTCCTTGAGGTAGCGATAACCGACGCTGACTTCCTGGGTGCTGGGGCCCACGTCGAATACATGGGACACCCGCGGCTCGATGCCGAAGGTGTAGTAGGTGCGCGGGTAGGACCCGAGGGTCGCGAGGTCGCGGTTAGCGATGTTACTGCCGCGGAAACTGTCGGAATAATAAGTCAGCACTTCGGCCTGGGTCCGGTCGTCGATCTGCCGGATGTACTTGAAGGACACGTCCTTGCGGCGCCCGCTGAAATTGTCCCAATCGCGCACCGACTGGTACGGGTTGGCATCGAACTGTTTCTGGGTCAGCCCGCCGGGCATGTCGGCGCTGGCATCGTAGTAATGGAAGTTCAGCGAGAAGTCGTCCTGGTCGGTCGGCGCCCAGTGGGTCTTGAAGATCACGTCGTCTATGTCGTTGCCGTTGTTGCTGTTGCGGTAGCCGTTGCCATTCACTCCGGAGTACAACAGCGCAGCGCCGATGCCGTTGTCGGCAGTGCCGCCGATAAAAGCGCTCTCGATGTGCTTCCAGCCACCATGGGCGGAAGTTTGCAGGGTAGTGCCGACTTCACCGGAGAATTTCTCGGGGATCGCGCGGGTCACGAAGTTGATCACGCCACCGACGTTCTGTGGCCCATAACGCACGGAACCGGCGCCGCGTACCACGTCGATGCTGTCCAGGTTGCTGGCGGTAATCGGCGCCATCGACAGTTGTGGCTGGCCATAGGGCGCGAATGCCGCCGGCACCCCGTCGATCAGCACGGTGGAGCGTGGTGACAGACGTGATGTCAGCCCGCGTACGCCGACATTGAGGGAAATATCGCTGCCACCTGTGCCGTTGGATTCCTGCACCTGGACCCCAGGCATACGACGCAGCACATCACCGACATTCATCGCGCCCTGCTCCACCATGGCTTCGCGACGAATCACCGTACGCGCGCCCGGGTGGTTCTGCACCACTTCGGCATTGGCATCCCCAAGCCAGTCGCCGACCACCCTGATGTCGGTGGCACCCAGTTCCAGGGGCGAACCGGCGTCACCGGCGCCGCTGCCGAGCGGGCGCAGGGTCACGGAACCGGCGTCGATCTGATAGTCCAGGCCACTGCCTTGCAGCAATTGACGCAGGGCTTGTTCCGCCGACAGGTTGCCGTCTACTGCGGGGGCGTGCTTGCCGGCGACCAGGTCGGGGCTGAAAAACACTTGCAGGGACGTCTGCTGCCCCAGTTGGCTCAGCGCGCTCCCCAGGGGTTGGGCCTGGATATGGATAGCGTCGCCAGCATAGGCCGCCGGCACTGCGGCACTGACAGCAAGCGCAAGGGCAAGCGGCGCCCAGCGGGAGATTTTATTGTTGTGAACGGCACATTTTTTCACGTCGACCCCAGTCCTGTAATCGCAAGAGTATGCGGCTGTTAATGCAAACCAGTTGCAGCTTGGGAGGAAGACGAAGAACTCGGAAAAAACCTGAATCTCAGCGTGAAATAATTTCCTGGCTGCCGTCCGGCAAGGTCCGCAGGGCCACGGGCAGGATATGTGGCAAGGCCTTGAGCAAGGCATCGGTGTCATTGGCCTTGAACACACTGGTCAGTCGCAGGTTGCCAACGGCGGGTGTGCTGACGCGCAACGGGCGCTCGCGATAACGCGAGACCTCACGGGCGACTTCACCCAGGGATGCGTTGTTGAACACCAGTTTGCCGCTGCGCCAGGCCGTCAGTTCCTCGGCATTCACTGCGTAGGACGCTGCCACCAGGCCTTGGTCATTGATATGGGTCCCCAGCCCCGCCGTCAGCGTCACCCCCTCGTTCGGTGAGCGCCCTTGCACCTTCACTGTACCGGCCTCGACCACCACACGGGTCTGGTCGTCATCGCGACGCACATCAAAGCGCGTGCCGGTGACCGTCACCTGCCCTGCACCGGCGGCGACCACAAAGGGACGGCGGGTGTCATGCTCGACACTGAACATGGCCTCGCCCTGCTTGAGTTCAACACTGCGGCGACCTTTTTCATAGTGCACCGAGACAACACTGCGGCTGTTCAAATCCATCACCGAGCCGTCGGGCAATGCCACCTGGCGTTGCTCACCCAGGCGCGTGCTGAAATCGGCCCGGTAGGGCTTCGGATGATCAAGGCCGCTGAACAAGCCGAGCCCCAAGGCCACGGCGACCACACTGGCCGCGACGGCGTAACGCAACACGCCACGACGTTTTGGACGCTCGGCCGGCGCCTCGCCCAACGCCTGCAAGCGGGCCTTGGGCACCAGGTCGGCGGCGCTCCACAGGCCTTGCAGCACATCGAATTCATATTGGTGCTCGGGCTTTTCACTGCGCCACGCATCGAAACGCTCGCGCTCGGTGGCGTCCAACCCAGCGTCTTGCAGGCGTACAAACCATTGCGCGGCTTCGTCGCGGGCACGGTTATCCATCATGGAAGGTCCTGTTTCAGAGCGAGCGTGTGTCATGGGGCCATCGTGTCCAGGCGCTCACGCAAATGCCGCAGGGTGCGGATCATATACTTTTCCACCATGTTCTTGGACAAGCCCAGGCGCTCGGCGATCTCCTGCTGGGTCAGGCCCTCGATCTTCTGCCAGATAAAGATCCTGCGGCAGTTGAGCGGCAACTCGGCCAAGGCCCGCTCGATGGAGTCCGCCAACTGGATCGCGTGCATGAAATGCTCCGGATCGCCACCGTGGGGCTGGCTCTGATCAAAGGCTTCCAACGCCATGGCTTCCCGCCGGTCTTCACGTCGGTAGGCGTCCACGGCGATATTTCGCGCAGTTTGATGCAGATAAGCGCGCGGTTGCTCTACCTGGGAAGCGCTTGCCTCCAGCACCCTCACAAAGGTGTCATGGGCCAGGTCCTCGGCCTGCTGACGGTTTCTCAGGCGGCGTGTCCAGGTGCCGATCAACTCTTCGTAGTGCTCGAAAAAGCCTGTTCTGCGGGGCGGCTGAGGGATCATCGCGAGGGCACTGGGGAGGCGGGGCGTGAATAGTAATGCTTCCTATTAAGTGGAGCAATTGCTACCCGTCGACCGCGACATTGCCTGGCAACTAAAGCGCCTGTTTAAGGCGGCTCAATTTCTCCCGGCTGCCGCACACGCTCATCTGGCACCATTTGCGCAGCTTGTTCTTGGAAATATCCAGGAATAGCCAATCGCAGTCGGTGGCCGTGCAACACTTCAAGGCACGAAGATCACCGGACACCAGCAATTGCGTAGCCTCGATCGCCAGGCGCCCGATCAACATTGCACTCAGTTCCTGGGCAGAGGTGCAGGTTTTCCACGCCCAGGCCGGCGTCCCGTCAACCGTGCGCAGCACCCGCCAGGCGGCGCCTTGCTGGAAACTCAGGTTGATCTGCTGCAAGGCGTCATCGGCCGCAGCCTGGCGCAAGGACAATGGATAAAACACGGCATACAGGCATTCGCGGAACGCAATGATGGCATCCAGATCCGGCTGGTAGGAAATAGGCGACTCAAACACCATGGCCTTGTATTCAGCGAACTCGTGGGCGGAGATCAACGAGGCGTGCAGCGCCCATTCAAAGAAAAACTGAAAACTGGTAAGCCGCTCTTCCATGACCTTGAGCGGCGACCCAGGGCGGCGGCCGTTGGTGGTATTGATGAAGTCCAATACCTGGGCCCCGCCGATCAGACGGATGGATTTTGCAGTGCCGGTGAAATGCGTCATGCCTGCTCCTGAAAAAACGCGGTATGCCAGCGATGGCGCAGATTACCTTGTTTTCCGAAGGTGCGGCGCAAAGACCAGCGGCTATGTGTGCTCGTCGTTGCGGGCCATCCAATCGAGAATAGTCGCGACAGACTGTTCGACAGACAGCGCCTGGGTGTCCACATGCACTTCCGGAAAGATCGGCACGTCGTAGTTCGAATCAATCCCGGTGAAGTGTTGGATCAACCCCAGGCGGGCTTTTTTGTACAAGCCCTTAGGGTCACGTTGCTCCGCCGTTTCCAGCGGCGCATCCACATGCACCTCGACAAAATGCTCATTGCCGACAATGGCGCGCGCGTAATGCCGGCTGGCCGCCGACGGTGAGATCAGCGCCACGATCACCACCAGCCCTGCGTCCAGCATCAAGCGCGCGACCTCCGCGACCCGCCGGATATTCTCATCGCGGTCGCTGTCGGTAAAACCCAGGTCGCGGCACAGGCCGCCGCGCACCGAGTCGCCGTCAATGATGCAGGTCAAGCGCCCCTGTGCCTGTAAGGCGCTGTCCAGCGCATCGGCAATCGTCGACTTGCCGGCCGCCGAGATGCCCGTCATCCAGATGACCAAGGGCTTTTGCCCCATACGCGAGCGTTCGGCGCCGAGATGGCTGAACGCAAACGCATGCAGGTTCTGGTCTGGACGTTCCGGAAAATAACTCATGGCCGCTCACCCTCCGTCACCGAAACAGGCGGTTTACCCAGTAGGAACACCATCACGCATTGCACGAACAGCAACAGCGCAACCACCCAGTAGACGGTCGCGAACGAGCCGGTCAGGTCCTTGGAAAAACCGCCCAGGAAGTTACCGCACACGCCCCCCAGGCCGATCAGCACATTGGCAATGCCGAATGCCTGGGTCAGTCGGCTGACCGGCACGATTTGCCCGATGTAGCTGGGGACAAGCCCGAAGATGGGGTAGAACGCCAGGGCAAACAAAAATGCCGCCAGGTAGAACAGCGGGAGGCTGTTGAAACTGAACACCAGGGTGGCGGCCAGCCCCGCACTCAAAAAGCACATGGCCAGCGACGCCCTGACGCCCACCTTGTCGGCGATCCACCCCACCAGAAAGCCCGAGGCCATGCCCACCGCGCCAATGGTGGTCCAGACAAACCCGGCGTCCTGCACCGACACCCCCAACTCGTCCCGCAGGAACGGAGCCAGGTAAGTCTGGAACGGCAACAGCGCCATCCCATTCAAAAACGCAATGGCCCAGGTCAGGTACAGTGAGCGACTCAACCAAGGTGCATGACTCTCGAACGCCGTCGAACGCGGCCCGGAAAAACCGGCGTCCTTGTCCGCCACCATGTTGCGCAGCAGAAACCAGGCCACCACGCACAGGGCCACCGAGATCAGGCCCGCGGTGAGCCAGATCGAGCGCCAGCCGCCCTGCAGGGTAAGGAACGACACCAGCAAGCCATTGATGAACACGCCGTAGCTGGTGCCGCTGGAAATCAGCCCCATGACCCGCGAGCGATTACCCGGGCTGAAGCCCTTGGTGACAATCTCTGCCAACGGGATGTACACCGAGGCCGAGCAGCCGCCGAGCAAAATCAACAGCGCCCCGGACAGCCAGATACTGTTGCTGACACTCAGCCCCAACAGCGCCAGGGAGGTCATCAGCGTCGACACCAGGCTGATTTTCCAGCCTTCGAAAAAACGGCTGATATAACTGGTGACCGATGAAAACAGCAGGAAGCCGATCTGCGCACCGCCGGTGATCAGGCCCACCGTGGTGTAGTCGAAGCCGATATCGCGGCGCATGTCCACCACCAGGTTGGCGAACAGGTAGACGCCAAACCCGTAGGTACTGGCCACGAACCCGGTCAACACCACCGCCAGCACGACGCTGTCCAACGGGCGCGCGCTACTCTGTACCAGTGTGCTCATCAGGTACTCCTTAAACGGCGCGTGCCGTGTGGATGACAAAATCACAATTCATCATGTCGTAGTCACGCTGGAAATCCCCGTAACTCTCATGGGCGCAAAATCCGGACTTGAGCACCTCCCCCTTCAACTCGCCCGGCAACAGCGGATAGACCTGCAACCGGTACTGCTCGGCGTCATCGAAGGAGTAGATGAACTCACACACGTGCTCATCCACCTGCCCCAGGCCGACGGATGCCTGCGTGCCGCAGTAATAGTAATTACCGCTGGATTTGAACTTGCCTGCGCGAATGGCAAAGAAGTTACGTTGATCCACAATCAGCAAGCCGCCCGGATTGAGCAATGCCCTGAATCTCTCCAGCACCTCCAGCCGTTCATGGGCTGCAAACACATGGCACAACGAACTGCCCAGGCACACCACGGCATCGAAGCGCCCCAGTTCAGCAGGATCAAGGGCCTGCCAATCCCGGTAGTGCGATTCGATCGCCAACCCGCGTTGCCGAAAGTTCTCCCGGGCCTTGGTCAACATCGTGCTGCTGCCGTCCGTGGCGACGACATCGAACCCCGCCTGTTTAAGCTGTACCGCATGAAAACCACTGCCCGTGGAGACGTCGATCACCGACTTCACGCCGTGCTGCTTCAACAGGTTTTCGAAGAACCCGTTCTCCCCCGCCTTTCTTTTGTCCCAATCGATCAAGTCATCCCAGCGCTCGACGAATTTTTTCGAGTATTGCGTGGCGTAACTGGCGACTTCGCTGTGCTTGTGCCGCGACATTTGATTCATCACACACCTACCAGGTTGAATGTTTGAAAGACAGGTATTTGCTCGACAGCTCGTGGGCAAACTCGGCGGACTGTTCGATGGACATGGTTTTCTTCGAATACCCCAGCATCGCCTGCATCACGGCCATGCATTGCGGGTTATAGGTGACCGAGCCATCGCAATGAATCTCATCGATGCCATCCTGGCTCTGGCAGATGGTATTGATGCGCACCGCTTCGTCCTGGGGGCAGTCGGCGCTGAACTGCACCTTGATCTGCCCCTCCTGCAGCCACACCGGATAGCCGCCCGGCAACCCCAGCGGGCCGGGCGCGTGCACCAGCACCGGCGTGGGCGAAAACAGCCCTTCGATCACGGTGACGGCCGAGCACGCCGTGAGGAACTGCCCATCGATACCGCCCAGGCGGCGGAACTCGGATTTAACCGTGGAAAAAATCGCTTCGGCCGGCAGGTGGGCCGCGGCCGGGCGGTCGCGCACCTCATACAACAAGCGGTAGCTGGCACGCGGGGGCAAGCCGCCGCGCGGCACGTAGTGGCTGAAATAGTGCTGGGCATACAGGCACACCTGCACATCGGCAGGTGCACACTCCAGCAGCCGCGCGATGGAAAATCGCAGCGCCGGGATCAGGTTGGCCACATTGCCCACGCCAATATCCGGCGCCAGCCCGACCCTGGCCAGGATCGGGTTGACCGCATCGGGAAAGGCCGCGTTGACCGTCCTGGCCGCGATACCGGAAGCTTTTACCGCCTGCATCAAGTGATGCATCAGCGTGAGGTGCATGGGCAGCCAGGGGCCGAACTGCGCCTGGTCGAGTTGCTCGAAGGAGAGCCGGGGCAACCCGGTGATCACCCGCCACGATTGCAACGACGCACAGTTGACCAACAGGTCCGGGGCCTCTGCACGCAGCACCCGCGTCACCCGCTCGATATCGGTGAGGTCGGCGATCACCGGCTTGATCGTGATGTCTTGCCCCAACTGCGCACACGACAGGGCCACCAGGTTGCATAGCCGCACGGTCGTATCCTCATTGCGCCCCAGCACCACGAATTCAAAGGCATTTCTCGGCCCGAGAATCTTCAGGATCTGCAGGCACAGGTTGCCTGCGCCCACCAGCAGCAGTTTCTTCTTGGGGGCTGACGGGCTCATCGCGGGTAGGCTCCGTTGTCTACCGGAATGACCTTGCCGGTGACATGCCGCATGGCATCGCTGATCACCAGCAAAATGACCTCGGCGACGCCGCCGGGCAGGATCGGATCCTTGAGGATTTCCTGGCGCGCGTATTCGGCGCGGCGGTATTCAGGGATGGTGTCGTAGATGGCGGTGTCATGGATCAGCGCCGGCGACACTGCATTAACCCGCACGAACGGCGCAAAATTCCAGGCATTGGCTTTGGTCAGGCCGATCACCGCCGCCTTGGTGGCGCCGTACAAGGCATCGCAACTGCCCACTTCGCCGGCCACCGAGGCGATATTGACGATGCTGCGCGGCGCCTCGTGTTTCATCTCCCGTTCGGCGAAGTCTTTGGAGAGATAGACCAAGGCCTTGAGGTTCACAGTCAGGATTTCGTCCACTTCGGCATCGGAATAGGCGTAGACGCTTTTACCGTGGTAAATACCGGCGTTATTGATTAATGCATGAATAGTTGCGTGGCGCTCGTACAGCGCAGGGATAAAACCCTTGATCAGCGCATTATCCGAAAAGTCTGCGATATGGGTTTCCAATACATCCGCCGTGTAAGTGCGCTGTAACGCACGCAGGCCTTCGGCATCCTTATCCGCACCGATAACGAAATAACCTGCCTGGATAGCCTGTTCCACTGTAGCCCGGCCAATCCCGTTGGCCGCACCGGTGACAATCAACTTTTTCATACAACAATCCTTATTGGCAAAATTCATTCATGCGTGCGTAGAAGGGTCGGTGGTATTCGTAAAAGGCTTTTAATTTTGGCGACCGATCGAAAGCGTCCATATCGATAGCAGGTTTATCCGACAGAGCAATGCGTTCACTGTTCTCCGCCGCCACATGCCAACTTCTCCAGGTTTTCCACTGTCGTGGACATTCGCGTTTCCATGTCATGGCGTGGGGCAGAAACTCAATCTGCAAGTAGTCACACAGTTTACGAATGACACGCTCCGGCTCGGCGGCGAGGTCATCGGCATTAATCACATAAGGCACTTTTCCGATGAGTTTGGTGACCACACAAAAAATCTCGTACAAGGCTTTATGCCCGATGGCCTCCATGGGCATATCGGGGTGTACCCGGTGATGGGAAACAATGCTGCTGGCGGGCTCGCGAATAATAAAAATATTGTGTTGTTGCGCCAGGAAGTCCCGGTCAACTTTCAAGTCATCCAGGCAGTGGTAGCACATGTCTTTGTGAAACACGTTGGCACCTTCCCGGGCCTTGAGCAGTTGCTCTTTTATGCCTTGATACGTGGTGGGCAAACTGTGGTCCCATTCATCCGAAGGAATCACTGAATCTGCGGAAAACGCCATATGGGCAAACGGCTCGTGGAAGACCTCAAAATCCCCCCGCTCGATAAACACCCGCTCCAACACCGTGGACCGCGAACGCGGGTGCGCCCATAACCCGACCATCTTGTTCATGCCAGCACCCCGTATTCAGCGGCCAGGATGGCGTTGAGCGAGCGTACGAAAGGCTTCGCCACCGGACACAGGCGCACGCAGTAGTCGGTCAGGCGCCGATGCGCACTGTTGGCTTCGTTGCAGGCGTTGATAAACGCCTCATGATTGCCAAAGTCGTAGGGCTCGATGCTGTCGATGAAATAGGCTTCGCAGAAGTACGGAATACGGATGAGCCGGGCGAACGTTTCAGCCGGCGCCTGCTGGGGTTCACGGGCGGGTGCCACCGGTTTACCGTGGCTTTCACGCTCGATCAGAAACTCCACCACCTCCGGCGTCAGCGTGTAGCACGTGGTGGTCAGCCCGGTCTTTTCCAGGTGCCAGCAGTGCTTGTGACCACGTTCGTCAACGTCGACCTTGATACTGGAAAGCAGGGTCTTGACCGGCACCTTCGAGGCCGCGACCAGGGCCTGGATCTGCTGGTAAATCATCAGCTCGGCCCAGCGCATGTCCTCCGGGCCCAGCGCCAGGCCACGCTCGGCGGCCTGCAAGGCGAACTCGGGCTGGCAGGAAAAGCGCCCGATCATAAAGGTGATCACATACTTGCAACGGCCGGTGTCGACACCGTTGCGGCGGGCGCTGGCGATGCCACGCTCTATCGCCTGGATACCGGCCTGGAACTGCGAAACGGTGAAGCAGAACGTGATGTTGACCGAAACGCCTTGGGCCACCAGGTGTTCGATCGTCGCGAAACCCTCCAGGCTGCCCGGCACTTTGACCATCACATTCGCGGCCAGGCGATGCAGCTCCAGGCCTCGCGCGGTCATGCGTTCGCTGCACCGCACGTCCGACGGGTCGACCTGGGCGCATAGCCAACCATCGGCCTGGGCCGATTGCACCCACCGCGGCTTGAGCGTCGAGGCGCCTTCTGCAATCACTTCGTTGTAGAGCTGCTTGCGCAATTCCCCGGGAGACAGGCTGGCCAGATTAAAACGCGACGACCAATACTCTTTCTTGTCGAGGATCGCCGCCGTCACCAGCCGGGGGTTGGTGGTCACACTGCTGAAGCCCCAGGGCTGGGAGAGATCCTGCGGCATCAACTGTTCGATATGGGCAGCGGCCGCCGGGTACTTGTCCAACAAATGCTGTTTATACGGTGCGTACACCACGGGCGACGAATCCCACCATACTTCCGAACGTGGATCATTACGTTTAAGTCGCTCTATATAACCCAGTGTGCCCACAACACTTGCTCCTTGAGTAACGTGATCAATGAGGGTCGGTAACTCACGCATATCGGCAAAAGGTAACGCACCGGCTTCGGCCAATATTCGATGTCGAGGTATCGGGCCATAACCCAGGACTTTTATCTTGGCTGCAACGGCGGCTTGAACTCCTGTGACACTGTCTTCAATTACCAGCGCATCACTGGGATCAACTTTATAAGTTTCACACGCCGTTAAAAACACCTGGGGATCAGGCTTCCATCGCCCCAACTCATAACAACTGAATATTCGCCCCTGAAAATAAGGCAACAACCCCACAAGGCGTAAACACTGTTCGATCTTATTGCGTGGCGCACTTGAGGCCACGCAACAGGGAATCGCCAGCACGTTCAATACGTCAACTATTCCATCAGTAGCTTTCAGATTAAGCGTCAATGCTTCCAGCGCTCGAACTCGAAAGTCCTCTTCAAACTGAGGGGTCAAACAAATACCCAATAACTGTTCTGCCTCACGCAGACAATCGGCAATCTTTCGTCCACGAAAGTGCTCAATGTAATACGCACTATCAAGTGTCTTTCCGTCCTGTACGTGAGCATTAAGCATGCCGATCAATACAGACAGGGTGATCTCTTCGCTTTGGACAAGTACACCGTCGCAATCGAAGATGACTAACTTAGGCAACGGCGTAGCTCCCTGCTCTGGTAGTTCCCCTATAGCTGCCGATAAACACATAGGCATCTCTTATAGGTGAATCCGCATGACTTCCGAACTACCAGCGGAACGGGTTGAGGTGTGCTTATAAGACACGGGGCAAAAAACCCTGTCAAACGCTTTTTAGCGGTTTTTTAGTATCTTATGGTTATTTTTTATTCTTCTGTTATTCCATTTTTCACCATGGTTGTAGTCGCTAATTTCACACGGCTGAACTTCCGTTGCGCGCCGCCAGTCAGCTACTTGAACTCACGAATTCAAGGTCGGGTGGGCAATGCATATCTCGTTGGAGCAACAAGTGGCACTGGTAACGGGCGCCAGTTCCGGTATCGGCGCCGGTGCGGCCAGGGCCCTGGCGCAGGCCGGTGCTGCGGTGGTGCTCAATTACAACAGCCAGGCTGCGCCCGCCGAGGCCTTGGCTGAGCAGATCAACGCCGAGGGCGGCCGGGCGATTGCCATCGGCGCCGACGTGTCGAAAGAAGCCGATGTGGAACGCCTGTTCGCAAAGACCCTCGAGGCGTTCGGCCATCTGGACATCCTGGTGGCCAACTCCGGTATGCAGAAGGACGCCGCCGTGGTCGACATGACCCTCGACGACTGGAACGCCGTGATCGGCGTCAACCTCACCGGCCAGTTCCTCTGTGCCCGTGCGGCCGTGCGCCTCTTCAAGCGCCAGGGCATCCGTGAAGGCGTATCCCGCGCCGCCGGCAAAATCATCCACATGAGCTCGGTGCACCAGTTGATCCCCTGGGCCGGACATGTGAATTACGCGGCGTCCAAGGGCGGCGTTGAGATGTTGATGCGCACCCTCGCCCAGGAGGTCAGTGAACAGCGCATCCGTATCAACGGCATTGCGCCGGGGGCGATTCGTACGGCGATCAACCGTGCCGCCACCGAAGGTGCGGCGGAACAGGAGCTGCTCAAGTTGATCCCGTATGGCCGGGTCGGCGACGTGGAGGACGTGGCCAACGCCGTGGTATGGCTGGCCAGTGACGCCTCGGATTACGTGGTCGGCAGCACCCTGTTCATTGATGGCGGCATGAGCCTTTACCCGGAGTTTCGTGGCAATGGTTGATTTGAAAAACGAACCACAAAGCGCCATCGATGCCCACGGCATCATCGGCGACATGCGCAGCGCGGCGCTGGTGAACGATAAAGGCAGCATCGATTTCTTCTGCTGGCCGGAGTTCGACAGCCCGTCGATCTTCTGTTCACTGCTCGACACCCCCGATGCCGGCACGTTCCAACTCACCCCGGACCTGCCCAACGCTCGCCGCGAACAGATCTACCTGCCCGACACCAATGTGCTGCAAACCCGTTGGCTCAGCGATGAAGCCGTGGTGGAAATCACCGACCTGCTGGTCATCAGCGAAGAAATCGACGACTTGCCCCTGCTGATTCGCCGCGTACGCGTGGTCAGCGGCACGGCCACCCTCCATCTGCGCTGCGCCGTACGCCATGACTACGCGCGCGCCTCCACCGCGGCAAGCCTGGATAACGCCAGCGTCTGTTTCAGCGCCGATGGCCAGCCGGGCACGCGCCTGTGCGGCAGCCATCCGTTGCAGATCGAAGATAACGCCGCCGTGGCCCGCTTCACCCTGGGTCAGGAAGAAGGCGCCGAGTTCGTATTCGGCGGCCAGGACGATGAGCGTGTGGCGAGTGTCTGCACCGACCTGGCCCTGGCCCACACCTTGAAGTTCTGGCGCGGCTGGATCGCGCAGTCGAACTACCGCGGGCGCTGGCGCGAAATGGTCAACCGCTCGGCCCTGGCCCTCAAGCTGCTGACCTCGCGTAAACACGGCGCAATCATCGCCGCCGCCACCTTCGGCTTGCCGGAAACGCCTGCGGGCGAACGCAACTGGGACTACCGCTACACCTGGATCCGCGACGCCTCGTTTACCGTCTACGCGTTTATGCGCCTGGGTTTTGTCGACGAGGCCAACGCCTATATGCGCTGGCTCAAGGGCCGGGTCAGCGACTGCTGTGGCCAGCCGACCAAGATCCATATCCTCTACGGCATCGACGGCCGCCAGGAGCTGCCCGAAACCGCGCTGGAACACCTCAGCGGCCACGGCGGCGCCAAGCCGGTGCGCGTTGGCAATGGCGCGGTCGACCAGGTCCAGCTGGATATCTATGGCGAGTTGATGGACGCGGTGTACCTGGTCAACAAGTACGGCGAAGCCATCTCCCACGAGGGCTGGAAACACACGGTGGAAGTCGCTGACCAGGTTTGTGAAATCTGGAACCAGAAAGACGTGGGCATCTGGGAAATGCGCGGCGAGCAGCATCACTTCCTGCATTCGCGGCTGATGTGCTGGGTGGCCCTGGACCGTGCGATCCGCCTGGCCTCCAAGCGCTCGTTGCCGGCGCCGTTTGCACGTTGGGACCAGACCCGCCAGGCGATCTATGCCGATATCTGGAGCAACTTCTGGAACGAAGAACGCGGGCATTTCGTGCAGCACATCGGCAGCACCGCCCTGGACGGTTCGATGCTGCTGATGCCGCTGGTGCGTTTTGTCGCCGCCACCGACCCGCGCTGGCTGAGCACGTTGCAGGCGATCCAGAAAAGCCTGGTGCGCGACGGCATGGTCTACCGCTACCGCAACGACGACAACGCGATCGACGGCCTGCAAGGCACCGAAGGCGCATTCGCCGCCTGCTCGTTCTGGTACGTCGAATGCCTGGCCCGCGCCGGGCAAGTCGAAAAGGCCCACCTGGAATTCGAACAACTGCTGCGCTACGCCAACCCGCTGGGCCTGTATGCCGAAGAGTTCGACAGCCAGGCCCGCCACCTGGGCAATACGCCCCAGGCGTTGAGCCATCTGGCGTTGATCAGCGCGGCGACGTTCCTGGACCGCAAGCTCAGTGGCGAGAAGACGACCTGGCAGCCCTGAGGCGTCCTGCCTTTACAGGCAGGGCATCCCGTCATGTCTTTCGACTAGAGTTTCAACACCTGACAGGAGCCCACCATGACCATCACCGCCCCACTCCTCTACGTGCGCACCTCCATGCTCGATGTGGCGTATGAAACCCACGGTCCCATCGACGGCGAGCCTGTGATCCTGCTGCATGGTTTCCCTTACGACCCGCGCGGCTATGACGAGATTGCGCCGGTGCTGGCCGAACGCGGCTACCGGGTGCTGGTGCCGTACCTGCGCGGTTATGGCCCTACGCGATTTATCAACGCGCAGGTGATGCGCTCCGGCCAACAGGCGGCGCTGGGCAAGGATCTGCTGGATTTCATGGATGCGCTGTCGATCCCGCGCGCCACCCTGGCCGGGTATGACTGGGGCGGGCGCGCGGCGTGTATCGTCGCGGCGCTGTGGCCCGAACGGGTACGCGGGCTGGTGACCGGCGATGGCTATAACATCCAGGATATTGCCAGGTCGCGCCAGCCACGGGCGCCGGTGACGGAACATCGGTTGTGGTACCAGTTCTACTTCCACACCCAGCGCGGTGTGGACGGGCTGACGGCCAATCGCCGCGAACTCTGCCAGTTGTTGTGGTCGCTGTGGTCGCCGTCCTGGGCCGAAGGGCCGGGGCTGTATGGGCAGACGGCGCCGTCATTCGATAACCCGGACTTTGTCGAGGTGGTGATTCACTCCTATCGCCATCGTTTCATGTATGCGCCTGGCGATCCGGCGCTGGAAGCCATCGAGCAGGCCCTCGCGCGGCAACCGGCGATTGCGGTGCCGAGCATTTCGCTGTGCGGTGCCGATGACGGCGTGGGCCCACCATCGCAAGAGGATGACGACGTGGAGCATTTCAGCGCTTTTTACCGACGCCAGGTATTGCCGGGCGTGGGCCACAATATTCCCCAGGAAGCACCGCAGACCACCCTCGACGCCCTGTTTGAATTGCTCGCCTAGGCCACCGGCGAGAAGCGCTCGCGGTAGGCCTGGGGCGTCACCGACAAGGCCCGCATAAAGCTGCGGCGCAAGGTTTCTTCGCAGCCGAAACCACACTGCACGGCGATGCGCTTGATCGACGTGGTGCTGTCCGCCAGTTGCCGGCGCGCGCTTTCGACGCGGATCAGTTCCACCGCGCGCGCGGGCGTCTGGCCGGTTTCGGCGCGGTAGTGGCGCACGAAGCTGCGCTCGCTCATCCCGGCCTGGGCGGCCAGGGTCGGGATACTCAAGTCGAGGGTCAGATGTTCGGCTATCCAGGCATGCAGTTCGGTGAAACGGCTGCCGCCCTTTTGCAGGGACAGGGTCACACTGAATTGCGACTGGCCGCCAGGGCGTTTCAGGAACACCACCAGGTGCCGCGCCACTTCCAGGGCCACGGCGCGGCCCAGGTCTTCTTCGACCAGGGCCAGGCACAGGTCGATACCGGCGGTCACACCGGCGGAGGTCCACACCGCGCCCTGCTGGATAAAGATCGGGTTGGGCTCCACGGTCAGCGCCGGAAACTTGCGCGCCAGTTCTTCGCAACGGGTCCAGTGGGTGGCGACGCGGCAACCATCGAGCAAGCCACTGGCCGCCAGCAAAAACGCACCGGTGCACACCGAGGCCATGCGCCGGGTGTGCCGGGCTTTTTCGCGCACCCAATCCACCAGCGCAGGCTTTTCAGCGGCGCCGTACACGCCCCAGCCACCCGCGATCACCAGGGTGTCGCAGGGCTGGTCGACCGCAGGCAACGGCTCGGCCACCAGCGCCAGGCCGGCGGAGGTCATCACCGGGCCGGCCTGGTCGGCGATCACCGTGACCGCGTAAGGCAACGGCACGCCACGCTGGCGCGCCAGGTCATTGGCCGACGCAAACACCTGCAACGGCCCGGTGACGTCGAGCACCTGGGCATTCTCGAAAGCGAGTACGTGGACAATTCTGGGCATGGTTGGCGTGATTCGTGGGCTCAATGGCGTATTCGCCAAAGACTAGGCCGCTAGAGTGAGGTCGTCTACCCCTTTCTCGGAGCTTCATTCATGACCTTGCAGATCGGCTTTCTGTTGTTCCCCGGCATTCAGCAACTGGACCTGACCGGCCCCTACGACGTATTGGGTTCGCTGCCGGACGTGAAACTGCACCTGGTATGGAAGGACCTGGCGCCGGTCACCTCCAGCACGGGCCTGGTGTTCACGCCGACCATGACCTATGCCGACTGCCCGACGCTGGATGTGATCTGCGTGCCCGGCGGTTCCGGCGTGGGCCCATTGATGGAAGACCCGCAGACCCTGGACTTCCTCAAGGCCCAGGCGCAGACCGCACGCTACGTGACCTCAGTGTGCACCGGCTCGCTGGTGCTCGGCGCGGCGGGGTTGCTGCGCGGGCGCAAGGCGACGACGCACTGGGCCTACCACGACATGCTCGCCCCGCTCGGCGCCATCCCGGTACAGGAACGCGTGGTGCGTGACGGCAACCTGTTCACCGGCGGTGGCATTACCGCCGGTATCGACTTTGCCCTGGTGCTGGCGGCGGAACTGTACAGCGAAGCGGCGGCGCAACTGGTGCAGTTGCAGATCGAATACGCACCGGCACCGCCGTTCGATTCGGGTCGCCCGGACACAGCGCCTGCGCATGTGCGGGAAGAAGCCAACAAACGCACCGCCGAATCGCGCAGGGTGCGCGGTGAAATCGTCGCGCGCGCAGCAGCACGGCTGGGCTGAGCCTGTACCTGTGGTGAGCGAGCTTGCTCGCGCTGGGCTGCGCAGCAGCCCCTCCAAAGCTTGGGGCCGCTTCGCGCCCCAGCGCGAGCAAGCTCGCTCACCACAACAAGCTCGTTCACCACAACAAGCTCGTTTGGCCACAGACCGCTTGCTCGCCGCACAATCCCTTCACCTCATGGGGTCAGGCTGGGCGCGACATCACCGCCAGGCGCACCGCCAGCACGCTCAGCACCGTCGCCAGGCCCCATTTCTGTAGCCACGCGCCTTTTGGGCGCCTGGCGAAGAAGCGGCTCAGCACCCCGCCGAAAATACCCAGCAGCAGGTGAAACACCCCAGCGATCAAAGTCAGCACGCCCCCCAACAGCATCAACTGCACGGCGATGGAGCCGGCCTGCGGCCGTACGAACTGCGGCAAAAACACCACAAAAAACAGCAACGCCTTGGGGTTGAGCAGGCTGTTCAGCATCGCCTGCAGAAACACTCGGCCAAGGGGCACACGGTGCGGGCGGGCAGTCTCCAGCCCAGTTTTTTTCTGCAGCGTCTTGAACACCAGCCACAGCAGGTAGACCACACCCGCATAGCGGATCACGTCAAAGGATGGCGGCCAACTGGCGACCAACGCCGTCACCCCGCTGGCGGTCAATGCGGTCAGCAACACGTCAGCCACACCGATGCCCAGGGCCGAGGCCACTCCCCCACGCCAGCCGTGGGTGACGCCATGGCTGATCACAAAGGCCATGTTCGGCCCCGGGGATAACAGCAACAACAGCACAGCACCTGAAAAAACTGCCAGGGTCGCAAAGTCGATCATGCTCAAGCCGTCCACCGGGAAAAGCCTGCAGATTAGTGCGTGGGCCCGGGGCGAACAAAAAATTGTGCTGGATACATTGTTCATCGGCAATTGCGAATGGCCACGACCAGCGTCTAGAATGCGAAACATTATCAATTAAGACTGCTGCGCCAGGATGCCCATGTCGAGCGATCACCCACTGGACCATGCCGCCATCGGCCAGCTTTACCACACCCATCACTCCTGGCTGCGCGGCTGGTTGAGCCGGCGCACCGGTTGCCGTGAACGTGCCGCCGACCTGGCGCAGGAAACCTTTGTGCGCCTGCTCAACGCACGTAAGCAGCAGGCCGTGCTGCAGCCGCGCGCGTACCTGAGCAGCATCGCCCGCAGCTTGATGATCGACCAATACCGGCGCCGTGAACTGGAGCGCGCCTACCTCGAAAGCCTTGCGCATTTTCCCCATGCCGACGTGCCGTCGGAAGAAACCCGCCTGCTGATTCTCGACAGCCTCGAACGCATCGACCGCCTGCTCGACCAGCTCAAGCCGCGGGTGCGTGAAGCGTTCCTGCTGGCGCAACTGGACGGCCTGACCTGTGCGCAGATCGCCCTGCGCCTCGGGGTGTCCAAGGCTACGGTGGAGCGTGACCTGTCCAAGGCGCTGCACGCCTGCTATCGGTTGCGCTATGCCGACCTCTGACCCGCGCCTGGTCGACCAGGCCATCCAGTGGATGATCAAGCTGCGCTTCAACGTCGCCGACGACGCCAGCACCGCTGCGTTCGAGCGCTGGCTGCACACCAGCGCCGAACACCAGCAGGTCTGGCAACGGGTGGCGACGATGAATGATGAGTTCAGCCACCTGCCCGCGCAGGTCGGCCGCCACGCCCTGCACGGGGCGCGTCGACGTATCAGCCGTCGCGAAGGGTTGAAGCTGCTCGGCCTGGTGGCCGGTGCGGCCGGCCTGACCTGGTTTGGCCGCGACTACACCCCGCTGCCCGCCTTGATGGCCGACTACCGCACCGCCACCGGCGAACGGCGTTGGGTGGCGTTGAACGACGGCAGCCGCATCCAACTGAACAGCGCCAGCGCATTCGACGCGGTATTGACTCAGGAGCGGCGCCTGGTGCAGTTGCGCCAGGGTGAAATACTGGTCAATCCCGTTGCCGACAACCGGCCCTTCTGGGTACAGACCCGCGACGGTTACCTGCGCGCCCTCGGCACGCGCTTCCTGGTGCGCGAAGAGACCCAAGGCACCATGCTCGCCGTGCAACAGGGCACGGTGGCGGTATTTGCCGACAACCACGCCGCCGGCGCGCGCCAAGTGATCAACCCCGGCGAACGGGTATTGTTCGACCGCAGTGGCATTCGTTCTCTCGCCGCCAATGGCCTGGACCCTTGGGCCTGGAGCGAAGGCGTGATCAGCGCCCGGGACATGCGCCTGGATGCTTTCCTCGCCGAGCTGGGCCGCTACCGCAACGGCCTGCTGCGCTGCAGCGAAGCGGTGGCCGGGTTGCGGGTGTCAGGCACTTATCAGTTGGACGACACCGATGAGGTGCTGGGCCTGGTAGCGCACTCACTCAAGCTCGATGTCACTTACCGCAGCCGCTACTGGGTGACCGTCACCGCCCGCGTTTAACATTCGAAAATAAATGAGGTGAATTCTCATTGCCGCTCGACCTGTAAGGAAAGGCCGATCAACAGGCCGGTTCTGTTCACTTCCTTCAGGAGCATCCCGCGGTCATGCAAGCGTTCCCCTTCCCACGTTCACCCCTCAAGCACGCGGTGCACGCCGCCTTGCTCGGCGCCTGCCTGAGCTGCGCAACCGCGCCGCCGTTCGCATGGGCCGAAACGCCGGCCAGCGACACCCAGGCCCGCGACTGGAACATCGCCGCCGGTTCCCTGGCCACGGCCCTGGACCAGTTCGCCCGCCAGGCCGGCATCAGCCTGTCGTATGACGCCACCAGCGTCGCCGGCAAGACCAGCCCGGGCCTGAGTGGTCGCCTGGACCGCGAGCAGGCGCTCGGCCAGTTGCTGCATGGCCAGGGCCTGCAAGCCCAGCGCCAGGGCAACAGTACCTGGCTGCTGTTGCCGCAAGTGGCCGACGGCGGCGCGCTGAACCTGGGCGCCACCACGGTCACCGGTGAGCGGTTGGGCGCCACCACCGATGGCACCGGTGCCTACACCACGGGTGCGGTGACGATCGGCAAGGGCGAACACAGCCTGCGGGAAACGCCGCAATCGGTGAGTGTGATGACCCGCCAATTGATGGATGACCAGAACCTCACCACCATCGATGACGTGATGGAACGCACGCCCGGGATCACCACCTACGAATCGCCCATGGGCGGCAAATATTTTTATTCCCGTGGTTTCAAGATGCTCGGCCAGTACCAGTACGATGGCGTGCCCCTGGACATGGGCAAGGACTACGTGCAGGCCGACAGCTTCAGCGCGAACATGGCGATCTACGACCGCGTGGAAGTGCTCAAGGGCGCGGCCGGCATGCTCAAGGGCGCCGGCACCGCCAGCGGCGCGGTGAACTTCGTGCGCAAGCGGCCCCAGGCCAAGCCCACCACCAGCCTGTCGCTGTCCGCCGGCACCTGGGACAACTACCGCGCCGACGTCGACACCGGCGGCCCGCTGAATGACAGCGGTACGGTGCGCGGCCGCGCGGCGATCAGCCAACAGAATCGCGGTTCCTACATGGACATTTCCAAGCGCCAGGACCAGGCGTTCTATGGCGCCCTGGATGTCGATCTCAGCGCCGACACCACCCTGGGCTTCGGCGCCAGCCATGAAGACGTCGACGCCACACCGTGCTGGGGCGGCCTGCCGCGCTACGCCGACGGCAAAAGCGCCCACCTCAGCCGCTCCACCTGCCTGGGCCAATCCTGGAACGACTGGCAAAGCCGGCGCACCACCTTCTTCGCCGACCTCACCCATCACTTCAACGATGACTGGAAACTCAAGGTTGCGGCCGTGCACAGCCGCAACCTGCAAGACACCAAATACGCCGCCAGCGAAGGCACCATTGCCTACGGCAACCCGACGCCTACGGCCAACTCCTATGCGGCGCTGATGGACTACGACCACAAGGACTTCGGCCTCGATGCCTATGTGGACGGCAAGTTCGAAGCCTTCGGGCTGGAACACGAACTGATCCTCGGTGCCAATGGCAGCCGTGGTACCCAGGACGATGTGTACGCGATTCAGAACCTGCCCAGGCGCCAAGGCATCTACCAACCCGACCACCATTTCCCGGAGCCGGCCAACAGCACCTTCTGGCCGAACATGTATCGCGGCGGCACGGTGAAGGAAACCGCCACCCAGTACGGCGCCTACACCACCTTGCGCCTGCGCCTGGCCGAGCCGTTGATGTTTATCGTAGGCAGCCGCGTGAGCTGGTACGAGAACCGTCGCCAGTCCAACAACCTGGCCTGGGGCGAGTGGGCCTTGCAGGATGCCCGCACCCGGGAAACCGGTGAAGTGACGCCGTTTGCCGCACTGATCTACGACCTCAATGAGCACCTGTCGGTGTACGCCAGCTACGCGGATATCTTCCAGCCGCAAAGTTCCTATGCCACGCTCGATGGCGCCCCGCTCAAGCCGAAGATCGGTGACAACTACGAGCTGGGTATCAAGGGCGAATGGTTCGACGGGCGCCTCAACAGCTCCCTGGCGCTGTTCCGCGCCGTCGAGAAAAACGCGGCCGAATCCGACTACATCGCCCAGTGCCCGACCTCCGCCGACGGCTATTGCTACACCGACAGCGGCAAGGTGCGCGCCCAGGGCGTGGAGGCGGAAATCAGCGGTGAAGTGCTCGAGCGCCTGCAGGTATCCGGCGGCTACACCTACACCCAGACCAAGTCCCTGAAGAACATCGATACCGCCCTGGAGGGCGGTACGTCCAACACCTACGTACCTCGACACATGCTGCGCATGTGGGGCGACTACCAGCTCGACGGCGCCCTGTCGAAATGGAGCGTGGGCACCGGCGTCAACGCCCAGAGCAGCAATTACCGCGTGCAGACCATCAAGCTCGAACAGGCCGGTTACGCAACCTGGAGTGCCCGTGTGGCGTACCGTATCGACGACACTTGGACCGTCGCACTCAACGGCAACAATCTGTTCGATAAAAGTTACTACAACACGGTGGGTACAGCCTCCTGGGGTAACTTTTATGGCGAGCCGCGAAATTTTACGGTGAGTTTGAAAGGCAACTTCTGATCTGGCGAAAGTCCCGCAGGCAGGGCACTTCGTGCGCCCTGCCACCCCCTGTTTGTCCCCCCTTCCTACCGCCTTTTAAAAAAGGTTTTTCCTTTATGCAGGAAAAATCCTGCATTTGTTTCTACACTCAAAAACACACCCAATCACCGCGTACCCGGACAAGGAATGTCAATAAAATGCCGAAAAAAATACTGATAAACCTGTCTACCCCGCCACCTCCGCACCATAGTCAATTCATTGACAAAATGCTTAAGGGAACACTCCTGTAGTCACTACCCCCGCAAATTCCCTTCAAATGGATAGCTGCATTTGAATTGATAGTTGCGTATTACCCAGAGTAGCCGTAGTTGGAAGTGCCCTCTAAAGCAGTTCGCTGCTTTATTGAACAAACATCCAAACAATAGCTCTGGCGTGCAATGAGGGATGTTTTATGCGAGAGAAGTCGTCCGTCGACAGCCTGTTTTTAACGCGCGCCGGCTTTGTTGAGTTCTTTGTTGTTTTCGTCAAGTTCATACATGGCCTGAGTGCCATTTTGCCCCCGCTGATCCTGGTGATGTTCATCGACCCGATGGACCCTGAACTGCGCGGGCACTTCCTCGGTCTGCTGGTATTTTTCGCGGTCCTGACGATCATTCTGTTCCAGGCCCTGGGCATCTACTCCGAAGAACTGTTCAGCAACCGGCTGCGCCTGAAAACCAAGGTCAAGGCATGGTCGGCGGCGTTTTGCATCCTGTTGTTCATGTACCAGATCCTGCAGTTTTTCCCGCAATTGACCCCGCGTAACCTGGTGGCCTGGTACTTCGCCAGCCTCGGGTTGTTCTGCCTTGAGCGCCTGCTGATGCTGCGCCTGTACCGCAGCCTGATGCGCAAGGGCAAATACCTGCAACGTACGGTGATCCTGGGCTTTACCGACACCGCCATGCACGTCGCCGACCACCTGCAACGCAACGGTGATATCCGCTCCGGCCTGATCGGTTTTATCGACGATCGCACCGAGCGGATCCCCAAGGAATTGAGCAACCTGCCCCTGCTGGGCAACACCCGTGAGCTGGAAAAACTCATCCGCGCCGAGCAGGTCAACCAAGTGATGATCTGCCTGCCCTGGGCCGCCGAGCAGCGCATCCACGGGCTGGTCAATCGCCTGCGGCAGATGTCGGTGAACGTGATGCTGGTGCCCGACATGGCCGCCCTGCGCTACGGCCATAGCCGCATCACCGATGTGGGCGGGATCCTGATGTTCAACACCTCGCAATTGCCGTTGCGTGGCTGGTCGCCGGTGATCAAGCGCCTGGAGGATGTGCTGCTGGCCAGCCTGGCGCTGGTGACACTGTCCCCTGTAATGGTCGCGACGGCAATTGCGATAAAGCTCGACTCCAAAGGGCCGATCCTGTTTCGCCAGAACCGCTTTGGCTACAACGACAACGAAATCCGCGTGTTCAAGTTCCGCTCGATGTACACCGACCAGAGCGACTTCACCGCCGAACGCCAGACCACCCGCGCCGATCCGCGCATCACCCGGGTGGGGCGCATCATCCGCAAGACCAGCATCGACGAGCTGCCCCAGTTGTTCAACGTGCTGCTGGGCAACATGTCCATGGTCGGCCCGCGCCCCCATGCCACGGCGACCAAAGCCGCCGGCATTCCCTTCGAAGTGGCGGTGAGCGAGTACAGCTCGCGCCACCGCGTGAAACCGGGGATTACCGGCTGGGCGCAGATCAACGGTTACCGGGGTGAGACCGACACCCTGTTCAAGATCCAGAAACGTGTCGAGTACGACCTGGAGTACATCTCCAAGTGGTCGGTGTGGTTTGACCTGTACATCGTTTTCATGACGGTCCCGGCCGTCCTTTCCACCAAGGAAGTCTATTGATGAAGACCCTCAACGGATTAATTCCCTGCATCGTTTCCGGTGGTTCGGGCACTCGACTGTGGCCGGTGTCGCGGCAGAACATGCCCAAGCCGTTCATGCGCATGCGCGATGGCCAGAGCCTGCTGCAAAAAACCTTCCTGCGCGCGGCCAAACTGCCCGGCGTGGAAAGCGTGCTCACGGTGACCAACCGCGACCTGTTGTTTCGCACCCTCGACGACTACCGCGGAGTGAACAACGCCCGCCTGCCCCTCGACCTGCTGCTGGAACCGTTCGGGCGCAACACGGCGGCGGCCATCGCCGTGGCGGCCCTGCATGTGCAGGAGCACTTCGGCGGCGACGCACAGTTACTGGTAATGCCCGCCGACCACCTGATCCTCAATGAAGTGGCGTTCGCCGAGGCCGTGACCCAGGCCCGCGACCTGGCCGAAGCCGGCTACCTGGTGACGTTCGGCATCCAGCCCGACCACCCGGAAACCGGTTTTGGCTATATCGAGCAAGGCGAGGCGCTGAGCCATGGCTACCGGGTCAAACGCTTCGTCGAGAAACCCGACCTGGCCACCGCCCAGGCCTACCTGGACGGCGGCAAGCACCTGTGGAACGCTGGCATGTTCTGCTTCAAGGCCAGCGCCCTGGTGGATGAGCTCGCCACCCATGCACCCGACGTGCTGGAGGCCGCATGCGCCGCGCTGGAGCACAGCCAGAGCCTGCAGAACACAACCTCGCGCCAACGTGAACTGGATGCGGATGCGTTCGGCAGTGCGCCGGATATTTCCATCGACGTGGCCTTGATGGAAAAGTCCCGGCAAGTGGCCGTGGTGCCCTGTGATATTGGCTGGAGCGACATCGGGTCCTGGGAAGCCCTGCGCCAGCTCACCCCCAGCGATGCCCATGGCAACCAGGTCAATGGCGAAGCGATCTTGCATGACGTGCACAACTGCTACATCGACTCGCCCAAGCGCGTGCTGGGCGCCGTGGGGGTGCGCGACCTGATCATCGTGGATACCCCCGACGCGCTGCTGATCGCCGACGCCCACCGCAGCCAGGATGTGCGCCATATCGTCGCCGAGCTCAAGCGCCAGAACCATCCGGCGTACAGCCTGCACCGCACGGTGACCCGGCCGTGGGGCACCTACACCGTGCTGGAGGAAAGCAGCCGCTTCAAGATCAAGCGCATCGTGGTCAAGCCCCTGGCCTCGCTGTCGTTGCAGATGCACCACCACCGCAGCGAACACTGGGTGGTGGTCAGCGGCGCGGCACAGATCACCAATGGCGACCGCGAGTTCCTGATCAACGCCAACGAGTCCACCTACATTCCCGCCGGGCACAAACACCGGCTGACCAACCCCGGCATCATCGACCTGGTGATGATCGAAGTGCAGAGCGGCGAGTACCTGGGCGAAGACGACATCGTGCGCTTCGACGACATCTACGGCCGCGCGCCTGCCGAGGCGAAGAAATGACATGCGTACTTCATTGATCATCCCCACCCGTAACGCCTCCAGCCACCTGGCACGCCTGCTGCCTGCGCTGAAGATGCAAACCCTGCAACCTGACGAGATGCTGGTGGTGGACAGCGCCTCCAGCGATGACACCGTGGCGCGCTTTCGAGCGTTCGGCGCGCGGGTCGAGGTGATCGACGCCCGTGACTTCAACCACGGCGGCACCCGCCGCTGGGCCAGCGAACAGGTGGGTGGCGACGCGCTGATCGTGATGACCCAGGACGCCATCCCGGCAACGCCCGAGACCTTTGCCAACCTGCTCGATGAATTGCAGCAGGACCCGCTCAACGGCGTCGCCTACGGACGGCAATTGCCCCACCCCGATGCGGGCTTGCTGGGCGCGCAATCGCGGCACTTCAACTACCCGGAACACAGCCGCAGCAAAAGCCTGGCCGATGCACCGGAGCTTGGGATCAAGACCTGCTTCAGCTCCGACTCGTTTTCGGTGTACCGGCGCAGTGTGTTGCAGGCCGTCGGTGGCTTCCCTGCCGACGTGATCGGCAGCGAAGACGCCTTTGTGGCCGCACGCATGCTGCTCGACGGCTACAAGGTGCGCTACGCCGCCACCGCGCTGGTGCATCACTCCCACGATTACAAACTCATGGACGAGTTTCACCGCTACTTCGACATTGGCGTGTTCTACGGCCGCGAGCCTTGGATCAAGCAGGCCTTTGGCGACGCGGGTGGCGAGGGCAAACGCTATGTGCTGGCCGAACTCGCGGCGCTGCGCAAAGCCGGCGCCTTGCACCGCGTGCCCGAGGTGCTGGTGCGCAGCGTGTTCAAACTGCTCGGTTACCGCCTGGGCCATCTTGAACGCCGCCTGCCGCTCGCCCTCAAGCGACGCATCAGCATGTTTCCCGGTTATTGGAGGTGAGCAGCATGACCCACAGGAAGTCCCCCTTGATGAAGCGAAGCGTGCTCGCCCTGGTCATGCTGGCCCTGGCCGCCTGCAATACCCCGGCGCGTATCGAGCCACCGGACAGCAAGACCGTCGAGGACGGCAAGCGCGCCCTCGACCAACTGGCCCAGCTGCCACCGGCAGTGGAACGCATCCGTATCGGCGACCAGTTGCGCATCGTCCGCGATGCCGGCGAGATGCCGACGCTGTCGGCGTTCAACGTCAGCACCATCTACGAGCTGACGCTGTACACGGTGCAGACCGACGGCAAGATCAACTACCCGTTCCTGGGGCCGATCCAGGTTGCCGGGCGCCAGCCATCGGAGCTGGCCACCCAACTGACCCACGAGCTCGCGGCGACCTACCGCGAACCCCGGGTGACGGTGAACATCAACCAGGCGCCGAGCAACTCGGTGATCGTCGGCGGTGCGGTGAATAACCCCACGGCGGTGCAGATCGCCACGGCCAACACCCTGGAGCAGGCGATTGTCGGCGCCGGCGGGGTCAGCCCGGCGGGCAACGCGAGCATGGTTGCGCTGCTGCGCGAAGATGCCCAGGGCGCCTATCGTGCTTACTTCCTGGACTTCAGCCAGCTCCTCAAGACCGGTGCAAACGGGCGCAAGCCGGTGCGCCTGCAACGCGGCGACGTGGTGTTCGTGCCCAAGTCCAACGTCGGCGAGCGCATCCAGGGCGTGGACACCTACATGAACCAACTGATCCCGTTCACCAAGTCCATCGGGGTCGGCTACAACTACACGCGAACCAGCGGCGGCAGTAATTAAAGGAGCGACATCCCATGATCGAGATCCGTTCTTTTCGTGATCTGCTACGCCTGTTCTTCATCTTCCGCCACGAGTTCAAACTGGCCGCCATTGCGGCGCTGGTGATCATTCTGCTGGGGGCTTTCCTGCTGCCGGCCAAGTACGAATCCACGGCGCGCCTGCTGGTCAAGCCGGGGCGTGATTCGACCTTGCCCATCGAGATCAGCAACCGCCAGGCGCTGGTGATGCCCAGCACCCAGCGCGACCCGATTGTCGACGAGGAGCGGCTGCTCACCGGGCGCCCGATTGTGCGGGCGGTGGCCGAGCACTACCTGGAAGTGATCAGTAACGCACCGCCACCGGAAGGCTTCTGGAAGCGCACCAAGTACTACGTCAAGAGTGGTATAGGCGCGGTGTTCGATGGCATCCGCGTGGTACTGGAAACTGTCGGCGTGGTGGAAAAAACCACACCGGTGGAGCGCCTGGCGGCGGGCCTGGAAAAGAACTTCGAGGTGAGCCACGCGGCCGGCTCCACGGTGATGGACATCACCTTTACCTGGGGCGACCCGGAGATAGCCCAGGCGGTGGTCAAGGATTGGGTCGAGACCTATGTCAACGAACGCACCCAGGCCCTGGGGCGCAAGAGCCTGTACGTCTTCTATGAAGGCCAGGTCGCCACCAGCGCCACCGAGATCCAGAGCTACAAGCAACAGATCCTCACGCACCTGAACCAGATCGGCGCGGCGAGCATCACCGATCGCCTGGAAGACTTGTCCGAGCGCATCAACGTACTGCGGGGCGAAACGTTCAACACCACGCGCCTGATCGCCTCCTCCGACAGCGCCATCCAGAGCACCCGCACCCAGCTCAAGAGCCAGCCCAAGGAAGTCACCACGGTGCGCCAGATCGCACTGAACCCCCAGCAGCAGGACTTGCGTCGCCTGCTGAACCAGAAGCTGCTGGAAAAGGCCGACATGATGCGCACCTACACGGACAACGCGCCGCCGGTCAAAGCCCTGGATGCGTCGATCCGCGCAATGCAGGCCCATGTCGCGAGTGAAAGCAACACCGTGCAAAGCTCGGAAAACCGCGCGCCCAATACCCTGGAAATCCACTTGCAGCGAGTACTGCTGGATGAGTCGAGCAACAACGTCGCGCTGCGTACCCAACTGACTCAACAACAGAAACAACTGGCCAACCTCGAAGCCCAGCGCAAGCAAGCCCTGGAGATCGAACCGGAACTGACACGCCTCGCCCGAGAGCTGGGCGCCGCCGAACGCAACTACGCGTTGTATGTGGACAACCTGGAGAAATCACGCATCGACCGTGAACTGGATAACAGCCAGATCAGCAACATCGCGGTGATCGAAGAGGCCACCCTGAACCCCGGCCGTATCTTCCCTAAAACCCTGGTGATGCTGGTGCTGGCGGTCCCGTTCGCCGTCGTCGTCGGCCTGCTGGTGATCTACCTGTGCTACCTGCTCGACCAGCGCATCCACGATGGCGGCCTGGCGGAACGCAAGTTCGGCCTGCCGCTGTGGACCACCTTGCCCGAGCTGGACACCAGCACCGCCCAAAGCACCAACGCGTTCAATGCGAGCATCTACCGGCTGTACGGGTTGCTGCAGTTGGAGCGCATCGCCGAGCAGGGCCTGACCCTGGGGCTGACCTCGGCACGTCATGGCGAAGGGGTGACCTTCGTGGTGGAACAACTGCGTCAGTTGCTGCAGGAAAACGGTATCAACGTGCGTGTGGGCGGCGCCGAACCGGCGGCGCCAGGTGAAGTGGTGCTGCTGGACGCCTCGGCGCTGCTGGATAACCGCGATGCGTTTATCAACCTGCGTCGGGCCGACCTGATCGGGCTGGTGGTGGAAGCGCAGAAGAGCACGGTGCCGGTGGTGGAGCACGCGCTGTCGATCCTTAACACCGCGTTCGGCAAGGTCGACGGCATCATCATCAACCGGCGCAAATTCGAAGTGCCGGCCAAGGTGCTGAAAACCATCGCCAAGTACCGGGGGGCGTTCTGATGCGCGTCGCCCTGCTCGCCCCGTTGCCACCGGAGAAAAATGGCATCGCCGACTACGCGAACCATTTCCGCACGGCACTGGAACAACTGGAGGTGACGGTGCTGACGCCGTTGGCCGGGGTGGCGGGCAACAGCGAGGCGATCAAACAGGCCATCGGTGGGTTCGACTGGCACAGCGTGGACCTGGTCCACGCCGAGCTGGGCGGTGGACGGCTGGGGGAGTTCCTGGCCCTGCGCGAATTGCGCAAGGCCTACCCGGCACTGCCCTTGACCGCCACGGTGCATGATCCGGAACGCATCGTCTGGCGGCGTGAGCGCTTGCCATTCCCGTTGAACCTGCTGGAGCGCTTGCCCAGCCCGATGCCACAGGCGGCAGTGGTGCTGGCCGATCCGCTGACCTTGCGTGAAGAGCGCCAGGTCGCCGCCGGCTTGACCCGCTTGATCACCCTCACCCGCCTGGGCGCCGAGTGCCTGGGCCAACGCATGCAACTGCCGGCGGGGAAAGTCGCGGTGATCAACCATGCCAACCTGGCAATTCCATCGGCGCCGCTGCCGCCCCTGGATACGCTGCGCCTGCTGTACTTCGGGTTTATCTACCGGGGTAAAGGCATCGAAGACCTGTTAGAGGCCCTGGCCGGCGTATTCAAGCAGGCCCCCGAATTGCGTGAGCGTGTGCGCCTGACCCTGGCCGGTGGCACCGCCGCCGAAATGGCGTTTGGCGCGGGTGGTAATTACCTGGAGCAGTTGAACAAGCAGATCGCTGAACTCGGCTTGGCGGATACCATCGACTGGCAGCTGAACCTGCCGGCCGACGAGATTGCCCAGACCATCCAGGCCCACCATGTGATGGTGCTGCCCTATCGCGAATCGAAAAAACTCGGCCTGCTCGGGCGCCAGCGCGGGACCAGTGGCGCGCTGTCCTGGGCTGCCGCCTGCGGGCGTGGGGCGATTACCTCCGACGCTCGCGCGTTTGCCGAGGAAGTCGCCAGCGGCAACGGTGCCATCTACCCCGAAGGCGATGTGGATGCCCTCAGCGAGCAACTGCTGCGCCTGGCGCGCACGCCGCTGCTGGCCCGGGAGTGGGCCGAACGCGCCGGCGAAATCGGCCGCGAGCGCTTATGGCCGTTGACCGCGCAAAAGTTCAAGGCACTGTTTGAGCAAGCCATCGAGGGCAGCCACCATGGCGCGTAAACGCACCTACGTCGCCACCCTGGTCGTAGTCGCTGCCCTGGGCCTGACCGCGTTTTTGTGGGGGCGCCAGGCCGATGCCGAGAGCCATGTGCTCAAGGGCAACAAAACCGTGGTGTGGAAGGATTTCCTCGGGGTGAACGCGCAGTTCCTGTGGTTCGCCCCTGAGCGCTATCAGAAGCAGATCGACCGTCTCAAGGCGCTGGGCCTGGAGTGGGTACGCCTGGATTTGCACTGGGACCAGCTGGAGCCGGTCGAAGGGCAGTACCAGGTTGCGACGCTGGATCAGTTGGTGGGCAAACTGCAGGACAACCAGCTCAAGTCAGTGTTCTACCTGGTCGGGTCGGCGCCGTTCGCCACCACTGCGCCGGTGGGTGCGCCGTATCAGGACCAGTACCCGCCAAAAGATCCTAACGTTTTCGCCAACCGCATGGCGCTGTTGGCCCAGCGCTATCCCAGTGTCGACGCCTGGCAGGTGTGGAACGAACCGAACCTGCTGGGCTTCTGGCGCCCGGCAGCCGACCCGGCCGGCTACGCCGCGCTGCTGACCACCACCGCCGCCGCGTTGCGCGCAATGAACCCGAGCAAACCGGTGGTGGCCGCCGGCATGGCATTCTTCAGCGAAATGCCCAACGGCCAGAGCATGTTCGATGCCCTCGGCGCCCTGGGCGTGGCCAGCCTCAATACCGTCGTCTCGTACCACCCTTATACCCAATTGCCCGAAGGCAACGACCCGGCCAACCTGGACTTTATCGCCAAAACCACCACGCTCAACCAGGCCCTGCGCAGCGGCGGCGTGCAGACCCTGTGGAGCACCGAATGGGGCTGGTCGACCTACACCGGTCCCAAAGACGCCCAGGACATCATCACCCCACAGGCCCAGGCCGATTACGTGGTGCGCCGCCTGGCGCTGATGAGTGCGCTGGATTACGACCGGATCTTCCTGTTTACCCTCAGTGATCTGGACCAGCGCGCCAGTGTGCGGGACCAGTCTTACGGCTTGCTCGACATCGACGCCAACCCCAAGCCGGTCTACACCGCGCTGAAAAATTTCCTCGACGTCAGCGGTCCGACGCTCACCCCCGGCGATCCGCCCAGCGCCGATCAGTTGCCCGACGGCCTGTTCAGCATCGGCTGGACCCGCGCCGACGGGCGCAAGCTATGGTTCTTCTGGGCGGCCGGGGGCGGCAACGCACACCTGCCCAACCTGGCCAGCGCCACCCTGTATGACCCGCTGCGCGGTACGCAAACCCCAGTGAGCGGCACCCACGGGCTGACCGTCAGGGTCAAGCCGAACCTGCAAATTCTGTTATGGGAGTGAGGCCCGCCATGCGCATTTTATGGATCCTGCCCTACTCGCCCTGGCCCGCCACCAGCGGCGGCAAGACCCGCCAGTTCCACCTGCTGCGCAGCCTGGCGGCGCGGGGGCATCGGATCACCTTGCTGCTGCATGACAAGCATCCGGTGTCCCCTGCCGACCGCCAGGTGCTGGAAGCGTTTGTCGAACAGTTGATCATCCTGCCGCGCCGCCCGTTGCGCAGCCTCAAGACCCTGGTGGCGGGGCTGTTTGCCCCCTACCCGCTGCTGGCCAGCGTGAATGGGCTGGCGGGCGAGTTGCAGGACACCTTCAACTGGTTGCTGGGTGAGCAGTGGGACGTGGTGCAGATCGAGCACAGCTACAGTTTCCAGCCTTACGAAGATGCGCTGGCGCGTAAATCACAGCCCTTTGTGCTGACCGAACACAATGTGGAATCGGCCCTGGGCGCGGCTACCTACGACCGCTTGCCGCGTTGGTCGCTGCCGTTCATTCGCTACGATCAATGGCGCTATGCCCGCTGGGAACGCCGGGTGATGCGCCAGGCCGCGCAGGTGGTGGCGGTCACTCAAAACGATGCGCACACCCTGGAAAAAATCGCCGGCAAACCCGTACCGGTGGTGGTCAATGGCGTGGACTGCGATCACTTCGCCGCCGCCCATCCCGACCCGTCGACACGCCGCGTGCTGTTCCTCGGCAACTATGAATACGCGCCGAACGTGGACGCCATCGAATGGGCCCTGGATGAAATCCTGCCCAAGGTCTGGGCTCGCTGTGCGGATGCGCGCATGAGCGTGTGCGGCTTCGGCATGCCCGGCAGCTGGCGCGAGCGCTGGAAAGACCCGCGTATCGAATGGCAAGGCTTCGTACCCAACCTGCTCGACCTGCAATCGAGCTGTTCGGTGTTCCTGGCGCCGTTGCGCCACGGCGGCGGCTCCAAGCTCAAGGTGCTCGAAGCCCTGGCCGCCGGCCTGCCGCTGGCCAGCACCGAACAAGGCGTGTCGGGGCTGGACCTGGTGGAAGGCCTGGACTACCTCGGTGGGCAAAGCCCCGACGACCTGGCCGATGCCGTGGTGCGCCTGCTGCAATGTCCTGAAGCCGCCGCCCCGATGGGTGAGGCCGGCCGCGCCTATGTGCGCCGCGCCCATGACTGGAGCGTCGCCGCCAGCCAATTGGAGCAGGTGTACGCCAGCCTCGTACCGTTGAGCCAGAGGGAGCCCGCATGCGTATAGGCCTGGATTACCGCACCGTCGGCACCTCGCCGCAATCGGGCATCAGCCGCCAGGTGTATGCACTGGAAAGCGCCCTGCACACCTTGCCGGGCATTGAGCTTGAACGGTTTACCGTGGCGCCACTGGGCGATGAAACGCGCCTGCAGGCCCACTGCCCGGCGTGGGGCTGTGCCAAGACCGCCATGCACCAGCCGCAGAATCGTCTGCGCTTTGAGGCCGGTTTTCTGCCGCGCGCCTTGCGCGAGGAGCGTATCGACCTGTACATCAGCACCTTCAACATGGGCCTGCCGTTACCGCCCAAGCCGAAGGGTTTGCGCACGGTGGTACTGCTGCATGACCTGTTCCAGATCACCCTGGACAACTACCATGCCAACCGCTTGAAGGCGCTGATCTACAAGACCAGCGATCGCCTGTCGATTACCTACGCGGTGCACAGCGCCGACCGCGTGTGGACGCCGTCGCAATACAGCGCCGATGAAACCGCGCGGCTGTTTCCCAAGGCGGTGGGCAAGATTCGTGTGCTGCCCAATCAGGTCGATGGCTTTGCCGGGCTGGTGGCGGACCTGAGCCGGCATCAATTGCCCGAGCGCTACTGGCTGCTGGTGGGCACCCGCGAGTTGCGCAAGAACGTGCCGTTTTTGGTGGACGCCTGGCAGCAGGCGCGGCGCCAATCCCCTTCGCTGCCGGAGTTGGTGCTGGTGGGCAGTTTGGAACACTTGCCCGAAGCCCAGCGCACATTGCCGGGGATTCGCGCGCTGAGCGGCGTGTCGGACGCCGAGTTGCAGGGGCTGTACCGCCAGGCGTCACGCCTGTGGCAGCCGTCCTATGCCGAAGGCTTTGGCCTGCCGGTGATCGAGGCCCTGAGCGTCGGGACGCCGGTGGCGGTGGCGAGCGGCACTTCGCTGGATGAAATCACCCCGCCGTCGGCCCCGCGGTTTTCGCCCACCGATGGCCCGGCGCTGGTGCAATTGATGCTCAGCCTGGGCGCGCGGCCGGAGGAAGACTGCGCCGAGCAACGGCGCCTGTGGGCGCAACGTTTCAACCATCATGCTTATCGCCAGCGCCTGGCCGAACTGATCGAGGAACTTCAGTGAGAGTGAACCTGGCAAGCCTCGTCGCGATCCTCTTCGGCCTGCTGTTTGGCGCCCTCGCCCTGTTGCTGTCGCCGGCCAAGGCGTTTCTCGCCGTAGTCGGCCTGGCCGGGGCGGTGACCATCCTGCGCTTTCCGTTCTGGGGCCTGTTGCTGTTTGCCCTGATCGCCACGTTCATGCCGTACTCGACCCTCAACCTGGGGATCCGCAGCACCGTCAGCGAAGCGATCCTGGCCCTGACCTGGGGCGCGGTGCTGTGGCACAACTTCCTGGCACGCCTGCCCGATACGCCCAGCCTGACCCGCCGCCCCACCGACCAGATGCTGCTGTGGCTGATGCTGTTCAGCGTGTTCCCGTTCATCGTCGGCCAAGTCACCGTCCACGCCGACAGCAGCGGCGTGGCCAACTGGCTGCGCTGGTTGCTGAGCCTGTCGGCGGTGTTCCTCTGCGCCAGATTGCTGGTGGACCGCAAGCAGCGTGAATCCTTGGTGATCGCCCTGTTGCTGGGCAGCCTGGCGATGCTGGTGCTGTCGATTGCGGTGTTCGTGCGCACGCGCTCCGGGGCCGGCATTGCGCCGATTCTGGCGTTGTTCAACTACGGCAACTTCGACATGTTGAAATTCGGCCTGGAGGCCATGTCTTCGCGCATGGGTTCGCCGTGGATGCACCCGAATGCCATCGGCGGAATCATGGCATTGCTGCTGCCCCTGGCCTTCTGCTTCGGCGTGACCGAACAGGGCTGGAAACGTGCGCTGGGCCTGGGCGTCGCCTGCCTGGGCGCGGCCGCGTTGCTGCTGGCCAGCAGCCGCGGCGCGATGGTCAGCCTGGCGTTGGTGCTGGTGTGGATGGCTACGCGCCGCGTGCCTTACACCGGGCGCCTGCTGATGATCGGCGCGGCGCTGACCGTGGCACTGGTAATGGCCTACCCACCGTTGCAGGAACGCCTGGCGACGATTTTCTCCTCGGACAACGCCAGTACCGAAGTGCGGTTCGACGAGTACCGCATGTTCCCGCAGGCGGTGGTGTCCTATCCGTTCGGGATCGGCTTCAAGGTTGACCCGCCGGTACCGGGCACCCACCTGTTGGGGATCTCCAACCTGTGGCTGAACTTCATCTACAAGACCGGCATCGTCGGCATGCTGTTCTTTGTGGCGGTGACCGTGCGCTGGTGGCGTGAGGCGCGTCCGCAAAAAGGCCCGATCCGCCTGACCAAGGACAATGCCCTGTGGCTGGGCACCACCGGCGGGATTCTGTCGGCGCTGGTCAGCGGCCTGTTCGACCACTACTTCAGTTTTGCGGTGGTGATGGTGGCGTTGTTCTGGCTGATGGTGGGCATCAATGTGCTGGAGGCGCGGCGGTTGTTTCCGGCGCGGCTGCCGCAGGTGAAGACCGTGGCTTACCGCAAACACCTGCCTGATGGGGCACGGCCCTGATGCTCGGCTCCGCCGCCTGGCTGACCCTGGCGACCCTGGTGGGCCTGTGCCTGGGATTCGCCCGTGAATGGTTGCTGGTGGCGGCCTGGGGCGCCGGAGAGCGCAGCGATGCCTTCCTGATCGCGCTGTTTTTGCCGGAAGCGCTGCGCATGTCGTTGGCCGGCGGTGTGCTGAGCGCCGCCGCGCTGCCCTTGTACCTGCAACGCAAGCATGGCGAACGCCTGGAGTGGCTGGCGGTGCTGTTCCCGGCGTTGCTGCTGATCGCGCTGGTCATCAGCCTGCTGCTGACGCTGTTGGCGCCGTGGCTGGTGCAAATGCTCGGCCCGGGGTTGGCCGACACCGCCACAGTCTTGGCCAGCAGCAACCTGCAGATCGTCGCGTGGTGTGTGCCGGGCTTGATGTTGCATGGGCTGTTCAGCATTCCCTTGCAGGCCGGCGAACGTTTTGTCCTCGCGGGGCTGGGCTCGTTGCTGTTCAACCTGCCACCGGTGACGTACCTCGCCCTCGCGGGCACTACCAGCCAACCGCACGCGCTGGCCCTGGCCTGCCTGGCCGGCAGCCTGTTGATGCCGCTGGCGCTGTTGCCCTCGGTGTGGCGCCAAGGCTGGCGGCCGTGGCGCTGGCAACTGTCCTTCGCGCCCCTGCGGGAGCTGGGCCAACGCATCGGCCCGCTGTTGCTGAGCAATGGCGCCAGCCAGGGGTTGGCGCTGATCGAGCGGCTGGTGGCGTCGCTGCTGGGCGAAGGCGCGGTGACCTGGGTCAACCTGGCGCGCAAGCTGATGAACCTGCCGCTGATTGCGCTGATGAGTCTCAACCAGGTGCTGTTGGGCATGATGAGCCGCCGCCAGGGCGATGAGCGTCTGGCCCTGCTCAAGCGCGGCCTGGAAACCGCCAGCGTGCTGACCCTGCCCGCCGGCGTCGGCCTGGTGGCGGCAGCCCCGAGCCTGGTGGCATTGCTGCTGCCCAGGCAATCGACGGATTCGCCATTGCCGCTGCTGCTGGCCTGGTTTGCGGTGCCGTTGGTGTTCGGCGCCTGGAACGCCTTGCTCGCGCGCTATGCCTACGCCGCCGGCGATACGCGCCAGCCACTGCGCTGCGAGCTGCTCGGCAGCCTGGTCAACGTGTTGCTGTTGGCTGCCCTGCCCCTTGTGTTCGGCCTGGCCGGCATCCCCTTGGCCGCACTGGCCGGCGTGCTCTGCACCGCACTGTTGCTGATGCAGCGCCAGGCCTTGCTCGACGCCCTGCCCTGGGCCCGGCACTGGCTGCTCAGTGCACTGCTGATGGGGCTGGCGGCGCTGATGCTGTTTGGTATTGAGGGCGTGTGGCTGCAACTGGGGCTGAGCACCCTGGCGGGCGCCGTGGTGCTGCTCGGCATGGGGCTGTGGCTCAAACCGTGGCGCAAGGCATGAATGATCGATCGGGAGCACTCAGGTGAAAAATCGCTGGATTCAAATGGATATCGCCAAGGGCATCGGCATCCTGGTGATCGTGTACGCCCACAGTTGGTTTGTCGCCACGTCGCCGGACTTGATGTACCCGATCCTGGCGTCGTTCGTACTGCCGTTGTTCTTCTTTCTGTCGGGGGTGTTTTTCAAACCTGAACAGCCGTTTGTCGAGATGGCGGTGCGTAAGGCCGACGGCCTGCTCAAGCCGTTTTTCTTCACCATGCTGGTGTATGTGATCGTGCGCGATGTGCTGCGCGGCCAACCGCTGCTGCCGGATATCGGCGGCGTGCTGTACGCCTCGGTGGACACCATCCCGTGGCAGGCGCTGTGGTTTTTGCCGCACTTCTGGGTGGCGATCCTGTTCAGTTGGGCGGTACTGCGGCTGATCCAGCGCCTGCCGCTGGCGGTGAGCTGTGCAGTGATGCTGGTGCCGCTGCTGATCGGCATCTGGATGCTGCCGTGGTTCTGGCAACTGCCGGTGACTCTCGGCGGGCAAACCTGGGTGCTGCCCGGCTTGCCCTTCAGCCTGGATATCACCCTGATCAGCAGCGCGTGTTTCGTCTACGGCTACCTGCTGCGCGACTGGCTGCGTACCCATGCGGGCTCCCTGCTGACCCTGCTGGTGTCGGGGGTGCTGTTCGCGGCGGTGTTCCTCTACCGGGGCGACACCATGGACCTGGCGCAGCGTCGCTACGACCACTGGCTGTGGACCAGCCTGCTGGCGGTGATTGGGGTGTACCTGTGCTGGGCGTTGGCGCGGGTGCTGATGGCGTCGGCCCTGATCACCCGGGTCATGACCTACATCGGCCAGTCGACCCTGATCCTGCTGATCTTCCATGGGGAGATCCAGCACAAGACATTCGATTTGATGGAGCGTCTGGGGCTGCACGCGTTTGTCGCGGCCTGCATCGGCTTTGTGGTGGCGGTGGTGGTGCCGTTGTTGATCGGGGAAGTGATCAAGCGGGTGGCGTTCCTGCGGTTTTTCTACTTTCCATTTCCGCTGCGCAAGGCTGCCGGATAACGGTAGGAGCGAGCATGCTCCTACCGAGTATGGGGTTCAGTCATCCAGCTGTTGCGCGGCGGGCTTGCCGGCGTGTTTCGCCGGCTTGGCGCCCTTGGCCGGAGCCGGTGCAACGGGCTCGGGCTCCGGGGCGGCGGCGGTTTCTTTCTCGGCCATCGGCATCTGGTCGATGGCGCTGAAAAACTCTTTCAAGTCGAGGGTATCCGGTGGCACGGTCTTCTCGACTTTCTTCTCGCCATCCTTGCCCACCAGGATCACTTTGGTGCCGCTGCCGGCGCCCAGTTTGAGGGCGCGGATCAGCGCATTGGTCTCGGGCGGCGTGAGCTTCTTGTTGTCCTTGGGGTCCTTGGCGAACTTCTCCCCTTCGGCACCGATGCTGCCGAACTTCACGGTGTAGAACACCATGCTGCGCTCTTCAAAGGACTGCTTGGTGGCAGGCTCGTCCAGTTGTTTCTTGAGGGTCGCCAGTGTGTCGTTGCCGGAATCAAGCTCCACCACCACCAGTGGCCGGGCTTTGCCCAGGTCCTGCTTAAGCGGGTTGATATCATCAGCAGCCAACAGCGGCCCCGTAAAAGCCATCAAGGTAGCCAGGGTCAGCGACCGGATGAGCATGCGCACCTCCTTTGAATTCCATGCAGGGTTCTTGAGTTTCATGTCTGCGACAGTCAAATTCAAGGATGATTCCTACACCGCGTTCAGAAAGCGTAGGCCAGGACGCCCGCTCCGCAAGGACTTGGCGGCGACATGCGGCATTGTTTCCTTTGATTGCACAAACATTACGAGACCTTCCAGCCCGGCCAATGGCGGGCAAAGACAGGCGCCACGATCGGGTCGGCATCCACCTGCGCCAGGGTCTGGGCAAAACCTGGCGCCAGGGCAGTCAAGGCCTCACGCGCCTCATCCCAGCGCGACACCGCCGCCGCCATGATGCCCAGCGCATTCGGTGCGCCGTCGGGCGCGAACAGTTGGCCGGCAAACTGTTCGGCAAACACCACCCAGGCCTGGTGCAGATAGCGGCGGGTGCCGGTGGTCAATTGCGTCTGCACCGCTTCATCGGCGTTGCCCAGCCAGCGTTGCGGGTAGTCGATGATGCCGATCGCCGAATAACAATTGGCCGCGATGTACACCAGGCCGCGGATGATCTGGTCACGGTCGCCGCCCAGCAGATGCGCATCGGGAAACGCCAGGCCCAGGTGGATCAGGATCGCGGCACTTTCCGTCAGCACCTGCCCATCGGGGGTGACCAGGGTGGGCACCTGTTTGAGCGGGTTGATACGGGCAAGCTCGTCGCGGCCCTCGCCGTCGGCCCAGGAGGCGGCGTCTACTCGTCGCCATGGTACCGCGCACCGCTGCAGGGCGATTTCGATCATGCAGGAGCCGGATTCGTCGATGCCATAGAGTGTGTACATGAGTCTTTCCTCCTATCGTTGCAGTTTCGCCTGCAAGTTGACCTTCACCTGCGGCCATTCCGAATCGATGATGCTGAAACGCACCGAGTTGCGCTTGCGCCCGTCGGGCATGATGCGTTCGTGACGCACGATGCCTTCCTGCACGGCGCCCAGGCGCAGAATCGCAGCACGGGACTTTTCATTGAGTTCGTCGGTGGTAAATTGCACGCGCACGCAGTTCAGCACTTCGAACGCGTAGGTCAGCAGCAGAAGCTTGGCTTCGGTGTTAATGGCGCTTTTTTGCGTGGATTGCGCCAGCCAGGTATGGCCGATCTCCAGCTTGCGATTGACCCGGTCGACCTTCCAGAACCGCGTGCTGCCGACCACCTGGCCGGTGTCCCGGCGCACGAGGGTGAAAGGAATCATGCTGCCCGCCTCGCGCCCGGCCAAGGCGGTGGCGATGTAATTATCGACGGTATCCGGGCCCGGTACGTGGGTGACCTTGAGGTTCCACAACTCGCCATCGGCCGCAGCAGCAAGCAAGGCGGCCGCATGTTCGCGTTGCAGGGGTTGGAGTTCGACCGTGGTGCCGGTCAGGGTGAGCAGGGTCATGGAGAGCTACGCCGTCTGGTGATCATCAGAGGCCAAGAGTGCAGGCTCTCACCAGGGTGAATCAAGGATTTTAGAACAGGCCCATTTGCCCGCCGACCAGGGTGCTGAAATCGTCACTCACGAACGGCAGTATCGCATCCGCGACCGGTTGCAATTGCCGGGTGACGTAGTGGTCGTAATCAATCGGCGCCTGGCGTACTTCCAGCGGTTCGGGGCCGTTGACGCTGATCACGTAGCGGATCCAGCCGCCGCGCTGGTACTGGCGCGGTCGCCCCAGGCGGTCGTTGTATTCATCGGCCAGGCGCGCCGCGCGTACATGGGGCGGCACGTTGCGCTCGTAGTCGTCCAATTGGCGGCGCAGACGCTTGCGGTAGATCAGCAGTTCATCGAACTCGCCGCTCAAGGTGCGGCGCACGTAGTCGCGTATGTAGTCCTGATGGGGCTGGCGGTGGAAGATGCGCTGGTAGAGTTCCTGCTGGAACCGGCGGGCCAGGGGCGACCAGTCGCTGCGTACGGTCTCCAGGCCTTTGTAGATCATCTCTTCGCTGCCGTCGGCATGTACCACCAGGCCGGCGTAGCGCTTCTTGCTGCCCTCCTCCGCGCCGCGAATGGTCGGCATCAGGAAGCGGCTGAAGTGGGTTTCGTATTGCAGCTCCAGGGCACTTTGCAGGCCGAACGCGCTGTGCAGGTGCTCACGCCACCAGGCGTTGACGTGCTTGACCAGCGCCTGGCCGATACGGCTGGCGTCGTCCTGGGAATGCGCGCTGCCGAGCCACACGAAGGTGGAGTCGGTGTCGCCGTAGATCACCTCATACCCCTGGGCTTCAACCAGTTCGCGGGTCTGGCGCATGATCTGGTGGCCGCGCATCGTGATCGACGAAGCCAGGCGTGTATCGAAAAAGCGGCAACCGCTGGAACCGAGTACGCCGTAGAACGCATTCATGATGATTTTCAGCGCCTGGGACAGCGGCGCGTTGTGCTCACGCTTGGCCTCTTCGCGACCTTCGGAGACACGCGCAACGATGGCCGGCAGGCAGTGCCGGGTGCGAGAAAAGCGTGCACCGCGAAAGCCTTCGACGGAGTCGCTGTCGTCGGGGTGCTTGAGGCCTTCGATCAGGCCCACCGGGTCGATCAGGAAGCTGCGGATGATCGACGGGTAGAGGCTTTTGTAATCGAGCACCAGCACCGATTCGTAGAGGCCGGGGCGCGAGTCCATGACAAACCCGCCGGGGCTGGCCTGGGGCGGTTTGTCGCCCAGGTTCGGCGCGACGAAGCCCTGGCGGTGCATCAGCGGCATGTACAGGTGGGTAAATGCCGCTACCGAGCCGCCGTTGCGGTCGGCCGGCAACCCGGTGACGCTGGCGCGCTCGAGCAGGAACTTGAGCAGCTCGGTCTTCTCGAAAATCCGCGTGACCAGCTCGCAGTCCTTGAGGTTGTAACGCGCCAGGGCGGGCTTGTCCTCGGCGAACATGCGGTTGATTTCGTCCATGCGTTGATACGGTGTGGAGATGTCCTTGCCCTCGCCGAGCAGGGTTTGCGCGACGTTTTCCAGGCTGAAGGATTCGAAGCTCCAGGTGGCCGAACGCAAGGCTTCGATACCGTCGATAATCAGGCGCCCCGCGGCCGCGGCGAAGTAATGGTTGCGGCTGCCGTGTTCGCGCCAGGCCATGGGCTCATCGCCGCGACCGAGCATCAACGGCACGTTGAGGCGCTGGGCATGTTCGTGGAGTACGCGCAGGTCGAACTGCACCACATTCCAACCGATGATTGCATCGGGGTCATGGGTGGCGAGCCATTGGTTGAGGCACTCGAGCAGTTGGACGCGGGTGTCGCAGTAGTCGAGCTTGAAATCCACCGCGTCAGTCTTGTTCGGCGGGCCGAGCATGTACACCTGGCGTTCGCCGCAGCCTTCGAGGGCGATGGAGTAGAGGTCGCCCTGGGCGGTGGTCTCGATGTCCAGGGACACCAGCTTGAGCGGCGGCCGGTAGTCGGGCGCGGGCTTCATCTGCGCGTCGCACAGGGCGCCACCGGCATCCGCTGTACCCCCGAACCAGACCGGAGCGGTGATGAAACGCTCCATCATGTAGCGCTCGGGCGGGCGTACATCGGCTTCGTAGACATCGACACCGGCGGCGCGCAGGCGCTTTTCCACGTCCATCAACTGGCGGTGCTGGCGCGTGTAAAGGCCCAGGACCGGGCGGTGATGGAAATCGCAGAGTTGCAGCGAGCGCAATTCGATATCGCGTTCGCCCTTGAGCAACCAATCCAGCGGCTTGCGATGGACCTCGGGAATAAACATCACCGAGGTCTGCACGGGTAGGCGGATAAACCGTGGTCCTTGGTCTGTGGCCAGCCAGAAACTGACCTCCGTGCCCGCCGGGGTGTCGCGCCAATGCCGGGTCAGGACAAAACCCTGCTGTAAATCCACCGTACCGCACCTCTGGAATAGCTTTCAGGCGTTGATTCTACGCGGCATCTGCGCAAACGCGGCAGGTAAACGCGCACGCAGACTGCAATCTGACAAATTTGTTGCACGCCGTTAATAATAATTACTATCATCTGCGCCGGAGTCGTATTCGCGCAGTGAGGAAGCGCAACGCCTGTTGCCCCCTCTTCTCACATTGACGGTTCGCCGTCAGGATCGACCATGCCCACCCGTAGCCCATTCGCTGTGCCGTTTTGTCCGACCTTGCTCGCCCTTTGCTGTTCCCTGAGCCTTGCCGCCCATGCTGCAACCCCGGTCAACCCGCAGGATGCGAACAACCGTTAGGACGGCAGCACACTGGAATTGGGTGCCACCACTATCAACGCCGACGGGCCCGGACCAGGTGCCCTTCCCCCCGTGTACAGCGGCGGTCAGGTGGCACGCGGTGGTCAATTGGGAGTGCTGGGCAACCAGGACATCATGGACGTCCCCTTCAGCATGGCCTCCTATACCGAAAAATTGATTCGTGATCAGCAGGCCGAGACCGTCGGCGATGTGCTGCTCAATGACTCGTCGGTGCGCCAGGCGTCGGGGTATGCGAACCAGGCGCAGACCTTCATGATCCGTGGCCTGCCGTTGAACGGCGATGACATTTCCTACAATGGCTTGTACGGCATCCTGCCACGTCAGATCATCTCTACCGACGCGCTGGAGCGTGTGGAAGTGTTCAAGGGGCCCAACGCGTTTATCAACGGCGTGACACCGGGCGGCTCGGGGATCGGCGGCGGCGTGAACCTGCAACCCAAGCGCGCCGATGATGTACCGCTGCGTCGCTTCAGCACGGATATCAGCAGCGATGGCCGTGTAGGCGAACACGTGGATATCGGCCAGCGGTTCGGCGAAGACAATCGTTTTGGTGCACGGGTAAACCTGTCCCAACGCGAAGGGGATACCGGTATTGACGATGAAAGCCAGCGTTCCAAACTGTTTGCCCTCGGCCTGGATTACCGCGGCGATGCTTTGCGCGTATCGAGTGATTTTGTCTATCAAAAGCAGCGCATCAACGGCGGGCGCAATTCGGTATTCCTGGGTACCGCCACCCATGTACCGGATGCGCCTTCAGCAGACACGAACTATGCGCCGAGCTGGAGCAGTACCAACCTTGAAGACACCTTGGGGATGCTGCGCGCCGAGTATGACCTGAACGAAAACTGGACGGCTTATGCGGCAGCCGGTGCCAAACACAGCCGTGAAATGGGCCAATATTCATCGGTGACCCTGACCGATAACCTCGGCAATGCCACATCCAGCCGCTCGACCATCGCGCACGAAGAAGACAACTCCAGTCTAATGAGCGGCCTGAACGGAAAATTCCAGACCGGCGCCGTCAGCCATCGACTCAACTTCGGCCTCGCGGGCATTTGGACCCAGGCACGTAACGCCTATGTGTTCAACGGCTCACCGAGTGCGACCAATATCTACGCGCCTGTGACTGGCGCACCACCGACCCTCAACAACCCGCGCAATACCCCAGGCACCGATTTCAGCGACCCGACCATTACCGCCAAGACATTCGTGCGCAGCGTAGCCGTCTCCGACACCCTGGGCTTCTTCGATGACCGCCTATTGGTGACCGTCGGCGCACGTCGCCAGCAGATGGTGGTTCAGGGTTACAACTACATGAGCGGTACACGCACCGCCAACTATGACGAATCGATCACCACGCCGGTCTACGGCATTGTGTTCAAGCCATGGGAACACGTGTCGGTGTACGCCAACCGCATCGAAGGCTTGGCCCAAGGACCGGTTTCCCCGCTCGTGGCAGGCACCCGCACTGTGATTGGCGGCGGGCAGGCCTACGCGCCCGCTCGCTCCAAGCAGATCGAAGCGGGCGTCAAAGTGGACATGGGTACCTATGGCGCTACCTTAGGGGTTTATCGTATCGAGCAGCCTGGAGCAGGTTACTCGGAGGTCGTCGATGCAACCACCGCACGCTACGTTCGTGAAGGCCAGCAGATCAATAAAGGCGTCGAATTGAATGTCTTCGGCGAACCGGTCAGCGGCCTGCGTTTGCTGGGTGGTGTGACCATGATGAAGACCGAACTCAAGGACACACAGAACGGTGCCAACGATGGCAACCGCGCCATTGGTGTACCGTCCTTCCAGCTCAACGCGGGCGTGGACTGGGATGTACCCACCCTGCAAGGCGTGACCCTCAACGGGCGCATGCTGCGCACCGGTGGCCAGTACGCGGATGCAGCCAACAACTTGAGCCTGCCGGCCTGGAACCGCTTCGATATAGGCGCGCGCTATACGTTCACGCTGGACCAGCGTGATGTAACTCTCGGGGTTACTGTGGAAAACGTCGCTAACGAAAAATACTGGGAATCGGCTCAGGGCGGGTTCCTGAGCCAGGGCGATCCTCGCGTAGCCAAGTTGTCCGCGACGGTGGATTTCTAACCGTAAGGCCAGGTCACTCCCCCCGTGGACACTGGAAACGACAAGGACGGGCATCCGTTAATGATGCCCGTTATGCGGCTCACGCCCTACGTGCTTTGCTCAAATAGTTTTCGATATTGCCCATCTGCTCGTCCCAGCCACGGGAGTTCATCTTGAAGGCCTTTTGCCGACGAGCCTCCGGCACCGCCTTGAAACCGGATTCAACCACCCGCAGCAAAATGCCCGGCGCCCGATCCTCAATGGTGAATTCCACCAGTGTCGGGGTTTCCTTGTCGTAGTCGACGCCCTTTTCTACCGCGAAGGGGTGCCACCAGAAAGAGAACAACGTTTGCGGCAGGATGCGTTCGATTTTGGCTTTCCAGATCACGTGTTCGTAACCTGGGTAGGTAATCGGCGCCTCTATGGTTTCCCCTGCGACAAAGGCTTTGCCCTTGAGGGCGATACCAAACCAATCGCCGAATTGCTCGGCATTGGCGAGCGCTTCCCAGACCTGTTTACGTGAAGCGTTCAGCAGAACTTTTCGCTCAATGCGATCTAATACGTGCATAAGTCACCTCCTCCATTGACAGTAGGCGACACCAAATAATGCGCAACCTCAGGTTGTAAGCAATCATGATGACCCCGTCCTTGAACCGGCAATACGTTTATGACTGACCCATTGAATGGAAGTTGCTTCTGCAAAGGTGTCCGCTATCAGGTGGACCAGTTGGACATGCCTATCAGCCACTGCCACTGCGCAAGCTGCCGCAAAATACATGCGGCGCCGTTTGTCGCCACTGCAGGCGTAACGCGCGAACATTTTCGCTGGACACTGGGGGAGGAACTGTTGGCGTCCTTTGAATCTTCGCCGGGCAAGCTCAGGCATTTCTGCTCGCGCTGTGGCTCACATCTGATAGCAGAACGTGGGCATCAGCCCCATGTGATCGTGCGGGTGGCGACGCTGGACGATGATCCGGGCGTCAGGCCCACCTCGCACATCTGGATGGCCCATGATGTGCCCTGGCTTGCCCATGAAGGCATAGAGCAATGGGACGAGTGGAAGGCATGATTTAGACGTGGGGGTCACCTGGCGCTTTTGCCGGCGTCGCATATTGCGGCTTCAGGTGACCGTCCTGGTCGAGTAGCCACGCATCCATGATTTGCCGCACCACCGGACCCGCGACGCGACCACCGGCCTCACCGTTTTCGATCATCACCGAAATCACTATCTTCGGATGTTCGGCCGGAGCGAAGCCAACGAACAACGCGTTGTCGCGATGGCGCTCCAGGGTTTTTTCGCGGTTGTAACGCTCACCTTGCTTGATCGCAACCACTTGCGCAGTACCGCTCTTGCCGGCAATGCGGTATTGCGCGCCTTGTGCGGCGGCCCGGGCGATACCTCGCGGGTCATGCATCACCAACTGCATACCGTGGTTGACCTGCTCCCAATCACGCGGATCCTTGAGGACGACGTTGGGCATGGGGTTCTGGTCCACCGGCGGCTCACCATTGATCGTCTTGGCCAGGTGCGGGCGATTCCACACACCCTTGTTGGCGATCAACGCCGTGGCCTGGGCCAATTGCAGAGGAGTGACTTGCATATACCCCTGGCCAATGCCGAGGATCACGGTTTCGCCCGGGAACCAGGGTTGGCGCCGCGTGGCGCGCTTCCAAGCCTGGGATGGCATCAAGCCAGCGGACTCTTCGAACATGTCCAGGGAGACTTTCTGGCCAAGGCCAAACTCCGCCAGGTAGTCGTGCAGGCGGTCGATGCCGAGCTTGTGAGCAAGGTCGTAAAAGTAAGTGTCGTTGGAACGCATGATGGCAGCGTCCATGTCTACCCAGCCGTCGCCGCTGTGGTTCCAATTGCGGTATTTGTGGTCAAAGTCGGGGAGCTGGTAGTAACCGGGGTCGAATACACGGGTCTGTGGGGTGACGACACCGCTGTCGAGACCAGCGATGGCCACTTCCGGCTTGATGGTCGAGCCAGGCGCATAGAGCCCCCGGAGCACACGGTTGAAGAGCGGCCGGTCAATAGAGTCGTGCAGCGCGGCATATTCCTTGAAACTGATGCCGGTGACAAACAGGTTCGGGTCAAAACTCGGCTTGCTGACCATGGCCAGTACTTCGCCGGTTTGCGGATCGAGGGCAACCACTGAGCCACGGCGATCACCCAGGGCTTCTTCCGCAGCTTCCTGGAGCTTCACGTCGAGGCTCAGGACGATATTTTTGCCAGGAATCGGGTCGGTGTGCTTGAGCACACGGAGTACGCGGCCCTGGGCATTGGTCTCAACCTCTTCGTAGCCGACATGACCATGCAGTTCGGACTCGTAGAAACGCTCGATACCGGTTTTGCCGATGGACTGCGTGCCACGGTACTCCACCGAGTCGAGGGCTTTGGATTCTTTCTCATTGATCCGCCCCACATAACCGATGGAGTGGGCAAAATGCGCACCCAGCGGGTAGTGACGGACGAATTGCGGCTCTACATCTACTCCTGGCAAGCGGAACTCATTCACCGCCAGCAATGCGATTTGCTCTTCGGTCAACTCGTAAAATAATGTCACCGGAACGAATGGGTGGCGTGCCTGCTTCAGGGCCTTGTCGAACAACGCACGGTCTTCGACAGGTAGGTGCAGCAAGTTGACGATGGCGTCGAGTTCGCCCTTGAGGTCAGTAGTGCGCTCGCGGGTGATGGTCAGGTTGTAGCTGGGTCGATTGTCAGCCAGCACCACGCCATTACGGTCATAGATAAGGCCGCGCGTCGGAGTGATGGGCAGCACATGGACGCGGTTGTTTTCAGAAATCGTGGAGTGGTAGTCGAACTGTACGACTTGAAGGAAATACATACGCCCCACCAGGGCACACGTAATGCCTATCACCAACAATGCACAAGCGAGCAGGCGCTTGTTGACCAGGCGGTTTTCTTTTTCGTGATCTTTAATCGGTATCGGTTCAGGCATTTCTACAGCATCTCGTTGAAGAAGGTCGACGCCGCATCCTGCGATGAAAGATCAGTCCTTGGGAAATGAGCTGCACCATACCAAAAATGCAGAAACACTTTGCATTGAATTCCCCAACGGCACTCTGAAGTGAGTTCCCTCTCGACGGGTTCGGTGATACGGCAGCTGCCCTTGAAGATAGTCAACAGCTCATCCGCCTAGGCGTACCCACTTTTCCAGCGCGCAAAACAAAACCCCATCTGCTCTCGCAAATGGGGTTTCGGAATTTAATCTTGACGATGACCTACTCTCACATGGGGAAACCCCACACTACCATCGGCGATGCATCGTTTCACTGCTGAGTTCGGGATGGGATCAGGTGGTTCCAATGCTCTATGGTCGTCAAGAAATTCGGGTACTGAGTCGTGGCCAGCGGGCCTCGCTTCAGCAAATTGGGTATGTGACAGCTGTCGGTGTTTTGTGAGATCTCGAACTTTCGGTTCATTGCGTCTTCACACACCGCAATCTGGCCTTTCGACGCAAATTGCTTGGGTGTTATATGGTCAAGCCTCACGGG
>NZ_FOZO01000021.1:0-98089 GCF_900116055.1 Pseudomonas sp. NFACC42-2
TAGACGAGCACCTCAGCCTTGGCCACATCAACACCCACGACCGTTTGCGAAGTAAGGATTGTCATGACGAATCCTCGGAGCTAGGGTTTAAGAGCTTGTTGGGGTCTACCGTTGCGCTGACTTGTCTCTATCGTCGGTCTTGCCGATGAATTCCTTATTGGCGCTTTTGGGTAGAAGGGGTGGGACGAAGTCTCCCACGGTCTGTACTGGTTAGAGTCAGAATCGGGCTTTTAGTCCCACCCACCCCTTCAAGTCTAAACATACAAGGGGGCTTGCTCCCGATAGCGGTGAGCCAGTCAGATCATTGACGACTGACACACCGCAATCGGGGATAAGCCCCCTCCCACAGGGGTTGTATCAAGGCAGGGGGGGGGTTATTTACCGGTCCACTCGGCTACGCGCTCAGGGTGCTTGGCAACCCAGTCCTTGGCCGCTGCATCAGGCTTGGCGCCTTCCTGGATAGCGAGCATGACTTCGCCGATCTCATCCTTGGAGGCCCACTGGAATTTCTTCAGGAAGGCCGCGACTTCCGGCGCTTTCTTCTCCAGGCCCTTGCTGCCGATGCTGTTGACGGTTTCAGCAGCACCATAAATCCCTTTTGGATCGTCCAGGAAACGCAGTTTCCACTTGGCGAACATCCAGTGTGGCACCCAGCCGGTGACCGCAATGGATTCCTGTTTGTCTTCGGCACGGGTCAGCTCGGCGATCATCGCCGCACCCGAGCTGGCTTGCAGCTTGTAGTCGAGGCCGTACTGCTTGATGGCTTCGTCGGTCTTGAGCATCACGCCTGAACCGGCGTCGATGCCGACGATCTTGTTCTTGAAGGTGGTGTCGGTCTTGAGGTCTTCGATGGACTTGGCCTTGACGTACTCCGGCACGATCAAGCCGATCTTCGCATCCTTGAAGTTGGGGCCGTAGTCGACCACCTTGTCCTTGTTCTTGGTCCAATACTCGCCGTGGGTCACTGGCAGCCAGGCGGAGAGCATGGCATCGAGCTTGCCGGTGGCCACGCCCTGCCACATGATCCCGGTGGCGACCGCTTGCAGTTTGACGTCATAACCGAGCTTTTCCCTGATCACCTCTGCCGCCACATGCGTGGTGGCAACGCTGTCGGACCAGCCATCTACATAACCGATGCTCAGGGTTTTGCTGTCGGCGCTGGCCAGTGTGGAGCTCATCGCAACTACCAGAGTGGCAGCTGCGCCCAAGAGTCGTCGCATCTTCATCGTACTTCCCCGAAAGTGCTGCGCCCGACGGATGTCGAGCGACGTCAACCTGTTGTTATGTGGTGCGCCGCGCCCCCTTCACGCGCATCGATCCGGCTGCTGCGACATCAGTGGAGTGCTGACACGTCGATCATCAACCTGCCGCAGCCTTCGACCTGCTCTGTCAGCGACCTCATGCAAGCAAGAAACGACATCACATCGCCAGTAGGACTTTTTGTAGGACTTAACCCCACGATCCCGCCTGAACTTTGCATGTCAAAATTATGCAGCCCCACTGGGATAACGCAAATCCGGGTAAGATGCGCGCCTTTGCTCCCCCAGATAAGCCGACCATGCCCGCGACTGCCCGCTTCCCTGCCCTGCCCTACTGCTTCGCTTTGATCCTCGGCCTGCTGATCCTTGTCGGCTACTGGTATGGCCTCGGCCGGCCGGTGGTGCTGCCGGATGTGGCCAGTGCCAGTCACAAACTGCAATGCGCGTCGTACACACCGTTCGACAAGGACCAATCGCCCTTCGACCAACCGTTCACACTGCGCCCCGCGCGCATGGACGCCGACCTCGCCCTGCTGGCCACCCGCTTCGAATGCATCCGCACCTACTCCATGACCGGCCTGGAAGCCTTGCCGGACCTGGCGCGCAAGCATGGGTTAAAGGTGATGGCGGGCGCCTGGGTCAGCAGCGACCCGGTCGCGACCGAAAAAGAAGTCGACCAACTGATCGCCTCGGCTAACGCCAACCCCGATGTGGTCACCTCGGTGATCGTCGGCAACGAAGCGCTGCTGCGCAAGGAAGTCACCGCCAAACAACTGGTGACGCTGATCCATAAGGTCAAAAGCCAGATCAAGCAGCCGGTCACCTACGCCGACGTCTGGGAGTTCTGGCTGCAGCACCCGGAAATCGCGCCGGCGGTGGACTTCCTGACCATCCACTTGCTGCCCTACTGGGAAGATGACCCCTCCGGTATCGACCAGGCCCTCAAGCATGTGGGCGATGTACGCCAGACCTTTGGCAACAAATTCGCGCCCAAGGACATATTGATCGGCGAGACCGGCTGGCCCAGCGAAGGCCGCCAGCGCGAAACCGCAGTGCCAAGCAGGGTCAATGAAGCCAAGTTCATGCGCGGTTTCGTGGCCATGGCCGAAGCCAATGGCTGGCACTACAACCTGATCGAAGCGTTTGACCAGCCGTGGAAGCGCGCCAGTGAAGGTGCCGTGGGCGGCTACTGGGGCCTGTTCGATGCCGACCGCCAGGACAAGGGCATCCTCGCCGGGCCGGTGACCAATGTGCCGCACTGGCCGCTGTGGCTGGGGGTCGGCGGGATTATCCTGCTGGGCACGCTGGTGCTCGGTGGTCGCGTCCGCAGCACTCGCGCCGCGATGGCCCTGCCCCTGTTGGGTGCAGTGGCTGCCTGCGCCATCGGCACCTGGGCCGAACTGACCCGCGTGACTGCGCGCTTCAACGATGAATGGGCATGGGCCGGCTTACTCGTGGCGCTGAACCTGCTGGTGCTGGCCCACGCCGCACTGGCCCTGAGTACCCGTGAAGGCTGGCGCGAACAGCTGTTCAACTGGCTGGAACAACGTGCCGGCTGGCTGGTGGCAATCGCCGGATTCGCGGGCGCCGTGATGATGCTGGCACTGGTGTTTGACCCACGCTACCGCAGCTTCCCGAGTGCGGCGCTGCTGCTGCCGGCGTTGGTGTACCTGGTTCGTCCAGTGACCGGGCCACGCCGGGAGATTGCCTTGCTGACCTTTATCATCGGGACCGGCATTGCACCGCAGTTGTACCGTGAAGGCCTGCTGAACCAGCAGGCATGGGGTTGGGCATTGGTAAGCGGGTTGATGGTTACGGCTTTGTGGCGGTGCTTGCGGATGCGCAAGGCTTAAGAGCGCCATCGGGGGCAAGCCCCCTCCCACCTTTGGACTGCGTTCTCATGTGGGAGGGGGCTTGCCCCCGGTTGGCCTTATCAGGCGCGCCGCGACTGCCTGACCAACCGCAACCCCGCAATCACCACTGCAAACACCGCAAACGTGGTGTTGTACAACGCCAGGGCCGGCAGCCCGAACGCCAGCCCCAGTACCGCCAAGCCCCATCCCGCACGGCCCGGCACGAAAAACGCCAGCACCGAGGTCACCAGCGCGGCCCAGCCCAGCACCTTGAAGTGAATCATCAAGCCCAGGTTCGAACGTACCTGGCATTCCCAGCGGCTGGCCTCGTCGGCACAGATGCCGACCCACTGACCATCTTCCATAAAGCCGTAACGCGCGCCATAACTGGCAGCCAGCCATAACGGCAGGGCAATAAGCAGCAAAATCAACGGCAAGCGGCGGGACATGGAGCACTCCGATAGGCAAAAACGGCGCTCAGCTTAATGCGCCGGCGGCCGTTAGCAAGGTGCATACACACAATTAGTGTTCACTAATGCATGGCAAAGTGTATCGTCTCGCTACTATTACCCCGATTCCGACGTTATTTTCCGACTTTTCGTGCCGAGAGCTGGCACTTCGGTGGCAACGCGGTGGTCATAGCCTGCGAACTTCATTAAGCACGTTTCCTCTTAGGGATTAAGTCATGCTCCGTTCCTTGCGCTGTGCTGCCTTACTGGGCAGCCTTTTTTTGAGTGCGTCAGCACTGGCCGTCGATATCGACCAAGCCAGCTATGGCTACCCTTTGACCAACCCATTCGAAGCGACCATCGCCACCACACCGCCTGACCTTCGGCCGACATTGCCGACCGATGACGAGATCAACCAGTCCGACTACACCCTGAATATGCGCCCCGAGCGCGAGTTCAGCCTGCCGGACAACTTCTGGGCAGTGAAGAAACTCACTTACCGCATCGCCAAGCAGGATCGCGCCGCGCCGCTGATCTTCCTGATCGCAGGCACCGGTGCGCGGTTTGACAGCAGCATCAACGAATACCTGAAAAAACTGTATTACCAGGCCGGCTACCACGTGGTGCAACTGTCGTCGCCCACCAGCTTCGACTTCATCGCCTCTGCGTCGCGCTTCGCCACTCCCGGCATCAGCCAGGAAGATGCCGAAGACATGTACCGCGTGATGCAAGCCGTGCGCGCACAGAATGCTTCACTGCCGGTGACCGACTTCTACCTCACCGGCTACAGCCTCGGCGCGCTGGATGCGGCGTTTGTCAGCAAGCTCGACGAGACCCGCCGCAGCTTCAACTTCAAGAAAGTGCTGCTGCTCAACCCGCCGGTCAACCTCTACACCTCGATCACCAACCTCGACAAGCTGGTACAGACCGAGGTCAAGGGCATCAACAACACCACCACCTTCTATGAACTGGTGTTGAACAAGCTGACCCGTTACTTCCAGCAAAAGGGCTACATCGACCTCAACGACGCCCTGCTCTACGACTTCCAGCAATCCAAGCAGCACCTGACCAACGAACAGATGGCCATGCTGATCGGCACCTCGTTCCGCTTCTCGGCGGCCGACATCGCCTTTACCTCGGACCTGATCAACCGCCGTGGCCTGATCATCCCGCCGAAGTACCCGATCAGCGAAGGTACCAGCCTCACGCCGTTCCTCAAGCGTGCGCTGCAATGCGACTTCGATTGCTACCTCACCGAACAGGTGATCCCGATGTGGCGCGCCCGCTCCGACGGGGGCAGCCTGCTGCAACTGGTTGACCAGGTCAGCCTGTACGCCCTCAAGGACTACCTCCACGCCAGCCCGAAAATCGCCGTCATGCACAACGCTGACGACGTGATTCTCGGCCCGGGCGACCTCGGCTTCCTGCGCAAGACCTTCGGCGATCGCTTGACCGTCTACCCCCTGGGCGGCCATTGCGGCAACCTCAATTACCGCGTCAACGCCGACGCCATGCTGGAGTTCTTCCGTGGCTAAATATCTTCTGCTGCTTGCCGCCCTGATGTGCGCAGGCGTTGCCAATGCCGACAACAGCAAGGCCCACGCGCCTGTGGTGATGGACTCCGACGGTTTCAAGGAGCCGTTGAGCAAGCTCAAGTTCAACCCGGGCCTGGACCAACGCGAATTCGAACGCTCGTCGGTCAACGCACTCAACGTGTACGACCCGCTCGAATCGTGGAACCGCCGCGTGTACCACTTCAACTACCGCTTTGACCAGTGGGTGTTCCTGCCGGTGGTCGACGGTTACCGCTACGTCACGCCAAGCTTCCTGCGCACCGGCGTGAGCAACTTCTTCAACAACCTGGGCGACGTGCCCAACCTGTTGAACAGCCTGCTGCAGCTCAAGGGCCACCGCTCCCTGGAAACCACCGGGCGCCTGCTGCTCAACACCACCGTCGGCATCGCCGGCCTGTGGGACCCGGCGACCGCCATGGGCCTGCCGCGCCAGAGTGAAGACTTCGGCCAGACCCTGGGCTTCTACGGCGTGCCCGGCGGTGCCTACCTGGTGCTGCCAATCTTCGGCCCGTCGAACCTGCGCGACACCGGCGGCTTGCTGGTGGACTACACCGCCGAGTCCCAGATCAACTTCCTCAACGTCTCCGAAGTCAGCTCCAACCACCCGGAAATCTGGGCCCTGCGTGCGGTGGACAAGCGCTACCAGACCAGCTTCCGCTACGGTCAGATGAACTCTCCGTTCGAGTATGAGAAGGTGCGGTATATCTATACGGAATCGCGCAAGTTGCAGATTGCCGAGTAAATAACGCCCGTAAAAAAGGCCATTCGATTGAATGGCCTTTTTTTGTGTCGGCGATTTATGCCCTGAGCGCTTTCCAGCTCTTGCCCACCACGCTGACCACTGCCAATACCACCGCCCCGGCAATAATCCCCGCCACCGCATTCAGTAACGTCGGCATCAACCACGCCAATCCACCTGTGCTCTGGCTCACACCCTCGATCCAGTGATGCACCACCGGCACGCCATGGGTAAGGATGCCACCGCCGACCATGAACATCGCCGCCGTGCCGATCACCGACAGGCTCTTCATCATATACGGTGCCGCCCGCAGGATGCCGCCACCGATACGGCGAGCCATCTGGCCAGGCTTCTGGGTAAGCCACAGGCCCAGGTCATCCAGCTTGACGATGCCAGCCACAAGCCCGTAGACGCCGATGGTCATGACGATGGCGATGCCCGATAGGACAATCACTTGCTGCATCAACGGCGCATCGGCCACGGTGCCGAGGGTGATGGCGATGATTTCCGCAGAGAGGATGAAGTCGGTACGGATCGCGCCTTTGATCTTGTCCTTTTCAAAAGCCACCAGATCAGTAGCCGGGTTAGCCACCGCTTCAACCAGCTGCGCATGGTCGGCCTGGACTTCAGCCTTGCTGTGCAGGAATTTATGCGCGAGCTTCTCGAAGCCTTCGAAACACAGGTAGGCGCCGCCGAGCATCAACAACGGTGTCACGGCCCAAGGAGCGAAGGCGCTGATCAATAACGCGGTGGGCACCAGGATCAATTTGTTGATAAACGAGCCCTTGGCAACGGCCCATACCACCGGGATTTCCCGCTCGGCACGCACGCCGGAAACCTGCTGGGCGTTGAGCGCCAGGTCATCGCCGAGCACCCCGGCGGTTTTTTTTGCCGCTACTTTTGTCATCAGGGCAACGTCATCGAGTACTGCGGCGATGTCGTCGATCAACACCAACAAGCTGCTTCCTGCCATGAATCGGGCTTCCTTAAGAGAGGGATGGGCGGAGCATAACGCGGCGCAGGGCTTTGCGGGCACATTGTTGAGGCCCGCGGATGGCCGGTGCTACCATGCGCAACCGCCTGTCCTGGCAAGGAAACTCCCCGTGCTCAGTTTCATAGATACGTTTCTCTTTTGGCGAGTGGCTGTTGTCGTCAGGCAAGGAGCCGCGACGACTCATAGCTCGCTATGGGGAGGAGCGGCGACGCAGAATGGCGGCAACAGACGCCGTCAAACAGAAACAGTATCTGTGAGACTGAGCACTTTATGAGCACCATTCGCGAGCGCAACAAAGAAAAGATCCTGCGGGCGGCGAGCGAGGAGTTTGCCGACAAGGGCTTCGCCGCGACCAAAACCAGCGACATCGCCGCCAAGGCCGGGCTGCCCAAGCCCAACGTCTATTACTACTTCAAGTCCAAGGACAACCTCTACCGTGAGGTGCTCGAAAGCATTATCGAGCCAATCCTGGCGGCGTCCACGCCGTTCAATCCCGAGGGCGAGCCTTCGGTGGTGCTGAGCAACTACATCCGCTCGAAAATCCGCATCTCCCGCGACCTGCCCTTCGCCTCCAAAGTGTTTGCCAGCGAAATCATGCATGGCGCACCGCACCTGAGTGCCGAGCAGGTCCAACAACTCAATGCCCAGGCCAAGCACAATATCGACTGCATCCAGAGTTGGGTGGATCGCGGGTTGATCGCGGCTATCGACCCTCATCACCTGATGTTCAGCATCTGGGCGGCGACGCAGACCTATGCGGATTTCGACTGGCAGATTTCCGCGGTGACCGGCAAGGCCAAGCTGGATGAGGCCGATTATGAAGCGGCGGCGCAGACGATTATTCGGTTGGTGCTCAAGGGCTGTGCGCCGGACTGATGCACCGAGGTGCCTGTGCCAATCGAGGGCAAGCCCCCTCCCACACTTGATTGGGTTCACACATTGATATGTGTGGATACGGTCAAATGTGGGAGGGGGCTTGCCCCCGATGAGGCCCTGATAGTCACTCAATACTTAAGCTGACACCCCCGCATCCGCCATCAACCCCAGCCCCTCGATCGCCGTGATCGCACACTGCTCATCAATATCCGACGTATCCCCGCTGATCCCGATCGCCCCCAGTACCGCCCCCGCCTGATCCCGAATCAACACCCCACCGGGTGCGGGCACCACGCTGCCCTGCCCCAGGCTGTTCAACGCCGCGATAAACGCCGGCCGTTGCTGTGCGTCCAGCGCCAGCAAGCGCGAGCCCTTGCCCAGCGCAATCGCGCCCCAGGCCTTGCCGATGGCGATGTGCGGGCGCAGCAGGCTGGCGCCGTCTTCGCGCTGCACGGTGATCAGGTGGCCACCGCTGTCGAGCACCGCAACGGTCAGCGGTGCGGCTGAGATCGTGCGCCCTGCACTGAGGGCCTGGCTGGCCAGTTGGGTGGCAATCTTCAAGGTTAAAGCGCTCATGGTGCCGTCCTTCTTTTGTTATTGGGAAAGCGGTGCAGGTCTGTTTGATCAGATGCCCGATCAAACAAATAGAACACAATGATATTTGTTTTTGTATACAATATTTTCAAACAAAGGCTCCATACGTCGAAAAAAGCGGTTCCGACGAACGCAAAGGCCAACCAATAAAATGGATTGACCTGCGCCGCCCGCCGTGAATACACTTTGGACAGACACCACTTGTATACAATTACAAAACGCAAGAGGCACCAAAATCATGAGCAAAATGAGAGCAATCGAAGCCGCCGTCCTCGTCATGCGCCGTGAAGGCGTGGACACCGCCTTCGGTATCCCAGGCGCTGCGATCAACCCGCTGTACTCAGCCTTGCAGAAGGTGGGTGGCATCGATCACGTCCTTGCTCGCCACGTTGAAGGCGCCTCGCACATGGCCGAGGGTTACACCCGCACCAAGGCCGGCAATATCGGCGTGTGCATCGGCACCTCGGGCCCGGCGGGCACCGACATGGTCACCGGCCTCTACAGCGCCTCGGCCGACTCGATCCCGATCCTGTGCATCACCGGCCAGGCACCACGGGCCCGCATGCACAAGGAAGACTTCCAGGCCGTGGACATCACCAGCATCGTCAAGCCGGTGACCAAGTGGGCAACCACCGTCCTCGAGCCGGGCCAAGTGCCGTACGCGTTCCAGAAAGCCTTCTATGAAATGCGCTCCGGCCGCCCTGGCCCGGTGCTGATCGACCTGCCGTTCGATGTGCAGATGGCCGAGATCGAATTCGACATCGACGCCTACCAGCCGCTGCCACTGGCCAAGCCCTTGGCCACCCGCATCCAGGTCGAAAAGGCCCTGGCCCTGCTGGATCAGGCTGAACGCCCGTTGCTGGTGAGCGGCGGCGGTGTGATCAACGCCGACGCCAGCGAGCTGCTGGTGGAGTTCGCCGAACTGACCGGCATCCCGGTGATCCCGACGCTGATGGGCTGGGGCACTATTCCCGACGATCACCCCCAGATGGTCGGTATGGTCGGCCTGCAAACCTCCCACCGCTACGGCAACGCGACGCTGCTCAAATCGGACGTGGTGCTGGGTATCGGTAACCGTTGGGCCAACCGCCACACCGGTTCAGTGGAGGTGTACACCGAAGGCCGTAAATTCATTCACGTCGACATCGAACCAACCCAGATTGGTCGCGTATTCACGCCGGACCTGGGCATCGTGTCCGATGCCGGCTCCGCGCTGACGATGTTCATTGAAGTGGCCCGCGAGTGGAAAGCCGCCGGCAAGCTCAAGGACCGCAGTGCCTGGCTGCATGACTGCCAGCAGCGCAAGGCGACCCTGCAGCGCAAGACCCACTTCGATTACGTGCCGGTCAAGCCGCAACGGGTGTACGAAGAGATGAACCAGGTGTTCGGCAAAGACACCTGCTACGTCAGCACCATCGGCCTGTCGCAGATTGCCGGCGCGCAGTTCCTGCATGTGTACAAGCCCCGCCACTGGATCAACTGCGGCCAGGCCGGCCCGTTGGGCTGGACCATTCCGGCGGCGCTGGGCGTGGTCAAGGCCGACCCGGGCCGCAAGGTGGTGGCGCTGTCCGGCGACTATGACTTCCAGTTCATGATCGAAGAGCTGGCCGTGGGCGCGCAGTTCAAGCTGCCATACATCCACGTGGTGGTGAACAACTCCTACCTGGGGCTGATCCGCCAGGCCCAGCGCGGGTTTGAAATGGACTACTGCGTGCAGTTGTCTTTCGACAACCTCAACGCTCCGGAGCTGAACGGTTATGGCGTCGACCACGTCGCAGTTGCCGAAGGCCTGGGTTGCAAGGCCCTGCGCGTGTTCGAGCCGGGGCAAATCCAGCCGGCATTGCGCCGCGCCGAGGAAATGATCGAAGAGTTCAAGGTGCCGGTGATCGTCGAGATCATTCTGGAGCGCGTGACCAATATTTCCATGGGCACCGAGATCAACGCCGTCAACGAATTCGAAGACCTGGCCCTGGTCGGCAACGATGCGCCGACCGCCATTTCCCTGCTCGATTAAGGAGAACCCTATGCCACGCTTTGCCGCCAACCTGTCCATGCTGTTTACCGAGCAGGACTTTCTCGCGCGCTTCAAGGCCGCAGCCGATGCCGGTTTCCAGGGTGTCGAGTACCTGTTCCCCTATGAATTCAGCTCGGCTGACATCAAGGCCCAGCTCGACACCCATGGCCTGACCCAGGTGCTGTTCAACCTGCCGGCCGGTGACTGGGCCAAGGGCGAACGCGGCCTGGCGTGCCACCCGGACCGGGTCGAGGAGTTCCGCGCCGGGGTCACCCTGGCCATCGCCTACGCCCAGGTGCTGGGCAATACCCAGATCAACTGCCTGGCGGGGATTCGGCCCCAGGGTGTGGATGATGAAACCGTGGAAAAGACCTTTGTCGCCAACCTCAAGTACGCCGCCGACAAGCTGCAGGCGGCGGGCATCAAGCTGGTGATGGAAGCGATCAACACCCGCGACATTCCGGGTTTCTACCTCAACAACACGGCACAGGCCCTGTCGATTCGCGAACAGGTGGGCAGTGACAACCTGTTCCTGCAGTACGACATCTACCACATGCAAATCATGGAAGGCGACCTGGCCCGGACCATGGCGGCGCATCTGGAGGAGATCAATCACATCCAACTGGCGGACAACCCTGGGCGCAATGAGCCCGGAACCGGGGAGATCAACTACCGCTTCCTGTTCGAACATCTGGACCGCATCGGGTACGCGGGTTGGGTCGGCTGTGAATACAAGCCGCTGACCACCACCGAAGCGGGTTTGGGCTGGCTTAAAGCCCATAACGCCATCTAACCGACACCACACAAAACCCTGTGGGAGGGGGCTTGCTGTGGTGGAGGGCTTGTCCCCCCGCTCACCACAGCAAGCCCAGCGCCCACAGAGCATAAAAAGAGGATTTCATCATGGCTAAAATCGGATTTATCGGCACCGGCATCATGGGCCAACCCATGGCCGCGAACCTGCAGAAGGCCGGTCATCAACTGTTTCTTTCCGAACACCACGGCAAGGCGCCGGCCGAGCTGATCAGCGCCGGCGCAGTGGCCCTGGCCACTCCGCAGCAAGTGGCCCAGGAAGCCGAGTTCATTATCGTCATGGTCCCCGACACCCCGCAGGTCGACGACGTGCTGTTCCGCGCCGACGGCGTGGCGGCGGGCCTGTCGCCGAACAAGGTGGTGATCGACATGAGTTCGATCTCTCCCACAGCCACCAAGGCGTTTGCGGCAAAGATCAACGAGCACGGCGCGCAGTACCTCGATGCCCCGGTGTCCGGCGGTGAAGTCGGCGCCAAGGCCGGTACCTTGAGCATCATGGTCGGTGGCGAGCCGCAGACCTTCGAACGTGCGCTGCCGCTGTTCCAGAGCATGGGCAAGAACATCACCCTGGTGGGCGGCAATGGCGATGGCCAGACCGCCAAAGTGGCCAACCAGATCATCGTCGCGCTGAATATCCAGGCGGTGGCCGAAGCACTGCTGTTCGCCTCCAGGAACGGCGCCGACCCGGCCAAGGTGCGTGAAGCGCTGATGGGCGGCTTTGCCTCGTCGAAGATCCTCGAAGTGCATGGCGAACGCATGATCAAGGGCACCTTCGATCCGGGTTTCCGCATCAACCTGCACCAGAAGGACCTGAACCTGGCCCTGGCCGGTGCCAGGGAACTGGGGATCAACCTGCCGAACACCGCCGGCACCCAGCAGGTGTTCAGCACGTGCGCGGCGATTGGCGGCGGTAACTGGGACCACTCGGCGTTGATCAAGGGGTTGGAGCATATGGCGAACTTCTCGATTCGCGATAAGTAACCCCCCTTTGAAATGGCTGCACCTCTAATAACAAAAATCCCCCGGGAGTCCGCTTATGTCGGTCGATCCGCAACACCTGCTTCGCGAGCTGTTTGCCACAGCCATCGACGCCGCCCACCCCCGGCACGTCCTTGAACCCTGCCTGCCCGCCGACCGCAGCGGCCGCGTGATCGTGATCGGCGCCGGCAAGGCGGCGGCCGCCATGGCGCTGGTCGTCGAGAATTGCTGGCAAGGCGAAGTCTCGGGCCTGGTGGTCACCCGCTACGGCCACGGCGCCCCTTGCCAGAAAATCGAAGTGGTCGAAGCCGCCCACCCGGTGCCCGATGCCGCCGGCCTTGCAGTGGCCAAGCGCGTGCTGGAATTGATCAGCAACCTGGGCGAAGACGACCGGGTGATCTTCCTGCTCTCCGGCGGCGGCTCGGCACTCCTGGCACTGCCTGCCGAAGGCATCAGCCTGGCCGACAAGCAGGCCCTCAACAAAGCCCTGCTCAAATCCGGCGCCACCATTGGCGAGATGAATTGCGTACGCAAGCACCTCTCGGCAATCAAGGGCGGTCGGCTGGCCAAGGCGGCCTGGCCGGCCACGGTCTACACCTACGCGATTTCCGATGTGCCGGGCGACCAGGCCACGGTCATCGCCTCCGGCCCCACGGTCGGCGACCCCAGCACCTCGCAACAGGCCCTGGCGATCCTCAAGCGCTACGACATCGACGTACCGGCCGCCGTGCGCAGTTGGTTGCAGAATCCGGCCTCGGAAACCGTCAAGCCCGGCGACCCGGTGCTCGCCCGCAGCCACTTCCAGCTGATCGCGCGCCCGCAACAATCCCTGGAAGCGGTGGCGGTGAAAGCGCGCCAGGCCGGTTTCAGCGCGCTGGTCCTCGGCGACCTGGAAGGCGAAGCGCGGGAGGTGGCCAAAGTGCACGCCGGCATCGCGCGGCAAATCGTGCAGCACGGCCAGCCGCTGGCGGCGCCGTGCGTGATCCTCTCCGGCGGTGAAACCACCGTCACCGTGCGCGGCAACGGCCGTGGCGGGCGCAACGCCGAATTCCTGTTGAGCCTGACCGACAGCCTCAAAGGCCTGCCCGGCGTGTACGCCCTGGCCGGCGACACCGACGGCATCGACGGCTCGGAAGACAACGCCGGCGCAATCATGACCCCGTGCAGCTATGCGCGCGCCGAAGCCCTGGGCCTGTCGGCCAGCGACGAGCTGGATAACAACAACGGTTATGGCTACTTCGCCGCCCTCGACGGCTTGATCGTTACCGAGCCGACCCGCACCAATGTCAATGACGTGCGCGCCATCCTGATCCTTGAGACTGCCCACCATGACGCCTGACAAGAAGGTCAAGATCCTCGCCACCCTGGGCCCGGCCACCGACGGTATCGACGATATCCGTGAGCTGGTGCAAGCCGGGGTAAATATCTTCCGCCTCAACTTCAGCCACGGTGAGCATGCCGATCACGCCCGGCGCTACCACTGGATTCGCCAGGTGGAGCGCCAGCTCAACTACCCGCTGGGTATCCTCATGGACCTGCAAGGGCCGAAGCTGCGCGTCGGGACGTTTGCCGAGGGCAAGCTGCAACTGGTGCGTGGCCAGGCCCTGCGCCTGGACCTGGACCCGACGCCGGGCGACCAGCGCCGGGTCAACCTGCCCCACCCGGAAATCATTGCCGCCCTGGAACCGGGCATGGACCTGTTGCTCGACGACGGCAAGCTGCGCCTGCGCGTGATCACCCGGCACGCCGATGCCATCGACACCACCGTACTGAATGGCGGCGAGTTGTCCGACCGTAAAGGCGTCAACGTCCCACAAGCCTTGCTGGAACTCAGCCCGCTCACCGCCAAGGACCGTCGCGACCTGAGCTTCGGTCTGGAGCTGGGCGTGGACTGGGTCGCGCTGTCGTTTGTGCAGCGCCCGGAAGACATCCGCGAGGCTCGCGAGCTGATCGGCGACAAGGCCTTCCTGATGGCCAAGATCGAGAAGCCCTCAGCCGTACAACGCCTGCGGGAAATCGCCGAGCTGAGCGACGCGATCATGGTGGCCAGGGGCGACCTGGGCGTGGAAGTACCGGCCGAGAGCGTGCCGCAAATCCAGAAAGACATCATCCGCACCTGCCGCCAACTGGGCAAACCGGTGGTGGTGGCCACGCAGATGCTGGAGTCCATGCGCTTCTCGCCGGCGCCGACCCGCGCGGAAGTGACGGATGTCGCCAATGCCGTGGCCGAAGGCGCGGATGCGGTGATGCTGTCGGCGGAAACCGCGTCGGGCGAGTACCCGCTGGAAGCCGTGCAGATGATGAGCAAGATCATCCGCCAGGTGGAAAACGGCCCGGACTACCAGACCCAGCTCGACGTCAGCCGGCCCAAGGCCGATGCCACGGTGTCGGACGCCATCAGCTGCGCGATCCGGCGCATCAGCAGCATCCTGCCGGTGGCGGTGCTGGTGAACTACAGCGAGTCGGGCAGCTCCAGCCTGCGCGCGGCGCGGGAGCGGCCGGTGGCGCCGATTCTCAACCTCACGCCGAACCTGTCCACCGCACGCCGCTTGAGTGTGGCGTGGGGCGTGCATTCGGTGGTCAATGATCGACTGAGGCAGGTGGATGAGGTGTGTTCCACCGCGCTGGAGATTGCCCAGGCCCAGGGCATGGCGCAGCGCGGGGATACCTTGGTGATTACTGCCGGGGTGCCGTTCGGGCAGCCGGGGTCGACCAACTCCTTGCGCATAGAGACGCTGATCTAGCGCCTGCAGAGGCCCCATCGGGGGCAAGCCCCCTCCCACATTGGACGGCATTCACACATCTCACTATGTGAACCCAATCAAGTGTGGGAGGGGGCTCGCCCCCGATGGGCCCAACTCGGTCCCACTGAATACCCATCATGCACACCCCAACCTGCCCCGACTGGGCCGAAGCCCTGCTCAACGGCTTCAGCCAGATCTTCCTGCAACGCCATCCGCTGTGCGGCCTGCTGTGCCTGTTGGCGATCCTGATCGGCGCTCCGGCCTTGCTCGGCGGTGCGCTGCTGGGTGGGGTCGCCGGATTGCTCACGGCCCAGCGTCGCGACTATCCCAAGGCCGAGCGCCAGGCGGGTCTCTATAGCTACAACGGCGTATTGCTGGGCCTGTTGATCAGCCAGCATTTCACCTGGTCGGCCTTGTTGCCACCGCTGATCCTCGCGTGCGGCGGCCTGAGCGCGATCCTTACGCGACAGTGGTTGAAACACGCGACGCAGCCCGACGACCTGCCCGCCTACAGCGCACCCTTTGTCGGCCTGGGCTGGCTGCTGCTGGGCAGCGTCCCACACAGTGCCTTGGCCCTGGGCGAGCCCGATACCCTGGCGGTGCTCGGCGCGCCGTTCACCGGCCTCGCGCAAATCATGCTGCTGGACCAGCCGCTGGCGGGCGTGCTGATTGCCCTCGGCCTGTGGCTGGCGAACCGGCGTGCCGCGGTCTGGGCCGTGATCGGCGCCAGCAGCGGCGTACTGATCGGATTGCTGCTGGACGACACCAGCGCCGCCCTCCTCGGCCTGCACAGCTACAACCCGGCTCTCGCGGCCCTGGCGCTGAGCCAGGCACGGCGCCAACCCTGGCTGCCGCTGCTCGGCATCCTGCTGGCGATCGCCCTCACACCGGGCTTTGCCGCCCTGCACCTGCCCGCACTCACCGCGCCGTTTATCCTCGCCTGCTGGCTGGTACGCGCCAGCGCCCGAATACTCAGGAAACCCCGCATGGACAGCCCCTTCGAATCCCCCTAGGCTTGCTCGATATTCGATTCAGGCGGGCTTTATGGACAGCAACAACGACTGGCGTCAGCGGCTCTACATCATGGTTTTTCAGAGCGACACCGTCGCCGGGCGGCGCTTTGACGGCATCCTGCTGTTGATCATCCTCGCCAGCCTGGTGATCGTGATGCTCGACAGCATCGACCAGGTCCACCAGAACTACGCCGATGTGCTGGCCTACATTGAATGGGGCTTCACCCTGATCTTCCTGATCGAGTACGGGTTGCGCCTGTACTGCTCACCCAAGCCGTTACGCTACGCCTTCAGCTTTTACGGGCTGGTGGATCTGCTCGCCATCGTGCCCGGCATCCTTGCGCTGTACTACAGCGACGCGCAGTACCTGCTGATCATCCGCATCATCCGGATGCTGCGGATTTTCCGCGTGCTCAAGCTCAGTCCGTACCTCAAGCAGGCCAACTACCTGATGGCGGCGCTGCGCGGCAGCAAGCAGAAGATCGTGGTGTTCCTGGTGAGCGTGTGCACCCTGGTCACGGTGTTCGGCACCTTGATGTATGTGATCGAAGGCCCGGAGCACGGCTTCACCAGTATCCCCAAGGGCATCTATTGGGCGATCGTGACGCTGACCACCGTAGGCTTTGGCGATATCGTGCCCAAGACGCCGTTGGGCCAGGTGATTTCGTCGCTGGTGATGATCACCGGTTACTCGATCATCGCCGTGCCCACGGGTATTTTTACGGCCGAGCTGGCCAGTGCCATGCGCGGTGAGCAACTGCAACACGACTGCCCGGTGTGCAGGAAAAACAGCCACGAGCCGAACGCGGCGTTCTGTTCGCGCTGTGGCAACGCGCTTTTTAAGAAAGTGGAATAAGCAAAGTTCTTTTTAATCTTTAAGCGACTAAGTGCCCCCGGCTATAGTCGCTGGCAATGTGCCTCCCCTCTTCTCCCGAACAACAAGGAATGAGCAGTGAAAAAACTCGTTAGCGCCTCTCTCCTGGCAGCCGGCCTTGCCCTGGCGGGCGCCGTCCAGGCCGCACCGGTCACCCTGCTCAACGTCTCCTACGACGTGATGCGCGATTTCTACAAGGACTACAATGCCGCCTTCCAGAAGCACTGGGAAGCCGAGCACCCGAACGACAAGCTGACCCTGCAGATGTCCTTCGGCGGTTCCAGCAAACAAGCGCGCTCGGTGATCGACGGCCTGCCGGCTGACGTGATTACCATGAACATGGCCACCGACATCAACGCCCTGGTCGACAACGGCAAACTGGTGCCGGACAACTGGGTCACCCGCCTGCCGAACAACAGCGCGCCGTTCACCTCGGCCACCGTGTTCATCGTGCGCAAGGGCAACCCGAAAGCCCTGAAAGACTGGCCGGACCTGCTCAAGGATGGCGTGCAGGTGATCGTGCCCAACCCGAAAACCTCCGGTAACGGCCGCTACACCTACCTGTCGGCCTGGGGTTATGTGCTCAAGAACGGCGGTGACGAAGACAAGGCCAAGGCCTTTGTCGGCAAGCTGTTCAAACAGGCGCCCGTGCTGGACACCGGTGGCCGCGCCGCCACCACCACGTTCATGACCAACCAGATCGGCGACGTGCTGGTGACCTTCGAGAACGAAGCCGAAATGATCGCCCGTGAATTCGGTCGCGATCAGTTCGAAGTGATCTACCCAAGCGTCTCCGCCGAAGCCGAGCCGCCGGTGTCGGTGGTGGATAAAGTGGTCGAGAAGAAAGGCACCCGCGTGGCCGCTGAAGACTACCTGAAGTACCTGTGGTCGCCGCAAGGCCAGGAAATCGCTGCCAACAACTACCTGCGCCCGCGTGATCCGAAGGTGCTGGCCAAGTACACCGACCGCTTCCCGAAAGTCGACTTCCTGTCGGTGGAGAAGACCTTTGGTGACTGGCGCACCGTGCAGAAAACCCACTTCAATGATGGTGGGGTTTTCGACCAGATCTACTCCGGTCAGTAACTGACAAATGTGGGAGGAGGCTTGCCCCTCCCACATTTAGATCTGGGTTTTGCAGTTACATCGGCGGTGTCACGCCATCCTTGCCGGCTGAAATGGCTTGGGCAGTGATTTTCCCATCCGCCCCTTGCGCGGCAAACAACACCACCTTCACCCCCGGCTTGAGCAAGCTGCGGTCTCCCGGTTCCAGGTTGACGATCGGCACATCCTCCGGCACCACGATCTTCTGTTCGCCGCCTTTGTATTTCACGGTCAACGTCCGCCCTTTGCTGACCACCAAGTCGCCGACGGTGCCGTTGGTCATGCTGCTGCCTTCCTTCAGGTCAAACGCCCGATGCCCGTCACCCGTGCCGGCCATGGCCGGTGGGAACACATGCACTTCCAGCGCCGTGAGGGTGCCGTCGGCGTTGGGCATGGCGGCCGAGCCGATGTAGCTGCCCGGTTTGATTTCATCGATCCTGGCCAGGGTGACGGCGCGCACCTGGGTGTCCTTGGTCAGGTGCACGGTGACGTCTTCACCGCTGTTGACCTTGACCTGCATCGCATCACCGTCCATCGCGGTGATTGCCCCGCGTACGCCTACGCGCGGCGCATCGGCGGCATTGGCCAGGCCCAGGCCCAGGGCCATTGCAGCAGCGAGGCTTGAAGCCAGGAGTATCTTGTTGAGCGTGATTTTCATGGCGCTGGATTTCCTGTTTCAGCAGTTGTTTCTGAATGTATCATCACCCGGCATAAGTGATATCACCATAAACGGCCTACTCGCCGTTGAGCCTTGTCTTTACTCTCGCTGGCCATCTACCTTCGCTTTTATGAGAACACCATGAATGCCACCCCCCACGCTACGAGCACCATGACCCGCGCAATGGTGATGCTGTTTGCGTTTTGCTGCGGCGCCATTGTCGCCAACATCTACTACGCCCAGCCGATCATCGAACTGATCGCACCGGACATCGGCCTCACCCCGGCGATGGCCAGCCTGATTGTGTCCCTGACGCAGATCGGCTATGCCCTCGGCCTGTTCTTCCTGGTGCCTTTGGGTGACCTGCTGGAAAACCGCAAGCTGATGATCATCACGACCGTGGTGGCGATTGCCAGCCTGTTGGGCGCGGCCTTTACCGAACAACCGAACTTGTTCCTGCTGGTGTCGTTGCTGATCGGCTTCAGTTCGGTGTCGGTACAGATCCTGATCCCCCTGGCCGCACACCTGGCGCCTGCCGAGTCCCGGGGTCGGGTGGTCGGCAGCATCATGGGTGGGCTGCTGCTGGGTATCCTGCTGGCGCGGCCAGTGTCCAGCGTCGTGGCTGACCATTTTGGCTGGCGCGCGATGTTCATGGCCGCCGCCGCGTTGATGGCGTTTATCAGCGTGGTGCTGATGCTGACCATCCCCAAGCGCCAGCCGGACCACAGCGCCAGCTATGGCCAATTGCTGCGTTCCCTGGGCACCCTGCTGCGTGAACAACCGCTACTGCGCCAACGCGCGTTTTACCAAGGCTGCATGTTCGCCACGTTCAGCCTGTTCTGGACCGCCGCCCCGCTGGAACTGGTGCGCAACCACGGCCTGAGCCAGACCCAGATCGCGATCTTCGCCCTGGTCGGTGCCATCGGCGCCATTGCCGCCCCCATCGCCGGACGCCTGGCCGATGCCGGTCACACTCACCGCGCATCGCTGCTGGCCATGGTCTTTGCCGTATTGAGCTTCCTGCCGGCCTTCGTGCACCCGCTGTACAGCGTGATCGGCCTGGCGGTGACCGGCGTGGTCCTGGACTTCTGCGTGCAGATGAACATGGTCCTCGGCCAACGCGCCATCTATGCACTCGACGCCAACAGCCGCAGCCGCTTGAACGCGCTGTACATGACCAGCATCTTCATCGGCGGTGCCTTCGGCTCGGCGATTGCCAGCAGCGTGTACGAACACGGCGGCTGGCTCGGTGTGATGCTGGTGGGCAGCGCGTTCCCGCTGGTGGCGTTGTTGCGGTTCCTCAGTGCGTCGCGGCAAACGGCTGTCGCCACCGCCTAGGAACGCACCAACTTCTCCAAAGCCGCATCCGCCAGAAATGACGAGCGGCTTTTGACCTTGTGCTCGCGCACATACCGGTCGATGCGCTGGATGACATAGCCGGGCAAGGTCACATTGACCTTCTCGGTCTTGCCCAGATAGGGCGAGATGTCCAGTTCCAGCATGCCCCAGCCCATCCCGGCGTAATCTTCGTGGGTGTGATGATCGGCCACCGACGTTGGCATCGGAATCACCCCGCCCTCTGCGGCGATCTCCTGCAGCAGGATGTGCGCGACTTCCACCGCGGCGTTGTAGGCCTCTTCGAAACTGTCCCCGGCGGTGACTGCGCCTGGAATATCGGGGATCTGGATACCGGTGGCGGTGAAGTCATCGCCCCATTCGATACAGATTGGGTATTGCATGAATGCTCTCCTTAAAACTGAAACAGCCCGGCACGTTTCCTGATGCTTCTGATGGTGCCCAGCGGCAGATCCTTCTTCGGATGCGGCACCGGGATCGTGTACGGGTTATAGCGGTGGGTAAAAATAGGATGACTGCCCGTGACCCGATCCAGCACCCAACCCGCCTCTTGCAGCTCCTTGATCAATAGCCTGCTTTGCACACCAGCCTCCTTGGCTCGGCCTAAATAAAAGCAACCCTAGAGTTATCTTTACTCAAGCACAAAATAGGTCAGGCTGACTGATGGTTGTTTTGCGCGATGTTGAAAACCGCCAACCGAGTGACATGCCATGGGCATTCCCCACAGGCTTATCTGTGCGTTGCAAGGGCCAAGGCGCTGGCGTTTGCCGACCATGGCAGGCGCTGATCAAGGCTTGAGCCTGTCAGCGCCTCGTCATGGCAGTGTTATCTGCGGGCATCCGACGGCTGGACAGTGTTTTGTATCCACTGCAACAAGGCTGAGAACGCCTTGATCATCACCTCGCGTAACGCTGCAAGCGGGTCCGTGCTGGTATCCAGCGGGGGCGCCGGCGCAGGGGCCGGTGTAGGGACAACCTTCGGTGCGGGGTTGACCTCCGGCTTTTGCCCCTGCCACTGCACGTCGCCGGGTTTGATCTGGCCAATGCTCTTGACCACCAGGTCGGCGCTGCCGCTCCCCTTCAGATCTATCTCCAGGCTTGAACGCCCGGTGGCCGCGTCGTGCCTGAGCAATGCCTCGCCGGCGCGCCCCGTGAATCGATCAGTGAACGTCAGGGCACCGACGCGCGCCTCTTTCAATGCACCCGAGACGTCAATCTTGTCCGTCCCGCTGGTAAAGTCCTCGATCAGGTCAGGCTGCTGCGGTGTGGAGTCGCTGGCCTTGTCGTAGTCAAAAATATCCGCCCCGCCGCCGCCCCGCAGCCTGTCTGCACCCAAGCCGCCCTTGAGCCGATTGTCCGCCTCATTCCCCGTCAAGACATCACGTCCGGCCCCACCGATGGCGTTTTCAACCACGCAGCCCTTGGCGATGGAAACATTGCCCTTCAAGCCGCCCACATCGGAAAACGACTCGGCGTTCAAATTGATGTTCTGGTTCTGGGAAAACCCGGAACAATCCACGGTATCGTTACCGCCCCCATCCCATATGCAAAAGATAGGTTTATCCCTGGCACTGGTGAGGGTCATGGCGTCGCGGCCGGTATTGGAATTGAAACCGTAGGTGGTGTCGGTGTTGCGGGTTTTGTGATTGGCCCCATAGAGCCGCTGAACGGCAGCAATGTCATCCATCATCGGGGCAGAGGGATTCGAATACCGAAAATTATGGCCGGCCTGGTTCGTCTCCGACCAGTAGCTCATCACACTGCGTGCCTTTGTATCGCCGGCATACCTGGCACCATTGTTGTAATCAGCACCGCCGCCATTGTAGTCACCCGGATGCTGCAGGCCGATGGCGTGGCCGATTTCATGCACGGTAGTGACTGAAAAGTGACTGCCCTGCGCCGGCGAACTACTTTCTCGCAGTGTGCCGACCGTGGCCGTGGTGGTGGTAATGCCGCGCGAGGGTGAGCTGGCGACGCCACGGTCACCGCGCGGGTTGTTTTTGATGTGAACCGTGCCGTCGGCGCCGGTTGCCCGTTCCTTGAAACTGATGTTGGCCACGTCCTCCCAATATTGCACCGCCTGGCGCACTCGGCGTTGCTGCGCGGCGCTGAACGTCGGGTCTACCGTATAGGAGAGGTCGATCCGCTTGTCGCCATTACGATCGTGGAAGTGCAGGTTATTGCGGGTGATGTGCTTTCCGGCCTGTTCCGTCGTGAAGGTTGGTTTGCGACCGGCGCCCACACCATAGGGGCCAGGATCGGAAGGCGGCAGGTTTTCGAGTGACACATTGAGCCGAGAACGTTCAGAACAAATCATGGGACAGTGCGCTCCCTATAGTAAGTTGATGAGTCGAGTCAATCAGAATCGAAGCAATAAACTCCCATGCAGAAAACGCTCAGGACAGCGCTGATTTAGTTCGTACTGAAACACACTGCGTCGGCGCAACATGCGCTAAGACAGGCACTAAACCACTTGCAATTTAAACAACTGAACACACACTTTCGCGCAAAAAAACCTATTGGATTCTCAGGAAAAAAACATAAGCCTACAAAACTGTGCTGCTTCGACTACACCAAATCCGCCTTCCCCCAGATACATGCACTTAACTTTTTCCGCCGAGTTCGCAGCCTGTCAGGATCTCGCCGCTTGACATGCCCCGCACCTCACCGCTGCAGAGCAGGGTCAGGCCCATATGCAATGCCCCTGGTTCAGGCAACACAGCAGGCGCTCGACCGTGTGTTCCAGTGGCCCGGAGTTATCCAGCACAAACAACCCCGAGCCATTGCCGGCGATCAGTTCGGCGGTGAACCGTGCATTGCGCGCCAGGCGCTCCTCGATATCCGCCAGGGCCTCACGCCCTCGTGCCACCAGGCGCTGGCGCAATACGGCTTGATCCACCGTCAGCAACAGCACCCACACATCCGGGTAGCGCTCGCGGGTCTGCGCCAGGTGCGCGCGGGAACCATTGACCAGCACGTCGTCCCCCGCCGCCAGCCATTCGTCGATGACCTTGGGGATGCCGTAGGACAACCCGTTGGCGTGCCAGCTGAGGGCAAACGCGCCCTCGGCCTGCATCACGGCGAATTGCTCCGGGCTGACGCCCTGGGCCGCCTCGCCCACCGCTTCCGCCGAGCGCGTGATCACACGGCGCACAATCCGGCAACCGCGCTCGGCCAACCGCGGGCGTGCAGCCTCCAGCAGGCTGTCCTTGCCCGAACCCGATGGCCCGATGAGATAGATCAACCTGCCCGCCATCAAAACACCCTCTTCGCTTGTTGCCAGATTGGTTGCACCCCGGGTAGCCCTGCGCGACTCCGGGCTTGGACCAGGTCGGCGCGCAGGCCAATGGCGATTTTCCCCGCACTGGAAAGTATATCCAGCAATCCCTCGGCAGCGACCACGTTACTGAAGTGCGCGCCGCCTCAATATTTTCTGGGCGTAGTGCTTGCTCAACCCTGACGGGTTGGTGAGTTTTTTGAACGTCGCCTGTGGCGGTGATTCAGTGCGTTTCAAAGGGCGAGACAGCCTGCAGTATCTTCAATTGAAAATCTTCCAGAGCCAACATCGCCCCGTTTGTAGATGATTCAAGCTGCAAGCAGATGCTGGCGGTGGTCCGGATGGTTGAGATTGCGCAGTTGTTAGTGGGTGCGGCACTGGAACGGGAGTGTACTGTGGCTTGATGGCCGAGGAGATCTCCTGTGGGAGGGGGCAAGCCCCCTCCCACATTTGCCCTCCAGTGTCTGGAAGAATGGGTTTCACAGGCATGAAAAAGGCGACCCGAAGGTCGCTTTTTGTCATTGCGCGTACTGCTTGCTCAACCCCGGCGGCACGCCTTGCACGTCGGTGTCTTCCCATGGCCCGTCGGGGCTGATGGAGCGGCTCCAGCCGTTGCTCCAGCGGTAGTAGGTGCGCTGGCGGTAGAAGGTGTCAGGCTGGTCGTCCAGCACATACACCTGCATCTTGCCGTCCCAGTGGCTGGCGGCGCCCGGTGGCGGGGCGAAGGTGGGCGATTTGGTCGGCAGCGGCTTCGGCGGCGGGGTTACCGGGCCAGAGGGCCTGGTGCTCGGCTGGGTCGAAGGGCCTGACGGCGGGATGGTCGGGCCGGTCGGCGCGGGAGGTGGGCGGTGGACCGCACAGGCGCTCAGGCCCACTACCAGGCTGAGCAGGGTGATGCGTGCAAATGCGGTCATGGGCGTTTCCTCGAAATTACTTGTCCGGACTGTCGATGGTCAGCTGCTGCAGCGCAGTGGTGGTGCTGGCCAGGGGTTGGCTGCGGCCGATCCACTCGCCAGTGGTCGGTTGACCGGCCCGGGATATGCGCGCAACCAGTTGGACTTCGGGGAAGTTGGACAGTTTCAACTGCGGCATCATCGCGTCGGCATCGCCGAGTTCGACGGTGACGGGCAGTTCGGCGACGGTGACGCGTTTGGCCGCCAGGGGTGCCGGCGGGCCTTTTATCGCGCGGGCGAAGATGAATACGCTATCGGTGGGCAGGGCCTTGGCCTTGACCTCGGCGGACAGGTCCACGCGAACGGTCATCACCGCCTTCTGCGCCACGCTACCACCACTTTCCTTGAGCTTTTCCGCGGCACGGTCAATGCCGCCTTGCAGCGCCACGCGGGAATTGTCTTGCGGTGGCAGTTGCGCCAGCAGGCGGCTCCAGTAGTCGATGGCCTCTTGATAACGCTGGCCTTCAAAGGCGGCGATACCGAGCAGGCCGAGGCTGGTGACTTCCTTCGGGTCAAGCTTCAAGGCTTCGTCGGTCAGCGCCTGGACCTTGGGCGACCACTGTTTGTTGTCGGCAAAGTACTGCGCCTGGGCCCACTGGCCGAGCAGTTCCGGCTGGCGCCCGGCCAGCGCCACGGTACGCTCGAAGACCTTGGCGGCATCGGCGGAACGATCCTGGGCCATATAGGCGCGACCGAGGAAGTACAGGCCTTCCGCCGAGTCCGGTTGGGCGGCGGCGGCGCGTTCCAGGCGCTGGGTCATGTCTTCCATGGACACCGGCGGTTGGGAAAACTCGCGGGTCAGTTCAACCTTGTCGCTGGCACCGAAATGCATATACAGGCCAAGGCCGAGCACCGGCACAAGGATGGCGGCGAGCAATGGCAGCGGCTTGCCCAGGCGCGATTCGCGGGGCTTTTCCACGCCTTCGGTGTCGGCCAGCAGCTCGCGGGCGGCTTCGGCGCGGCCGCTGTCGAGCTGCGCGGCGTTGAGCACACCTTCGTCCTGCTGCACTTGCAGCTCGGCCACACGTTCTTGGTAAAGCGCCACGTTCAGCGCGGTGCGATCCTCTTCACGCTGGGCACGGCGGCCACGCAACACAGGGATCAACAGGAAACTCAGGGCAATCAGAAGCAGCAAGCCGGCTGCGAGCCAGAAATCAATCATCAGTCTTGGTGTCCAGCAATTGGTCGAGGCGTTTACGCTCTTCGGGGGATAGCGCGTCGGAACCATCGGTAGGCGCGGCGCGGCGACGGCGGACGATCACGGCCATCACCACCACGCCGGCCAGCAGCAGCCCGGCGGGGCCGAACCAGAGCAGCGCGGTCTTGCCGGTGAGGGCCGGTTTGTAGCGCACGAAATCACCGTAGCGGTCGACCATGAAGTCGATGATCTGCTGGTTGTCCTTGCCCTCCCCCAGCATGCGGAAGATTTCCTTGCGCAGGTCGGCGGCGATGGGCGCGTTGGAGTCGGCGATGTCCTGGTTCTGGCACTTGGGGCAGCGCAGCTCCTTGGTCAATTCGCGAAAACGCTCGCGGTCACCGTCCTTGGCGAATTCGTAAGTGTCGATGGCGGCGTGGGCCACCCCGGCCACGCCCAGCGCCAGCACGGCAGCGGCTAACAGGCGCTTCATGGCTTGGCCTCGTCGACCAGGGCCTGGTACTTGGCGGCCAGTTGCTCGCGCCACACCACTTCGTCGATCACGCCGACGTATTTGTCGCGGATCACGCCCTTGGCGTCGATAAAGAAGGTTTCCGGGGCGCCGTATACGCCGAGGTTCAAACCGAGGTTGCCGTCTTCATCACGGATATCCAGCTGGTAGGGATTATGGAATTCCGCCAGCCACTTCAAGGCCGCCGCGTTGTCGTCCTTGTAGTTGATGCCGTAGATCACCACACCCTTCTCGGCCAGCTTGTTCAGCACCGGGTGCTCGACGCGGCAGGAGATGCACCAGGTGGCCCACACGTTGACCAGCGCCGGTTTGCCGAGCAGGTCGGCCTGGGTCAAGGTCTTGTCACCCTGCACGGTCGGCAGGCTGAACGCGGGGAACGGCTTGCCGATCATCGCCGAGGGCAACTCGGCCGGGTCCAGGTACAAGCCGCGATACAGGAATACCGCTACCACCAGGAACAATGCCAGCGGCAACACCATCAACCAACGCTTCATACCGCCGCTCCTTGCAGACCCAGCGCTTCACGCACCCGGCTCTTGACCTTGACCCGATACCGGCGATCCAGTGCCGCGAGCAAACCACCCAAGCCGGTGAGCAAGCCACCGAACCAGATCCAGCGCACGAACGGTTTCACATGCACCCGCACGGCCCAGGCGCCATCGCCCAGGGGTTCACCCAGGGCCACATAGAGGTCACGGGTGAAACCGGCATCGATGCCGGCTTCGGTCATCATCGAGCTTTGTACGGTGTACAGGCGTTTTTCCGGGTGCAGCACGGCGATCTCTTTGCCGTTACGGACTACGCGCACCGTGCCTTTGTCTGACGTGAAGTTCGGCCCTTCGAAGTGCTTGGCGCCTTCGAAGATGAAGTGGTAACCGGCCAGGTCCATGGACTCGCCCGGCGCCAGGCGCAGGTCGCGCTCGGCACTGTTCTGGCTGGACAGCACCACACCGAGGGCGCACACGGCGATGCCGATGTGGGCGATCTGCATGCCCCAGTAGCTGCGGGTCAGGGTCGGCAGGCCTTTGACCAGGCCTTTGTGGCGGGTCTTGTCGACGATGTCACGCATACCGGCCAGCAACACCCAGGCGGCGAGCAGGAAGGTGGCGAGCACCGCCCAGTTGAAGTCGCCGTAGGCGATACCAGCGACCACGGCCAGGGCCACGCTGCCGAGCAGCACCGGCATCAGCATGCCGGCCAGCCATTTGACCGGGGTGTCCTTCCAGCGCACCAGCACACCGACCGCCATCACCACCATCAACAAGCCCATCAACGGAATAAACAACGCGTTGAAGTACGGCGGGCCGACGGACAGCTTGGCGCCGCTCAGGGCATCCAGCACCAAGGGGTACAAGGTGCCGAGCAGGATCATCGACGCGGCCACCACCAGCACCAGGTTATTGCCCAACAACAGGGTTTCCCGCGACCACAGGTTGAAGCCGACCTGGCTCTTGACCACCGGTGCGCGCAGGGCGAACAGAGTGAGGGAGCCGCCGACCACAAACAGCAGGAAGATCAGGATGAACACACCGCGCTCCGGGTCGGAGGCGAAGGCATGCACCGAGGTCAACACGCCTGAACGCACGAGGAAGGTGCCGAGCAGGCTGAGGGAAAAGGCCGCGATGGCCAGCAACACGGTCCAGCTCTTGAACACGCCGCGTTTTTCGGTGACGGCCAGGGAGTGAATCAGTGCCGTGCCGACTAGCCATGGCATGAAGGACGCGTTTTCCACCGGGTCCCAGAACCACCAGCCGCCCCAGCCGAGTTCGTAGTAGGCCCACCACGAACCGAGGGTGATACCGATGCCGAGGAACGCCCAGGCGACGATGGTCCACGGCCGCGACCAGCGCGCCCAGGCCGCATCAAGGCGCCCGCCGAGCAGGGCCGCGATGGCGAAGGCAAAGGCCACGGAGAAACCCACGTAGCCCATGTAGAGCATCGGCGGGTGCACGATCAGGCCGATGTCCTGCAGCAGTGGGTTGAGGTCGTGACCGTCCGCCGGGATCTGCGGCAGGATGCGGGTGAACGGGTTGGAGGTCATGATCAGGAACAGCAGGAAGCCGATGCTGATCATGCCCATCACCGCCAGCACCCGCGCGAGCATGACTTGCGGCAACTGGCGCGAGAACACCGACACCGCGAAGGTCCAGCCGCCGAGGATCAACGCCCACAGCAGCAGCGAGCCTTCGTGGGCGCCCCACACCGCGCTGAACTTGTAGTACCAGGGCAAGGCGCTGTTGGAGTTATTGGCTACATAGGCGACGGAAAAGTCGTCGGTCATAAAGGCGTAGGTCAGGCAGCCAAACGCAAAGACCAGGAACGCACACTGGCCCCAGGCCGCCGGCTGCGCCAGGCTCATCCACAGGCGGTCACCGCGCCAGGCACCGAGCAACGGCACCACCGCCTGGACGATGGCAAAGCACAGGGCGAGGATCATCGCCAACTGGCCCAGTTCCGGAATAAACAATGCAGACGTCATCACTTAGCCCTCCTTGGCAGGGGTGGGTGCGGACTGGCCGCTGTCCTTGAGGGCTTTGGTCACCTCAGGCGGCATGTATTTCTCATCGTGCTTGGCCAGCACTTCATCGGCCACCACCACGCCGTCGGCGTTGAGCTTGCCCAGGGCGACGATGCCCTGGCCTTCGCGGAACAGGTCCGGGAGGATGCCGCGATAAGTGATGGTCACGGCCTTGTTGAAATCGGTGACCACGAAGGTGACGTCGAGGGAATCGCCGGAACGCTTCAGCGAGCCCTTCTCCACCATGCCGCCGGCGCGGATGCGCGTGTCCAGCGGCGCTTCGCCGTTGGCGATCTGGGTCGGGGTGTAGAACAGGTTGATGTTCTCCCGCAGGGCGCTCATCGCCAGGCCCACGGCAATACTGACGCCGGCCAGGATGGCAAGGATGATCAACAGACGCTTTCTACGCAGCGGATTCACTTTTCGGTCTCCCGGCGCAGACGACGCGCCTCTTGTTGCAGGTAACGCTTGCGGGCCAGGATCGGCGCGGCGACGTTGAGGGCCAGCACGGCCAGGCAGATGCCATAGGCCGTCCAGACATACAGGCCGTGGTGGCCCATGGCGAGAAAATCACTGAAAGAAGCAAAACTCATCCGCGCGCTCCCAGGCAGCTTTGCACTTCGGCCTTGACCCAGCTGGCGCGGGCTTCACGCTTGAGCACTTCGAGGCGCATGCGCATCAGCAGCACGGCGCCGAAGAAGCAGTAGAACCCCAGCACCATCAACAGCAACGGCGCCCACATTTCCACGGGCATCGCCGGTTTTTCGGTGAGGGTGAAGGTGGCGCCCTGGTGCAGGGTGTTCCACCACTCCACCGAGTACTTGATGATCGGGATGTTGATCACGCCGACAATCGCCAGCACCGCGCAGGCCTTGGCGGCGCTGTCACGATTGCTGATCGCGTTGCCCAGGGCAATAAGACCGAAGTACAGGAACAGCAGGATCAGCATCGACGTTAGTCGCGCATCCCACACCCACCACGAGCCCCAGGTGGGTTTGCCCCAGATCGCACCGGTGACCAGCGCCACGGCGGTCATCCACGCCCCGATGGGCGCGGCGCATTGCAGGGCGACGTCCGCGAGTTTCATCTTCCACACCAGGCCGACGACGCCGCACACCGCCAGCATCACGTAGCAGGACTGGGCCAGCATCGCGGCGGGCACGTGAATGTAGATGATGCGAAAGCTGTTGCCTTGCTGGTAGTCCGGCGGTGCAAAGGCCAGGCCCCAGACCAGGCCGATGCCGATCAGCAACACCGCGGCGATGCTGAACCAGGGCAGCAGTCTGCCACTGATGCCGTAGAACCATTTGGGCGAGCCGAGCTTGTGAAACCAGGTCCAGTTCATTGCTGTTTCCATCACGGTTGCTTCTTGTCTTGGCAAGAAGCGTAGGGTCTTTACTGACTATGCGTATACCGCCCAGTCAGACCTCATTATTCACCGACGCTGATCTTCAGGCCGGCGGCTATAGCAAAGGGTGTCAGGGTTACCGCCAGGGCGGTCAGGCTGCCAAGCCACAGGAGGTAACCGGTCGCCGGCATGCCCATGAGCGCGGCTTGCAACGCGCCGCTGCCCAGGATCAGTACCGGGATATACAAAGGCAGAATCAACAGGGCCAGCAACAGGCCACCCCGTTTCAAGCCGACGGTCAACGCGGCACCCACCGCCCCCAACAGGCTGAGTACCGGGGTGCCGAGCAGCAGGCTCAGCAACAGGATCGGCAGGCATTCACCGGGCAATCCGAGCATCATCGCCAGCAGTGGCGAGAGCAAGACTAGCGCCAGGCCGGAAAAAGCCCAGTGTGCCAGCACCTTGGCCAGGACCAGAAGTGGCAGGGGGTGCGACGAAAGGACCCACTGTTCGAGGGAACCGTCTTCGAAATCACTGCGAAACAGCCCGTCCAGCGAGAGCAGGACGGACAAAAGGGCCGCGACCCACACCAGTCCCGGAGACAAGGTTTGCAACAGTTTAGTCTCCGGGCCGACCGCCAACGGGAACAATGCGATCACGATGGCGAAGAACACCAGCGGGTTGGCCAGTTCGGCCGGGCGACGGCACAGCAACCGCGCTTCGCGGGCGACCAACAGGGCAAACACACTCATACCAACCACCGCCCCAGGTCGAGGTCGCGGTAACCGCCGGGCATGCGCGCCAGGGTGTGGTGGGTGGTGAGCACCACCTGGCCGCCCTGCTCGCAGTGCTGCGCCAGGTGCTGTTCCAATTGGGTGACGCCTTGTTTGTCGAGGGCGGTGAAGGGTTCGTCGAGAATCCACAGCGGCGGGCCAGGCAGGTACAGGCGCGCCAGGGCCACGCGGCGCTGCTGGCCGGCGGACAGGGTGTGGCAGGGAACGTCTTCGAAACCCTTGAGGCCGACGGCGGCCAGGGCCTGCCAGATGGCGTCGCGGGTCGCGGGATGATGCAGGGCGCTGAGCCAGCTGAGGTTTTCTTCGGCGGTGAGCACATCCTTGATCCCGGCGGCGTGGCCGATCCAGATCAGGTTGCGTGCCAGTTCGGTGCGTTGTTCGTCGAGGGGCCTGCCGTTGAGTCGAACTTCACCGGCCGTGGGCTGCATCAGGCCGGCCAGCAGGCGCAGCAAACTGGTCTTGCCGCTGCCGTTGGGGCCGCTGATCTGCACCATGTCGCCGCCCGCCACACGCAGGTCGAGGTGCTCGAACAGCAGGCGCAGGTCGCGCTCACAGGAGAGCGCTACGGCTTCAAGAAGAGGGCTGGTCAAGAGATCGCGGGCCTTTACGGTTCAAGTCGGCGGTGCAGCGGCCGTTATAGAAAGAAGCACAATAACGGCTTTGGCGACCGATTTTAGAGAGCTGGATCAAATAGTTGTGAGGTTTTTACCGCTCTCTTTGCAGACGGGCGGCATTATACATGCGATGCCCTACGCTAAAGAGGGCTATTTCCCAGAGACGATGCGCACGATGACCGGCGAGATCAACCTTCCTACGCTTCCTCCCACCCCGGCAGCCGGGCAAAGCCCTGCGCCTGCGCCCGGGGCTCTGCTGAAACTGCTGGAGCCGCAGATCGGGCTGATCGACCCGGGAAAAACCGTGAATGCCGAGGTGCTCGCCCTTAAACAAGGCGGTGAGGCGTTTCAGCTGTTGCTCAAGCTGACCCTTGAAGGCGGCCGCCAGACCCTGGTGCAAGCCAGCAGCCCACAACCCTTGCCGTTGGGCAGCAATGTGGCCGTGAGCCAGACGCCCGCAGGCAACCTGGCCATCAGCCTGCAACAAGCCCTGAGCGCCAACGTTGCCGCCCTCACCCGTATCGATACGGCCAAGATGCCGGAAGGCACCCTGCTGCAGGCCAAGGTGCTGACCACCCAGGCCCTGCCCCAAGGCACCGCGCAGCCGGCGATCTACCGTTCGTTGGTGACCGTACTCAATAGCGCCCTGGCCGGCGCGACCCTGACCCTGGAAAGCCCGCAACCCTTACGCGTGGGCAGCTTGCTCAGCGCCGTGGTGCAGAACGCGCAAACCCTGAATTTTGTGCCGTTGAGCGGGCTCAAGGATCAACTGGCCGTCACCCAGCAATTGTCGACCCAGCAAAGTCGCCAGGGCTCCCTGGATGCGGTGTTCACGGCGTTGCAAAATCTGCCCCGCGGCGACAGCACCGCCGCCGACCTGCGCGCTGCCGCCGACCGTTTGCTGGCGGCCTTGCCCGACCTGGCACAGGTGAGCAACCCCAAGGTGCTGGCCCAGGTGATCCAGAACAGCGGCGCCTTTCTTGAAGCCAAGTTACTCGCCGGGCAAAACCCGCAGGTGCCACCGCTGGATATGAAGGGCGCGCTGCTGCGCCTGGTCGCCGACCTGCTGCCCGCCCTGCCCGCCAGCACCAACCTGAATGCCATTCTTGCCGCCAACACCCTGGCCCAGGTGCTGCCCAACTTTGTGCGCAGCCCATTGGGTACCCTCGGCCAGGTCGGCGCGCGGCAGGCGCCGGTCAGCTTCCCACTGCCGGAGCGGCTGATGGCGAAACTGGAGGGCGAAGGCGACCTGGAAAACCTGCTGCGCCTGGCCGCCGGGGCCATTTCCCGCCTGCAGAGCCACCAGCTGTCGAGCCTGGAGCAAACCGGCACCACCGCCGATGGCCGCCTGCAAACCACCTGGCAGCTGGAAATCCCCATGCGCACCCTGCAGGACATCGTGCCGTTGCAGGTCAAGTTCCAGCGCGAAGAGCCGGCGCCGGACAAGGACCAGCCCGAACGCAAGGATTCCAAGGAGCCCAAACAGATGCTCTGGCGCGTCGAACTGGCCTTCGACATGGAGCCCTTGGGGCCGTTGCAGGTCCAGGCGCAACTGACCCAGGGCAAGCTGTCCAGCCAACTGTGGGCAACCCGCGCTTTCACCGCCAGCCTGATCGAAAGCCATTTGGGCAGCCTGCGCGAGCGCCTGGTGTCGTCGGGGCTGAATGTCGGCGACCTGGACTGCCACCTGGGCACCCCGCCACGCGGGCCGAAAACCGGACTGGAACAACGCTGGGTGGATGAAACCGCATGAACAACGCCAACCCGCCACGCCAGGCGATTGCCCTCAAGTACGACGGCCAGCAAGCGCCGACCCTGACCGCCAAGGGCGACGATGCCCTGGCCGAAGCCATCCTCAAGTTGGCGCGGGAAAATGAAGTGCCGATCTATGAAAATGCCGAGCTGGTGAAACTGCTGGCACGCATGGAACTGGGCGACAGTATCCCGGAGGAGTTGTACCGCACCATCGCCGAGATCATTGCGTTTGCCTGGACGTTGAAGGGCAAGTTCCCGGTGGGCTATGACCCGGATGCGCGGCCGGTGGAGCGGGATGTGACCGAGCGTGGCGACGATTACTGAATCGTCGCACCGCCCCTCCCACATTTGGATTCGCGGTCAGTTGAGCAATTCGCTTAGCGGAATGAAATTGACCCGATCACCCACCTCCAGCGTCGTTCCTTCCAACACCTCCACAAACCCCTCCGCCCACGCCGCGCTGCGCAGCACGCCGGAGCTCTGGTTGCGGTAGATGATCGCCTTGCCCTGTTCGATGCGCCCGCGCAGATACTCGCGGCGGTTGCCCGGCTTGGGCCAGGTGAACCCCACCGGCACGTCGAAACGCAGCGGTTCCACGTCTGCCACACCCTGGCGGCGCAGCAAGTAGGGGCGCGCCAACAGCGCAAAGGTCACCAGGGTCGAGGCCGGGTTGCCCGGCAGGCCGATCACCGGCACGCCACGGAAATGACCAAAGGTCAGGGGTTTGCCCGGCTTGATCGCCAGCTTCCATAACGCCAGCTCACCCTCTTCGCGCAGGGCGATACCAAGGAAATCCGCCTCGCCCACCGACACACCGCCCGTGGACAAAATCAGATCAACCGCCCTCAAGCCTGCCAGGCGCGAACGGGTCTGCTCCAGGTCATCCGGCAGGATGCCTGCGTCGATGACTTCGCACCCCATGCGCTCAAGCCAGGAACACAACACGCGGCGATTGCTGTTGTAGATCTGCCCCGGACCGAGGGGCAAACCGGGCTCGATCAGCTCATCGCCGGTGGACAACACCGCGACACGCGGGCGGCGGATCACGTCCAGCCGATCGCGGCCAAGGGAAGCCGCCAGGCCCAGCTCAATCGGGCCCAGGCGTGTACCGGCCGCGAGCACCAACTCACCGACGGTGGTTTCCTGGCCTTGGGGGCGGATGTTCTGGTTGAGCTGCAACGGTTCGCTGAAGCTCACGCGCTCATCGGCGTGGACCACGGCGTTTTCCTGCATTTCCACGCAGTCCGCGCCTTCCGGTACCGGCGCACCGGTGAAGATGCGCGCACAGGTGCCGGCCGCCAGCGGCTGCGGCGCCTGGCCGGCAAAGATGCGCTGGCTGACGGGCAAGGGTTCACCGGTCCAATCCGCCAGGCGCACGGCGTAACCGTCCATGGCGCTGTTGGGCCAGGGCGGCAGGTCGAGGGTGGAGACCAGGTCCTGGGCCAATACACGGCCGTCGCACTCGGCCAGGGGCAGCACGTGCTGATCGCGGATCGGCGCGGCTTCGGCCATCGCCAGCAGCTGTTGCAAGGCTTGTTCTACCGGCATCAGGGCGCCGGTCTTGCCGGGCTTACCCACGGGATTCACAGGGTTCGGCCAACTTCAGGTGCGGCACGAAGTTGCACGGCCGATGACGGTTATCCAGTTGTTCGGCGAGGATGCCATCCCAACCGGTGCGCACCGCATTGGTGGAGCCCGGCAGGCAGCACACCAGGGTGCCGTTGGCCAGGCCGGCCAGGGCACGGGATTGCACGGTGGAGGTGCCGATGTCGGCCACGGAAATCTGGCGGAACAGTTCGCCAAAGCCGTCGACCTGTTTGTCGAGCAGGCAGCCGACCGCTTCGGGGGTGCTGTCGCGGCCGGTGAAGCCGGTGCCGCCGGTGATCAACACCACTTGCACCACGTCTTCAGCGATCCAGTGGGCGACCTGGGCGCGGATCTTGTAGAGGTCGTCCTTGAGCAGCACGCGCTCGGCCAGGTGGTGGCCGGCGGCGGTCAGGCGGTCGACGAAGACCTGGCCCGAGGTGTCGGTGTCCAGGGTGCGGGTGTCGCTGACGGTCAATACCGCGATATTCAGGGGTACGAAGGGTGCATCGGCCTTGGCTTTCATGGCACGGTCCGGTTGTCGAAGGAACGGCCCGATGTTATATCACAGGCCCCTGTTCAGCTGCCTGCGCGGAACCCACATGCCACTCGATTCAATCCCCCTGCCCTGTTCGATCCTGCTGTTGGCCGGCGGCCGCGGCCAGCGCATGGGCGGCCAGGATAAAGGCCTGCTGGACTGGCACGGCCTGCCCTTGATCGCACACGTGCAGCGCCTGGTGCGGCCACTGACCGATGACCTGATCATCTCGTGCAACCGCAACCTGGCGCAGTACGCCGCCTATGCCGACCAGTTGGTAAGCGACGACAGCCCGGATTTTCCCGGGCCATTGGCCGGTATCCGCGCGGGACTGGCCGCCGCGCGCCATGGGCACCTGCTGATCCTGCCGTGCGATGTGCCCCATATAGACGCTCGACTCCTCGCCGACCTGCGTGAAACCGCACAACGCCATCCCTTGTTGCCAGTGATGGTGCGCCACGGTGAGTTCTGGGAACCCTTGATCTGCATCATCCCCATCGGCCTGCGAACCGAGGTAGAAAAGGCCTGGCATGCCGGTGAACGCAGCCCGCGAAAGATCCTCCTGCAATTGGGTGGCGTGGGCCTGGAATGCCCAACCGATGACCCGCGCCTGGCCAACCTGAATACACCAGAGCTGTTGCGCCCAAGGTCTGACGTGTCAGAATGAACCTTCGCACAAGGAACTTTGGCGACGTCTCACACGTCTCAAGGTCAGCAATCAAAAAGTATTCTCTTGGAGACAACACCCATGACTCAACGGACCATCGCCGCTCTCATGCTTGCACTGGGCCTGGCTACCCTCGCCGGTTGCGCCTCGCCGACAGTGATCACCCTGAATGACGGTCGCGAAATCCAGGCCGTCGACACCCCGAAATACAACGAAGATTCGGGTTTCTACGAATTCGAACAGCTTGATGGCAAGCGTACCCGCATCAACAAAGATCAGGTTCGCACCGTTAAAGACCTGTAAGCCTCAGCGCTTGCACACAAGGCCCGCCTCGCGCGGGCCTTGTCGTTTCCGGGGGTTACCAGTCGAGGGTGATCTGGCTGCAGAAATGGCGTTCCTCACCGGTGACGGGGTCGATAAACCGCACGCCCTGGGCCAGCAGCTTGAGGGGATTGGCGTAATCGTCCACGGCATCCTTGATCACGTCCGGGTAGAACGGATCGTTGCAGATGCTCGCCCCCAGCGCGGTCATGTGCACGCGCAGCTGGTGCTTCTTGCCGGTCACGGGAAACAGGCCGTAGCGCCATAAGTCGCCGTTCTTTTCCCGCACCTCCACGGCTGTTTCGGTGTTGCTGGCGCCAGGGCCTTCCTGCATGCGGAAGAACGGTTCGCCATCCACCAGGCGGCTTTTGTGTACCAACGGGAATGTCAGTCCCGGTAAGGCCGGGGCAATGGCTTCGTAGAATTTATCGATCCGGCGCGTGGGAAACAGCTGTTGATAGGCCGAGCGGCTGGCCGGGTTGGCCGAGAACAACACCAGCCCGGCGGTGTGTCGGTCGATGCGGTGCAGGGGCACCAGCGCCGGGTTGTCCAGGCGGCGAATCAGGCGGCGCAGCAGGGTTTGCTCGACGTACTCGCCGGCCGGGGTCACGGGCAGGAAGTGCGGTTTGTCCGCCACCACCAGGTGCTCATCGGCGTAGAGGATGGTTTCCTGCACCGGGATGACTTTTTCGTTGGGGACTTCACGGAAGTAATAGATGCACAGGCCTTCCTTGTAGGCCAGGTCCAGGGGGATCGGGCTGCCAGTGACATCCAGCACCCGCCCACGGGCGATGCGGTCCAGCCAGTGGTCGCGACTGATCGCCGCAAAGTGCTCGCACAGGCACTCCAGCACCGTCGCCCAGGGGCCAGGTGGCAGGTACAGGGTGCTGGCCTGGTGCTGGGACGCGGAAAAAGCGGATGTGGACATGCTCGAAGCCTTGAAAAAACAGGCGGGCATTATCCCGCATCAAGCGGGATGAAACCTAGGGCGGATCTCAGGCCTTGGCCAATTCCGCGCGCAGGATCGGCGAAGCACTCGCCGCCTCGGTGAACTCCTTGAGCCAGCGCAGCACGTCTACCGCTTCCCAGCGGCCGGGATCGTACAGCGCGTACAACAGGCCCTGATAACCCACCACATCGAGCTGCTTGTGATAACCGGCGCGCTGGAACAACGCCTCGATCTCGGCAAAGCAGGTATTGAAATGCACTTTGTTAAACGGCGTCTTGCCTTCCGTGACCAGGCCGTCGAGGCGCAGCTCGTTCACCGCGTCGCGCACGACATCGGCAGACATGCGATTGACGCTGCTTTTCAGTTGTTCAACATTCACCACGGGCGTTCCCTCTATTCAATCGCTGTACAAACATACAGTAACGTAATATTCGGAAACCCGCCATCGCATAAACGTCAGCGCAGGAAGGCGACAACCTGATCCGCATCGAAGGGCCAATCCAGCTCAGCCCCCGTGTCCACCCGCCGAAGCACCGGAATCCTTAGGCCGTAGGCGTCGGTCAGGTCGTCAGGGTCGGTGATATCAACCAACTCGACCAGCAACCCGCGTTCGACGAGCGGCATGATTTCGGCTTCGGCAATTTCACAAAGATGGCAACCCAGGGTGCCGAACAACTGGCATTCAGGAAGCATGGCGAATGGCCCTGATCAGTAAGTAGACGAGCATTCTAAGCCTGACAAAAACCTGTGGCGAGCGGGCTAGCCACAGGTACAGCGTTCGCTCTCCGGAAATCCGCCGACCACAATAAACCCTGACCCAGATCACCATGGCCTATAACTGATTCAGCGATTCTCGCGGCTTTTTGCCCGCTCACCCTGCAACGGAGATGCTTGTGTTCGCCAACCTGCTGATCATTCTGGCCTCATCCCTGGTGGTGATTGCGCTGTTTCGCCGGCTGCAACTGCCACCCGTGCTGGGCTACCTGTGCGTGGGCCTGGCCGTAGGGCCGACGGCCCTGGACTGGGTGAATGACAGCGAAGAACTGCCCGACCTCGCCGAACTGGGCGTGGTGTTCCTGCTGTTCTCATTGGGCCTGGAGTTTTCCCTGACCAGGATGCTCGCCCTGCGCCATGTGGTGTTTGGCCTCGGCAGCTTGCAGGTACTGGGGTGCAGCGTACTGCTGGGGGGCCTGTTGATGGCCTTCGGTGTGGCGCCGGGCATCGCCTTGTTGCTGGGTGCGGGGTTGGCGCTGTCGTCCACGGCGATCGTCAGCAAGGAACTGACCAGCCTCGGCGAAATCTTCAGCAGCCATGGCCAGAACGCGATCGGCGTGTTGCTGTTCCAGGATGTGGTGGCGGTGTTGCTGCTGACGCTGGTGCCGGTGTTCGCCGGCAGCAGCGAGCAGGCCTGGTACTGGGCGTTGCCGCTGACGCTGGGCAAAACCGTGGTGTTGTTCGTGGGCCTGTTGCTCGCCAGCCGCTGGTTACTGCCGCGCTTGTTTCATGAGGTCGCCGCCTCCCATTCGGCGGAGCTGTTTGTGCTGCTGGCGCTGGTGATCGTCTTGCTGACCGCCTGGCTCACGCATCTGCTGGGCCTCTCCCCTGCCCTCGGCGCCTTCCTGGCCGGCATGCTGCTGGGTGAAAGCCATTACCGCCATCAGATCGAAGCGGATATCCGGCCCTTTCGCGACATCCTGCTGGGGCTGTTTTTCGTCAGCATCGGCATGCTTATCGACCTGCAATTGTTCGTCAGCCACAGCCTGTTGATCCTCGGCATGACCCTCGCGCTGATGCTGATCAAAGGCAGTGTGGTGGCCGCGCTGGTCAAGCTGCGCGGCAGCGACAGTGAAACCGCCTGGCGCAGCGGCCTGGCCCTGGCCCAAGGCGGTGAGTTCTGTTTCGCCCTGATGGCGCAAATGCAGCAGAGCCGGCTGATCCCCGATGAATTCAACGGTCTGCTGCTCGCCGCCACGTTCTGTTCGATGCTGTTGACCCCATTGCTGCTGCGCGCCGCGCCGGCGATTGCCCTGCGCCTGCACCGCAAGCCCAACCAACAGGTGCAACTTGAAGAAATTGCCGCCCTCAACGCCCAATTACACGGGCATGCGGTTATCTGCGGCTATGGCCGGGTCGGGCAATCCATCGGGCGCTTTCTACGCAATGAGCAACAGGCGTTCATCGCCCTGGATGACGACCCGGAACGGGTCCAGGAAGCCGCCACCGAAGACAGCAGCGTGCATTACGGCGACTGTCGCCGTGGCGCCTTGCTCAGTGCCGTAGGCCTGGAACGGGCGCGCCTGGTGGTGATTGCCGTGGATAACAGTGATGTGGCCCTGGCGGTGCTCAAGGAAGCCCGCCATATCAACCCCGACGTGCCGATCCTGGTGCGCACCCGCGATGACAGCCAGTGGGCTGAATTGAAAGCCGCGGGCGCCAGCGAAGTGGTGCCCGAGCTGCTGGAGTCAAGCCTGATGCTCGCATCCCACGCCTTGATCCTGCTGGGCCTGCCGGACCAACAGGTGCAGGCGCGGGTCGATGAAGTACGGCATAACCGCTATCGTCTGCTGCACGGTTTCTACACGCACCCGAGCACCGACGAAGAGGCGCCGATCAATCCTGACTGACCGCACCGATCTTGTGGATCGACAGATCTGCGCCGTAATACTCCTCCTCCTGGCTCAGGCGCAGCCCGTGTACGCGCTTGATCACGCCGTACACCAGCAGGCCGCCGGCGAGCGCGACGGCCACACCGAGCCCCGTACCGATCAATTGGCTGATCAGGCTCACACCACCCAATCCGCCCAGCGCCGCCTGGCCAAAGATGCCGCAGGCAATCCCGCCCCATACACCGCACAGGCCATGCAGTGGCCACACCCCCAGCACATCGTCGATCTTCCAGCGGTCCTGGGCGGCGATAAAGCACCACACAAACAATCCGCCCGCGACCACGCCGGTGACCAGCGCGCCCACCGGATGCATCAGGTCGGAACCCGCGCAGATCGCCACCAGCCCGGCCAACGGACCGTTATGCAGGAAGCCGGGGTCGTTGCGGCCGATCACCAGGGCGGCGACAGTGCCACCGACCATGGCCATCAGCGAGTTCACCGCCACCAGGCCGCTGACGCCGTCCAGGGTCTGCGCGCTCATCACGTTAAAGCCGAACCAGCCGACAATCAGGATCCACGAGCCCAACGCCAGGAACGGAATGCTCGACGGCGCAAACGCCACCAGGCGCCCTTCACGGTAGCGCCCATTGCGCGGGCCCAGCAGCAGCACCGCCGCCAGCGCCAGCCAGCCGCCCATGGCATGCACCACCACAGAGCCGGCAAAATCATGGAAGCTGGCGCCGAACGTCTTGAGCAACCAGGCCTGCAAACCGAAATTGCCGTTCCACACCATGCCTTCGAAAAACGGATAGATAAACGCCACGATCAACGCAGTGGCGCACAACTGCGGAGCGAACTTTGCACGCTCCGCAATACCGCCGGAGATGATCGCCGGAATCGCTGCCGCAAACGTCAGCAGGAAGAAGAACTTCACCAGGCCATAACCATGGTCGGCGCTGATCACGGCCGCCGGTTGCATGAAGCTCACCCCGTAGGAGATCCAATAGCCTATAAAGAAATAGGCCAGGGTGGAGATGGCGAAGTCGCTGAGGATCTTCGACAGGGCGTTGACCTGGTTTTTCTGGCGCACCGTCCCGACTTCCAGAAACGCGAAGCCGGCGTGCATGGCCAGGACCATGACCGCACCGATCAGGATAAACAGGGTATTGGAGCTGTGGACCAGAGTGTCCACCGCACTTTGCAGATTTTCCATTGAAGTTGGCAGGCCTGTGTAAAGGCAAAAAGCACCAAAGCGGTTCAAGCCAGGAGTTGCGCGCACTAAATTGGCACCAACGGCACCGCCCCTCTTCAGAGGGCGTGAACCGCTTTAGCGCAGCGTTCAACACAACCGGCCGTTGCCGACAGGGTTTTTCCGCGAGTTTGAGTTATTTAGGTTAAGGTTTTTCGAGACCTGAGCCCCGACCGCCCGGATTCAGCGCAAGCCACGGGGCGTGCGCACCAAGGCAAAGCAAAAGCTGTACCAGACAATTGCACTGAACCTTCACCGATACCGGTGACTCGAAACCACACGTACCGATCAGCCAATCACGGAGATAACCATGGCCAGAAGAACTGCAAAGACTGCTCAAGAAATACTGATGGCGGATTTTCAAACCCTGGTGACTGACACCGAAAGGCTGCTGGACGACACCAAGGTGCTTGCGGGCGACCAGGCCGATGAGCTGCGCGCCAAGATTCATGACACGCTGTTGCAGGCCCGCGAAACCCTCAAGCAAACCGAAGACTCCCTGCGCGAACGCGGCCAGGCGGCGGTCACCGCGACCGAAGACTACGTGCAGGCCAACCCTTGGCAGTCGGTAGGCATTGCCGCCGGCGTGGGCTTTCTGATCGGCCTGCTGGCCACAAGGCGCTAATCATGTCTATCGGCGAAACTGGCTCGTCCACGGGTACCACCTCACGACGCCTGGGCGCGGCCGTTCTTGGCTTGCTGCACAGCCACGTCGAACTGTTTGGCATCGAATTGCAGGAGCAGAAGGCCCGTACCGTCAGCCTGCTGCTGTTTGCCGGCCTGGCGCTGGTGTTTGCCCTGTTGTTGCTGGTGGGGTTGTCGACACTGGTGATGATCCTGGTATGGGACACCGGCTACCGCCTGACCGGGATCATCTGCCTCTGCGTGTTCTACAGCCTGGCCGCTGCCTTCTGCGGGGTGCGCTTGAAAGCGGCGGTGTTCGATGAGTCCACGCCGTTCCACGCCACCCTCGAAGAGCTGGCCAATGATCGGGAGCGCCTGCTGCCATGAGCTCGAATGAAATCCAGCAAACCTCCCGCCGGGAAATGCGCAAGGCCTTGATCCGCCTGCGCATGGAAATGCACCGCCAGGAGATACGCCACGAATCCCAGCAATTGATGGCGCCGCTGAACAAGGTGCGCAACCTGGGCCAAAACTTTCAGGGCGGGCTGGGCATCAAGCACGCGCCGCTGTGGGGCGTGGCCGCTGTAACCCTGATCGGTTTCTTCACCGGCAAGGGCGCCAAGGGCGGCGGTATCAGCAGTGTGACGCGCCTGGTGCGCCTCGGTGCCGGCCTGATCCCGCTGATCAAACTGGCCATGCAGGGCAATTCACGCAAAGGTTGAGCCTGCTGGCTGCATTCTTGCTAACAGAATGGCCCGGTCCTCGTTTTCGAGGGCCGGGTCTTTTTTCGCCAGTGTTTTTAAGGAGGCCCCGTGATCGACGGGCAACCGCTCGCCTGCTTCCAACCGTTTATCGATACCGCCACCGGGCGCATTGCCGGCGTCGAGGCCCTGGGGCGTCTACGCCAGGCTGATGGCCGCCTGCAGTCCGTTGGCCCGCTGTTCGCCGACCCACGCACGCCAGGCGCGAGCTTGCGCCGTCTCGACCGGCAGATTCGCGACAACGCGTTAAGCCGCCTGCATGAAGCCCCCGAAGACTGGTTCCTCAGCCTGAATATCTCGCCGCGCTGGATCAACCAACTGCGCCCGGGCCAGGCGCTGCCTAGCCTCAAACAGATCCACAGCCATGGCGTCGACCCGCAGCGCATCGTGTTCGAGATCACCGAACTGGGCGGCGACATCCAGCGCCTGGCCGAGGTGGTGGCACGTTATCGCGAGGCCGGTGCGCGCATCGCCATCGATGATTTCGGCGCCGGCTATTCCCAGCTTGACCGGGTATTGGCGCTGCAGCCGGACATCCTCAAGCTGGACATGCGCCTGTTCCAGCAAGCCGCCAGGGGCGGACCGAGCAGTGACGTCGTGCGGGCGCTGGCGCAGATGGCGGAAAAGACCGGCTGCTGGATCATTGCCGAAGGCGTGGAAACCGAGGCGCAGCTGAGCTTCGCCCTGGAATGCGGTTCGCGCTACGTTCAGGGCTATCTGTTTGCCCAGGCGCAATTGGACTGGTTCGCCACCGACGCCTTCGTGCCGCGCTTTGACCAACTGCGCGCGGCGTATGTGCAGCAGAAGCTGGCCGAACGCGGGCGCATCATGCAACTGCGCCAGCAATTGACCGAACTGATGAAGATCCTGCAATCCTGGGCACAGGCCCAAGCCCCGCTGGATCACTTGCCCCAACTGCCGGCCTTCCCCTGGCTGCTGCGTTTTTACCAATGCGACCGGCATGGCACCCAGTTGACCCCCAACTTCGAATGGCGCCAGGACGCCTGGCAAGCCGACAGCCGCTACCTGGGCCACAACTGGTCATGGCGCCCGTACTTCTATCACCTGCTGGCCGAAGGTTGGGAGGAGCGTCGCCTGACGCTGTCCTCGACCTACCGCGACGCCACCACCAACCAGTACTGCCTCACCGCCGGACAATTCTTCGATAACGGTCAGCGCTTGCTGTTAATCGATATCGACGCGGCCGGGCTGTAGATTTTCGCTTGCCCCGCCAAGGCGGAACCGGGAAGCTGGGCGGGTCATTCACCGTACGGAGAGTACCCGCCTTGGATTGGCCCACCCTGCTTACCCGCGAACGCCTTGGAAAACCCCTGCACAGCCCGGAAGAACTCGGCCGCAGCCCGTTTCACAAAGACCATGACCGCATTATCTTCTCCGGCGCGTTTCGCCGCCTGGGCCGCAAGACCCAAGTGCACCCGGTGTCCAGCAACGACCATATCCATACACGCCTGACCCACTCCCTGGAAGTCAGTTGCGTAGGCCGCTCCCTCGGCATGCGCGTGGGCGAAACCCTGCGCAGCGCCCTGCCCGACTGGTGTGACCCGAGCGACCTGGGCATGGTGGTGCAATCGGCCTGCCTGGCCCATGACATCGGCAACCCGCCGTTCGGGCATTCCGGCGAAGACGCCATCCGCCACTGGTTCCAGCAGGCAGCGGGGCGCGGCTGGCTGGACGACATGAGCAGCGCCGAGCGCAATGACTTCCTCAACTTCGAAGGCAATGCCCAAGGCTTCCGGGTACTGACCCAACTGGAATACCACCAGTTCGACGGCGGCACGCGCCTGACCTACGCGACCTTGGGCACGTACCTCAAGTACCCCTGGACCGCCCGCCACGCAGACTCCCTGGGTTACAAGAAACACAAGTTCGGCTGCTACCAGAGCGAACTGGCGATCCTCGAACAGATCGCCAGCAAGCTCGGCCTGCCGCAACTCGAGGAACAACGCTGGGCTCGCCATCCCCTGGTCTATCTGATGGAGGCGGCAGACGACATCTGCTACGCCTTGATCGACCTGGAGGACGGCCTGGAAATGGACCTGCTGGAGTACACCGAAGTCGAGTCACTGCTGCTCGACCTGGTGGGCGACGACCTGCCGCAAACCTACCGGCAACTGGGCGCCCAGGACTCGCGCCGACGCAAGCTGGCGATCCTGCGCGGCAAGGCCATCGAGCACTTGACCAACGCCGCGGCGCGCGCCTTCGTCGAACAACAGGAGGCCTTGCTTGCCGGCACCCTGCCCGGCGACCTGGTGGAACACATGCACGGCCCCGCCAAACGCTGCGTGCTGGATGCCAAGGACATGGCGCGCAAGAAAATCTTCCAGGACAAGCGCAAGACCCTCCACGAGATCGGCGCCTACACCACCCTGGAAATCCTGTTGAACGCCTTTTGCGGCGCGGCACTGGAGCAGCACGGCGGACGCACGCCGTCGTTCAAGAACCGGCGCATTCTCGACCTGTTGGGCAACAACGCGCCGGATCCTGCGTGGCCGCTGCACAGGTCGTTCCTGCGCATGATCGACTTCATCGCGGGCATGACCGACAGCTATGCCACCGAGATGGCACGGGAGATGACCGGGCGCTCCAGCCCTCAATAACCTGGCTGATCACGCCGCCTGTTCACTGAACAGAATCTGCCTACGATGGGAACAGAGCGGCCTGATCGAATTCGCACAAGCACCCGAAGAATAATCGCGCACGCTCCGGGCAGGTCTGGCGAACAGTTCCTACGTGCCCCCTATCGACGCTTGACTCACCGTGTGCCTTCTATGCCCCGTTACCCCCTTCGGATCCTGTTGGTGGAGGACCATCCCTTTCAACTCCTCGCCACCCAATGCCTGCTGAGAAGCTTCGGCTTCGAGCACCTGGCCCCGGCCGAAAACGCCGAACAGGCGATCCGTCTGATGTCCCAGGCCGAAGTGCCCTTCGACATCATCCTCTGTGACCAGTGCCTGCCCGACCTGCCCGGGCTTGAATTGATTGAAATCGCCAGTCGCCAATGCTTTATCAAGGCCGCCATCTTGCTCAGCGGACTTCCCGAGGCAGAACTTTCAGCGTTGCAAACCCAAGCCCTCAAACGTGGCCTGCCCTTGCTCGGTTACTTGCCAAAGCCGTTGAATAAAGATGAGCTTGAACATTTGACCCATACATTACTCACGTTATAAATGTAGGACTTTAAACAGATCGACCGGTCGGAAAAATCGCGCATAACCACCGTAAAGTCCATGCCATGTTCCTTCGGCCCATGCCCCTGCGGAACCTTGGCCTCTTGCGTTACAGCTCCTTAGAGACAGGTAGGCTTTTACCTTTTTTAATGTAGGAACTTTCCTGTTTTATACCTGCCACCCCCCAAGTTCATGCTTACCCATCGGCTTCTGAGCTAATGTGCCCGCTTTATTTGTACTTGCATGGAATATGATCATGAATACAGTTTTTATTATTGACGACCATCCGGTGATAAGACTTGCCATACGAATGTTGTTGGAACACGAAGAAAACTTCAAAGTAGTCGGCGAAACGGATAACGGATGCGACGCCATACAAATGGTCCGCGAATGCATGCCGGACCTGATCATCCTGGACATCAGCATTCCAAAACTCGACGGGCTGGAAGTGCTTTGCCGATTCAACGCCATGAACGCGTCGATGAAAACCCTGGTGCTGACGGCTCAATCCCCCACCCTGTTTGCCACGCGTTGCATGCGTTCGGGAGCCGATGGCTACGTGTGCAAGGAAGGTGACCTGAGCGAGCTGATGAGCGCCATCCGCGCTGTACTGTCCGGTTATAACTACTTCCCCAGCCAAGCCCTGAACCCCAACGATGAGGCCTGCAAGGAACTTGAACTGTTCAAGGCGGTTAACGATCGGGAGTTGATGGTACTGCAACTTTTTGCACAAGGCCGCACCAACAAGGAAATAGCCAAAGGTATGTTCTTGAGCAACAAAACAGTAAGTACTTATAAAAAGAGACTGATGCAGAAACTTCAAGCCAAGTCCTTGGTAGAACTTATCGAGATGGCAAAACGGAACGCGCTAGTGTGAGAAACCGGATGCCCAGGCGTATAAAGGACTATTTGATTATATTGAGTGCCGGTTTGTGCTTCAGCACCGCCGTGCCAGCCACCCCTCCAGCGAGCCCGGAGCATTTCAACCTTTTGAGTCGTGCGAGCTCCGTGCAGCTGGAACCCTACCTGAACAAGGCCCAGCGCCAATGGCTCCAGAACAAACGCGAACTGGTACTGGGCGCGGCGTTTCCTGACTACCCGCCTTTTGACCTCACCTCCAGCGGGCGTGACTATGAGGGTCTCACCGCCGACTACGCCGGCTTGCTGGCAATGGCGCTGGACGTGCCGGTAAAAGTGTTGCGCTACACCTCTCGAGAGGCCGCCATTCATGCCCTCGAAGCGGGTGAAATCGATTTACTGGGTTCCTCCAACAGCTTTGAAGCGGCAAATCCCAACCTGTCCCTGTCGGAGCCGTACGCCGTGGACCGGCCAGTGCTGGTGACCCGCGAAGGCGAAACCCGCAGCCTGGCTGATGGGCTGGCCGGAATGCGCCTGGCACTGGTCTATCACTATCTGCCACTGCACGAAGTGGAAAGGCTGTACCCCAAGGCAATCATCCGTGCCTACCCTTCTTATCAAAACGCCTTGAATGCAGTGGCCTTCGACCAGGCAGACGTCTTTCTCGGCGATACCATTTCCACCCACTACATGATCAACAAGGGTTACCTGAAAAACATTCGCATGGCGAACTTCGGCAAACATGAAGCCTATGGATTCAGCTTTGCCATGCCCCAGGAACAGCAGACGCTGTTGAGCATCGTCGACGCCGTCCTGAGGGCCGTGCCCGTTGCCGAACGGGAAACGATTGCCAAACGCTGGAGTGCCGGCAGCGACATCCTCCTGACCGACCAAAAGCTGCAACTGACCCTTCGCGAAGAACGTTGGCTGAGGGAAAACCCGGTCGTCAAAGTGATCGTGAACCCCACTTTCGCGCCGCTGACCTTCTTCGACGCCGATGGCAATTTTCGCGGCATTACCGCCGACCTGCTGGAACTGATTCGCCTACGCACCGGGCTGCGCTTCGAGATCCAGCGCGGGCGTGATGTGAACACCATGATCGAGCATGTAGAGAGCGGCAAAGCGGACATCGTCGGCGCAATCATCCCCAGCGTCGAGCGAGAAGCCCAACTGAACTTCAGTCGTCCCTACCTGGAAAACTCCTACGTGATGCTGACACGCAAGGACGGCCAGGCCCCTACGGGCCTGGAGGAAATGGAGGGCAAGCGTCTGGCGATCACGCAGGGCAGTCCGCTGAAAAAATTCCTGCGTGAGCACTTCCCAAAGATTCAGCTGGTAGATACCGGCGACACGTTCAAGTCAGCCGAACTGCTGGTACAAGGCCATGTAGAGGGCGCGGTGAATACCCTGGTGGTCGCCAATTACTTCCTGTCCTCGCAGATACTCCAGGACAAGATCCAAATCAGCTTCAGCATTGGCACGATGCCGGCCACCTTCGGGCTGGCGACATCCCGCAGCGCCACCGAACTCAGCTCGATTCTCGACAAGGCGTTGCTCAGCATCGCCCCGGACGAACTGGGCGTGATCAACAGTCGTTGGCGCGGTTATACCGCCGCCTCGGACAGTTACTGGCGCGACTATCACCAACTGATTGCGCGCATCGTCATCGGGACCGGCCTGCTGCTGCTGATTTCCCTGAGCTGGAACGCGTACATGCGCCGCCAGATCAAGCACCGGAAAATGGCCGAGCGCGCCCTCAATGATCAGTTCGAGTTCATGCGCGCCCTGGTCAATGAAACCCCGCACCCGATCTACGTGCGTGACAACAAGGGGCTGCTGCAGACCTGCAACGACAGTTACCTGCAGGCGTTCGACGTCAAGCGCGAGGATGTGATAGGTAAAAGCGCGGTCCAGATCAGCACAGCCCTCGCAGTCGAGGCGGCGCAATACCATGCCGACTATCAGCGCGTGGTGGCCGAGGGCAACCCGCTGATCCTGGACCGTACCCTGCATATTCGCGGAAAAAAACTGACGATCTACCACTGGATCCTGCCGTACCGCGACTCCGTCGGTGAAGTCCAGGGCATCATCGGTGGCTGGATCGATATCAGTGAACGACGCCAGTTGTTCGACGAACTCCGCACCGCCAAGGAACGAGCCGACGAAGCCAATCGGGCCAAGAGCACGTTCCTCGCCACCATGAGCCACGAAATCCGCACGCCGATGAACGCGGTGATCGGCATGCTCGAGCTGACCCTCAAGCGGGCGGACCAGGGCCACCTCGACCGCCCGGCCATCGAAGTCGCCTACAACTCGGCCAAGGATCTGCTGGAGCTTATCGGCGACATCCTGGACATCGCGCGGATTGAATCCGGGCGCCTCAGCCTGGCACCGGAACGCGTCAACCTGAGGGAGGTGATCGAGTCGGTGGTGCGTGTCTTCGACGGCCTGGCGCGCCAGAAGACCCTTAGCCTGTTGCTGGAGTTCACGCCTGATCTGGAACACACCGAAGTGCTGATCGACCCGCTGCGCTTCAAGCAGGTGCTGTCCAACCTGATCAGCAACGCCATCAAGTTCACCGAACGTGGCCAGGTAAAGATCAAGGTGGAAGTATCGGCCACCGAACTGCCGCAGCAGGTCGAGATGAAACTGGTGGTGGAAGACACCGGCATCGGTATCAGCCGGGACGACCAGATGCGCCTGTTCGAACCCTTTGCCCAGGCGGACAACTCAGGACAGCTGGCCAGGAGCGGTGCGGGTCTCGGGCTGGTGATCTGTCGCAGCCTGTGCGCGATGATGGGCGGGCAACTGAGTCTGAGCAGCGTGCCCATGGTGGGCACCCAGGTGCATGTGAGCCTGAAGATGAATCGCCTGCAGGCGCTGCAGGTGGCCGAAGAACTCAAGCCCGCCGAGACCTCGAACGTGCCGGTGCTCAATGTGCTGGTGGTGGACGATCATCCGGCGAATCGCCTGTTGATGTGCCAGCAGCTCGGCTACCTGGGCCATCAGTACACCGCCGCCCAGAACGGCGCCTCCGGCTTCCAGGCCTGGCGCCAGGAGCACTTTGACCTGGTGATCGCCGATTGCAACATGCCGATCATGAACGGCTACGAACTGAGTCGTTCGATCCGCGAATACGAGGAGCGCGAACAACTGACGCCTTGCGTGGTACTGGGTTTTACCGCCAATGCCCAGCCCGAAGAGAAACAACGCTGTGCGCAGGCGGGCATGAATGACTGCCTGTTCAAACCCATCAACCTTACGGCGCTGGAGCTGCAACTGGCGAAGATCAGTCCTCAACCCAGCGGCATGACCCTGGACATCGGCAACTTCGAGGCCCTCACCGGTGGCGATCCGCACATGAGCCGCCTCTTGCTGGAGGAGTTGCTGAGCAGCAGTCGCCAGGATCGCCAGGAGTTGGTTGCACTGATCGCTGCGCAGGCCTTGCCCGAAGAGATCATCGAACAGGCTCACAAGATCAAGGGGGCCGCGCGCATCGTTCAAGCCTCTGCGCTGGCCTCGCAATGCGAAGCCGTCGAACAGGCCTGTGCCCGGGGCGATGATCGGCCCCTGATCGAAGCAGGTGTAAAGTCCCTGGAGAAGCTGATGCTGGAGTTGGAGAGGATGCTGCAAGTGCGGCTTGACGAACTGGATGGCCGATAAGGGGCGGGGCTGCGCCCCCTATTTCGATCAGCAGTCGGTCAAACGCAGGAAAATCGCCGCCAGCTGTTCGATACCGGCCTGATCCTGGGGGGTAAAGCGGGCCAACGACGGGCTATCGAGGTCAAGGACACCAATCAATGTGCCGTCCTTGACCAGTGGCACCACCAGTTCGCTGTTGGACGCGCTGTCACAGGCGATATGCCCGGGGAACGCGTGCACATCGTCTACTCGCTGGGTTTGCCGCGAGGCTGCGGCCGCGCCGCACACCCCACGGCCGAACGGAATACGCACACAGGCGATCTGCCCCTGGAACGGGCCAAGCACCAGCTCTTCATTGCGGTTGAGGTAAAAGCCCGCCCAGTTCAGGTCATCCAGCTGGCTGAACAGGAAAGCCGAAAACTGGGCGCTGTTGGCGATGAAATCACGCTCATCGGCCAGCAGCGACTCCAGCTGGGCACTCAGCAGGGCATAGCCACCGAGGCCGGCGCCGGCTTGTTGTAAATCGATCATGGTTGACGCTCCAGCAATTTAAGACCCACCCAGTAACGGGCGAATTGATACGCGCAACGACCGTTGCGGTTGCCGCGCCCGGTGGCCCAGCGCACGGCTAGAATGTCGAGGTCCTCATCACGCTGCCACTGCAAACCCGCCTTGTTCGCCAGCTCGCCGATCCAGTGCTCGACCACGTCCAGGAAATGTTCCTGGGTGAACGGGTAGAACGACAGCCACAAGCCAAAGCGGTCGGACAAGGCAATCTTGTCTTCCACCGCCTCGCTCGGGTGCAACTCACCGTCCACGCGCTTCCAGTTATCGTTGTCGCTCTGGTTTTCCGGCACCAGGTGGCGGCGGTTGGACGTGGCATACAGCAGCACGTTTTCAGGGGCCTGTTCCAGGGAGCCATCCAGCACGCTCTTGAGTACCCGATAGTCGCCTTCGCCGGCTTCGAACGACAAGTCGTCGCAGAACAGGATGAAACGTTGCGGCAACTTGAGCAGTTGCTCAACCACACGCGGCAGGTCGGCCAAGTGGTCACGCTCGATTTCGATCAGGCGCAGACCGGCCTTGGCGTGTTGAGCGAGCAAAGCGCGCACCATGGACGATTTACCGGTGCCCCGCGACCCCCACAGCAACGCATGGTTGGCAGGCAGGCCATCCAGGAACTGCTGGGTGTTGCGCGCCAGGGTTTCACGTTGCTTGTCCACGCCGATCAGGTCGGACAAGCGCATGTCCAGGCTCACGTCCAGCGGCAATAGGAAGCCACTGCGGCCCTCACGCTGCCAGCGGGCCGCCAGGCACTGGTTCCAGTCGATGGTTTGGCGCGGCGCGGGCAACAAGGGTTCCAGGCGGGCGAGCACGGCATCGGCTCGCTCCAGAAAGGCACTCAATCGAGAATCCACGATTATTCCTCTGGCAAGTTCTTGCAAAAGATGGCGTATTGGCAACCCTGCGACAGACCGCTTGGGGCTGCGTAAAAAACGATTCATGCCGGGCAGGCCTGGGCGTATGGATGTTCAGCTATGCTTGCCGGGCGAAGGGAAACGTGAAGTGGTTCAACACTCAATGGATATCAAGTTCGCCCACCGCTTGTCTTATAAACAAGCCAGATTGACGGTGCTGGTCGGTTTCGTCTTGGGAACCTTGCTCAGCCTGATCCAAATCGGCATTGATTATGCCAGCGAAGACGCATCCATCAACCGCGAAATACGTTCGCTGATCGAAATCAGCCATAACCCCGCGTCACGTATCGCCTACAACATCGATGCCGAACTGGCCCAGGAACTGACCCTGGGCCTGCTGCACTCCCCCGCCATCATTCGCGCGCAGTTGATCGACAACAATGGCGTGGTGCTGGCCGATGTCGACCGGCCACGCAAGGAAAGCACCTACCGGCCTATCAGTGACTTCATGTTTGGCGCCAACCGCCAGTTCGAAGACCAACTGTTCCTGAGCCACATGCCCAACGAGTCACTTGGCGTACTGCGCCTGGACGTCGACACCTACGCCTTTGGCAGCCGGTTCCTGCGCCGCGCCGAGATCACCCTGCTCAACGGGTTCGCACGCAGCCTGTTGCTGACCGGGATTCTGCTGGGCCTGTTCTACGTCATGCTGACCCAACCGCTGGTGCGCATTATTCGTGAGCTGAGCACCCGCAAGCAGGCACACCTGGACTGCCCGCCGGGACATGAGCACGATGAAATCGGGGTGCTGGTGGACGTCGCCAACCAGCAATTCGAAAACATGGAAACCGAAATCCAGCAGCGCCGCCACGCCGAGGACCGACTGACGGAATACCTGGGGCAACTGGAAGATATCGTGTCTGCGCGCACCCTTGAACTCAAGGCCAGCAACCAGCGGCTGACCCAGTCCAACGATGAGCTGGAAGCCGCCAAGATGCATGCATTGGGCATGGCCCAGGCCCGGGCGGCCTTCCTGGCGAACATGAGCCACGAAATCCGCACCCCGCTCAACGGCCTGCTGGGCATGATCGCACTGTCGCTGGACAGCCCGTTGAACGCCGAACAACGCCAGCAACTGTCTATCGCCCATGACTCCGGCAAAGTGCTGGTGGAACTGCTCAACGATATTCTCGACCTGTCCAAGTTCGACGCCGGCCAGTTGGAGCTGGAGCGCATCCCCTTCGACCTGGGCGCACTGGTGGAAGACACCGCCAACCTGTTATCGCAGAACGCCGCACCGAGCGTGGAGCTGAGCTGCCTGATCGACCCGCAGTTCCCGGCCCAGGTGCTCGGTGACCCGACCCGTGTGCGGCAGATTGTCAGTAACTTGCTCTCCAACGCCTTGAAGTTCACCCGCTTTGGTCGGGTTGATGTGCGCCTGCGTACCCACGAGGGCGGGGTGCGCATTGAAGTCTGCGATACCGGCATCGGTATTGCGCAGGAAGCGCAGGTGAAAATCTTCCAACCGTTCACCCAGGCCGGCGCCGGCATCACTCGCCAGTATGGCGGGACGGGCCTGGGCCTGGCACTGACGCACAACCTGTGCGAAGCGATGAAGGGGCGCTTGAGTATCAGCTCGGAAGTGGGCTTTGGCAGCCAGTTCTGCGCAGACCTGCCACTGCCCGCCCATTTGCCCGCAGTGCAGCCAGCGCCTCTCAAAGGTGAGGTCATCGCCATCACCAACGCCGGCAGCGGCCTGACAGAGTTGCTCACGACCCTGCTGCCCTGCTGGGGACTGTCCCTGCGTTGTTTCACCATGGATGACGATTTGAGCGGGCAAACCCCCGATCTGCTGATTACCGACTGCCCGGAATGCCTGTTCCGCATACGGCCGGGCATTACCGCGCCCATCCTGCTGGTGACCGCCTATGGCAACTTCATGCCCAGCGAAGAAGTGGCGGCACTGGCGCCGTTGCACCAACAGGCACGCCCCTTGAGCCGCAACGCGCTGTACCAGATCCTGCAACGCAACTTGCGCACCGACGCGCACCTGGTGCTTGACCCCGTCCAAGTGGATGCCGCACCGCTCGCACATCGGGCGCGCATCCTGCTGGTGGAGGACAACCCGGTCAACCAACTGGTGGCCAAGGGCATGCTCAGCAAACTGGGCTGCGAAGTGATCGTGGCCGCCCACGGTGGCGAAGCGCTCAAGTTTCTTGAAGAACAGCGCTTCGATATGGTGCTGATGGACTGCAACATGCCGGTGATGGATGGCTATGAGGCCAGCCGGCAGATTCGGCGCAGCGGACGCTGGCCGGACCTGCCGATTGTCGCGTTGACCGCCAATGCCCTGTCCGAAGAGCGCGAGCGCTGCCGTGCGGCGGGGATGAATGATTACCTGGCCAAGCCATTCCGCCGCGAAGAACTCAATGCCCTGCTGGACTTGTGGGTGCCTGGGACGACAAGTCTTTAAGCTGCGCAAGCAACTGTTCGAGACCGTCGCGCAAGGCATCGGCCTGATTCAGGTCGATGCCGCGATCACACAACAGGCGGGTCTTCAGGCCATGGGCCTGGTCCCGCAGTTGCACACCGGCCTCGGTCAGGCTCAAGTGCACTTCACGCTCATCCCTGGCACTGCGCCGACGCGTCACTAACTCAAGCTGTTCAAGGCGCTTGAGCAGCGGCGTCAGCGTGCCCGAGTCGAGCATCAGGCGCTCCCCCAGGGCCTTGACCGTCGGCTGCAGTGCAGGCGTGGCGTGCCACTCCCACAACACCAGCATTACCACGTATTGCGGGTAGGTCAGACCCAACTGGTCGAGCATCGGCTTATAAGCGCGGGTGACAGCGCGTGACGCAGCGTAGAGCTTGAAACACAGCTGGTTGTCCAGGGCCAGGGACACGCTGGGCAGGTCGGTCATTTGAGCAAGGCTTCGATCTCTTGGGTCAAGTCCTGCGGCTTGGTGGCAGGACCGAAGCGCTTGACCACCTGGCCGTCGCGGCCGATGAGGAACTTGGTGAAGTTCCACTTGATGCCCTTGGACCCCAGCAGGCCCGGCGCCTGTTTTTTCAGTTGCACGAACAGTGGATGGGCATCGCTGCCATTGACGTCGATCTTCTTGAACAACGGGAAGCTGACACCGAAGTTCAGCTCGCAGAATTCGGAAATCGCCCCTTCGTCACCGGGCTCCTGCTTGCCGAACTGGTTGCAAGGAAAGCCCAATACCACCAGGCCCTGGTCCTTGTACTGCTGCCAGAGTTGCTCCAGGCCCTTGTACTGCGGGGTGAAGCCGCATTTGCTGGCGGTGTTGACCACGAGGACGGCCTTGCCGGCGAAATCGGCCAAGGTCTTTTGCTCACCCTTGATGGTGGTGCAAGGGATGCTCAGCAGGTTGTTGCTCATGGCAGTGCCTCGATAAGGAAGAAAGAGGATGAAACATAGTAGGCAATTCAATTGTGTGCAATTTAATTGACCGCACTGATGGCACCTCATCAACATTTTCCAGGAGCGAACTTGCTCGCTCCTGGAGGGGCCCGTCGCCGTTCAATCTAACGAGGAACAAGCTCCAGGCACACCGAGTTGATGCAATACCGCAGCCCCGTCGGCGGCGGACCGTCCGGGAACACATGGCCCAGATGCGCATCGCATTTGGCGCAGGTGACTTCGGTGCGGATCATGCCGTGGCTGACGTCACGGATCTCGATCATTGCGCTGTCGGCGATCGGCGCGTAGAAACTCGGCCAGCCGCAGCCGGAGTCAAACTTGGTGGTCGAATCGAACAGTGGCGCATTGCAGCAGATGCAGTGATACACCCCATCGGTCCGGGTCTCATTGTACTTGCCGCTGAAAGGGCGCTCGGTGCCCTTGAGACGGCACACGTTGTACTGCTCCGGATCGAGCATTGCCTTCCATTCTTCAACGGTTTTCTGCAACTTTTCCATCGGTACACCTCGGCAACTGAAAAAGCCTGATCTGTATCTTTTCCATGGATCAGGCGGCACGTATGATTGCGCCTCTTCAAAACGCCAGTCTGGCACCCGCGCTACCGGCATTCAAACGTATTTATGGGTGCGGGCCTTGCAGCATTCACAGTACGGTAGTGCCCACACCGTCTGGATCGTTCATTTTCAGGATCACATCGCCATGCAGGTCAGCAAATCGAACAAGCTCGCCAACGTCTGCTACGACATTCGCGGCCCGGTGCTCAAGCACGCCAAGCGCCTGGAAGAGGAAGGCCATCGCATCCTCAAGCTGAACATCGGCAACCCGGCGCCCTTTGGTTTCGAAGCGCCGGATGAAATCCTCCAGGATGTGATCCGCAACCTGCCCACCGCCCAGGGCTACAGCGACTCCAAGGGCCTGTTCAGCGCGCGCAAGGCCGTGATGCAGTACTACCAGCAGAAGCAGGTCGAAGGCGTCGGCATCGAAGACATCTACCTGGGCAATGGCGTGTCCGAGCTGATCGTGATGTCCATGCAGGCCCTGCTCAACAACGGCGACGAAGTGCTGGTGCCGGCACCGGACTACCCACTGTGGACCGCTGCCGTGACCCTGGCCGGCGGCCACCCGGTGCACTACCTGTGCGACGAGGGCGCCGACTGGTTCCCGGACCTGGCCGACATCAAGGCCAAGATCACGCCGAACACCAAGGCCCTGGTGATCATCAACCCGAACAACCCCACCGGCGCCGTGTATTCCAGGGAAGTGCTGCTGGGCATGCTCGAGCTGGCACGCCAGCACAACCTGGTGGTGTTCTCCGACGAGATCTACGACAAGATCCTCTACGACGATGCGGTGCATATCTGCACCGGTTCCCTGGCGCCGGACCTGCTGTGCCTGACCTTCAACGGCCTGTCCAAGTCCTACCGCGTGGCGGGCTTCCGCTCCGGCTGGATCGCGATTTCCGGGCCCAAGCACAATGCCCAGAGCTACATCGAAGGCATCGACATGCTGGCCAACATGCGCCTGTGCGCCAACGTGCCGAGCCAGCACGCAATCCAGACCGCCCTCGGCGGCTACCAGAGCATCAATGACCTGATCCTGCCCCAGGGCCGCCTGCTGGAACAGCGCAACCGTACCTGGGAGCTGCTCAATGCAATCCCGGGCGTGAGCTGCGTCAAGCCCATGGGCGCGCTGTACGCCTTCCCGAGGATCGACCCGAAGGTCTGCCCGATCCTCAACGACGAGAAATTCGTGCTCGACCTGCTGCTCTCGGAAAAGCTGCTGGTGGTCCAGGGCACGGCGTTCAACTGGCCGTGGCCGGATCACTTCCGAGTGGTGACACTGCCCCGCGTGGATGACCTGGACATGGCCATTGGCCGTATCGGCAACTTCCTCAAGTCCTATCGCCAGTAACCGGCATGGCGCTGTACGACCGGCATTCGGTCGTACAGCGATTATCTGGCAACACTTCTCTGGCTATGCACTTTCCCCGTACTGCATTTGCGTTTCTACATCCACAAGCCCTTGTAGTTACGGGGCCGCAACGCAAAAAGTGGCTTTTCACGGATAGAATTCATCATCGGAAAATCCCTTCAAGGCTCTACATTCAGGCTGTAGGACACAGTTTGAAATAGTCGCTCGGTTGAATCACCCCAAGCCGCACCTTATATACCCCGCAGTACGCGACATATTAAGCATGAGGAGAACTCTACAACCATGATGCGCATCCTGCTGTTCTTGGCCACCAACCTGGCGGTCGTGCTGATTGCCAGCATCACCCTGAGCCTTTTTGGCTTCAACGGGTTCATGGCGGCCAACGGGGTTGATCTGAACCTCAATCAGCTGCTGATTTTCTGTGCGGTCTTTGGTTTTGCCGGTTCGCTGTTCTCGCTGTTCATCTCCAAGTGGATGGCGAAGATGAGCACCAGCACCCAGGTCATCACTCAACCACGCACCCGCCATGAACAATGGCTGATGCAGACCGTGGAGCAGTTGTCTCAGGAAGCAGGTATAAAAATGCCCGAGGTCGGGATTTTCCCTGCTTACGAGGCCAACGCCTTTGCGACGGGCTGGAACAAGAACGACGCCCTCGTGGCGGTCAGCCAGGGGCTGCTCGAGCGATTCTCTCCCGATGAGGTGAAGGCGGTCCTCGCGCACGAGATCGGCCACGTAGCCAACGGCGACATGATTACCCTTGCGCTGGTGCAGGGCGTGGTGAACACCTTCGTGATGTTCTTTGCGCGGATCATCGGCAACTTTGTCGACAAGGTGATCTTCAAGAACGAAGGCGGCCGCGGGATCGCCTACTTCGTAGCGACCATCTTTGCCGAAGTGGTACTGGGCTTCCTGGCCAGCGCGATTGTGATGTGGTTCTCGCGCAAACGAGAGTTCCGTGCAGACGAAGCCGGCGCGCGCCTGGCTGGCACCAGTGCAATGATCAGTGCGCTGCAGCGCCTGCGCTCCGAACAGGGCCTGCCGGTGCATATGCCCGACAGCCTGACCGCCTTTGGCATCAACGGCGGCGTCAAGCAGGGCCTGGCTCGCATGTTCATGAGCCACCCGCCGCTGGAAGAGCGTATCGACGCGCTGCGTCGTCGGGGCTGATACCCGGTAATGCAAAAGGGGCGATTGGATCGCCCCTTTTTTGTGCGCGGGTTTTACCCCTTGGTGAGCCGATAAACCCGCTCTTCAAGGCACGTGACACCGTCCTGCACGAACTTCCAGCTCTCACCCAGGATATCCTGGGCTTCGAGCACCTCCAGGCTCCACTGCAAACCCAGCAGCACCTTCACCTCATCATCCGGCACCGCAAAGGGCGGGCCGGCTTTTTGCGTCTGGTCGTAGTCCAGGGTGATCAGCAGCCCCTGGCAGCCTGGCCGCAACAGGCTGTTCAACTGCTCGGCGTACTGCGCGCGCATCAGCGGCGGCAGGGCGATCAGTGCGGCACGGTCGTAAAGCGCAGTGCAGTCAGCCAGTGCCCCGGCGTCCAAGGCAAAGAAATCGCCGCACCATATTTCGATCAAATCAGCCTGGTACACCTTGAACACGCCGTGCCGAGTGATGCGCGGCGTCAGGCTCTGCTCGCTGAAAAAGGCTTCTACCGCCTGCTCCGACAGTTCAACGCCGAATACGTGATAGCCGTTGCTGGCCAGCCACATCAGGTCCAGGCTTTTACCACACAGCGGCACCAGCACCTTGGCGCCCTGGGCAAGGCCCAGCGCAGGCCAATACCGCAGCAGGTAAGGATTGACCTCGGGCAGGTGAAAGCCAATCTGATTGCGCGCCCAGCGCTCCTGCCAAAATTTGGGCTCCATGGAATCACCTCCGAAAATTCGATCAAAAAGCGCTAAAACTTATATTAGATTTAGATCAATGATCTGATTGAAGATGGGCCCATGTTAAACCTCAGGACCTTCCTTATGTTGCCCAGCCTGTTTATCTCCCACGGATCGCCCATGCTTGCCCTGCAACCCGGCGCCAGCGGCCCCGCCCTGCAGCGCCTGGCCGCTGAACTGCCGCGGCCGAAGGCAATTGTGGTGGTGTCGGCACATTGGGAAAGTCAGGAACTGCTGGTCAGCGGCAGTGCTGCGCCCGAGACCTGGCACGACTTCGGCGGTTTCCCCCGGGAGCTGTTCGCCGTGCAGTACCCGGCACCGGGCGACCCGCAATTGGCCGGCGAAATTGTCGAACTGCTTCATGCCGACGGCTTGAATGCGCGAATCGATGAGCGCCGCCCTTTTGACCATGGCACCTGGGTGCCGCTCTCGCTGATGTACCCGGCAGCGGATATCCCAGTGGTGCAAGTCTCCTTGCCCAGTCACATGGGCCCTACCCTGCAAACCCGCGTCGGGCATGCCTTGGCCAGCTTGCGCGAACGGGGCGTGCTGTTGATCGGCTCCGGCAGCATCACCCATAACCTGGGGGAGCTGAACTGGCAGGCCGGACCTGAGAGTATCGAGCCTTGGGCACGCGACTTCCGTGACTGGGTGGTGGAGACACTCGCCACCAACGACGAGGCGGCCTTGCATGATTACCGTCGCCAGGCGCCCCACGCCGTGCGCAGCCATCCCAGCGATGAACATTTGTTGCCGCTGTACTTTGCGCGCGGCGCCGGGGGTGACTTCAGCGTTGCACACCAGGGGTTCACCATGGGCGCGCTGGGTATGGACATCTACCGCTTCGGTTAACAGCGGACAAAAAAAATCCCCGAACCAGTCGGGGATTTTTTATGTGCGATCAATCAGCCCAAGGGCGGATCAATCTTCGCGGTAGCGACGCAGCTTCAATTGCTTGCCGGCAACGCGGGTGTCTTTCAGCTTGGTCAGCAGTTTTTCCAGACCGTCTTCCGGCAGCTCCACCAGGGAGAAGCTGTCACGGACCTGGATGCGACCGATGGCTTCACGTGCCAGGCCACCCTCATTGAGGATAGCGCCCAGCAGGTTCTTGGCAGCGATACCATCACGTGCGCCCAGCGCGGTACGGCAACGGGCACGGCCTTCAGCCAATGGAACCGGAGCGCGACGCTCACGATCACCACGGTCCGGACGGTCGCCGGTACGCTCTGGACGATCACCGCGTGGCGCGTTGTTCGGCACCAGTGGGCGCTCTTTCTCGATGGCTGCCAGGGTCAGGGCCTGACCATTGGTAGCCTTGCGCAGCAGGGCTGCAGCCAGGGCACGCGGGGTGCAACCGATATCGGCGGTCAGGCGGTCCAGCAGGTCGCCGTGGGTCGATTCAGCGTCAGCCACCAGCGGCGACAGGCTGTTGGTCAGTTTCTTGATGCGGGCATCGAGAACGGCCTGGGCATCCGGCAGGCGGACTTCGGCAACTTTCTGACCGGTTACACGCTCGATCACTTGCAGCATGCGGCGCTCACGTGGCGTCACCAGCAGCAGTGCACGACCTTCGCGACCGGCACGGCCGGTACGGCCGATACGGTGAACGTAGGATTCCGGATCGTAAGGCATGTCAACGTTGAACACGTGGGTGATACGCGGAACGTCGAGACCACGAGCCGCTACGTCGGTCGCCACAACGATGTCCAAGCGGCCATCCTTGAGGGAGTCGATCACGCGCTCACGTTGGTTCTGGGCAATGTCACCGTTCAGCGCAGCGGCTTTGTAGCCTTTGGCTTCCAGGGCACTGGCCAGGTCCAGGGTCGCTTGCTTGGTACGCACGAACATGATCAGGGCGTCGAAGTCTTCGACTTCCAGCAGGCTCAATACAGCCGAGGTCTTCTGGTCAGCGTGAACCAACAGGTGAGCCTGTTCGATCGCGGTAACGGTCTGAGTCTTGGTCTGGATCTTCACGTGTTGCGGATCGCGCAGGTGGCGTTCGGCAATGGCACGGATCGACTGTGGCAGGGTAGCCGAGAACAGGACGGTCTGACGGGTCGGAGGCAGTGCCTTGAAGATGACTTCCAGGTCATCCATGAAGCCCAGCTTCAACATTTCGTCGGCTTCGTCCAGAACCAGGTGGTTCACGGTCGACAGGACTTTCTCGTCGCGACGCAGGTGGTCGCACAGACGGCCCGGGGTGGCCACGACGATCTGAGCGCCATTACGGATGGCTTTCAGTTGCGGGCCCATCGGCGCGCCGCCGTAGACGGCAACAACGGTAACGCCTGGCATTTGCTTGGCGTAGGTTTCAAAAGCGGTTGCTACTTGCAGCGCCAACTCACGCGTTGGCGCCAGGATCAGGGCTTGCGGCTCGCGCTTGGCAGGATCGATGCAGTGCAGGATAGGCAGGGCGAACGCGGCGGTTTTACCGGTACCGGTTTGCGCCTGGCCAATCATGTCCTGGCCGGCCATGATGATCGGGATCGATTGCTGCTGAATCGCCGAAGGTTCTTCGTAGCCGGTCGCGATGACGGCAGCGAGAATGTTCGGGTTAAGATTAAAAGCGGCGAAGCCGCCGGTTTCCTGGGTCATGGGTCTGCCTCTAAGTGCATCCGCAAAGACCCATGCTCCAAAGCTGCGCATGCCGTGTTGAGACTCAAGAGTCGCCCTGGCTGCTTTGTCGGCGGGGATTTGCGAAAACGAATGAATGAAAAAGATTCGTCAAGGGAGAGTCCGCTGTGCGGACGTGCAGCCGAAGCTGACTTCGGGGAATTGCGCTACCTAAACGCGGCCCGGTTAAAGGCCGGCGCGCACTATACCGGAAATACCTGAAAAAGGGAGCTTTTTTTATCGCCAGGCGCCGATAAACGGCGCTGCATCACAGTCTTTGCAGATAAGCGCGGCAGGGTCTATTTTTCAAAGGCCCGGCCCTGTTGGTCATGACGCTTAAACGGTTCACCTTGCATCGAGACCCTTTGGTCTGAAACCCTTACATTGCGCCCGAGGGAACACCCGATGAATCAAGCCAGCAGCAGCCGCGTCAGCCGTGAACTCCAGGGCCATGTCCTGCTGTTGGGCCTGGATCGGGTCGCCAAGCGCAACGCCTTTGACCTGGACTTGCTCAATGAACTGAGCCTGGCTTATGGCGAATTTGATCGAAATGACGAAGCACGGGTGGCCGTAGTATTTGCCCACGGCGACCACTTCACCGCGGGCCTGGACCTGGCCAATGTCAGCGCCGTGATGGCTGGAGGCTGGCAACCGCCCCTGGGCGGTTGCGATCCCTGGGGCGTTTTCGCCGGCCCCAGGGTCAGCAAACCGGTGATCGTCGCGGCCCAGGGCTACTGCCTGACCATCGGTATCGAGTTGATGCTCGCGGCGGATATCAACCTGTGCGCGAGCAATACCCGCTTTGCGCAGATGGAAGTGCAACGTGGGATCTTTCCGTTTGGAGGCGCGACATTGCGCTTTCATCAGATCGCCGGCTGGGGCAACGCCATGCGCTGGCTGCTCACCGGCGATGAGTTCGACGCCCATGAAGCCCTGCGCCTGGGGCTGGTGCAGGAAGTCATGGCCAGTGAAGACCTGCTGCCCCGCGCCATCGAACTCGCCAGCCGCATCGCGCGCCAGGCGCCGCTTGGCGTCCAGGCCACCTTGATGTCGGCCCGCCTGGCACACATGGAAGGCGAAACCGTTGCCGCCGCCGCGCTACCGCCGATGGTGGATAAATTGCTGAACAGCGAGGATGCCAAGGAAGGCGTGCGGGCGATGGTCGAGAAGCGGCCGGGGGTGTTCAAGGGCATCTAGCTTATGTAGCCGGCCGAATCGCCTTGATCAACGGCTGCAACGAATAACCCAGACGCGGCGCCAGCAACTCAGCCCGAGTAGAAAGCGCATCCAGATCCAGCGCCTGGTCCAGCTCCGAAGGCACCAACAGGATCACATTGCCCTCCTTCACCGGCAGTTCCCAATAATGCCGGTGGTACAAACCACGCAGCAACGCCGCGCCCAAGGGTTTGCCATCATCGGTCGCCCACTGGTTGATCACCAGCCAACCGCCGGGGTTGAGTTTCTTCTGGCAATTTTCCAGGAAGGTCCAGGCCAGGTGTCCGACGCCGGGACCGACATCCGTGTAGAGGTCGACGAAAATCAGGTCCGCCGATTCAGCGCTCTCCAACAGTTCCAAGGCGTCGCCGATGCGGATATACAGGCGCGGATCATCATCCAGCCCCAGGTATTCGATGGCCAGGCGCGGCACATCGGGGCGCAGCTCGATGGCTTCGACATCCTCCAGCGGCAGGAACTTGAGGCACGCCTGTGTCAAGGTGCCAGCTCCCAGGCCGAGGAACAGTGCGCTCTCCGGCTGCTCATGGCACAACGCGCCGATCAGCATCGCGCGGGTGTAGTCGTACTCCAGCCAGCTCGGGTCAGCGGTGAACACGCAGCTTTGCTCGATGGCGTCGCCAAACTCGAGAAATCGGTAATCGGCCACCTCGAGTACACGAATCATGCCGAAATCATCATGGACTTCGGCCAGCAGGCGCTCGACACGCTCCTCGCTCATCACTACTCCTAAAGGGTCTACCCCACGGCAAAGGCGCGATTGTCGGCCAACCGGCGGCAACAGGTCACGCACTAATTGCTGATAACATTGGCGCCCGACCGTCAACCACCCAATCGAGTTCATGATGAGCCAACCCTGGAGCCCCGACAGCTGGCGCGCCCTGCCAATCCAGCAACAACCCCAGTACCCGGACGCTGCGCACTTGTTGCAAGTAGAGCAGAGCCTGGCCAGCTATCCGCCACTGGTGTTTGCCGGGGAAGCCCGCGAGTTGCGCCGTCAGTTTGCCGAGGTGACCCAGGGTCGCGCGTTCCTGCTGCAAGGTGGCGACTGCGCCGAGAGCTTTGCCGAGTTCTCCGCCGCAAAAATCCGCGACACCTTCAAGGTACTGCTGCAGATGGCAATCGTGATGACCTTCGCCGCCGGCTGCCCGGTGGTGAAAGTCGGGCGCATGGCCGGCCAGTTCGCCAAGCCGCGCTCGGCCAACGATGAGACCCTCGACGGCATCACCCTGCCCGCCTACCGTGGCGACATCGTCAACGGCATCGGCTTCGACGAAAAAAGCCGCGTGCCGGACCCGGACCGCCTGCTGCAGTCCTACCACCAGTCCACCGCCACCCTCAACCTACTGCGCGCCTTTGCCCAGGGCGGCTTTGCCGACCTGCACCAGGTGCACAAGTGGAACCTGGACTTTATCGCCAACTCCGCCCTGGCCGAGAAATACAGCCAGTTGGCCGATCGCATCGACGAAACCCTGGCCTTCATGCGCGCCTGCGGCATGGACAGCTCCCCGCAGTTGCGCGAAACCAGCTTTTTCACCGCCCATGAAGCGCTGCTGCTCAACTACGAACAAGCCTTCGTGCGCCGCGACAGCCTGACCAACGACTACTACGACTGCTCGGCCCACATGCTGTGGATCGGCGACCGCACCCGTCAGTTGGATGGCGCCCATGTCGAATTCCTGCGCGGGGTGAACAACCCGATCGGCGTCAAAGTCGGCCCGAGCATGAACCCCGATGACCTGATCCGCCTGATCGACATCCTTAACCCCGACAACGACCCCGGCCGCCTCAACCTGATCGCGCGCATGGGCGCAGGCAAAGTCGGCGACCACCTGCCCAAGCTGATTCGCGCGGTGCAGCGCGAAGGCAAGCAGGTGCTGTGGAGCTCCGACCCGATGCACGGCAACACCATCAAGGCCAGCAGCGGCTACAAGACCCGCGACTTTGCGCAGATCCTCGGCGAGGTCAAGGAGTTCTTCCAGGTCCACCAGGCCGAGGGCACCTATGCCGGCGGGATTCATATCGAGATGACCGGGCAGAACGTCACCGAGTGCATCGGCGGCGCGCGTCCGATCACCGAAGACGGCCTGTCGGACCGCTACCACACCCACTGCGACCCACGGATGAACGCCGATCAGTCGCTGGAGTTGGCGTTCCTGATTGCCGAGACCTTGAAGCAGGTCAAACGCTAGCAGACGTTTGGAAAATAGGGCTTGTAGTGGCAAGCCCGCTCGCCACGAAAGTACCTCCCTCCTACACGTGCAGCATGGCTAACCGCAACCGGTCGGCACTCGGCCGCTGGCAATTGAGCTGGACCTGTTCCAGCCCCAGCCAGTCGGCCATTTGCCGCAGGTTCAGGGCCAGCGCCTGCATCCCCTCATCATCCAGCCCGGGCTCCTCTTCGTGCACCCCATGCACGGCCAGGCGCCCGTTGGCGCGTTCGGCCCGCAGGTCGATACGTGCAGCGATCCGCTCGTTGTGCAAAAACGGCAGCACGTAGTAGCCGTACACCCGTTTGTGTTGCGGGGTGTAGATCTCCAGGCGGTAGCGGAAATCGAACAGGCGCTCGGTGCGGCTGCGCTCCCAGACCAGTGAGTCGAAGGGCGACAGCAGGGCGCTGGCCGACACCTTGCGTGGCACTTTGGGCTCGGGCAGGCAGTATGCTGCCTGCTTCCAGCCTTGCACCTGGCACACCTGCAATTGCCCGTCCTCGATCAATTCCGCCAGGCGACTGCGACTGTCGGCGGGGTCAAGGCGGAAGTAGTCGCGCAGGTCTTTTTCGGTGCCTACACCCAAGGCGGTGGCGCTGTGCAGCAACAGGCCACGCTGGGCCTCGGCCTCGGTCAACGGCGTCTGCTGGAGGATGTCAGCAGGGATGACGCGCTCGGGCAAGTCATACAGCCGCTCGAAGCCACGCCTGCCGGCAACGGTAACCAGGCCGGCGGCGAACAGCCACTCCAGCGCATGCTTTTCATCGCTCCAGTCCCACCAGGGTCCGGCTCGCTCTTCGCGGGTCGACAAACTGCCCGCGCCCAGCGCGCCCTGCTGTTCGACAGTCTGCAAAACACGCTGGATGGTGGCCTGTTGCTCACGACCGAAGCGCGCCATCTGCGAATAGATGCCCCGTCCCTGCTGCGCCCGCTCCATACGCCAACGCATCAAGGGATACAACGCCATCGGCAGCAACGAGGCCTCGTGCCCCCAGTACTCGAACAGCGAACGCCGCCGGCCCTGGCTCCAGGCCGCCTGTTCAAGCATCAACGGCGAGTAACCGCCCAGGCGGGAAAACAGCGGCAAATAATGAGAGCGCACCAGCGCATTGACCGAGTCAATCTGCAACACGCCCAAGCGCTCGATCACGCGGTTGATGTGCGCAGCTTTTATCAGTACGGGCGCCTGGCGCCCGGAAAATCCCTGGGCCGCCAGCGCCATGCGCCGAGCTTGCTTGAGGGAAAAAGACAGGTCGGCGGCCATGAGGTTCTCCATGTGGGCTCGCCAACCACCCTACTGCATCCGGGGTCATTTTCGCAGCGGGTCTTGCCAGAAATGCAGATGGCGATCCTGCTCAACGTCGCCGCGATTGAGCCCGATGTCCTTGAGCGCATCATCGCTCAAGCTGGCCAGGACCTGGCGCTCCCCATGCAGCGCCTGCCAACGGGCAATCCTGTGAAACAGCCCGGAAAACGGACGTTTTGCCATCAACACAAAGCCTCTTTGACCTTTCATCTTCTCGCCCTCCAATGGGGATGACGCGAGTGTGTGCCTGGCCTTAAGATCAATCCAACGAATGTTTCTTATGCAATACATCTCGGAGATTGATCAATTGTCCGACTACCCGAGCATCGACACTGAGGTACTGCGCACCTTCGTCGCCATCGCCGACCAGGGCGGTTTCACCCGCGCCGGTGAACGGGTCAACCGCACCCAATCGGCGGTGAGCATGCAGATGAAGCGCCTGGAAGAAGACGTGCTGCAGCGCAAACTGTTCGAGCGCGATGGCCGGCAAGTGCGGCTTACCCCCGAAGGCCAAGTGCTGCTGGGCTATGCGCGGCGCATCCTGAAATTGCACAGCGAAGTGTTCAACACCCTGCGCGAGCCGCATATGGTGGGGCTGGTACGCATCGGTACACCGGATGACTACGTGATGCGCTTCCTGCCGGGGATTCTCCAACGGTTTTCCAAGGCATACCCGCTGATCCAGATTGAGATGCACTGCGAGGCGTCCACGGTGCTGATGCAGCGCCGGGACCTGGCCCTGACCGTGATCAGCCGAGAGCCCGGGAATGATGTCGGGGAGCTGTTGCGTTCCGAACGCATGGTATGGGCCGCAGCACCGTGCTTTTGCGTAGACGAGCACGACGCCCTGCCCCTGGCGATTTCCGGTGCTGACTGCCTTTACACCCAGTGGGCCCTGGGGGCACTGGATTCGGTTGAGCGCAGTTATCGCCTCGCCTATCACAGCACCAATGGGGCGGCGATCCAGGCTGTCGTCAGCGCAGGCTTGGCGGCCATGGTCAGCATGGAAAGCCTGGTGACTGCAGACCTGCGCATACTCGGCAGCGAGGAAGGGCTACCGCCCTTGCCGTCAATGAACCTGCGTTTGCTGCGTAACCCCCTGATGGCCTCACCGATCACCGATTGCCTGGCCGAGTACATCCTCGAAGGCTTCAGACTTTAAAGGTCAGCATTACCGCACACAGCACCAGGAAGCCGCAGAACAGGCCGCGCAACAGCCTTTCCGGCAGGGCGTGGGCGACTTTCACGCCCCAACTGATACTGAGCAGGCCACCGATGGCCAGGGGGATGCCGATCAGCCAGTCCACTTCGTGGTGCCAGGCATAGGTGACCAGGGTCACCCCGGTACTGGGCAGGGCCAAGGCCAGGGACAAGCCCTGGGCGACCACCTGGGTGGTGCCGAACACACTGGTGAGTACCGGCGTGGCCACCACCGCGCCGCCCACCCCAAACAAACCGCCCATGGAGCCGGACGCCGCGCCCAACACGCCAAGCCAGGGCCAGGCATAACGCATGTGTGCCGTCGGCGGTGCATTGCGCGTGAACATGCGCAGCAGGTTATAAGCCGCGAGTGTCAGCAGGAACACGATAAAGCCGATGCGCATGGCGCCTGCGTCCAGCCCCACGGCCCAGATCGAGCCGAGCCAGGCAAAGCTGAAGCCCATGATGCCCAACGGCAGGGCGTGGCGCAGTTCGATGCGATTGCGCTGGTGGTAACGCCACAGGGCCAGCATCACGTTCGGCACCACCATCACCAGCGCCGTGCCTTGGGCAAGTTGTTGGTCCAGGCCGAACCATACGCCGAGGACCGGGATCGCAATCAGCCCACCGCCAATACCAAACAGGCCACCCACCGTGCCGAGGGCCACGCCCAATACCAGATACACCGCTAAATCCAACACCGCTCGCTACTCCACATTCTCAAGACCTGCATGCTACGCAGTCGACTCTGGCGCGGAAACGCACAGCAACGCACAATGGCTATGCCAATCTCGCATAAGCGCGCATCGATGAATCCCAACACGCTGACCGATCAACTAAGCCTGTTTCTCGATGTACTGGAAACCGGCAGCTTTTCTGCCGCAGCCCGTCGCCATCCGCTGACGCCCTCGGCGGTGGCGCGGCGCATCGACAGCCTGGAAAACTCCGTGGGCAGCCGCCTGTTCCAGCGCAGCACTCACGCGGTGGTGCCGACCCCGGCGGGCCTGGCCTTCGCCGAGCGGGCACGACGGATTGTCAGCGAGCTGCAACTGGCGCGGGCGGAAGCGGTCTCCTTGAGCCATGCACCCGAGGGCTTGATCCGCGTGGACGCACCGGCAGCGTTTGGTCGACGGCATCTGGCACCCGTGATCGCCGACTTTCTGAATGTGTACCCGGGGCTGGATGTGCACCTGCATCTGATCGACAGCTTTGTCGATATGCAGGGCGCGCATCTGGGCAAGGTCGACCTGGTGCTGCGCGCCGGGCATATCGTCGATACACGGCTGATCGCCACGCCCCTGGCCAGTATCGTGCGCATCGCCTGCGCCAGTCCGGCCTACCTGAAAAGCCGTGGCACCCCGGCTCACCCTCGTGAATTGAGCGAGCATGACGGCCTGGACTGGGACGGTCTGGCGCCGATGTTCGCGTGGCGCTTCGAGTTGGACGGGCGACGTGCAACGCATCGCCCGCGCCGCATCCGCATGAGCGCCAACAACGCTGAAGCGTTGTTATCGGGCGCTCTCGCCGGGCTGGGGATCGCCCACCTCCCCACCTGGCTGGCCAGTGAGTACCTGGTGCGCGGCGAGTTACTGCCGCTGTTTTGCCAAGACGGCCTGCCCAACCCGGAGACCACCGGGATCTATGCACTGCGCCTGGAACAGCAGCCCAATGCGCGCAGCCGGTTGCTGCTGGAATACCTCAAGTCCCGATTCAGCCCCGTGCCGCCTTGGGATCTGGCACTGCAAAGCGGACTGGTCTGACCACCCGGACAGAATTATCTGGCGCATTAAAGATTTGCCCGCTAGATTCCAGGCAGACACGCTTTTTTGAGGCACTACCATGAGCAAAAATCCCGCCCCGTGCGAATCCCTGTTGCTGGACAACCAACTGTGTTTCGCCCTGCACTCCACGTCGCTGCTGATGACCAAGGTCTACAAACCGCTGCTGCAAGCCCTCGGCCTGACCTACCCGCAGTATCTGGCCATGATGGTGCTGTGGGAAGAAGATGGTTTGACCGTTGGAGAAATCAGCAGCCGCCTGCTGACCGACCCGGGCTCCCTGACGCCCCTGCTCAAGCGCCTGGAAGCCGAAGGCCTGCTCAGCCGCACCCGCAGCCGTGAAGATGAGCGCGTGGTGGTGGTGGAACTGACCGGCGCCGGGCGCGCCTTGCAGGAAAAAGCCATGGGCATTCCACAGTGCATTCTCGGCGCCAGCGGTTTGGAGCTGGACCAATTGCGCAAGCTGCAGGCTGACTTGCTTGCGTTGCGGGGCAACCTGCAGAACGCGATCTGAACACGGCAAAACACTCAACAGGTGGGAGGGGGCTTGCTCCCGATAACGGTTTATCAGTCGACGAATCTTTTGACTGAAACACCGCTATCGGGAGCAAGCCCCCTCCCACATTGGTTTGCAGCGACTGAAAAATATTTATACATTTACCTTGCGCACTAAACATTAGCGCTATACATTTACCTCACCAACTACTTAGCGCGCAAAACTTTAGCGCTAAAAACCAAGAGGACGACACCATGCAAACGCTCTATACCGCAGTAGCCACCGCCACCGGCGGCCGTGATGGTCGCGCTGTTTCCAGCGACAATATCCTCGACGTCAAACTCTCCACCCCCAAGGAATTGGGCGGCGCCGGCGGCCAGGCCACCAACCCGGAACAACTGTTTGCTGCCGGTTACTCGGCCTGCTTTATCGGCGCCCTGAAATTCGTCGCCAGCCAGACCAAACGCAAAATCCCGGATGATGCCTCGATCACTGCCCACGTCGGCATCGGCCAGATCCCTGGCGGTTTCGGCCTGGATATCGACCTGCACGTCAGCCTGCCAGGCCTGGCCGAGGACGATGCGCAAAGCCTGGTCGACGCCGCGCACCAAGTCTGCCCGTACTCCAACGCCACCCGTGGCAACGTCGATGTGCGCCTGCACGTAACCGTCTAACCACTGCCGCTGTCACTGGAGAAGAACATGAACACATTTGCCAAAGTGCTGACCGGCAGCCTGCTCGCCCTGTCCGTCACTCACGCGTTTGCCGCCAATGGCGACGTTGAACACAGTACCCAGGCCTTCCTGGATGTGTTGAACGCCGGCACCGGCAAACCGATGGAACAACTGACACCCACGCAAGCCCGTGCCGTACTGACGGGTGCCCAGGCCGGTGTGAAGTTGACCCTGCCCAAGGCGGACGTGAGCCAGAAGACCATTCAGGTCGATGGCCAGCCACTGGACCTGACCATCGTGCGGCCAGCCGGGGTCAAGGGCACATTGCCGGTGTTCATGTTCTTCCACGGCGGCGGCTGGGTGTTGGGGGATTACCCGACTCACGAGCGCCTGGTGCGCGATCTGGTGGTGGGTTCGGGGGCCGTGGCGGTCTTCGTCAACTACACGCCTTCACCGGAAGCCCGCTATCCGGTGGCGATCAACCAGGCCTACGGCGCAACCAAGTGGGTCGCCGAGCATGGCAAGGACATCAACGTCGACGGCAAACGCCTGGCGGTCGCGGGTAATAGTGTCGGCGGCAATATGGCAGCCGTCGTCAGCCTGATGGCCAAGGACAAGGGCACACCTGCGATCAAGTTCCAGTTGCTGTTATGGCCGGTGACCGATGCCAACTTCGAGACGGCGTCCTACAACCAGTACGCCGAAGGGCACTTCCTCACCAGGAACATGATGAAGTGGTTCTGGGACAACTACACCACCGACGCCAATCAGCGCGCCGAGATCTACGCCTCGCCGCTGCGGGCGACCGCGGATCAGCTCAAGGGCTTGCCGCCCGCGCTGATTCAGACCGCCGGTGCCGACGTGTTGCGGGACGAAGGCGAAGCCTATGCGCGCAAGCTGGACCAGGCCGGGGTTCCAGTGACCGCCGTGCGCTATAACGGCATGATCCACGACTACGGTTTGCTCAATGTAGTCAGCCAGGTACCAGCGGTGCGTTCGGCCTTGCTGCAGGCATCCGACGAGCTCAAGCAACACCTGAAGTAAAAAAGCAGCGCCCACGAAAAAGCCCGACGCAAGGTCGGGCTTTTTTCGTATCGGCGGGGCCGGAATTACTTCTTGGCGCGACCTTTGTACGAACCACCTTCGCGGGTGTCGATCTCGATCAGGTCGTCGATTTCGATGAAATCGGCTACTTGCAGTTCGGTACCGTTGCTCAGCTTGGCAGGCTTCATCACTTTGCCCGAAGTGTCACCGCGAGCGGAACCTTCGGTGTAGGCAACCTTACGCACGATAGTGGTCGGCAGCTCTACGGAAACCAGGCGCTCTTCGAAGAAAATAGCTTCGCAGACGTCTTCCATGCCTTCTTCGATGAACGGCAGAACAGCTTCGATATCTTCAGCGTTCAGCTCGTACATGGTGTAGTCGGTGGTGTCCATGAACGTGTAGGTGTCGCCGCTGATGAAGGACAGGGTCGCTTCCTTGCGGTCGAGGATCACGTCGTCCAGTTTGTCATCGGCGCTGTAGACGATCTCGGTCTTGTAACCGGTCAGCAGGTTCTTCAGCTTGGTCTTCATGATTGCGCTGTTACGACCAGACTTGGTGAACTCAGCTTTCTGAACCAGCCAAGGGTCGTTTTCGAGACGGATCACTGTACCGGGTTTCAGTTCTTTACCAGTTTTCATTGCGTATATCCGAAATTTGGATGGGATTACAAAAATCAAGGTCGCGTATCATATCCAACTTTCATAAAACTGTACCAGCGCCGTCGCAAGATCGGCCTGCAAGCCTTGTTCCAGACACCACGTCTGCGCGTGCTGGCTTAACTCAGGCCAGTGCGCCAGCAGCATTTTCCACGACTGTGTCATATCGCCATCAGTGTTCCAGGCTTGCCAGAGTTCGACCAGGGCAGCCTTTGCGGCCGGTGACAGGGCGGCGGTGTACAGGTCCAGGAAGGCGTCGAGCTTGTCCAGGTGGATGTCTTCGTCCTGGCGATAGATGTGCCACAGCAGCGGCCGCCCGGCCCATTGGGCGCGCACGAACGAGTCTTCGCCGCGCACGGCGTTGAAGTCGCAACACCACAGCAGGCGGTCATATTGCTCCTGGCGCACAAACGGCAGCACCTGCACGGTCAGGGCGCCGCGCTGATGGACGTCCCCCACCGCCAGGCTTTCGACACCGAGCCAATGCTGCACATCACCGAGGATGCGCCCTTCCGGCACCAAGAGATGAGTGGCGTGCCCGTCGGTCGAGAGTGCATCCAGCCAACTGGCCAGCCCGGCGTTTTCGTAGGCGAACAACGAAATCAGCCGCGCACCCGGTGCCGGAAACACACCCAAGCCTTGCAGGAATTGCCGCTGTGCAGCGGCATCCTGCTGAAATGCCTGACGCTGTTCCAGCAACCCGGCCTCGCGTAACAGCCCGCCCGTACCGGGTCGGAACCCTGGGAAAAAGAAGTACTTCTGCACGCCCTTGAACTTCACCGACGGCAACCGATGGCACCCCACTACCCAGTCTTCGGCACTGAGGTAATCCAGGTTCATCCACAACGGCGTGCGTTCACGCGCGGCCATGGCTTCCATGTAGTCAGGCGGCAACTGGCAGGCGAAGGCGGCGATCACCACATCGGCTGCCGGTGCGCTCGACCACACGGCCGGCCAATGGCGCACATCGACACCCTCTTGCCATTGCTGGTCCAGGCGCACATCAATCTCGGGGCACATACGCTCGAAGGCGCGCAGGTCGTCGACCCACAAGCGCACCTCGCAGCCCTGCTCCGCCACCAATTGCCGGGCCAGGCGCCAGGTCACGCCGATGTCGCCATAGTTATCGACGACGCTGCAAAAAATATCCCAGCGGGCTTTCATTCCGGGCTCCAACGCTCAAAGGCTCGATTGTCCGCATAAATGCGCCGATGCAGAAGGCTTGATCGCGATTATTCTCCACAGTGGCTGTGCGACAATCGCCGCCATGCCGTTAATGCCTGCCAGGAGGCCATCATGTCCGATCGCTCGTTGTCGCTGCCCAAGCTCACGCTCGCCATTGCCCTGGGGCTGTGGCTGGGATTTATCGCCATTGCGCTGACCAGCTGGCTGGCGTCGCGCTATCTGTTCCCGCAGAGCCTGGCGCCTGTAGCCCAGGCCGTTGAGCAACTGGGCAAACCTGTAGCGGTTGCGCCGGAGCCGCCGAACCGTATGTTCGAGCAGTACCAACAGAACCTGCAGAAGCAGGAACAACAGCAGGCCCTGGACCAGGCCCGCAATAACGCACGCAACCTGTCCAACCCAAAATGCCAGTTCTGGCTGCAGCAGGACCAGAACGCACCGAATGAAAAGACCCGGGCCAATGTCCTGCAATTCTGCGATTGATGACCATGAACAAACACGCCGTTCACCAGTTGATCCTGGAAAAACTCACCGTCGACCTCGACATCGCCCAGCGCGCCGCGCAGACCGCCTACGAAACCGCGACCCACGAAGAAAATATCGCCGAAAACAAATACGACACCCTCGGGCTGGAGGCGTCTTACCTGGCAGCCGGGCAAGCCAGGCGCGTCGAGGAAATCAAGCAGGCGCTGGCGCTGTGCCAGAACCTGCCACTGCGTGCGTACGATGATCAACGTGGCATAGAAGTCGGCACATTGCTGGGCCTGGAAGACGAGAACGGCCGCCAGCAGTGGCTGTTCCTGGCACCGGATGCGGCGGGTTTGAAGGTGGACGTGGTCGGGCAACCGGTGACCGTCATCACCCCGCGTTCACCCTTGGGCAAAAGCCTGCTGGGCAAGTTCGAAGGGGATGAGGTGGAGATTCTGGTGGCAGGCGCCCGGCAACACTTTACGGTTACCGAGGCCAAATAACCCCCTTAATGGACGGGCAATTCCACGCCGTCGAACAGCTCTTCCAGTTCCTGCTTGTTGTGGCACTGGATCGCCTTGGCCATGACTTCGCGGGTCAGGTGCGGGGCGAACTTCTCGATGAAGTCGCACATGAAGCCCCGCAGGAAGGTGCCACGGCGGAAGCCGATCTTGGTCACACTGGACTCGAACAGCTCGCTGGCATCCAGCACCACCAAGTCTTTATCGAGGTTGGTATCGACCGCCATCTTGGCGACGATGCCCACGCCCAGGCCCAGGCGCACATAGGTCTTGATGACGTCGGCGTCGGCGGCGGTGAACACCACTTTCGGCGTCAGGCCACGATGGCTGAAGGCTTCGTCGAGCTTGGAGCGGCCAGTGAAACCGAAGACGTAGGTGACGATCGGGTATTCGGCCAGGGCTTCCAGGGTCAGCTTCGGCAACTTGGCCAATGGGTGGCCCTGGGGCACGACGACGCAACGGTTCCAGCGGTAGCACGGCATCATCACCAGGTCACCGAACAGCTCCAGGGCTTCGGTGGCGATGGCGAAATCGACGGTGCCGTCGGCGGCCATCTCGGCGATCTGCATCGGCGAGCCTTGATGCATGTGCAGCGCCACGTCCGGGTATTGCTTGATGAAATCGCGGATCACCGGCGGCAATGCGTAACGCGCCTGGGTGTGGGTCGTGGCAATCGACAAGGTGCCTTTCTTCTCGTTGGAGAATTCCTGGGCGATCTGCTTGATGCTCTCGACTTTGCGCAGGATCTCGCCGGCGGTGGTGATGATGCGTTCACCGGCCGGAGTGACACGGGTGAGGTGCTTGCCGCTGCGCGCGAACACTTCGACGCCCAGCTCGTCTTCGAGCAGGCGGATCTGCTTGCTGATACCGGGTTGGGAGGTGTAAAGGCTTTGAGCGGTAGCGGAAACGTTGAGGTCGTGGTGCGCCACTTCCCAGATGTAGCGCAGTTGTTGAAGCTTCATATGTGTCCCTCAAAGCAGATAGACGCCACGGGTATCAGCGACGGTATATAACTATATTAAAGGTTTGACGGATAAATCTAGAACTTTTTATCGTTTCTTACCCATCACACGTCATCACTGCGTCGACGCTGTAACGCAGGCACCAGGTAAACCGGCACGCTAGACAACTGCAGCACCCGTGCGGCGGTGCGCCCAAGCGGTGTGGCGGCCGCCGTGGCATGGCTGTGGCTGCCGACGATCAACAGGTCGACGGACAATTTGCGCAACTGCTCCAGTATCACTTCGCACGGGTCGCCCTGAATCACCCTTACCGAGCGAATCAGTTCCAGGTCTTGCCCCCCGTCCCCCAACTCTTCGCGAAAACTGTCCAGCACCCGTTGCTCGATGGTCGCCATGACAGTGCTCAGCCCCTGGCTCTGCCATTCACTCAAGGCCTTCTCATCAAGGTAGCTCTGCAACACCGATTCGGCGAACAACCCGATGGGCTCGACCACATGAATCACATCCAGGTCAGCCTTGAACGTCCGCGCCAGCGCCAGTGCATGTTGCATCACATACGGCGCGTACAGACCAAGGTCCGTGGCGTACAGCATCGAACGAATCATAAAACCTCCCGGACGGCCAGGATGGAGGAGATTGAATGAGCTTAGCAGCGCCCCTAAGTCTCGGCCTGAATCCTCACCTCGTTACTGATGCCATGGGGCACATGCCCGGTGGCCACCACCTCCCTGGCTTTCTCGCAGTGACCGGCCTGGTCATCGAAAAACACATCCGCGGCAAACGCTTCCAGGAATGCGGACTTCTCCAGGCCGCCGAGAAACAGTGACTCATCCAGGCGGATGTCCCACTCACGCAAGGTCCGGATCACCCGCTCGTGGGAAGGCGCCGAACGGGCGGTGACCAAGGCTGTGCGGATCGGACAGGCCTCGTCTGGAAACTCACGCTGCAACAAGTTGAGTGCCGCCAGGAAACCCTTGAAGGGGCCACCGTGCAAAGGCTGGCGTGCCGACTCGCGCTCGCTGGCCTGGAACGCCTCCAACCCGCCGGCCTGGTACACGCGCTCCGATTCATCGGAGAACAGCACCGCGTCACCGTCAAAGGCGATCCGCAGCTCTTCGCTGGACGCCCGGCGCGGACCGCCCGACAGAATCGTCGCGGCGGCAAAGCCGGCATCGAGGGCACTGCGTACATCTTCAGCATGGGTGGAAAGAAACAGGTGACAGCCAAACGCCGCCAAATAGGGATAAGGACTACGCCCACCGACAAAGGCTGCGCGGGAAATATCCAGGCCGTAATGCTGGATGGAATTGAACACGCGCAAGCCGGTGTCGGCACTGTTGCGCGACACCAGTACCACCTCGACCCGAGCACGGCCCAGGCTGGCATTGAGGCTCAGCAGCTTCTTGACCAGCGGAAAGGCGTCACCGGGCTCTAGGATCTCTTCCTCGTGTTCGATCTGGTATTTACGGTAGGCCTCCACCCCTTGGGCCAGGTAGACCTTGTGGCTGTCGCTCAGGTCGAACAGCGCCCGCGAGGAAATCGCCAGCACCAGTTTGTCGCCCAATCCCTTTGCCATGGTACGTCCCCCGAATCAGCGGTTATGCCGATCAATAAAGCTCAAGGCCTGGTACAGCGCCTGCATTCGTGGCAATTCGCAACCCGCGGCCTTGGCGGCAGCAAGCGGTCGCCCATAGATCGCCGCCAGTTCCAGCGGGCGTTTGTGTATATGGTCGTGGTACATGCTGGGCAGGTAATCGTCCATGGTTTCCGTCATGGCGAACATCTGCTCGGCATAACTGCCGGGGATTTCATGGCCGCAGGCATGGGCGCCCTGCACCACTTCGGCCATCAGCGCCTGGATCAGCTCGCGGCTGGATTCGTCCGCCATCATTGCCGTGGTACCCGTTCCCAACAGTACGGAGAGGCCATTGTAAGGCACGTTCCACACCAGCTTGTGCCAGCGGGCCTGATGCACATTGGCCATGGCCTGGGACTCGATGCCGGCCTTATGAAACAACGCGGCACCGGCTTCGACAATAGCCTTCTGGCGGGCCTCATCGTTGGCGGCCGTGCCGCTGTGGTAGCCCAGGTTGACCCGGCCCAACGCCTGATGCTCGACAACGCCAGGCGCGGAGCGGTGTACGCCGATGTAGCACAGCCCGCCCAGTAGATGCAGGGATGGCGGCAGGTGTTCACGCAGACTGTCTTCGACATCCAGGCCGTTTTGCAGCAACACCACCTTGGCGTCCGGCGCCGCGACCTGGGCAAGGGTCGGGGCCAGCTCGACATTGCCGGTGGACTTGGTGCCCACCAGCAACCAGTCGCACGGCGGCATGTCGGCGGCACGGGCGTAGGTTTGCACCGGGTTCAGGTGCAGGTTGCCATGCACGCTGCTATTGACGCGCAGGCCGTGCTCGCTGACCGCTGCATATTCGCTGCGCAGCAGGAAGTGCACGTCGAAGCCAGCACGTGCCAGCATCACTCCATAGAAGCCACCAATGGCGCCGGTGCCGATAATGCCGATACGTGGCGACTGTACTGTCATGGCAGTTCCTCCGGAGTGCGGCTAAGTGCTTGGTCAATGGTTTCGGTCAGGTCAGAAAGCGTAAGACGTGTCTGTATTTGCCCGAGGAACTGACCCTCGCACACCACGAACAACGCCGGCAAATGAAAGATCTGGTAGCGTTCGACCGCACCGCCGTTGTGCCCGGCATCCACCCAGCACACGCGGTCCACCGGCAAACGCCAGCCCGGCAACTGCTGGCGCGCCCAACGGCAACTGGAACACCCCACGCTGGTGAACACCACCAGCGAAATACCTGGCAATCCCAGCAATTGCTGGTCAATATCCAGGTCGGTCAATTCCAGTTCCTTCACTATACTGCTGCCACCGCCGTCAACTGGACGGTGCTCGGAGTCCGTGTACATGGGTCGTTTTTTACCTCACCCTGATGATGTCGCTGTCGAGTTAATCCAACGCCCCTCTCCCGCCATCCCCCGCCAACGCCTGCACACTATCGGCCTGGGCGGCGTTGCCTGCAATTGGCCCCGCCCATGGCGCCAGGGCACGGCCGTTGACCTGCACATTCCCTCCCTGGGCGCCACGGCCCGCTATCCGGGGTATGTGGCGTGGTGTCGCAAGGTGGAAAACGGCTACCGCGTGGGCATTTCGTTTACCGATGAGCACGCGTTGTTCGGGGCGCGAATGGGTGAGCAAGCATGCCGGATAGAGCGCTACTGCCGCCAGCACGAAGATGCCGAGCCGACCCCGCAGCAACTCGAAGCCCTGGCTCGTGAGTGGGTGGCGCGCCATGCCGGCGAGTTCGCCCATGAGACGTTTGTGCGGCCAGCGCTGGATTAAAGCGGGCTTTGCCCATTGTCGCGGGCCCGTGTTACGCGCTAAGGTTCCTCCCCCCTGCATTCAAATCATGCTGTGCCCGCCGCACGGGGATGGCTGGCGGCCGGCACCCGTGACCCTGGCGAGTAACACGATGGCTGATTTACCGATCAATGACCTAAACGTCGAATCCAACGAGACCCTGATCACACCCGATCAGCTCAAGCGCGAAATCCCTCTGAGCGACGCTGCCCTGCAGACCGTCACCAAGGGCCGCGAAGTCATCCGTGACATTCTCGATGGCACCGACCACCGCCTCTTCGTCGTGATCGGGCCTTGCTCGATCCACGACCTCAAGGCTGCCCACGAATACGCCGAGCGCCTCAAAGTGCTGGCGGCGGAAGTGTCCGACACCTTGTACCTGGTGATGCGCGTGTATTTCGAGAAGCCGCGTACCACCGTGGGCTGGAAAGGCTTGATCAACGACCCGTACCTGGACGACTCGTTCAAGATCCAGGACGGTTTGCACATCGGTCGTAAATTGCTGCTGGACCTGGCCGAAATGGGCCTGCCCACCGCCACCGAAGCCCTCGACCCGATCTCCCCGCAGTACCTGCAGGACCTGATCAGCTGGTCGGCCATCGGCGCGCGCACCACCGAGTCGCAGACCCACCGCGAAATGGCATCCGGCCTGTCTTCGGCCGTAGGCTTCAAGAACGGCACCGACGGCGGCCTGACCGTGGCGATCAACGCGCTGCAATCGGTCTCCAGTCCTCACCGTTTCCTGGGTATCAACCAGGAAGGGGGCGTCTCCATCGTCACCACCAAGGGCAATGCCTACGGTCACGTGGTGTTGCGCGGCGGCAATGGCAAGCCCAACTATGACTCGGTCAGCGTAGCGCTCTGCGAGCAGGCGCTGAACAAGGCCAGGATCAAGCCGAACATCATGGTCGACTGCAGCCACGCCAACTCCAACAAGGATCCGGCCCTGCAGCCGCTGGTGATGGAAAACGTCGCCAACCAGATCCTCGAAGGCAACCAGTCGATTATCGGCCTGATGGTCGAGAGCCACCTGAACTGGGGCTGCCAGGCGATTCCAAAGGACCTGGCCGACTTGCAGTACGGCGTATCGATCACCGATGCCTGCATCGACTGGTCCGCCACCGAGAACACCCTGCGCAGCATGCACGCCAAGCTCAAGGACGTATTGCCGAAACGCAAACGCAGCTGAACCTGTACCTGAAGGATGCGCACACAAAAACGCCGGGCTGAGCCCGGCGTTTTTCATGGCGCATTTTATGTTGTGCGTTATAGCTTCGCGGCATGGCGCTGGTGGCGCTCCATGTAGCGTTCGACATAGGAGCATGACGGGATCACCGTGTAGCCTTGCTCTTCGGCAAACTTCAACGCTTCCTCGGTCAACGCAGCTGCAATGCCACGGCCGCGCAGTGCGTTGGGCACGAAGGTCCGATAGATGTCCAGGGTCTGCTTCCCGAGGTCCATATAGGTCAGATAGGCACGATGACCGTCCACATTGGTCTCGAACTGATGACCAGCCTGGTCATGGTGGATGGACAACGCCTCGCTCATCACTACTCCTCGCGGGTCTTGGATTCTGACCCCTACCTTACCGATGTTTTTCCGGCGAAGGAACATCTACGCCACCCCGTGCCGGTTTCGACAACGAGAAAACCTTGAGCGCTCACAACCAGCACGTAGGGAATATAGGCACCAATCCTGTAATTGCTCAAGGCGTACCCGTCATCCCTGCCGCTGGCGGATATAGAAAGGGCCTCGATCAACCGGTGACCGAAAGCCTGAACATTGCCGGCAGTTGAACCTTGAGACGAACAGACGCTCTTAAAGTCACCTCTACATGCGTAAAAGATGCTCGGGCAAGCAACCTCAAGCCTAACCAAAGTGTCGGCGTGGATATATAAATTTTCATCTGGTTGCCAGGCCCGGCACATGCGGGCCGGCCCTTTCAGCCTGGATCCAATTTTCATCCGAATGAAAAAAACTGGACAGTTTTTATACAAACCTCAAAAAGGTTAGCCAAAATAGATTCGGTACAAGAATTTTTTTTGCTTCTTGCGCTACGTCAGTTTACTTACTACAAGTAATGGGTAGTATGTACGCCGGCTATTAGCTCACTCTGAGAAAGTAGCCATTTAATAGAAAGTCCTTGAAGGGGAACACGATGAACAACGTTCTGAAATTCTCTGCTCTGGCTCTGGCCGCAGTTCTGGCTACCGGTTGCAGCAGCGTCTCCAAAGAAACCGAAGCTCGTCTGACTGCAACTGAAGACGCAGCAGCTCGCTCCCAGGCCCGTGCAGACGAAGCCTACCGTAAAGCTGATGAAGCTCTGGCTGCTGCTCAAAAAGCACAACAGACTGCTGACGAAGCTAACGAGCGCGCTCTGCGTATGCTTGAAAAAGCTAGCCGCAAGTAATAATCCCTCGGGATTGTTATCAAGCCGATCCATTCTTGGATCGGCTTTTTTATTGCCTGCGATTCGGACCAGAACCCCGCGCAATAAAAAGCCCGCCGCAGCGCAAGGCCGTGGCGGGCTCAGCAGCGGACCGGACGCTTATTGCTGCAGGTCGATCGGCGCGCTGGAAGCTATCGGTGCAGCACCTGGCACACCGATCTCGGTGGGCAGGCCATCTTCGGCCGCGACCACATCACGCACCTGATCCCAGTTCACCCGCAGGTTATTGGCCAGGTCTTCACGCTTGAGCAAGGCGTTGATCACTGCCGTGTGCTTGTCGACCACCGACGGCGTGCCATCGTCGTTCAAGGGCGTATGCGCCTCGAGATAGACCTTGCCGCCGCTGCTGCCGAACTTGTAGGCATCGTTGATGATGCGCACCGACGTCCCCACCGGGACCATGCCGGCCATTTCCAGCACGTTGTTGTTGAACATGCGGAAGCAGCCGTGGCTGGTACGGGTGCCGATGCCGAACTTCATGTTGGAACCGTGGATGAGGTAACCCGGCGTTCCCAGGGTGAACTTGAACGGCCCCAGGGGGTTGTCCGGGCCGGCCGGCACCACATTGGGCAACGGGTCGCCGTTGGCGGCGTGCTCGGCCTTGATCGAGGCCGGCGGCGTCCATGTCGGGTTCGGCGTCTTGGCGATGATGCTGGTGTGCGCAATGGGCGAGCCCCAGCCTTCACGACCAATCCCAAGCGGGAAGGTGTAGACCACGTCCTGCCCCTTGGGGAAGTAGTAGAGCCGGTATTCCGCCAGGTTGATAACGATGCCCTCACGGGGGCCCGGCGGCAGGATGAAGCGCGTCGGCAGGACGATCTCGGTCCCCGCCCCCGGCAACCAGGCATCGACGCCCGGATTGGCCGCGACCATTTCCGAATAGCCCAGGTCGTAGGTGGTACCCAGGTCGGCAAAGGTGTCTTCGTACTTGGCCTTGATCACCTGGACCTGCCCGACGATGTCTTCGCCGGGTGGTGGCAGGGGCAACTGCAAGGCGGCGGCAGGACCGGCCGCACACAAGGCAGCAAGAGACAGGCAGCAGGTGACGACGGAAAGGCGCGACAACATCCGGAAAATCCTTCGCAGAACGACGGGTAGGTAAAAATCGATTGTATACGTGAAGCGGACTTCTAGCTGCCCCCTACAACTCGAAACGCAACTCGGGCCAGATTGGCGGCGTGCCACGCTTCTGCGACTCCAGGATCGCCCGGCACAAAGGGCACAGGCGCTGGTCCTGGAAGATCGAACGGTCGACCAGGGACCAACGCGGCTGCGCCGGCAATAACGTACCGCACAGGGTGCGGTCGATGGAGCCACCCAGTTCCAATTGACGCGTAACCAGATGCACCCGCACTTCCTGGCAGGCGAACAGATCCAGCTGCTCGTCCGGCTCGATCAGTTGGTAGTTAAACAGGGACCAGGCAGGACGCGACATCGGGGGCTCCAGATCGGGGGGGCGCCACCTTAGCCGAAAGCCTGCCGGTAGAAAAGCGTCATAGCAGCGGTTTTAGCGTCGGCCAGACATTTTCCAGCAATTTGCCCTGGGCGCCGACAGCCGGGTGCAGTCCATCAGCCTGCATCAACGCCGGGTTGCCACCGATACCCTCCAGGAAAAATGGCACCAACGGCACCTTTTTAGCCGTTGCGACGTCATTGAATACCTTGGCGAATGCATCGACATAGCGCTTCCCGTAATTGGGCGGAATCTGCATGCCCAGCAACAGTACCTTCGCACCGCTGGCCTGGGACTGCTCGATCATCGACGCAAGATTTTGTTGCAATTGCGCCGGCGGCTGCCCGCGCAAGCCGTCGTTACCACCCAATTCGATCACCACCACGTCCGGCTTATGCGCTGCGAGCGCCGCCGGCAGGCGCGCGAGGCCTCCGGCACTGGTGTCGCCGCTGATGGAGGCATTGACCACTTTATCGTCGAAACCTTCCTTCTTGAGCCGTTGCTGCAGCAATGCGACCCACCCTTTGCTGGTATCCAGGCCGAAACCGGCACTGATACTATCGCCAACGATCAGGACTGTACCCGCCGCTGCGTTCTGGGCCATGCACATCAAGGCCAGGCCAGCACTCAAAAACCACATTCGCATCGGATTCTCCATGGGCGCAAGCATTCTCACCGCGCGGAACCTCAGCAAAGTGGTTCCCAGCGCGGAAGGTGAACTGACTATCCTGCACGAACTGAGCCTGGAACTGAACAAGGGCGATAGCCTGGCTATCGTCGGCAGCTCCGGCTCCGGTAAATCCACCCTCCTCGGCCTGCTCGCCGGCCTCGACCTGCCCAGCAGCGGTGAAGTCACCCTCGCCGGCCAGGCGCTCAGCACCCTCGACGAAGACCAGCGCGCACGCATCCGTGCCGAACACGTAGGCTTTGTGTTCCAGTCGTTTCAACTGCTCGACAGCCTCAATGCACTGGAGAACGTCATGCTGCCGCTGGAGCTGGATGGCCGCAAGGACGCCCGCGAACGCGCCAGACACCTGCTGGAGCGCGTGGGCCTCGGCCAGCGCCTGACCCACTCCCCACGCCAGCTTTCCGGGGGCGAGCAGCAACGGGTGGCGATTGCCCGCGCCTTTGCCGCCGAACCGGACGTGCTGTTTGCCGATGAGCCCACCGGCAACCTCGACAGCCACACCGGCGAGCGCATCAGCGACCTGCTGTTCGAGCTCAATAAAGAAAGCGGCACGACCCTGGTGCTGGTTACCCATGACGAGCGCCTGGCTCATCGTTGCCGACGCCTGATCCGCCTTGAAGCCGGCCTGATGGTCGCCCCCCTGGAGCCTTGATGGCACGTTTGCCGCTGTTGCGCCTGTTCAGCCTTGCCCTGCGCCAATTACTGCGCGATGCCCGCGCCGGCGAATTGCGTGTGTTGTTCTTCGCCCTGTTGGTGGCCGTGGCCGCCAGTACCGCCATCGGTTATTTCGGCGCCCGCCTCAACGGCGCCATGCTGTTGCGTGCCACCGAGTTCCTCGGCGCCGACCTGGTACTCGAAGGCAGCTCACCGGCCCGCCCCGAACAAATCAGATCCGGGACCGAACTGGGCCTGGATCACGCCCGTGTGGTTGAGTTTTCCAGCGTCATTGCCACCGATAATGGTATCCAGCTCTCCAGCATCAAGGCGGTCAACGAGCAGTATCCGCTACGCGGTCAACTCAAGAGCGCAGCAGCCCCCTTTGGGGACGAAACCCCGGGCGGCGGGCCGAAGCCCGGTGAAGCCTGGGTCGAGTCGCGGCTGCTGACGGCACTGGACCTGAACGTCGGCGACAGTATCGATGTGGGCATGAAGACCTTGCGCCTGGCACGCGTACTGACCTACGAACCGGATCGCGCCGGCAACTTCTACAGCCTGACGCCCAGGGTAATGATCAACCTGGCGGACCTGGACGCCACCGGCGTGGTCCAGCCGGGCAGTCGCGTCAGCTACCGCGAGTTGTGGCGTGGCCCGCAGGCCAGCACCGCGCTGCAAACCTATCGTGACCTGCTCAAGCCGGGGCTCGCCGCCAACCAGCGTCTTCAGGATTCACGGGACGGCAACCAGCAGATCGGCGGCGCCCTGGGCAAAGCCGAGCGCTACCTGAACATGGCCAGCCTGGTGGCCGTGCTGTTGGCCGGCGTCGCCGTGGCCCTGTCGGCCAACCGCTTCGCCACCCGCCGTTTCGACGCCAGTGCGTTGCTACGTTGCCTTGGGTTATCGCGACTCGAGGCCATGCTGCTGTTCAGCCTGCAATTGAGCGTACTGGGGTTACTGGCGAGCCTGGCCGGCGCCCTCCTCGGTTGGTTGGCACAGTTTGGCCTGTTCTATTTCCTGCACGACCTGTTGCCGGCGGATGTTCCACCGGGTGGACTGTTGCCGGCCATTGCCGGGATCGGCACCGGGCTGGTTGCTCTCGCGGGTTTCGCGCTGCCACCGTTGGCCGCCCTCGGTCGCGTACCGCCGCTGCGAGTGCTGAGGCGCGACCTGCTGCCTATCCCGTCCAGCACCTGGATGGTCTACGGCGCCGCGTTGTTCGCCCTGGGCCTGATCATGTGGCGCCTGAGCCTCGACCTGGTGCTGACCTTCGCCCTGCTGGGCGGCGGCGTGGTCGCCGCGCTGGTTCTGGGGGGCTTGCTTCTGCTGCTGTTGCAGAGCCTGCGACGCCTGTTGGCCCGGGCATCCCTGCCGTGGCGCCTGGGCCTCGGCCAATTGCTGCGCCACCCGCTGGCGGCGGCGGGCCAGTCCCTGGCGTTCGGCCTGATCCTGTTGTCCATGGGCTTGATCGCCCTGCTGCGTGGCGAATTGCTGGACACCTGGCAAAACCAGCTGCCCAAGGACGCCCCCAACTATTTCGCCCTGAATATCCTGCCGGCCGATAAGGACGCCTTTGGTGCCCGCCTGCTGGAAGTGCAAGCGCAATCCGCGCCGCTGTACCCGGTCGTGCCAGGGCGGTTGATCAGTATCAATGGCGAGCCGGTACAGGAAATAGTCAGCAAGGACTCCAGTGGTGACCGCGCCGTACAACGGGACTTGAGCCTGACCTGGGCCGCCGACCTGCCGCCGGGCAATACCCTGACCGAAGGCTCATGGTGGTCGCAACAACCCCCCGATGGAATGCCCGGAGTCTCGGTAGAAGCCAAGGTCGCGCAGAGCCTCAAGCTCAAGTTGAACGATCACCTGGTGTTCACCATCGCCGGGGAAAACCGTGAGGCGCGGGTTGCCAGCCTGCGAACCATCAACTGGGATAACTTCCAGCCGAACTTCTTCATGATTTTCCAACCGGGAACCTTGACGGACCTGCCGGCCACCTACCTGACCAGCTTCTACCTCGCGCCAGGGCATGATCAGCAGATCGTTGATCTGTCCCGCGCCTTCCCGGCGGTGACCATCCTGCAGGTCGAGGCGCTGTTGGAGCAACTGCGCAGCATCCTCGCCCAAGTGACACTGGCGGTGGAGTACGTGTTGTTGTTTGTGCTGGCCGCTGGGATGGCGGTGCTGTTCTCCGGCCTGCAAGCCACCTTGGATGAGCGTATTCGCCAAGGTGCACTGCTGCGGGCACTGGGCGCGGAGCGCAAGCTGCTGGTCAAGGCGCGGCGCATCGAGTTCGGCTTGCTGGGCGCAGTCAGCGGCTTGCTGGCGGCGCTGGGTACCGAGTTGGTGACGTGGGTGCTGTACCGCTATGCCTTCGACCTGGCCTGGCAACCGCACCCCTGGCTGTTGCTGCTGCCTGTGATCGGCGCCGTATTGATCGGCGGTGCCGGGGTGTTCGGCACACGCCGTGCGCTGAATGCGAGCCCGCTGACGGTATTGCGCGAGGGCTGAGCGGTCCATGACCCGCCTGCCTCACGGGGGGGCGGGTCAATGTCGCTTACTTCACGTACTCGATAGCGGTGATCCACCAGCACACCTCACCTCCCGGGGTCTGCACGATGGCCTCATCGTCGACTTCCTTGCGCAGCAGCGCACGGGCCATCGGTGAATCGATGGAGATATAGTCCATCCGATCATAAATCTCATCATAGCCGACGATACGAAAACGCTTGGTCTCGCCCTGTTCGTTTTCAATCTCGACCCAGGCGCCGAAAAACACCTTCCCCTCCTGCTCGGGCATGTACTCCACCACGCGCATGTCTTCCAGGCGCTTGCGTAAATACCGCACCCGCCGGTCGATTTCACGCAGCAGCTTTTTGTTGTACTGATAGTCGGCATTCTCGCTGCGATCCCCCAGGGAAGCAGCCCATGTCACCTTGCGCGTGGTATCCGGACGCTTTTCGCGCCACAGGTAATCCAACTCTTTCTTCAGCGCTTCATGACCTTCTTTGGTTATCAGCTTGGTACTCAAACGCATGCATCCCCAGGCAATGTCCATAGGTACCGATAAGGCAGGAAATCACATCCAGGCATCGGTTCGCTGGCGCTGATGATAAATGAACCCAGGAAACTAGCCAGGCCTGTCTAGCTATCCAACGTCTGGTCCAGTTCAAGCAGTACGCCCCGCAAGCTCTGGCGTAAGCTCGAGACTTGCGAGGTCATCACCTTCAGGGCTTCGGTCCGTTGACTGACTGCCAGGGACTGGTCATGCAGTTGAGCGGTGCGCTGCTCCAGATCCCGGACCCTTTCATCCAACTGGGTTTGCTCCTGCTGCAAGCGGGCCTGCCATTGATCAAGCGCGGTTTCCCTCTCCGACGCAGCGAGTTTCTGTTGGGCCAGTTCCTGAGCGACACGAGCCAGGTTGGTCAGCGTATTGCCCACTTCGAACAAGTGGTCGTCGTCCGCGAGCGCCGAAAGCTTCGGCTGCGCCGGGGCGATGGGTTCACTCAGGACAACAGGTACATCCTGGACAATGGCCACAGGCGTGTCGACTGACATCTGCCGGGGCTCTTCTACGACAGGTTCAGGTACGGGAAGCGGAGTAGGCTCAGGTGGATTCGCCCCCCTGACAGATGAACTCATTTTCGACGAGAAACGAATGGAAGGCACAATTAATGAAGCACTTTCGATTGCCGGCAGCACCGGTGCAGACATTCCCAGGGAGATCACTTTCATCACCAGGGCCTTCTTGATGATCACCGAATGATGCTCTTCGGGCCTCGCAGGCGGCAGCTTGCAGCCTTTTAAATCGATAAAATGATAAGGCACCTGAGTTTCGGTAACACCGGCTTTAGTGCCTGCCGCCGCCGAGGTGAGAATTTGCTTGAAAACATGCATTGCCACATGCAGGTCCTCCTTGGACTCCACTCCCCCCAGAAAATACCGATCAAGTTTTTTGCGCAAGGCTGCGACATACACCCTGGAACTCGCCGGCTCAACCTCTTCATCCAAGCTATAAACAAGAAAGTTGGAGGCAATCTGGCCTACAGCAAACCCACAGAGCAATGCACCGTTAACCGGAGCATCTTGACCGTCGCGTTCAAGAACAAGGGTACGTAGAAGCATCATGGTGATCGGGCCTCATTACAAAATTCGAAAAGTCTCTATAACCTTCAGACCATCACTCAATAATTAAAGGTTAAAAACACAAAACAATTGTTTCAGCGACTTGCCTAGCGCGCACGTAGGACTTTTCCTATTAATGCTGAGCGGCGTTCCCAAAAACAGATATTGCTCGTACCCTTTTCAAACTCTCCCTCCACGACCACACCACGCTAAATGATCGAAATCATCAACCTGACAAAACATTTAAACAATAAGAAAATAATCAGCGATTTTTCATTCAGCGCAAACAAACAGGAATGCCTGGGACTATTCGGAGAAAATCCTACAGTTAAAACGGCCCTTCTCGACGTAATATCGGGCTCGACCACGCCTTCCAGCGGGCATATAAACATCCAAGGCTTCAATACTAAAGCCCATCCATTAAGAGCAAAAAAACTCATCGGCTACCAACTTCACAGATGCGTCAGTCATCCTACGATGTCGGTTAAAGAATTCCTTGACTACATCGCGGCCATTCGCGGACTGCGCGGCACCGAAAAACGCGCGCAGGTGGACTATGCCGCTACGCAACTGGAATTGTTGCCGGTGCTCAACGCTCCCCTCGAGGCTCTCTCCATCGGTTTGAAGCGCAAAGTCACCATTGCCCAGGCCATCCTGCACACCCCTGCCTTGCTATTACTGGATGAACCGACCGAGGGGCTGGCACCTGATCAGAAATACAAATTCAGGAGCCTCATCCAGTCATTGACGCAAGAAATGACCGTGATCGTCGCTTCCCGACACTGCGATGAATTATCCGAACTCTGTACGCGCGCCCTGGTTATCGCAGGTGATCGCCTGGTGGCCGATACCCCCATGCCAGATCTGCAACGCGACTCTCGCCATTTCCAGGCGGTCACCCTCACCGCAGATGCCCCCTTGGACCTGCTGGCTCTCGCCGTACTGCCGGGGGTGGCAGGCATCGAAGAACATCGGCATGCACCCGGCACGGTGACCGTCCTGGCCATGCCGGGGCACACCATCTACCCCCATATCAATACGCTCATTGCCAATCGTCGCTGGAAAATCAACTCACTGAGCCTGGAGCCTGGTCGCCTCAGCGACGTAGTTCATTATCTGAGCCGAGAGACCTCCCTTTGAAACTGCTGCCCGTCATCTTCAAGCGTCAGCTCGTCCACTATGCCGGCACACCCGGCACCTATCTGAGCATTGCCATTTTTTCAGTACTGTCCGTAGCATTGGGGTTGCACATGAGCGCCTGGCCAGAACAGGACAGCAGTCACTTGCAGGTTTTCTTCCAGCTGCACCCCTGGCTCTATTTATTGCTGATTCCAGTACTGGCGGCACAACTCTGGTCGGACGAGTCCAATGCCGGTTTTCTCGACCTGATGAAAACATTACCCATCACCACGTTTGAATGGGTTATCGGCAAATTTCTAGCAGCCTGGGTCGTGGCGGCCACAGCCCTGATATTGACCTTCCCTCTCGTGATCATTGCCAACTACCTGGGAGTGGCGGACAACAGCGTTATTGCCTCGCAATTTATATCGAGCTGGCTGCTGGCGGGCAGTTATCTAGCCGTCGGTTGTTTTATTTTCACACTGGTACGGCAACGCACTGCCCTTTTCATACTGACTGTAGGCTTTATGCTTATCGTCAGCGCACTCTCTTATTTACTCGATGCACTTGAACATCAAGCCCCCATCTGGGCGGTGGACAGTCTGGTCTCCCTCAGCCCTTTTTCGAGGTACAGCGCTATCGACAATGGAAAGTTCACGCTTCGTGACATGCTTTACTTCATCAGCATGATCTTGGCCTTTCTCGCAGCGACGACCGTCACTCTCAACTATAGACACAGCTGAGAAGGAAAGCCCTCCATGCGACCTACTCTGCGCACCGGCATGACACTCACTGTTATCCTGTTACTATTCCTGGCGTTTAACTTAGTTTGGGTAGGAAAAATTCCAAATATCCGATGGGACTTCTCACAAGGAAAAACGCATACCCTATCGCCTCAAGTACGACAGTTACTCGCGTCATTGGAAAACCCTGTGGATTTGTATTATTTCAATGCCCATGACAGCCCTGGACGAAGCTACACCTTGAAACGCTATGGCAAGCGCATCGAAGACCGGTTGATGGAGTACGAAAAAGCAGCAAAAGGCATGATCAACCTGCACCTTATTGATCCCATACCTTTTTCAGAGGACGCCTACAAAGCCAGGTTGTTTGGCCTCGACGACAATGCGGGATTCATGGGCCTGATCGGCACCCGAGCCGGCTATGGAGCGCAACGCATCGAATCATTCAGCCTGGATCGTGAGCCATTGCTCGAATATGAAATCAGTCATTTGATCTACAAGTTGCAGCATCCGGAGCGCCCCGCTATCGGACTGCTGTCAGGGCTGGCGATGGGAGAATCCGCAGGCCGATTGTTGAAGGAACTGCAGCGACATTTCAATCTGGTCAATCTGGGAGTAACCACCGAGCGCGTGCCGGAACAGGTCAAGACGCTCATGGTCGTGCATCCACAGGCGCTGCCTGAGCAATCGTTGTATGCGGTTGAACAATTTGTCTTAAAGGGCGGTAAATTGATGGCATTTATCGACCCGTTTAGCGAGCAAGGCTCGAACACCCCATCCGCCAATACCAGACTGACTGATTTGCTTGCCGCTTGGGGAATACAGATGCCGGCGAACAAGTTTCTGCTCGATCACCGCTACGCGGCGTCGTACACACCTGTGAAAGGGACGTTCACAGTGCAGCATCCGGGCAGGTTGAACCTGCCTCGGCAGGCAATGAACACAGACGATCCGAGCACCTGGAAATTGAATAACGTGACGGTATCAAGCAGCGGCGTGCTGTTTCGCCGCCAGAAAGGCCTCACGACCCTGACCCCTCTCCTGCAAAGCTCCCTGCAATCCGAGTTGCAGGAAACCGACCGGCTTGCCTCGGCAACCGAACTCGATTCAAAGGCCGATGAGGCCTCCAGCCAAACACAACGCCATGTGATTGCAGCCCGTATAGAGGGGCCTGCCTATTCAGCATTCCTCGATGGCGTGGAAGGACAGCCGGCAAGTGTGCAAAAAGCGGCGCAGATCCATGTGGTGGTAGTCGCCGACACTGATTTGCTCATGGATCAAGTCAATGGCCCAGCGCCCGACAGCAACACACTGTTTATCTTGAATACGCTGGATAACTTGTCCGCCGGTGATGTACTGACCAATATTCGCCCGCACGCGTCGGCGCAAAGATCGCCAAACAGGCTGGAACGGATGCGCGACAGCGCCGTACACGCCTACACGCAGAAGGCGACTGAATTGGAACAACGCCTGCTACGGACAGAACATGAATGGCAAATGCTGCGCACAACGGAGGTGCAGCTCGGCTCCCAGACCGTGGACACCACCACCCAATTGGTTGCACTCAACAAGGAGCGACTGCGCTTGCCAATGGAATTACATGCCTTGAAAGCCGAGGCATACGCGCAGGTACATCGCCTGGAGTTCGCCATAAAAATGCTCGTGGCACTGGCGATCCCCCTGATGCTATGCCTGGTTGCCTGGGTGGTTTTCCTGTGCAATCGACGGCGTCGACTACAGGCGGGATTCGCGCGCTACTGAGTTCAACGCCGGGCAATCAGCCCCTGCCGGGCAATGCGGGTCAATTGTCGGATGACTTCCTGCGCGTCGCTGGCGCTGGGGGCCTGGATAACCGCAAGATCGAAGCTGTTATTCGCAAACCGGGCAAGAGAATCGCCATCTTCCACAAACTGAATCAAGAATGCCGATGGCCGTCCGCTGCGACGTGGCCACCCGTCCAGATAACGCAAGAGCGTAGGCTGATGCTTGCCGCCCAGGAGGATTTTTGGATTGCGTTGGGTGAGGTCCGCGGTGATCGGGGCCAGGCGTATCAGGGGGCGTAGTGCATTCATCGTGTCGTGTCTCTGCCTCAAAAGTCTGCGGGCAGGTGAGAGGCAACACCGAACCAGCGCTTTAGCGGTATTTCGAAGTTGCCTCCCCAGGGGAGAACAGGCTTCTGTCGGGTTCTATCAAGACCCAGTGGCGCCCCGCAATTAGCTGTTTAAATCGGCGCATGGGCAGCATCCTAGAGAAGCCGGTGGGGCGGTGTCAAGAATCCAGAGCAACGAAAAGGCCCACACAGTGGTGGGCCTTTTCAGAGTTTTGCGCCGGTGTCAGTTGGCGATAGCGCGGTCGGCAGACAGTTTGCCAGCCCCTTCCAGCAGCACCGCCAGGGAGCCGCCCAGCAGGGCCAGTGCGAACTCATAACCGTTGTTGGCCATGAACAAGCCGTTATGGATATGCACCGAGAAGATCGCCACCAGCGACAGAATAGTCAGGCCCAATGCCGCCGGGCGTACCAGCAAACCGATGATCAGTGCCAGGCCGGCAAAGAACTCGGTTCCGCCCGACAGCAGCGCCATCAGGGTACCCGGCGCCAGGCCAATGCTTTCCATCCACTGGGCGGTGCCCGCCAGGCCATAGCCGCCAAACCAACCGAAGAGTTTTTGCGAACCATGGGCGGCAAAGATGATGCCGACGACGATGCGCAGGATGGTCAGGCCGTAGCCGGCACGAGTGGACAGTACGCTTTTGATCATTGGGCTCATGGGGTGGATCCTTTTCGAAGTAGGGGTTGGTTGGCCGCTATATTAATCAGTTTAAACAATGATAAAAGCGGAAAAACTGCCTGATTAACATCGAAAAAATAGATTATTTCCGTGAGGCGATTTTCGGCGCCGGCGGTTCCAGGGACTCTCGCTCCCGATCGAACGCCAAGTAGTACTTGTTGACGCTATTAACATAGCTGACGGCCCCCATCCCCACCTGCTCCATGGCGATGCGCTCCACCTGGAAGAACCATTGATTGGGGTTCAGTCCCCGGCGCCTGGCCTCGGTGCGCATGCCCTGCACCCGCTCCGGCCCCATGTTGTACGCGGCCAATACGAAGGCCATGCGCTCGCGCTCGTTGAGCTTGGGGCTGGCGAAGAATTTGCGACGGATCAACGCCAGGTAACGCGCGCCGGCCTGCACATTGCTGTCGAGACTTTCGATGTTGTTGACGCCCACCCGCTGCGCTGCCGAAGGGGTGATCTGCATCAGGCCGGTAGGGCCGCCGCTGTTGCGCGCACCCGGGTCGAAAGCCGACTCCTTGAACGCCAGCGCTGCGAGGTTCAGCCAGTCCATGCCTTGCTCACGGGCGTGCTTTTGCAATACCGGACGCAGTTTTTCCAGGCGCTGGCGGTCGACGCGGGCCAGCGGGTTGCGCACCTGGTAGAGGCGCCGATAGATGCGTTGGAATGCCACATCCTGGTCGGACGGCGTGCGATAGGTCTTGAGAAATCGATCAATACTGGCCCGCAGCATCGAGGCGTCCTGGCGCACAAACCAGTACTCGTCGCCCGGTTCGCTGATTGCCACCTGCTTGTCGAAGCGCAACTTGGGCAGGATCTTCGACCAGCGCTCCGCAATCGGCTTCTCGACAATAGTCAGGTGAAAAATACCCGCCTGGACCATCTCCAGCACATCCTCCACCGCCAGGGTCGGGTCCACCCATTCCACCTTGACCGGCGGCTGTTTGTGCAAGGCCAGTTTCTGGTTGACCTGGCTGATGGCATCCGCCGCCGCGCTGCCGGTGGTCAGCGCCAGGGTACGCCCGGACAGCTGCTCCAGCTTGGTAAACCGCCGCTCACCCTTCACCCCCACCAGCCATAACGGCACACCGCTGGCGATCGGATCGCTGGTGCTGATTTTGTGTGCGGCCTTCACATCCAGCAATTCACCGGGGGCCACCAGGTCACCTTCGCCACGGGCGAGTGCGCCGAGCAGTTGGTCCTTGGCCTTGGGAATGATCTTGAGGTTGATTTCCTGGCCATCGCGGGCGTGGCCATTGAGGTATTGCTCGAACGCGCGCAGACGATGGTATTCGACACCGATGGCCTGGCCCTGGACCTCGCCGGAACTGTTACGGCTCTGGTTGACCAGTACACGCAGGGTGCGACTCGAGCGAATCTCCGCCAGGTCGCGCACCTTGCCGGGCCTGGTCACTTCCAGCGGCCCGTCCAGACGCGCGAGCGCCGCCGCGGGCAGCAGCAGCGTCAGGCACAACATAAGCAACGCCGAGGGTCGGATCATCCGCTCTCCGGAAAGAATACTGGCCAACACCCTCGCGAAAAACGAGGCGTTGGGGTTCAGAAACAGAGCGCTTTAAGCGCTGGCAAGACGCGCAACGGTGGCACAGTGCAAGGCGTTCAGCCAATCACGATGTCACTTGCGACGTTCAAAGACAGCTATAACTCGTTGTAGTTCTTAGTTTTTCTTATAAATCTACAGCTCTGATATGCTTTCCGGCCGCAGGCGGAGATAGCACCATGCAACTCATTGATATCGGCGTCAACCTGACCAACCCCAGTTTCGACGAGAAGCACCAGGCCGTTCTCGACCGCGCCTATGCCGCCGGGGTGCAACAATTGGTGCTTACCGGCACCAGCGTCGACGGCAGCGAACAGGCCTTGGAGCTGTGCGTCAACCTCGATGACAGCGGCCAACGCCTGTTCAGCACGGCCGGCATCCACCCCCACTCCGCCAGCGATTGGAACGGCGATAGCGCCAGGCGCCTGCGCGGTTTACTCAGCGAAAGCCGCGTACGTGCGGTGGGCGAATGCGGGCTGGATTTCAATCGGGATTTCTCTCCGCGCCCGCAACAGGAAAAAGTCCTCGAAGAGCACTTGGCTCTGGCGGTTGAGCTCAAACTGCCGGTGTTTCTCCACGAGCGCGACGCCAACCAGCGCCTGCTGGAGATCCTCAAGGACTACCGCGACCACCTGAGCGCCGCCGTGGTGCATTGCTTCACCGGCGAACAACAGGCGCTGTTCAGCTACCTCGATCTCGATTTGCACATTGGCATTACCGGCTGGATCTGTGATGAGCGCCGTGGGACGCACCTGCATCCGTTGGTCAGGGAAATTCCCCGTGGTCGTCTGATGCTGGAGAGCGATGCGCCCTACCTGCTGCCGCGCACCCTGCGTCCAAAGCCGAAAAACGGCCGTAACGAACCCGCGTACCTACCGGAAGTGCTGCGCGAAGTCGCCCTGCACCGCAACGAAACGGCCGAGGACCTGGCTCAGCACAGCACCGCCTGTGCCCGCACGTTTTTTGGGCTGCCTGCCGTGGATTGATGCGGTGCATTGACCCATGTCAAAACCGCTTTGCGGAGTAGCGGCACAATAATGGCACCTTGCCAATGCTGTTTCCGCTATCAGAGAAAACCTTCCATGGGTGCCTGGCTTAGCAATATCTCGCTGAAATACAAATTCTGGGCCGTCAACGCGGTCGCCTTTATCACGACCCTGCTCCTGGTGCTGTATGCCGTGCATCTCGAACAGCAATCGCGCAGCCATGCGTCCCAGGCCTCGGCACAGGCCCAGGCGCAATTGCTCGGAGCCTGGCCGGCCGACAAGGCCCTGCCCAAGAGCGAGCACTGGCTGACGTTTGCCCGCGGCCAAGTCCCACAGTTGGCCGATCAGGATCTGTCAGCCCTGAGCAGCAACACGGGTTGGGTCGAACTCAACCCCATGCCGCTGTTCGGCGAAAACACGCTGATGGGCGCCGAAGTGATCGCCCGCCCTGATGGGCAATACATCGCCGTGCTCGCCCACGCCCCCAGCCTGAGCCAGGTATTCAGTGAACGCTTCGCCAACTATGCCGTGGCGGTGCTGATCCTGATGCTGGCGATGCTCTGCGCCTCCCAATTGCTGATCCGCTTCCTGCTCAGCCAACTCAACACCCTCAAGGACGTGATGCTGCACGTGGAGAAAACCGGCGACCTGTCGGCCCGCGTGCCATTGGCCTGCAAGGATGAAGTCGGCCAGATGGCCAGCGCCTTCAATGCCATGCAAGCCGGTTATCAGCGCGTGGTCAGCACCGTGGCGCGCACCGCCAAGCTTCTGGACGAGGGTGCCGCTCGATTGGCCAGCAGCATGAACGAGGTACAACACGGCATGCTTGGCCAGCAAAGCGAGACCGACCAGGCCGCCACCGCCATCAACGAAATGACCGCCACCGTCTACCATATCGCCCAACATGCCGGTGCCACCCGCGACTTGTCCCAGGCCGCCGACACCCTCGCTGGCAGCGGTCAGGACGTGGTCACCCGCGTACAGCATTCAATCGCCGGCCTGTCCTCCGGCGTGCAACAGACCGCCGAAATGATCCAGAAACTGGCCGAGGACAGCCAGAAAATCAACAGCGTGGTCAGTGTGATCCACAGCATCGCCGAACAGACCAACCTGCTCGCCCTCAACGCCGCCATCGAAGCTGCTCGCGCCGGGGAAATGGGCCGTGGGTTTGCCGTGGTCGCCGACGAAGTGCGCAACCTGGCCAAGCGCGTGCAAAGCTCCACCGACGAAATCACCCGCATGGTCTCGGCGCTGCAGGCCGGCACCCGCGACGCGGTGGACTTCATGCAGGAAAGCTCGTTCAAGGCCGACGACTGCGTACAACAAGCCCTGGAAGCCGGCACAGCGCTCGCCGAAATCACCAGCGCCGTGGCGCAAATGCGTGAAAGCAACACCCAGATCGCCGTCGCCGCCGAACAGCAAAGCCACGTGGCCGAAGAGATGAACCGCGCAGTGGTGAGCATTCGTGATGTGACCGAGAACACCGTGCAACAGACTGTGGATTCGGCGACCACCAGCAATGAGCTGGCAACGTTGGCTGGTGAGTTGAGCAAGGCGATTGGGCAACTGAAGCTGTAGGGCTTCTCCACCTGTAATCCGACTCCTACGATCGACTCTGCGTTTACCCGAAGTCTTGGCGAACCTTCCTAGCCGTCCTGGCGAATAGCGCCGACTTCTTTACCTGACGAACCTCTCCAAAGTCTCTCGCCTGATCATTCAGTGCGAGGGACCGCCGATGCACCTATCCGTTAATGCCCTGGTCGCCGGGGCGGCGTCTTGATTCCCGCGATTGCCAGCTTTGTCCTGGCCCCCATGGATGCCAAGGCGCCGGACGTTGAGCGCGTCTTTCGTGACTTTCGCGGTTGCCTGAATACCTTTGATGAGTGGGCCGGGAGCGTCTGGAGCGCTTCGGCGCTGGAGGTTGAGCAGGTCTTCAAGGTCGGCGATGAGGTGGCGCTGGTCGCGCCGATCAATCGCTCAATCATCCCCAGCAGCACCGTCGCCACGTGCCCGGCCAACGGCACCCTGACCCTGGTGCATATGTTCGAAAGCACGCGCTTCGTGCCCATCGGCAACACGCCGGTGATGCTGCAGCGCGTCGATCCCAATGGCGGCCCGTTGGGCGAGCCGATCCACAAGACCATCGGCCCCAGCGGCATCCTCGAAATCACCGAGTGTGATCGCAACCAGCCGTACCGAATCAGTTTCTACCCCAATATTTCCAGGGATCACGTCAAGGCGCTGTATGGCTCTTATCAGTCGGTGATCGTGGGGTTGGAGGGTCACCTGCGTGACGAATGGACCAAGACCTTCCAGCCCCAATGGGACGACTTCGCCAACGCCACGCCGCTCGAACGTAGCGCGATGCAGGGCTTGGCCTTTTCCACCGGAATTGCCAAGGCGTTCTACAACCTGTGGGACAACGTTACGCAGCTGTATGACTTGCTGGCGGACCTCAAGGCCAACAGCGAGAAATTGCTGCAGTACATCACCCAGGCCGAACTTGATGAACTGCTGAGGCTGGGCAACGACGCCATCGCAAAGGGGCTGTTGGTGCTCAGCGATGAGCCGCTGCTGTTTATCTACCTGTCGGCCATGGTCAGTTGGCTACGCCTGCTACCGCCGCCCGAGATGTATGAAGTGCTGGGCGAGATCACCGGTGAGGTGCTGATCAATCTATTTCTGATCTGGGCGACCCGTGGCATGGGCGTGCAGATTCGCCTGGGCGCTCAGGTGCTGGGACATATCAAATCCGGACGAGCGCGCCAGTGGCTGGAGAGGCTGGCTGATCAGTTGGTGGGGCCGACGTTGGACGCGCATGCCGAGGCGGCTAAACCTTTGCTGCTCGGTGGCCCGGCGACAGCGATCAAGACCGTACCGGTTGCGCCATTAAAGGCTGGGGAGCATGTGGTTTCGAACCCGGTGCCGGCGGTTCGCAGGAAGACTCAGCAGACGGTGTTGGTCCGCCAGGAGCCTGTCGATGATGTGCCGGTTTCAGGGAAGAATCCGAACGGGGATGCGGCGGCATCTTCGGATAAGACCGTCACCAATGGCTGCCCAGTGTCGATGGTTACCGGGGAGGAATTGCTCACCCTCACCGATGGTGTTTTAGACGGGATCTTGCCGTTCGAGTGGACCCGGCTGTATCGCACCAGTGCGGTGGAAGTGGATGGCGGGTTGGGGTTTGGCTGGAGTCATTCGCTGGCGCATCGGCTTTCTGTTTCAGGCGATTCGGTGGTGTGGACGGACCATGAGAATCGCTCGATTGGGTTTCCACTGCCGACTGTTGCTCGACCCGCCATCACCAATAGC
>NZ_FOZO01000036.1:0-16901 GCF_900116055.1 Pseudomonas sp. NFACC42-2
CGCACGGCTGTCCTGCATCATGTACAGCAGGCGATCACGCGGGTATTCGATATCCAGCGGCACATACACGCCGCCGGCTTTCATCACCGCGAGGAACGCCACCAGGCTCTCGGCACTGCGCGGCATGGCAATCGCCACCCGCACTTCGGGGCCGATGCCACGGGCGATCAGGGCATGGGCCAGGCGGTTGGCCTGGCGGTCCAGCTCGCCATAACTCAGGGTTTGTGTATCGAACTTGACCGCCACTGCAGCGGGGTTTTCGGCGGCGCGGTCGGCAACCCTTTCGTGTACCAGACGCTCGGCCGAGAAGCCGGCGTCGGTCTGGTTCCACAGTTGCAGGATGTGTCGTTGCTCATCCTGGCCCAGCAGGTTGAGTTGACTGATGGATTGCTGTTGATCGGCAACCATCGCCTGCAACAGGTTCTGCCAATGGCAGGCCATGCGCTTGATGGTCGCTGGGGCGAACAGGTCGGTGGCATACCCCAGTGAAGCACTCAGCCCCTCACCCCACTCGTGGACATCCAGGTCAAGATCGAAATGCGCGGTGTGGCTGTTCCAGGCCAGCCCTTCGACACGCAGCTCACTCGATGCGTGCTCCGCGAAAGCCTGGCGGTTGGCCACCTGGTGGTTGAACATCACCTGAAATAACGGGTTCAGACTCAGGCTGCGCTCCGGCTGCAGCGCCTCTACCAATTGCTCGAACGGCAAGTCCTGATGGGCCTGGGCGTCCAGCGCGCGCTGCTTGACCTGCTGCAGCAACTGGGCAACGGTGGTTTGCCCATCGATATCGGCCTTGAGCACCTGAGTGTTGACGAAAAAGCCAATGAGCCGTTCAGTTTCAACGCGATTGCGGTTGGCAATCGGCACGCCGACGCGGATGTCTTCCTGGCCACTGTAGCGATGCAGTAAGGTCTGGAACGATGCCAGCAACAGCATGAACATCGTCACGCCTTCGCGCTGGGCCAAGGCGTTGAGGTCGGACACCAGTGTGGTCGGCAACTCCAGGTGCAAACGCGCACCGTGATGGCTTTGCTCCGCCGGGCGCTGGAAGTCGAACGGCAACTCAAGCACGGGTTGCTCACCTACCAGCAGATCAAGCCAGTAGGCGAGTTGGCGCTCTTTCTCGCCAGCATCCATCCAGTCGCGTTGCCATACGGCGTAATCGGCATATTGAATCGGCAGTGCAGGCAACTGCAGGTCTTGACCCTGGCTGAACGCACCATACAGTTGCATCAGTTCATCGACCATGACGTGCATCGACCAACCATCGGAAACGATATGGTGCTGTACCAGCACCAGTACATGGTCTTCATCAGCGATGCGCAGCAGCTCAACACGCAGCAGCGGGCCCTGCTCCAGGTTGAACGTGAGCGCTATCTTCGCCTCCACGGTGGCTTGGAGGTCAGCCTCCAGCACGTCGCTACGGGTGATGGCGACAGGTGCAGGCTCAGCCACGATTTGCACGGCGCCGTGGTTTTCCTGGCGCAACAGAGTGCGCAGGCTCTCATGACGCGCCACCAGGCGGTCAAAGCTTTGTTGCAGCGCAGCTTGATCCAACGGCCCCTTCAGGCGCAGCGCGCTGGGCACGTGGTAAGCGGCGCTGCCTGGGTCCAGTTGCCAGAGAAACCACTGCCGTTCCTGGGCATATGACAGCGGCAAGCCGCGGTCACGTGCCACGGGAACCAGCGCCGGCGCCTTGACACCCTCACTCGCTTCGAGCGCGAGCAGCGCGGCGACAAATCCTTGCAGGCGCGGCTGTTCGAACAGCACTTTGAGCGGCACTTCCAATGCCAGCGCCTGGCGCAGTCGCGAGGCCACTTGCATGGCCAGCAGCGAGTGCCCGCCCAGCTCGAAGAAGTGATCCATGAGGCCGACGCGCTCCACCCCGAGGATATCCGCCCACATCGCCGCCACTTGCACCTCAAGTGCACTGACCGGCGCGACCCAGGTTTGCAGCGAAAGGCTCACATCCGGTTTTGGCAATGCCTGGCGATCCAGCTTGCCGTTGGGGTTCAGCGGCAGGCGCTCAAGGAACATCAGGTGGGCCGGCACCATATAGTCCGGCAATTGCTCACGCAGTACCGCCTTGAGGGCTTCGTCCAATGCGCGGGTGTCTGGCTGTTCGGCCACCAGATAGGCCAGCAACTGGTTGTTCACCGCCAACACCACGGCCTCACGAACACCCGCCTGGGCCAGCAACAGGGCTTCGATTTCACCCAGCTCGATACGGAAACCGCGGATCTTGACTTGATGATCGACCCGCCCTACGTATTCGATCACGCCATCGGCACGGTAACGCGCCAGATCCCCGGTGCGGTACAGGCGACCGCCGTTACCGCTGAAAGGATCAGCGACAAAGCGTTCGGCCGTCAGCAATGGCCGGTTCAGGTAAGCGCGCGCCAGGCCACAGGCGCTGCCGATATACAACTCGCCCACGGCGCCCAACGGCGCGAGGTTGAGGTCCCGGTCCAGCACGTACAAAGCACGCCCCGGCAGGGAGCGACCAATCGGGCTGGCGGTGGCGCCAATGACGTCATCGCCCGAGGTGCAGTCCAGCACACTGGAGACCACCGTGGCCTCGGTCGGTCCGTAGGTGTTGAGCAGTCGCACATGCCTCAGGCCCGCACGCAACCATTGTGCGGGACCGTCCAGCGGCATGGCTTCGCCACCGATATGCACTTGCCGCAAGGCACCATAGGTACGCGGTCCGGCTGCCAGACAGTCGAGCAGGAACAGGTTCCAGTAGGCGGTCGGCAAGTCGGCCAGGGTAATGCCCTGTTGCAGGATTTCGCGGTACAGGCGCCCGCTGTCCCAGAGTTCCGGGCCACGCAGTACCACGGCAGCGCCGTGGGTCAGCGCCGGATACAGCTGCTCGACGAACCCATCGAAGTTCAGGGTCGCAAACTGCAGTACGCGGTCATCCTCAGTCAGCTTGGAATAACCGGCGGCAATGCTCGCGAATTCGCTCAAGGCGCCATGGTCGATCGCCACGCCCTTGGGTTTGCCGGTCGAGCCGGAGGTATAGATCACATAGGCCAGGTTGTGCGGCCCGACTGTTGCGCTAAGGTTTTCCTCGGCGTACGACGCCAGCGAGACCGTATCGATCGCCAATACAGCAACGCCTGCGGGCAACGCTATCGGCACACGGGACTGGATCAGCACCAGGCGCACGCCACTGTCTTCGAGTATATGGGCCAGGCGTTCGCGCGGGTATTGCGGGTCGAGCGGCACATAGGCACCACCGGCCTTAAGGACCGCCAACAGGCTGACCACCATGGCAAAGGAGCGCTCTACTGCGACCCCTACCAACACTTCAGGACCCACGCCCTCTGCCACCAGGCAACGAGCCAGACGGTTGGCTTGCCGATTGAGCACGTCATAGGTCAGTGACTCGCCATCGAGTACCAGTGCCACCGCTTGCGGGCGTTGCAGCACCTGGGCCTCGAACAGGCGATGGACGCCGGCCTGCCACGCAGCCGCCGGGCGATTGGTATTCCAGGCCTGCAGCAGCGCGTGCTGTTCTTCAGCCGCCAGCAGCGGCAAGCACGCAATAGGATGGGTCGGTGTCTTCACCACCGCCCGCAGCAGGCCAAGCCAATGCTGGGCCATGCGTCCAATGGTGGCCGCCTCGAACAGATCTGTCGCGTAGGTCAACGATGCCCAGAGCCCGTCCGCGGACGCCTGGGTATCCAGGCTCAAGTCAAAGTGTGCAGTGTGACTATCCCATTCCAGACCTTCGACCTGCAAACCCGGAATCGACTGCGCGCCCGCCTCGTCGCGCACGTCGGACTGGTGGTTGAACATCACTTGGAACAACGGGCTATGGCTCAGGCTGCGTTCCGGCTGCAACGCCTCCACCAACTGCTCGAACGGCAGGTCCTGATGCGCTTGCGCGTCCAGGGCCGTGTGCTTGACCTGCTGCAACAATTCGACAAACGACAACTCACCGGTGATATCGGCCTTGAGCACTTGGGTATTGACGAAGAAACCGATCAGGCGCTCGGTCTCGACCCGGTTGCGGTTGGCAATCGGCACGCCGACGCGAATATCCGATTGGCCGCTGTAGCGATACAACAAGGCCTGGAAGGACGCCAGCAACACCATGAACAGGGTCGCGCCCTGACGCTGGGCCAAGGCCTGCAGTTCGCTCGCCAGCGCGGCGTCCAGCACCAGGTCCAGGCGTGCGCCGCGATGGCTTTGTACCGCCGGGCGTGGATGATCCAGCGGCAGCTCCAACACAGGCTGCTCACCGGCCAGGCGTTCAGCCCAGTAGGTCAGCTGGCGGGCCTGCTCGCCCGCCTCCATCCAGCCACGCTGCCACACCGCATAATCGGCATATTGAACCGGCAGTGCCGGCAACTGAGGTTCCAGGCCCTGGCTGAACGCAGCATAAGCTTGCACCAGCTCATCGACCATTACCTCCATCGACCAGGCGTCGGAGATGATGTGGTGCTGCACCAGCACCAGCACATGATCGTCCGCGGCCAGGCGCAACAGCTTGACCCGCAGCAGCGGACCTTTGCACAAGTCGAACGGACGAGCGATTTCTGCTTCGACCCGGACCTTCAAGCTGCCCGGCTCATCACTGTGCAGGGTCTCGTTTTCGATCAGCAACGCGGTCGGCGCAGCGATCCGCTGTACCGTGCGCTCGCCATCCACGACAAACACGGTACGCAGGGTTTCATGCCGTTCAAGCAGGCTATCGAAGCTGCGTTGCAGGGCCCGGCGATCCAGGGCGCCGCGCAAGCGCAGGGCCGCCGGGATGTGATACGCGGTGCTCTGCGGCTCCAGTTGCCAGAGGAACCACTGCCGCTCCTGGGCATAGGACAGCGCCAGGGCTTGATCACGTGCCAACCGCAGGATCGGCGGCGAGTCCAGCGCGGTGCCTGACAACGCCTGCACGAACCGGCCAAGCACCGGCTGTTCGAACAGGCCTTTCAACGGTGCATCGATGCCCAGTGACTGGCGTACACGAGACACCACCCGCGTGGCCAGCAACGAGTGCCCACCGATTTCGAAGAAGTGATCCTCCAGGCCAACCTGCGGCAACCCCAGCACCTCAGCCCAGATAGCCGCGACCTGGCACTCGCGTTCGGTGACAGGCGGCACAAAGCGTTTTAGCAGGACAGCGGCATCGGGTTTGGGCAACGCCTTGCGGTCGAGCTTGCCATTGGGCGTCAGTGGCATCCGCTCCAAAAACACCAGGTAGGCCGGCACCATGTACTCCGGCAACTGCTCGCGCAGGGCGGCCTTGAACCGCTCGCGCAGGGTGACCTGCTCCTCATCCGACACCGGTTGCCGGGTGACCAGGTAGGCCAGCAATTGGTCATGCTCAGCCACCACGGCGGCTTCGCGCACATCGGCCTGCTCACGCAGGCACGCCTCAATCTCTCCCAGTTCGATACGGAACCCACGCACCTTGACCTGATGGTCGACGCGGCCGATGTACTCGACCACGCCATCTGCGCGATAGCGCGCCAGATCGCCTGTGCGATACAGCCGCTCGCCGTTGCGCGCAAAGGGGTTGGGCACGAAGCGTTCGGCGGTCAACGCAGCCCGGCCGTGATAACCCCGGGCCAGGCCGACACCGCCGATCAGCAGCTCGCCGGCAGCGCCTACCGGGCACGGCACGAGGTCGGCATTAAGAATGAACAAGGAGGTGTTGGCGATCGGCCGCCCGACAAAGGGCACCGGCTCGACCAACTCATGGGCCGCCGACCAGATGGTGGTTTCGGTCGGACCATACAGGTTCCACACCGCACCCTCTTGGGCCAGCATGCGCCGGGCCAGGTCGGCCGGCAGCGCCTCGCCACCGCACAGACACTTGACCCCGCGCAGCAAGGCGCGGCGTTCGCTGTCCAGGAGCATGCGCCAGCTCGAGGGCGTGGCTTGCACCACACTGATCGCTTCGCGCTGCACCAGATCCAGAATCGCCTCGGGATCCAGGGACACGTCCTTGTCGGCCAGTACCACCGTCGCACCTGTCGCCAGCGGCACGTAGAGTTCCAGGGCAAAGATATCGAACGAGAACGTCGTCAACGACAACAGCCGCGCGTCAGCGCCAATGGCCAGGGTGCTGGCCATGCCATGGGTGAAGCTGCTCAGTGCGCCATGACGCACCATCACGCCCTTGGGCTTGCCGGTGGAACCGGAGGTGTAGATCACATAGGCGAGGTGTTCGCCCGTCAGTTCGATGTCGGGGTTGGCGCTGCTGTAGCGCGCATCTTCCTGTGCGTCCATGAGCAACAAATGCTGGTCAGCCGCCAAGGGCAGGCGTTCGTGCAGGTCGCCGGCAGTCAGTAATACGCGTGCGCGGCTGTCTTCGAGCATGAACGCCAGCCGATCCGCCGGGAACTGCGGATCGAGCGGCACATAGGCGCCACCGGCCTTCAGGGTTGCCAGCAAGGCCAGCACCATGTCCACCGAGCGGTCCAGGGCAATGGACACCAGCACGTCCGGGCCAACACCGGCGGCACGCAGGCGATGGGCCAGGCGATTGGCACGGCGGTTCAGTTCTGCGTAGCTCAGCGCCTGGCCATTGCAGACCAGCGCGGTCGCGTCCGGACGGGCCTGGGCCTGGGCTTCCAGCAAATGGTGTATACCCACATCCTGCGGGAACGCCTGGTGCGTGTGATTCCAGGTATGCACCAGTTGCTGCCACTGCGTATCGTCCAGCAACGGCAACTCGCCGACCCGGCCGTTGCAATCCTGGACCACCAGATGCAACAAACGGTGCCAGTGGCCGAGGAAACGTTCCAGGCCCGGCGCATCAAACACGTCGGTGGCATAGGTCAGGGACGCCTGGATACCATCAGCCGATTCCTGGGTGTCGAGGTTGAGGTCAAACTGCGACGTCTTGCTTTCCCACTCCAGCCCTTGCACTTGCAACCCCGTTACGCTGCCGCCGCCGCGTTGGGCGTCGGTCTGGTGGTTGAACATCACTTGGAACAACGGGTTGTAGCTCAAGCTGCGCTCGGGCTGCAGCGCTTCCACCAGCTGCTCGAACGGCAGGTCCTGATGGGCCTGGGCCTCGACCGCGCGTTGGCGGGTCTGCTGCAGCAATTCACGGAAAGTCATCTGGCCGTCGATATCGGCCTTGAGGATTTGCGTGTTGACGAAAAAGCCGATCAGGCGCTCGGTCTCCACCCGATTACGGTTGGCCACCGGCACACCGATGCGGATGTCAGCCTGGCCGCTGTAGCGGTGCAGCACAGCCTGGAACGACGCCAGCAACAGCATGAAGATCGTCACACCTTCACGCTGCGCCAAGGTCTTGAGGCCTGCCACCAGAGAGGCTTCCAGGGTCAGGTCCAGCCTGGCCCCGCGGTAGCTCTGTAGCGCTGGCCGTGGACGGTCCATGGGCATTTCGAGGACCGGTTGCTCGCCGCCGAGCATGCCTTTCCAGTAACCCAATTGGCGCTCACGCTCGCCCGCCTCCATCCAGCTGCGCTGCCACAGCGCGTAGTCGGCGTACTGGATCGGCAAGGCCGGCAGTTGCAGGTCCTGGCCCTGGACATAGGCGGCGTACAGTTGCACCAGCTCGTCGACCATTACCTGCATCGACCAGCCATCGGAGACGATGTGATGCTGCACCAGCACCAACACATGCTCCTGGGGCGCCAGGCGCAGCAGCTTGGCCCGCAACAGCGGGCCTTGTTGCAAATCGAATGGCTGGGCGATCTCGGCTTCCACCAGCGCCTTGAGTTCGGATTCCTCGGCCTCGACCAAGGCGATCTCCACCCGTACCTGATCGGCAATCACCTGCAGGGCGCTGTCGCCGTCCTCCTGCAAATGCGTGCGCAGGCTTTCATGGCGCAGCACCAGTGTGTCAAAGCTGCGCTGCAACGCGGCCACGTCCAGTTCGCCGGTAAGGCGCAAGGCCCTTGGCACATGATAGGCGGTGCTCTGCGGCTCCAACTGCCACAAAAACCACTGCCGCTCCTGGGCATAAGAGAGCCGAAGAGGCTCACCTTCCTGGCGCTTGAAAACCGGGGCAATCTCAAACAGGTTGATGCCTTGCTGCTTGAGCATTACCGCCAACGCTTTCTTTTGCTGCGCCGAAAGTGACCCTACCGACTCGATTAATGCTTGCACGCCACGCCCCTCAGGAAGTCAATTTATCCAAATCTTCTGCTGATAGACGTTTGAGAGCCTCCAAGGATTTAGCCAATGCGTCCTGCACCGGCGAATTATTTGTCTGCTGGCCTGCCACATAGGCGCTGAAATCGGCCAGGGTCGGGGTGGTGAAGATCGATTTGACGTCGAATTCGGCGTGCAGCTGCTCGCGCAGGCGCACCACCACCTGGGTAGCCAGCAGCGAGTGGCCGCCCAGTTCGAAGAAGTTGTCGTTCAACCCCACGCGCGGTACCGCCAGGACTTCGGCCCAGATCGCGGCGATCTGCTGTTCCAGCTCGCTCTGCGGCGCGACGTACTCCCGCGCGTGCAAGCTGGCGTCCGCCTTGGGCAAGGCCTTGCGATCCAGTTTGCCGTTGGGGCTCAGAGGCATCTGCTCCAGCAGCACCCATTGGGCGGGCACCATGTAGTCCGGCAACTGCTGGGCGAGATGGGCGCTGAGCACATCGCGCCAGTCGTCCCCGGCGTTTTGCAGCACCAGGTAGCCCACCAGGTATTTACCGTCGACCGCCAGCACGGCGGTCTCGCGGACCCACGCGTGTTCCAGCAGGCGCGCTTCGATTTCTCCCAACTCGATGCGCAGGCCGCGCAGCTTGACCTGGTGATCGATACGCCCGGCGTATTCGATCACTCCGTCTGCGCGGTAACGTGCCAGGTCGCCGGTACGGTAAAGGCGCTCGCCCTGGATGAACGGGTGGGCGACAAAACGTTCGGCAGTGAGTGCCGGACGGCGGTGGTAACCCCGGGCCAGGCCGATGCCGCCGAGGTACAACTCGCCGAGCACGCCGACCGGTACGGGTTCAAAGTGGCTGTCGAGGATGTAGCAGCCGAGGTTGGCGATCGGGCGGCCAATCGGCACCGCATCGCGGCCTTCGTCCACGCAGGTCCAGTGGGTCACGTCGATGGCGGCTTCGGTCGGGCCGTACAGGTTGTAGAGCCCGGCCTGGGGCAGCTTGGCGAAGACCTGCTGCTGGGCGTCCACCGGCAACGCTTCACCACTGCACACGATGCGGTGCAGGGTATGGCAAGTCGCAACCGTCGGCTCCTGCAGGAAGGCCTGCAACATCGACGGGACAAAGTGCAGCGTGGTGACCTGCTCTGCATTGATCAGGCGCACCAGTTTGCTCGGATCACGATGATCCCCCGGCGCGGCGACCACCAGGCGCGAACCGGTCATCAGCGGCCAGAAGAACTCCCACACCGACACGTCAAAGCTGAACGGGGTCTTTTGCAGCACCGTGTCGCTGACGTCAAGGCCGTAGGCTTCCTGCATCCATTGCAGGCGGTTTGCCAGGGCTGAATGGCGGTTGCCGGCGCCTTTGGGTTGGCCGGTGGAACCCGAGGTGTAGATCACGTAGGCGAGGTTTTCGCCGTCCAGGGCGATGCCTGGGTTGGCGTCGCTGTAGCCCTCGAAGGCAGACTCGCCCAGCACCAGGGTTTCCAGGCCTTGGGGAATCGGCAGCTGTTCACGCAAGTGCGCCTGGGTCAGCAGCAGTTTCACCCCGCTGTCGTCCAGCATGTAGGCCAGGCGTTCGCGCGGGTATTCCGGGTCCAGTGGCACATAGGCGCCACCGGCCTTGAGCACCGCAAGCAAGCCGACCACCATCTCGATGGAACGCTCCACCGCCAGGCCCACCAGCACGTCCGGCCCGACGCCGGCCTCGATCAGGCGATGGGCCAGGCGGTTGGCACGGCGGTTCAGCTCGGCGTAGCTCAAGCGCTGCTCGACAAACACCAGTGCCGTGGCGCCTGGCGTGCGCGTCACCTGCTGTTCAATCAGCTGATGCACGCCGTGCTGCAACGGGTAGTCCCGCGCCGTGGCATTCCAGTCCTGTACCACTTGCCGGCGTTCGGCCACATCGAGCATCGCCAGTTCGCCCAGGCGCTGCTGGTCGCCCTCGAGCATGGCTTGCAGCAGGTTGAGCAGATGGCGGCCGTAGGTTTGCACCGTGTCCGGGTCGAAATGCGCATGCGCAAAGCTGAACTGCACCGACAGCGTGTCACCGACGTCCACCAGCACCGTCAGCGGGAAGTTGGTCTGCTCGCGGGACTCCGGCAGGCCAAAACGGATACCGCTGCCGCCACTCTGTTCCAGGGCCTTGGACACCGGATAGTTCTCGAACACCAGGATGTTGTCGAACAGGGCTTCACCGCCCTGCCCGGCCCAGCGCTGGATATCGTACAGCCCGGTGTGTTCATGCTCGCGCAAGGCCAGGTTCTGCGCCTGTACCCTTTGCAACCAGTCGGCCACGGTTTGCTCGCCCTCCACTGCGCAGATCACCGGCAGGGTATTGATAAACAGGCCAATCTGCTGCTCCACCCCCACGAGGTCTGCCGGGCGCCCAGCCACGGTGGCACCGAACGACACCACCGCCTGCCCGCTATGGCGCTGCAACAGGACCAGCCACGCCGCCTGGACCAGGGTGTTGAGCGTGACCTTATGGCTGCGGGCGAAGGCCTCGAGGCGACCCGTCAGCGGACGATCCAGGCTCAGCGAGTGCTCGCCATGCCCGTCCGCCGCCATGGGCTGGCTGCGGCCCAGGCGAGTCGGCGCTTGCAGTGCACTCAACTGCTCGCGCCAGAAGGTTTCGGTCGCACCGGCATCACGCTGCTGCAACCAACCGATGTAATCGCGATAGCGTCCGGCCGTTTCGGGCACCGCCACGCCGGCGTAACGTTGCAGCACTTCACCGAACAGGCGCGAATTGCTCCAACCGTCCATCAGGATGTGATGGCTTGTGTAGATCAGCTCATGGCGTTGCTCGTCGGTGCGCACCAGCACCAGACGGACCAGGGGCGCCTTGGCCAGGTCAAAACCCTGGCGACGCTGGGCTTGCTGCAGGTTTTGCAACGCCAGCTCAGGCTCCGGCATGGCGCGCCAGTCGAGAAGTTCGATGGGCAGCCGGGCCTCGCGGTATACCACCTGGCAGGGCCATTCCAGCTGGCCCTCCCAGAAAAACCCGCTGCGCAGCACGTCATGGGCCTGCACCGTGGCATCCCAGGCCTGCTGGAAGCGCGCCACATCCAGGCCCTCGGCCGTCACGCGGATCTGGTTGATGTAGTCGCCGGCGGCCTGTTCGTACAGGGTGTGGAACAGCATGCCCTGCTGCATGGGCGACAAGGTGTAGATGTCGTCAATCCCATCGGCGGCCAGCGGCAAGGACTCAAGCTGCTGCTGGTTCAGGCGTGACAACGGGAAGTCGGAAGCCGTCACGCCGTGATTGCCGGGGGTGCAGCAATGTTCCACCAATGCCGTCAGCTCACGGCTGAAGGCCTGGCTCAAGGCGTCGATCTGCGCGGCCTCGAACATCAGCGGGCTGAAGGTCCAGCCCATGTGCAGTTCACCGCCGAATACCTGGCCGTTGAGGGTCAGCCAGTTGCCCAGCGGCGCCTCCGGGCTCTGCTCGGCTCCGGCGCTTTCCGCTGCGAGTACAAACAAACCGTCCGGCTGGTCAAAGCTGGCGTCGATCTGGCCCAGGTAATTGAAGGTGATGCGCGGCACCGGCAATGCGCTGAATGCCTGGCGCGTGGCCTCGTCGCCGAGGTAGCGCAGCGCGCCGAAGCCCAGGCCCTTGTCCGGCACGGCGCGCAGTTGCTCCTTGATCTGCTTGATCGAGGCGCCAAGGGATTCGGCCGGGGTCAGGCGCACCGGGAACAGGCTGGTGAACCAGCCCAGGGTGCGGGTCAGGTCGATATCCTCGAACAGGTCTTCGCGGCCATGGCCTTCCAGTTGGATCAGGCTGGAAGCCTGCCCGGTCCACTGGCAGATGACACGCGCCAGGGCGGTCAGCAGCAGATCGTTGATCTGGGTGCGATAGGCCGCAGGCGCCTGTTGCAGTAATTGCCGGGTGTGCTCGGCGTCCAGTCGGCTGACCACTGTCTGCGCCAGGCGGCCAGGACGCGCGCCATGGGGATCACGGCAGGGCAGATCGGTAGGCACGTCCTGGAGCTGTTGCAGCCAGAAGTGTTTTTGCGGCTGTACCGCTTCGCTGCGGGCATGGGCCTGCAAACGCTCGGCCCAGGCCTTGAACGACGAGGTCTTGGCCGGCAACGGCTGTTGGCGGTAGAGGCTTTGCAGGTCCTCGAGGAACACCCGCCAGGACACGCCATCCACCACCAGGTGGTGCATGACCAGCAACAGGCGCTGGGAACCATCGGCCAGCTCGGCAAGCACCGCACGCAACAAGGGCCCCTGTTGCAGGTCGAGGCTGCGCTGGGCTTTTTCGCACAGCGCGGCCAGTTCGTCGGCATCCGCCACCGTGGCCTGCCACAGCACCTCAGGGGTGGCGGCTGCATGCTCGGCCCGCCACCCTTCGGCGGGCTGGCTGAAGCTCAGGCGCAGCCCATCGTGGTGGTGGACGATGGCGTGCAAGGCCGCTTGCAGCCGATCTGCCCGCACCGGCTCGCGTGGCGTCAGCAGCAAGGACTGGTTCCAGTGGTGGCGCTCCGGCAGGTCCATCTCGAAGAACAGCTGCTGGAACGGCAGCAACGGCGTTTCGCCCTGCACCGGGCCCTGGTCAAACACCTGGGCAACCTGCAACTGCGCCACCCGCGCCAGGCTGCGCACGGTCTGGTGCTGGAACAACGCCTTGGCGGTGAAATGGATACCGGCGGCGCGGGCGCGGCTGACCACCTGGATCGAAATGATCGAGTCACCGCCGCGCTCGAAGAAGTTGTCGTTCAAGCCTACCTGTTCGACGCCCAGCACCTCGGCCCAGATCGTCGCGATCTGCTGTTCCAGGGCACTTTGCGGGGCCTCGTAGTGGTGGGTGGCTTCGGGTTTGGGCAGCGCCTTGCGGTCGAGTTTGCCGTTGGGGCTCAGGGGCATCTGCTCCAGCAGCACCCACTGTGCCGGGACCATGTAGTCCGGCAGGTGCTGGGCCAGGTGGGCGCCGAGGACTTCGCGCCAATCATCGCCAGCGGCCTGCAGCACCAGGTAGCCCACCAGGTATTTACCGTCGACCGCCAACACGGCGGTCTCGCGGACCCACGCGTGTTCCAGCAGGCGCGCTTCGATTTCCCCCAGCTCGATGCGCAGGCCGCGCAGTTTGACCTGATGGTCGATACGCCCGGCGTATTCGATCACGCCGTCTGCGCGGTAACGTGCCAGATCGCCGGTGCGGTACAGGCGCTCGCCCTGGATGAACGGGTGGGCGACAAAACGTTCGGCGGTGAGTGCCGGACGGCGGTGGTAACCCCGGGCCAGGCCGATGCCGCCGAGGTACAACTCGCCGAGCACGCCGACCGGTACGGGTTCAAAGTGGCTGTCGAGGATGTAGCAGCCGAGGTTGGCGATCGGGCGGCCAATCGGCACCGCATCGCGGCCTTCGTCCACGCAGGTCCAGTGGGTCACGTCGATGGCGGCTTCGGTCGGGCCGTACAGGTTGTAGAGCCCGGCCTGGGGCAGCTTGGCGAAGACCTGTTGCTGGGCATCCACCGGCAGGGCCTCGCCGCTGCACACGATGCGCTGCAGGCTTTGGCAGGTCGACACCGCCGGATCCTGCAGGAAAGCCTGCAGCATAGACGGCACGAAGTGCAGCGTGGTGACCTGCTGTTGATTGATCAGGTTGATCAGCCTGGCCGGATCACGGTGATCACCGGGCGCCGCAACCACCAGGCGCGAGCCGCTCATCAACGGCCAGAAGAACTCCCACACCGACACGTCGAAGCTGAACGGGGTCTTTTGCAGCACCGCATCGCTGGCGTCCAGGGCATAGGCTTCCTGCATCCAGTGCAGACGGTTCAGCAATGCCGAATGACGGTTGCCCGCCCCTTTGGGCTGGCCGGTGGAGCCCGAGGTGTAGATCACGTAGGCGAGGTTTTCGCCGTCCAGGGCGATGCCTGGGTTGGCGTCGCTGTAGTCCTCGAAGGCAGACTCGCCCAGCACCAGGGTTTCCAGGCCTTGGGGAATCGGCAGCTGCTCACGCAAGTGCGCCTGGGTCAGCAGCAGTTTCACCCCGCTGTCTTCCAGCATGTAGGCCAGGCGTTCGCGCGGGTATTCCGGGTCCAGCGGCACGTAGGCGCCACCGGCCTTGAGCACCGCGAGCAGACCGACGACCATGTCGATGGAACGCTCCACCGCCAGGCCCACCAGCACGTCCGGCCCTACGCCGGCCTCGATCAGGCGATGGGCCAGGCGGTTGGCGCGGCGGTTCAGCTCGGCATAACTGAGCGACACCCCATTGAAGCGCAACGCCGGTGCATCCGGCTGCGCCTGCACCTGGGCCTCGATCAACTGATGCACCCACTGCCCTTGGGGGTAGTCGCGCGCGGTGGCGTTCCATTGAGCGAGTATTTGCTCGCGCTCAGCGACGTCGAGTGTCACCAGGTCGTGCAAGGGCAATGCAGGATTCGCCACGGCTGCCCGCAACAGGCTCAGCCAATGTTCGGCCATGCGTGCGACGGTGGCGGCGCCGAACAGGTCGGTGGCGTAGGTCAGGGACGCCCAGATCGCGTCGCCGCTTTCCTGGGTGTCCAGGCTCAGGTCGAACTGGGCGCTGTGGCTGTCCCATTCCAGGTTGGCCACGCGCAGGCCCGGCAACTGCTGCGCGGCGGCTGGGGAGTTGGCCTGGTGGTTGAACATCACCTGGAACAGCGGGTTATGGCTCAGGCTGCGCTCCGGTTGCAGGGCTTCGACCAGTTGCTCGAACGGCAAGTCCTGATGGGCCTGGGCCTCCAGCGCACGGCGCTTGGCCTGCTGCAGCAGCTGGGCGAAGCTCATGTGACCATCGAGGTCGGCCTTGAGCACTTGGGTATTGACGAAGAAGCCGATCAGCGATTCGGTCTCGACGCGGTTGCGGTTGGCAATCGGCACGCCGATGCGGATGTCCTGCTGGCCGCTGTAGCGGTACAGAAACGCCTGGAACGCGGCCAGCAGCAGCATGAACATCGTCACGCCTTCGCCCTGGGCCAGGGCTTTCAACCCTGCCACCAGTGCCGGTTCGAGCGCGATGTCCAGACGCGCACCACGAAAGCTCTGTTGCGCCGGGCGGGGTTGGTCGAACGGCAATTCCAGCACCGGCTGCGTGCCGCTGAGCAATTCGCGCCAGTACGCCAGTTGACGGGCCTTCTCCCCCGCTTCCATCCAGCTGCGTTGCCACAGCGCATAGTCGGCGTACTGGATCGGCAGCGGCGCCAATGCACAGTCCTGGCCCTGGCTGTAGGCAGCATAGAGTTGCATCAACTCCTGCACCATCACACCCATCGACCAGCCATCGGAGACGATATGGTGCTGCACCAGCACCAGCACGTGCTCCTCTTCACTCACTGCGAGCAAACTGACCCGCAGCAACGGGCCTTGCTGCAAGTCGAAGGGACGGGCGATTTCGGCTTCGACACGGGCCTTGAGCTGCGCTTCGTCGACTGCGCTTTCGGCGATCTCGACCACCCCGTGGGCCAGCACCTCCTGAGTACGTGCCTCGGCGTCCAGGTGCAGGCGTGTACGCAGGCTTTCATGGCGCGCCACCAAGGTGTCGAAACTGCGCTGCAGGGCGGCCTTGTCCAGCTGGCCGCTCAGGCGCAGGGCGCCGGGGACGTGATACGCGTCACTGTCCGGGTCCAACTGCCAGAGAAACCACTGCCGTTCCTGGGCGTAGGACAACGGCAGTTTCCGGCCGTCCTCGCGGATCGAGGCAATCGGCAACTGGGCGAAGCTCATGCCCCGGCTTTGCAGGCGCTGGTAGAACTGCTGGCGCTGTTCCAGAGGCAGACGAAGAAAGCGCGAAACCAGATCGATATTAGGGTTGGAAAGCATGGGTCAAATCGCCTCTAGTTCGCTCAAAAAGTCACGAAGATCATCAAAGTCTTCCGCGCTGCCGGCGCGGAAGGTGGCAGCCGCCTGCACATAGGCGCGCAGCGTTTCGGTCTGGAACACTTCCACCAGCGGCACTTCCAGGCCCAGCTCGGCCTGGACCCGCGAGGTGATCTGGATCGCCAGCAACGAGTGGCCGCCCACTTCGAAGAAGTTGTCGTTCAGGCCCACTTGCGGCAGGCGCAGCACCTCGGCCCAGATCGTGGCGATCTGCTGTTCCAGCTCGGTCTCGGGCGCCACATAGGCCTGTTGCATAAGGCTCGCATCCGGTTGCGGCAGGCCTTTGCGGTCGAGCTTGCCGTTGGGGGTCAACGGCATTTGCGCCAGGAAGATGAAATGCGCCGGGACCATGTAGTCCGGCAAGCGGGCCTTGAGTGCGCGACGCAACGCGTCACGGAACTCGGCTTCGTTGGACGGGGCGGACACCGGAACCACATAGGCCACCAGCTGTTTTCCGGTCGGGCCTTCCTGGGCCACCACCACAGTTTCACCGACGTTGTCCTGCTCACGCAGGCGCGCTTCAATTTCCCCCAGTTCGATACGGAAACCACGGATCTTCACCTGGTGGTCGACACGCCCGAGATAATCCACCACGCCATCCGGACGGCCACGGGTCAGGTCGCCGCTGCGATACACGCGGCTGCCCGGCTTACCGAACGGGTCCGGCACGAAGCGTTCGGCGGTCAGCGCCGGACGTTCCAGGTAACCACGGGCCACGCCCTCGCCGCCCAGGTACAGCTCACCGGCGACGCCGATGGGTTGCAGGTTGAGCTGCGCGTCGAGTACGTAGCCGCTGCGGTTGCCCAGCAGCGTGCCGATTGGCGCGTAGACGGCGCCGCAGGGGTCGCCCTTGCGCGCCTTCCACAGCAACGGCGTCACCACGGTTTCGGTCGGGCCGTAGCCGTTGAACAGGTAGGTCGGCTTGAGCGCGCGCCAGGCCAGGTCATAGCTGGCCTGG
>NZ_FOZO01000018.1:0-110088 GCF_900116055.1 Pseudomonas sp. NFACC42-2
ACATCTTTGGGTTTTTAAGAAACCCTAAACTTGGCTCAGCAATCGTTGGTTATTCTTTGATTTCTCGCGGAGTAACTTGTGATGCTGATAATCTTGTTGACTATCAGTCTGACTCCACAAGCACCCACACGAATTGCTTGATTCAGTTGTTAAAGAGCGGTTGGTTAAGAGCTTTCGTCTCAACCGAGGCGCGCATTCTACAGCAGCCTCATTTGCTGTCAAGTGATTATTTTCAGAAGCTTTCGAAGATTTCTTCAACAACTTCAACCACTTGCGCTTGCGATCTCTCGTCAGCGGGAGGCGAATAATACAGCATTGAATTACATGGTCAACCCCCGCCCTGAAAAATCTTTTCCTTAGCAAAGAGCCCACACCGCGACGCAACGACGCCTCCCTTAAAAGAAGCGCATCGTTGCGTCTATATAGATAGAAGGTGTACTTGGCCAATAGGGGATGCGACTGCCAACCGTGAAGTCAGGCGACTCTTTAATACCGCAGGAGAGCCCGGTACGCATGGGGTCTTTGTTTTCACGCCCAGAACAGGGATCATCGCCCTCCCCCAACCCCAGAGGAGCCGACACCATGGAATTGACGCTGGAAGCTGTTGCGCTCTTTGCACTCAAGCTCGTGCATGAGGAGGACGGCGGCAGCCCGGTGTTGAGGGACGACCTGGTGATGGATCGGTATGAGCGGGAGGTGTTCGGGTTGCTGGTGCGACAGGGGGATCTGCCGGGAGTTCTGCTGAAGATAGACGAATGTGTGGTGCAGGCACTGGTCGCTTTGGGGGGGGCCGATACGGTATTGGGACGTGAGCTGCAGCGGTTGTCTACCGACGTACAGCAAGCCTCCACGCTGGAGGAACTCAAGCCACTGCTCGCGACACTGAAGGACTACCTTAAAGCCATTCAATAACGGACTCACCACAAGGACCTTCACATGATCGACTTCAATAACAAAGGCTTCTTCAAACTCAAGCAAAACAACGAATACGCCGAGCGCGTCGCGGCCCTGCTGCTGGACGGAGAAGAAGTCATCGACGCCTACAAAGCCATGCGCGACGGCGTGGTCTTCACCACCAAACGTATCATCGCAGTGAACGTACAAGGCATAACAGGCAGCAAGAAAGACTTCACCTCGCTGCCGTACAAGAACATCGTCGCGTACTCGGTGGAAACGTCCGGCACGTTTGATCTGGATTCGGAACTGGAGATTTACTTTTCGTCGTTGGGGAAAGTGAAATTTGAATTCACCGGCAAGACCTCGATTGTTGAAATCTCGCGCTTGATCTCCAAGCACTTGCTGAGCTGATCAGCAGGCGTGCTTCAGAGCATCACCGATAACGCCTATTGATCGTCACCCACTCTGTTGAACCGAGCCCGATCACCTAAAAGTAAACCGACGCTGACTACACGCAACCTCATCAAATAAATGGAGCCCCCAGTCAACAGCTGACGCTTCACCGACCCTGAAGTGAACGTGACAGTAAACCGTGCCAGCGGCCTATGGTCGTTCGATTTCACGCCGATGCAACGTTGAACCATGCGGCGAGCAAATCGCCGCGTGCCTTACCTGGCCACACTCGCCACCACTACCTGCTGCCTGGCTTCTCGTCGACATGGATACGGTGAGTGTCATGCCAGTTGAAAACTCGGCCTTCACCGACAATTCCACATTTGAGTCACTGAACGAAACAAACGAAAATCGAAATAATCGAAGCAGCGCGACTGACTCAAACATCAGCCTACTTTTCCGACACTAGCCAACGAATTAAGCCGATTGGACACATGGGACTAAAAATGAGATTGGAATGGTTCGACAGAACCACAGAGTGGCTACGCGGAACGGAGGACTCAGCGGACCTAGGAAACGACTACTCCGTGATTTCTAAACTTGGACTGTCGATAGACGAGGACGTCAATAACGGTATGTTTGAACTGCGGCGGGAATGGCTATCACTGATACAGACACACTTCTCTCATGAAATTGCTCTTTCAGAAAGCGACTACTTCATCGCGTTTGATTACGAAGGTGCAAACGAATAACACAGACTTAGAGAATTCATCTTCATGCGCAGACTGTCGTTCAGGCAGGCCTCCACGAAGTTGGCTTTCACTTCATCCACGAGGACGAAAAAGGAAACGTTTTCGAATCAGAGCATTGGTACTTCGGCGAAGTCAGCACGACCGATGAAGACCCTGGCGGAGAGCGCTGGAAGTATCAAACCTTCAGGTCCCTCCAGGCGCAGCATCCGCATTTGTTCGACCGTCCACCTAACCCTCTTTCGCCTCACTCCCCTCCCCCCCAATCAGAACCCGTTTCCCCGGATCCGTAATATCAAACACCTGCTGCGCACACGCCGAGGGTTTGAACTGGAACTCCACCAGATACACCTTGCCCTTTTCAGGCTGGAAGCTACTTAACAGAGGCCCGCAAATGGCGTAGATGCCAGGGCGTGAGTCGGTGGACGAACTGGCAACGGTCAGCTTCTTGCCAGGATCTGCCTGGATCTCCAACTGCGGGAAGCGCTTGAACCCAGCGCTGGCCACCGTCTGGTTGAGCTTTGCAATCCAGTTGAAGACGCGGCCTTCACCTGTATCCATCACCGTGCCCAGGGTTTCCATGCGTTCATCGGGGTCGCCTTCGCGGCGTATCGAGAACTCGACGGGAGCGGTGCCGCCGTAGGCTTTCATGATGACTTTGGCGTGCTCAGCATCGACGGCCACGGCTTTCTGGCGCAGCTGGATGCCGTCCTTGAACAGGCTGGGCGATGAGTCGCGTTGGTTGGATTGGCAGGCACATAGCGCCAGGGCCAGGGAGAGCAGTGCGATTCGCTTCACGGGAGGATGTCCTTATCAGGGTGAACGATGATGACTGGACCTGTAATTAAACAGAATGTTCCGCCATGATCGCCTCAGGTCTCGTTAAACACCAACCGCGCGCACAACCCGCCCTGTTCACGGTTATGCAACGCCAACCGGCTGCCGATCTTGCCCACGATCATCTGCACAATCGCCAGCCCCAGCCCTGCGCCATTGGCATTGCCACGGCTGTAGAACCGCTCGAACAAACGCCCCATTTCCGCCTCATCAATGCCCGGACCCTGGTCCTCCACGCTCAGGCAATGGGCGCCAATCACCACTTTCACTTCGCTGCCCGGCGGGGAGAAGTTGAGGGCGTTGGTCACCAGGTTTTGCAGGGCGATGGCCAGCGCCACCGGTTCGGTTTCGATCCAGCAGTCTTCATCCCCTTCCAGCACCAACTCCACGCCTTTCTCCATCGCCAGCGGTGTCAGTTCGGCGAGTTCTTCACGCACCAGCTCGGTGAGTTGTACGCGGCTGCGCTTGGGGTTGTTCAACTGCGGTTCGATACGCGCCATGGTCAGCAGTTGGCTGCCAATACGGGTGGCGCGATCGACGCCGTTGACCAGGAAGTCCAAGGCTTCGCGCCGCTGGGCCTCGGTACCGGCGCTTTGGGCGTTCTGCGCGTGAATGCGCAGGATCGCCAGGGGGGTGCGCAGTTCGTGGGCGGCGTCGGCGATAAAACGGCGTTCGCGTTCCAATAGATCATCCACCTGGACCAGTAGCCGGTTGAGCGCGGTTTGCATCGGCTCCAGGTCGCTGGGCAGCGGCTTGAGGTGCAGCGGTTGCAGGGTCTCGGCGGTTCGCCCGCGAATCTTGCGGGCCATGGCGCGCAAGGGCTTGAGGCCCCAGCCGATCACCAGCCAGATCAACACCGTGAGCAGCGGCACGCCGATCAAGGTGGGCCAGAGGGTGTGGCGCATGATGCGCTGGATCACGTCCTGACGAATGTCGTCGCGCTCGCCCACCCAGATCAGCAGGCCCTGTTGCGGATCGGCGAGGAGAAAGGCGCACCAGTCGTTGCCGTTGTCCATGATGTCGTGGGAGCCGAGGGTAGCCGGCGGTGCGGGCAACACCGGCGCTTCGGCGGAGCGTACGAGCAATTGGCCGTCGCTGCGCCACACCTGGAAGGTCAACCGGGTTTCATAAGGGTGAGCGACGCCGCCTTCGCCGACACGGCTCATGGCCTGGTCGAAGGCCTGGTACAGCCGGTCCCAATCAGCCTCGCCGGGGTCGCGTTGGCGCAGCACGCCTTGCAACAGGCGCGCGCTTTGGGCGAGCTGGGCGTCGTAGACTTCTTCGATTTCGTGGTGGCTATCGCGCAGCACCAGCCAGCTGATCAGGGCGTCGCCCAACAGGATCAGCACCAGGACGGGGATGAGGATGCGAGCACGCACGGAGGTCATGGTTTGAGCGCCAATACATAGCCAACGCCGCGCACGGTGCGGATCAGCTCGGTGGATAACTTTTTACGCAGGTTGTGGATCAACACTTCCAAGGTGTTGCTCTCGACGCGGTCCTGCCAGCCATACAACGCGCGGGAGAGGCGCTCGCGGGTCACCACTTTGCCGGGGCGTACCATCAGTTGGTGCAGCAGTTGGTACTCCATCGGCGTCACGATGATGTCCGCGTCCAGGTACCGCACCTGCTGGGTGGCCGGGTCGAGGCTGACGCCGGCATGTTCCAGCATCGGTTGCGCGCGGCCCTGGCTGCGGCGCAGCAGGGCACGCACGCGGGCCTTGAGTTCTTCCACATCGAAGGGCTTGACCAGGTAATCATCGGCACCGGCATCCAGGCCGGCGATGCGCTCGGCGGTGCCGTCGCGGGCGGTGAGGATCAGCACCGGCAGGTCGTGCTGCTCGGCACGCAGTTGCTGCAGCAGGTCCAGACCATCAAGGCGCGGCAGGCCGAGGTCGAGCAGCAACAGATCGAAGCTTTCCGTGCGCAGGGCATGCAGGGCCGCGACGCCATCCTGCAACCAATCCAGGGTGTAGCCCTCAACGCCCAATGCCACGCGAATCCCTTGGCCAAGGGCACGATCATCTTCGACAAGGAGTAGGCGCATAGCAAAGTCTCTGTAGGAATCGGCGGCATCATGCCGGGTTCTGACCAGGGCTATTCCGGCAAAGATGTTACGGCGCGTTGCCAACTAAGGTTGCCCTAAGGTTGGTTTTGCACTGTTAAATCTCCCACATCTGCTGAGAGCTTTTCCATGCGCAAAATTCTCCTGCTGTCCCTGATTATCGCCAGCCCCCTGGCCGTTGCCGGGCCGCAATGCACCACCGCCGAACGCTCGCAATGGCAAGACGAAAAAGCCTTCCAGGACAAGCTCAAGGCCGAAGGCTACGAGATCAGCAAGTTCAAAGTCACCGACGGCAACTGCTACGAGATCTACGGTTTCGACAAGGACAAGCGCAAGGTCGAGATCTACCACGATCCGGTCACCGGCAAGGCCGTGAAGACTGAGATCAAAGGCTGATGCCAGGCGAATCCCTGCGCCTGTGGGACCCATTGGTAAGACTGTTTCATCTGTCGATCGCCGGGGTCTTTATCGCCAATTACTTCTTTAACGAAGCGGGCGATGACTGGCATGTCTGGCTGGGCTATTACGCCATGGCCTGGCTGCTGGTACGAACGGTGTGGGGGTTCATCGGACCGCGCAGTGCACGCTGGGCGGACTTCTGGCCGACCCCGAAACGCTTGAACACCCATCTGCGCTCGCTGCTCAACCGCCGCCCGCAGCATCGCCTGGGCCATTCGCCCCTCGGTGCGCTGGTGATGCTGTCGATGTTGCTGGCATTGCTGACCCTCGGCATCAGCGGCTTTTTGATGCAGGAAGTGGATGCCCTGTGGGGCGCCGATTGGCCCCTGCAAATCCATGAGACCGCCGCCAATGTGCTGTTGGGCCTGGTGTGCATCCATGTGCTGGCCGCGGTGTTTGAAAGTATCCAGGTGCGGGACAACCTGCCGTTATCCATGCTCACCGGTCGCAGGAAGCGCCTGCCGGATGAGCCTGCGCAGTAATCCTTTTCTCGACAGGTTCTCTATGCGCTCCGCCTTACTGATCTGCAGCCTGCTCGGCGTGTTCGTGGCCGCATGGCTAAGCCATCCGCCCCATGTGCTGGCACCCTTTGCCCAAGTGGCGCCGAACACCTCAAAGGTGGCGGCGGCCCCGCAATACACCAGCCGTTTTGTGTCCTCGCAGCTCACTGACTTTGTCCACGCGTCCTCGGTCACCGCCCTGCCCGGTGGCGACTTGATCGCCGTGTGGTTTGCCGGTTCCCGTGAAGGCGCCGCCGATGTACAGGTGCGCACCGCACGCTTCGATGCGCGCAGCGGCGAATGGGGTGCCGAGCAGGTGCTGGCCACGCGGGAAAGCACACGCGACGGCACCCAGCGTTATATCCGCAAGCTCGGCAATCCGGTGATCGCCCTGGGGCCGGATAAACGCCTGTGGATGTTTTATGTGTCGGTGTCGGTCGGTGGCTGGGCCACCAGTGCGATCAACCTGATGGTGTCCGACGACCTCGGCGCCAACTGGTCCGCGCCCCGACAGTTGGTGACCTCACCGTTTTTCAACATCAGTACCCTGGTACGCGCCGCGCCGGTGTTCCACGCCGACGGCTCCATCGGCCTGCCGGTGTACCACGAGTTCATGGGCAAGTTTGCCGAGTACCTGTACTTGAGTGCAGACGGCGCGGTAATCGACAAATTCCGCATCAGCCGCGGCAAGAACTCCCTGCAACCGACCATCGTGCCGCTGGATGGCAAGCGCGCGGTGGCGATGTTGCGCTACGCCGGCGACACCCACCACCGCGTGCTGGCCAGCCGCACCGAAGATGCGGGGCAAACCTGGAGCGAGCCGTACCCACTGGAACCGGCAAATCCCAATTCATCGTTGGCGGCGGTGGGTACCGAGGATGACGGGCTGCTCGTGGCCCTCAACGACCTGCAGGACGGCCGCTTCAAGCTCAGCCTCTACGGCACCGACGCCCAGCTCAGCCAATGGCGCACCGTGGTGCAACTGGATGAGTCACCCGACCCGCTCGGCCAACCGTTCTCCCCCGAGGCCTATAAAGCAATCATCGGCGAAGGCTTCCGCGCCTCCAGCGGCGCCAAACGCCTGCCGCTGGAACAGCGCTTTCTCAGCAACCTCGATTACCGCGTATGCAAACCCCAAGGCTGCGATTTCGAATACGAGTACCCGTACTTCAGCCGCAGCCCGGACGGCATGTACCACGTGGTGTACTCGTGGAATAACACCTTTATCAAACATGTCAGCTTCAACGAAGCCTGGCTGGCGGAGCGTCTGTGATGGTTTCTGTGTGGCAGGCCCATTTGAGTTTTGTGCTGCTGGGGTTTGTGCTGTTGAGCGCGCTCAGGTTTACCGCTCCCTGGCGGCCATGGCTGCTGCCGGTGCTCGTGGCGGTCAGTTTTATCCCAGTCAACGAGCTGCCGCTGGCGGCGTATGTGCGCAGTTTTACCGATGACCTGGCGATCAGCACATTGGTGCTGTTGGCGTGGGTCGTGCTCAGCCGCCTGGGCTTAGTGCAACCGCTCGCTCGTCGGCATCAGGTGCAGAGTTTGCTGCTGTTTGGCCTGCTGAGCCTGGTGCTGTACCCGGCCACGTTGGGCCTGACTTACTTCGACCCGTACCGCTGGGGCTTCAACCCGCGGCCTATGATCGTGCTGGCGGCGGCGGCCGCACTGTTGATGCTGTGGCTGCGTAATACGCTGGCGGTGTGGATGCTGGCGATAGGCACGTTGGCTTTTGCGTTACGGCTCAAGGCGTCGGAAAACTATTGGGACTATCTGGTCGACCCGTTGCTGACCGGTTACTGCCTGATCGCCGGCGCGGGGCTGCTGATCAGCACCGCCTGGCGCCCTCTTTTGAAATGGCACCGGGGTCAATGATGAGTGCGTTGCAATCACGCCGCCTGCGCTACGGCCTGGGCGCGATCGGGTTGGTATTTGTGTTGCTGGCTGCGTTGCGGCTGGTGTTTGTGCTGGGTTTTTCCGGCCTGGACTTGAACACCCCGGCGCTGCTGGAAACCCTGGGAATCGGCCTGCGTTTCGACCTGCGCCTGGCGGTATTACTCCTGCTGCCGCTGGCCGTGCTGGCGTGGTTGCCGCGCTGGAACCTCACCACCCTGCCGGCCCTGCGCTGGCTGGCGCGCGTTTATCTGGTCATCGCACTGGCCGTGGTGGGGCTGGTGTACATCATCGACTTCGGCCACTACGCCTACCTCGGCGTGCGTATCAATGCGACGGTGCTACGTTACCTGCAGGATGCGCAGATTTCCCAGCAGATGGTGTGGGAAACCTACCCGGTACTGTGGATAACCGCCTGCTGGCTCGCGGCGGTGGCGCTTTGGGTCTGGGCGTTGGTCTGCCTGGAGCGGTTGACCCTGGATCAAGCGCCCGCCGTTATCGGCAAACCGGCACTGGCAGTGGTGAGTGTGATGGGCGTCGTCGCGGTGCTGCTGGCCCTGCTCGGCCGTGTCGCCCATCTCAACCTGGAAAACCCGGTGCCCCTGCGCTGGAGCGATGCCTTCTTTGCCGGCAACAGCCAACTGGCCGCCGTGGGCCTGAACCCGGTGCTGTTTTTGTATGACACGCTCAAGGTCGGCCAATCGCAGTTCGATGAGGCCCAGGTCCGCCAGTATTACCCGCAAGTCGCCGAGTACCTGGGCGTGACCCAGCCCGATGCCCAGTCCCTGGACTTCATCCGCGAACAAGGCGTGCAGCCCTATCGACTGGCCGGCGAGCGCCCGCCCAACGTGATTTTCGTGATGCTCGAATCCCTCGGCACCAGCGCCGTGGGCGCCTATGGCAACCCGCTCAACCCCACGCCGAACCTGGACAAACTGGCGACGCAAAGCTGGTTCTTCAAACACTTCTATGTGCCTGTCACCGGCACCGCGAAAACCGTGTGGGCCAGCATCACCGGCGTGCCCGACGTCACCCGCCAGGAGACCGCCACGCGCAACCCGCTGATCACGCGGCAACACACATTGATCAATGCATTCGTGGGCTACCAGAAGTTCTACATGATCGGCGGCAACGCCGGCTGGGCGAATATCAATGCACTGATCCGCCAGAGCATCGACGATGTGCAACTGTTCGAGGAGAGCGACTGGCAGTCGCCACGGGTAGACGTGTGGGGGATTTCCGACTTGGACCTGTTCAAGGAAGCTGACGATCTGCTGAGCACGCTTCCCAAGGACCAACCGTTCTTTGCCTACCTGCAAACCTCCGGCAACCATCGCCCCTTCACCATCCCCAAGCACAACGATGGCTTCCAGCTCAGCCACGTGACGCTGGAACAGGCCCAGGCCGCGGGGTCCCGCAGCGTCGAGCAGTACAACGCCGTGCGTCTGCTGGACTACAACATCGGCCGGCTGATGGACATCGCCAAGGCCGGCGGCTACTACGACAACAGCATCTTTGTGTTCTTCGGCGACCACAACACCCGCATCAGCCAGATCCCGCACATGGCGCCGGCCTTCGAACAGCTGGGCCTGGAAAGTAACAACGTGCCGCTGCTGATCCACGCTCCCGGCCTTGCGCCGCGGGTGATCGAAGAAGCGGTGGGGCTGGCCGACCTGCTGCCCACCGTGGCCGGCATGGCAGGCGTGCCGTTCCGCAACGGTGCGATGGGCCGGGACATCCAGCAACCGGCGCCCGAGGGCGAGCGCGTGGTGCCGCTGGTATTGCGCGAAGGCACCTTCCCGATCATCGGCGGCGTGACCCGGCACTTTTTGCTGCAGATGCAGCACGACGGCAGCTCACCCACCTTGCATGACCTGGCATCACTCACCCCGCGTGACGATGTGGCCGCGCAGCACCCCGAGGAATTCCAGCGCCTGCAGGCACTGACCCGTGGGCTGCACGAGAGTGCGCGGTTGATGCTGTTCAGGAATGTGCGTGAGTGATTACTTGGGTTGGAATGTCTCGAGGTACGCCAGGATATTGTCGATTTTTTCCGGGTCGCTGATGCCCCAGAAAATCATGCGCGTACCACTCACCACCTTTTTGGGCGCTTCGATGTAGGCCGCGAGCTTGTCGCGGGTCCAGACCACACCGGAGTTTTTCATCGCGTCCGAATATTGATAGTCGGTGGTGGTACCGGCAGGTCGGCCGATGATGCCGTTGAGCTCCGGGCCAAAGCCACCGCGTGCGCCTTCGCCGACGCTGTGGCAGCCGCCGCAGGTCTTGGTGAAGAGCTTGCCGCCGGCCTCGGCATCGCCGGCGGCATTGGCGGCGCCGGTGTTAAGGATCAGCGCAAGGGTCAGCAGGACGTACTTCATGGGTGACTCCACATCGGTGTTGGCGGCGATTATGCCTGTTTGTCAGGAGCGCATACCCATCCAGATCACCGCTTCGGTCCACGCCGTAACCACCGGCGTCAGCGCACGAAACCAGGGATCCTGCACATCGATCTGCGCAGCCGAGTGGTCATGGTGGTGTTGCTCTTCTTCAACGATGGAAGCAATGGCCGTCACGGCCAGTGGGTCGATTTCGCGTAACACATGAAGCTGATGAGCCAGGTGCTTGAGCACCACGCTTTCCACCGCGACGGTGGTGGCAACAATAGCCTTGCGCCCGCACACCCCGGTGAGCAGGCCCAGCACCAGCCCGCCAAGGCCGCACAGCCAGTAGCTGCGGCAGCGTCGGTAACCCCGTCGTTGCAACTCGGCCTGGAACACCGCGCGATGGCGGCGCTCGTGGGACAGGAATGCCTCGAGCTCACCCACCATGCCGGGTACAAACAACCGCGCCATAAACAGCTGGCCGCTGTAGATACAGATCGCGCCATGCTCGCCGGCGTGGTCGACTTTGATCATGCGATTGCCCAGGTCCGGGTCGATCAAGGGGGCAGCGGAAGCGTTCACGGTTGACGACCTTGTGCGAGGGCCCACGGGATTCGGGCCGATCCTGATTGCAGAGCGCCGGTATCCTGCCGTACCTCCGCGCAAATGCGCAACCTAGACCCTCGAAACTGACCACCCATCGCCCCATACGCATCCAATCGAACCTATCCGACCCCGTTCCACTCCACCTTACTGAACCCTGATGGTGGAGTAAGGATCATGGCTCAGCCATCGATTTTGGTATTGGAAGACGACGAGATCATTCGGTCGTTGATGGTGGATGTACTGGAGGATTTCGGCGCGGTTGTGACGTCTTTTCCTTCAGCCGATGAAGGAATGATTTACCTGGAGCGCGGCGATGATCCGGTGGACTTGATTGTCAGCGATGTGCAGATGCCGGGGTTGCTCAACGGCTATGACTTGAGCCGGGTAGTGGCTCATCGCTGGCCGTCGGTGCCGGTACTGCTCACCTCCGGCAATGCCAAACTCGCACAGCAATTGGGCGGCTCCGTGCGGTTTCTGCCCAAGCCGTGGAGCACCGAACATTTACTTGAGTGTGTGCAAACGGCGCTGACCCAGCAGGGCTCATCCATGCATTGATAGCTTCGCGACATCACTTTTGCCGAACTTCACCGCCTGCCTTGTGGTCACCTGTATCAGTAGGGAGCGACTTTTCTGATCCGCTGGTCAGCCTTTTCGTCTGTGCGTTCAGCTGATGCTCACCTGTTGTGTAGAATTGTCGCCTTTTACAACGCGTCATTCATGGCCGAAAGGCCCACAGTTCGAGCTCATTGCATGCATTCACAGGCCCATGATGGTGGTGCGCCCTCATTGCTGGACGCGTTGCGCGCAGGCACCGGCCTATTGCACGTAGCCTTGGAAGAACGCCTGCCGTTTTTTTCCGAGGAGCTGGATGCCGACTGGTATCGGCGCCTGATCCAGGCGTATTACGGGTTTTACCGGCCGATTGAAGCAGCGCTGTACGGCTGTGAGTTTATCCCTGAAGGCTTCGACCCGGCGTTGCGTATGAAAACGCCGACGCTAATCGACGATCTTCACGCCCTTGGCCTGGACGCCTGCGCGATCAACGCCTTGCCGCACTGTGGGCAATTACCCGCTTTCGACACCCCCGCCGCCTGCCTCGGTGCCTTGTATGTGCTTGAAGGCGCAACCCTGGGCGGCCAGGTACTGCGTCGGGAAATGGCTCGACGCCTGGCGCTGGACGCCGACAACGGAGGGGCGTTCCTCGATGTGTACGGTGCCGAAACCGGTCGGCGCTGGAAAGATTTTCTCGACTACCTGGGCCGCCTGCCGCTGGACACGCCAGCCAAACAGCGCGCGGTGCACGCGGCCCGCTCGACATTCAGCTGCTTTGAGCAATGGCTCGACAGCCAGGAGGTACTGCTATGAAACCCGAAGACTTTGAAGAGCTGCTTGCCAACTGTGCCGACGAGCCCATCCGCTTTCCGGGGGCGATCCAACCCCACGGTGTGCTGCTGACGTTGTCGGAGCCCGACCTGAACATCATTCAAGTCAGCACTAACGTCGCCAGCCTGTTCAACCGCGCCCCCGAGTCGTTGCTGGGCCAGCCACTGCACACGCTGATCGGTGCCGAGCATGCCCAGGCCGTGCAGGCCATGGCCGAACACAACAGCTTCCTTGATGCGCCGCCTTTGCACGTCACCCTCAACGGCGCCGAGTTCGAAGGCCTGTTGCACCGCCATCAGGACGTGCTGGTGCTGGAATTCGAACCGCGGCTCAAGGACTTCCGGCCGCGGGCCCTGAAAGGCCGCAGCAGTGACTTGGGCAAGATGCTGCAACGTTTGCAATCAGCGAAAACCCTGCAAGCGCTGTACGAAATCAGCGTGACTGAAATCCAGGCCATGACCGGTTACGACCGGGTGTTGATCTACCGCTTCGAAGAAGAAGGCCATGGCCAGGTGATCGCGGAAGCGTCGGCACCGTCCATGGAGCTGTTCAACGGGCTATTCTTCCCCGCGTCCGATATCCCGGAGCAGGCCCGCGAGCTGTATCGCACCAACTGGCTGCGCATCATCCCGAATGCGGCCTACGAGCCGGTGCCATTGCTGCCCAAGCTGCGCCCGGATACCGGTGAGCCGCTGGATTTGAGCTTTGCCACCCTGCGCAGCGTGTCGCCGATTCACTGCCAGTACATGCAAAACATGGGCGTGCTGTCGTCCATGAGCATTTCGCTGATGAAGGGCGACAAGCTCTGGGGCCTGATCAGTTGCGGCAACCGTGAACCGCTGCTAGTACCCAATGATTTGCGCATCACCTGCCAGACCATCGGCCAGGTGCTGTCATTGCAGATCAGCGCCATGGAAGCCCTGGACCTGAACCGTCAGCGGGAAGAAAAAGTCGAGGCCCTGGCGTTGCTGGATAAAGCCATGAAGGCCTCCGAAGAAAACGTGTTCGACGGCCTGGCCCAGCGCGGCCAGGTGCTGATGGACCTGACCTTGTCCGGCGGCGTGGCGATCATCGAAGACAAGCAACTGCACCGCTACGGCAACTGCCCGGAACCGGCGCAGATCCGGGCCTTGCACAAGTGGCTGCAGGACAGCGGCGAGCCGGTGTTCTCCAGCCATAACCTGGTGTCGATCTACCCGCCAGGCGCCGAGTTCCAACAGGTGGCCAGCGGTGTCCTGGCCATGAGCCTGCCAAAGCCTGTGGATAACGGTGTGCTGTGGTTCCGCCCGGAAGTGAAAGAAAACATTAACTGGAGTGGTGACCCGAAAAAGCCGCTCGACCTGGAAAACTCCGACGCCGGCCTGCGCCTTCGCCCGCGTACCTCGTTTGAAATCTGGAAGGTGGAGATGGCCGGTATTTCCACCAAGTGGAGCCATGGCGACCTGTTCGCCGCCAACGACCTGCGCCGCTCGGCCCTGGAAAACGACCTGGCCCGCCAGGTGCTGCGCGAGCAACAGGCCGTGCGCGCCCGCGATGACCTGGTGGCGGTGGTGTCCCACGACCTGCGCAACCCGATGACGGTGATCTCCATGCTCTGCGGCATGATGCAAAAGGCCTTCAGCTCCGACGGCCCGCATACCTCGCGACGCATTTCCTCGGCCATCGACACCATGCAACAGGCTGCCGGACGCATGAACGTCTTGCTGGAAGACTTGCTCGACACCTCGAAAATCGAGGCCGGGCGCTACGTGGTCAAACCCGTGGCCCTGGACGTCAGCCAAATGTTCGAAGAGGCCTACTCCCTGCTCGCGCCGTTGGCGCTGGAAAAAGGCATCGACCTGTCGTTCAACGCAGAGCCTGGCCTGCAGATCAACGGCGACCCGGAGCGGCTGTTCCAGGTGCTGTCGAACCTGATCGGCAATGCCATCAAGTTCACTCCGCGCCAGGGCAATATCGGCATCAGTGCGATGACCAATGGTGAAGAGATCGTGTTTTCGGTGCGTGACTCAGGCGAAGGGATTGCGCCTGATCAACTGCCCCACGTGTTTGATCGCTACTGGACCCAGTCGGAAAACAATCCCACCGGCACCGGCCTGGGGCTGTATATCACCCAGGGGATTGTCCAGGCCCATGGCGGCAAGATCATGGCTGAAAGTGAAGTGGGCCGTGGCAGTGAGTTCCGGTTTACGGTGCCGAAGGTGATTGAGGACTCCCATACCTGACCGCCCCTGTGGCGAGCGCCGGTTACACCGGCAACACCACCACCGCCTCCAACCCACCACCCTGGCGCTCCGACAGGGTGAGTGTGCCGCCGTGTTCCAGCACAATCGCGCGGGCGGTAGACAGCCCAAGTCCGACGCCGCCGGTGCTTTTGTTGCGTGAATTTTCGAGGCGGTAGAACGGCAGGAACACCTGTTCGCGATACTGCGCCGCAATCCCCGGGCCGCGATCCAGCACGCGGATCACCACTTCGGCCGGCCCTTGTTGCAGTTCGATTTCCGCCGCCCGACCGTAGTGGATGGCATTGTCCATCAGGTTGGTCATCACCCGCTTGAGGCCCAAGGGCCGGCCAAAGTACACCAGGCGCGGCGGTCCGCTGAAAGCAAGTTCTATCGCCTGGTCGCGGTAGTCGTCGATCAGGGTTTGCAGCAGTTCCGCCAGGTCCAGTTGGGTGGCCTGTTCCAGGCGCGCGTCGTCGCGGAAGAACGCCAGGGCGGTGTTGATCATGGCCTGCATTTCATCGACATCATTGAACAGCCGGCGTTGCTGGTCGGCATCTTCGATGAATTCACCGCGCAGGCGCAGGCGGGTCAGGGGCGCACGCAGGTCGTGGGAGATGGCCGCGAGCATTTGCGTGCGGTCCTGGATAAAGTGCCGCAACTGCGCCTGCATGCCGTTGAACGCGAGGATCGCCTGGCGGATTTCGTGGGGCCCGACCGGCTCGATGGGCGGCGCGCGGAAGTCGGCGCCAAAGCGCCGCGCGCCTTGGGCGAAGTGTTGCAGGGGGCGAGCCAGGCGACGGGTCGCGACCAGGGTAACCAGCGCAGTCGAGATCAGCACCAGCAGCACCACAATCACGCTGCGCACGCCCTCGTCCAGCCCCCAACTGCGGGCACGGGCGCTGAACATCAGCCAGGACTGATCGGCCAGTTGCATCAGGAGCACATACTGCCCGTTGCCACCTGGCCAGTCGGACGGTTCGTAGGCTTCCATGGGCCGGGTCGGTCCCTGAAGCAGGTGCTTGAACGCTTGCTCCCCCGAATCAAAGTCCGGGTCGTTCAGCACGGGCAAATCAAAGGCCGCGCGCTGCGCTACCCACGTCACGCTGAAGGACTCATCGCCCATCACCTGAGCCAGGTGTGCTCGCTGGGCAGGCTGCGACGCCTCGACCGCGCGCACCACCACGGCGATCTTTTCCAGCAAGCCGATTTCGGTCAACGGTGGTCGTGCCCACACGCCCGCCAATTGTACGAACAGGGCGTTAAGCGCCAGCGCGGTAAACATCGCAACCAGGATGGTCAGGGCAATCCAGCGCGCTACGGTGTCACGTGGACGGCGGCTCATGAACGGCTCACACTGGCGGTGAACTGGTAACCGCCGTTGCGCACGGTGCGAATCATCGCCGGGCGCTTGGTATCGAACTCCAGCTTGCGGCGCAGGCGGCTGACCTGCACATCGATGCTGCGGTCGAATGCGTCATGGCTGTGGCCCCGCGCCAGGTTCAGCAGTTGTTCGCGGGGCAACACGCGCTGGGGGTGTTCGACGAAGACCAGCAGCAGGTCGAATTCGCCGGATGACAGCGGGATCATCACCTCGTCGGGGGAGCGCAGTTCACGGCGCGTAACGTCCAGTTGCCAGCCCGCAAAGCGAATCAAGGGACGGGCAGACTCGCCCAACACTGGCCGCCCCTCGCCTGCCCGACGCAATACCGCACGCACCCGCGCCAGCAGTTCACGAGCGTCGAAGGGCTTGCTCAAGTAGTCATCGGCGCCCATTTCCAGGCCCACCACGCGGTCGCTGAGTTCGCCCATGGCGGTGAGCATGATCACCGGTGTTGCGTACTGCTGGCGCAGGCGCTGGCACAGCAACAAGCCGTTCTCCCCCGGCAGCATCAGGTCAAGAATGATCAGATCGGCGGGATGACGCTCCATGGCGGCCCACAGCTCGGTGCCACCGGCGACGGTCTCGACCGCATAGCCATGTTGCATAAAGAATTTCTTCAGCAGCGCGAGGACTTCAAGGTCATCGTCCACGATCAAAAGGTTGCTCACAGGCGGGCATCACTGGGTGTTGTCGATGCGCCATCTAAAACCATTCGGCGCAGCCCGTCATATATTTCAATCGTGCAATAAAGCGTCAGCGCCGCAATAAACCAGACATCTTTGCGCAAGGGACGGCTGCCAGCATCGGCCTCCCTTTTGCGGAGACCGTGCTTATGCGCTCGCTGACCTATCCCCGGCACCTGGCTCGTCAGGTCGTGCTGTTGTTGACCGTGTCTTACCTCACGGGCTGCGCCAGCCCGGCCCCCTCGGGCACCACCACCCGCTGCGCCCAGGTGAATTACCCGGTGTATGACCCGGCCGAACCGCTCAATCGCGGGGTGTTTGCCTTCAACCGGACGGTGGATAACTACGCCCTGGCGCCGGTAGCACGTGGCTACCGCTACCTGCCGGATTTTTTCCAGCAGGGTGTGCATAACTTTGCGAGCAACTTCAGCGAGCCGAAGGTGTTTATCAATGACCTGTTGCAAGGCAACCCAAGGCGCTCGGTCAATACCCTTGGCCGTTTTGCGCTGAATACCACCGTGGGCGTGGTGGGGCTGATCGATGTATCAGACCGCGTGGGCATCCCCCGCCATAGCGCCGACTTCGGCCAGACATTCGGCGTGTGGGGCATCGGCAACGGGCCGATTGTCGAACTGCCACTGCTGGGCACCGGCAACAGCCGCGATGCGGCAGGCAAAGTCTTGAGTTTCCTGGTCTCGCCGTTGGGAGACAGTGACACCGTGCAGACCCTGGGCACCCTCAGCCTGGTAGGTGGCACCGTGGATACCCGGGCATCACTGTTGCCGCTCACCGACAGCCTGCAAAAATTGCCGGACTATTACAGCGCAATACGTAATGTCGTGGCACAAAACCGTGCGGCCTTTGTGCTGGATGGCAAGGACGGCGCGACCACTCCCGCGACCGGGGGTTGCGCGAACGGCGCCGCTGATGACTTCTGAGCCGAGTAGCCAAAGGTCGTCATATCTTGCAGCAGGACGTTTATAGCTCGCCAGCGCCCTGCTCTATAAGTTTGGCTGCACTTCGCTCCAAGGGGTGAAGTAACACTCGACTAATAGATAAAAGGACACTGCCATGCTCAGCTCTATCAACGCCACACCGCTCCCCCCTCCTCCTCCCACTACGCCGCAGGACGACACAGCCCTGCAACGCAAGAAACGCAGCATTGAAGACCCTCAGTCGCAACTGGAGCCTCAGGAGGCTGACGGTTCATCGCGCAACCGCCCCAGAAGTGGCGGCCTGGATAGCCTGGGCAAGGGGAACTTGCTCTGAACCGCAGGAAGAAGGGCAGCGTATTGCCCTTCTTCTTTTTTACAGACCGCCCCGCCTTAACAAAACACTGACATCCGTTGCGCTAACCTTGCCGGTTCAACCCTGGCCGGAGCCTGTTACCGCATGCCACATCCCGACACCTTGCCCGCCGTACTCGCCGGCCCTCTGCTGCGGCGCCTGGAACCCCGGCGCCTGGTGCTGTGGCTGGTGGGGAGCCGGGCATTGCCCCTGAGCCTGAAACTGCACTGTGCCGAACAGTGCCTGGACATACCGCTGGGCCAGGACCGGTGCCAGGTCGTACCGGTGGGGCGCCAGGCGTACATCCATCTGATTGATGTACGGTTGGACGAGGCGCTGCCCCAGGACGTAGTCATCCACTATGACCTGCTGGTCGACGACGCCGGCATTGCCGAGTGGGCACCGCACCTGCTGTACACCGACACACACTGCCCAAGTTTCGTACTGCACAGCCACATCCATCAGTTGGTACACGGCTCGTGCCGCAAACCTCACCACAGCGCCGACGAAGGCCTGCTCTGCGTCGATCGGCTGCTGGCGGATGCGCCTACCCCAGCCGACCGCCCAGCCTTGCTGATGATGAGCGGCGACCAGGTGTACGCCGACGATGTGGCCGGGCCGATGTTGCGGGCGATCCATGGGCTGATTGCGCGCCTGGGCCTGTTCGACGAGTACCTGGAAGGCGCCGTGGTAGACGACAGCGCCAGCCTCTACGGGCATCACGCCAGCTACTACCACCGCGCGGACCTGCTACCCGCGCTGGACAGCAATGAGACCCTGCGCGAACGTTTTTTTGGCGGCGTGAAAAAGCCGATTTTCACCAGCAGCACCGCCGACAATCACCTGGTGACGTTCGCCGAAGTCATGGCAATGTACCTGCTGGTGTGGTCGCCCACCCCCTGGTCCCTGATCACCGTACAGCCACCGCAACTGAACGCCGATGAAGCTGCGCGCTATGCCCGCGAACAGGTGCAGGTGGATAAATTTCGCGACGGCCTGCCGGGCGTGGCGCGGGTATTCGCCCATCTGCCCACCCTGATGATCTTTGACGATCACGACATCACCGACGACTGGAACCTCAGCGCGCAATGGGAAGAAACCGCCTACGGCCATCCGTTCTCCAGACGCATCATCGGTAACGCCCTGCTGGCATACCTGCTGTGCCAGGGCTGGGGCAATAACCCGGACGCCTTTGATGAGCTGGTGGGCCACAGCCAGCGACTGGCCAGCCAGGCGCAGAACAATCATTTGGACGCCCAGGCACAGGATGCTTTGCTCGCGGCGTTGCTGAAGTTCCAGCAGTGGCACTACGTGCTGCCCACCACGCCGGCCCTGGTGGTGCTCGACACCCGCACCCGGCGCTGGCGCAGCGAATTCACCCTCAAGCAACCGTCCGGCCTGCTGGACTGGGAAGCCTTGAGCGAACTGCAACAGGAACTGCTCGACCATCCCTCGGCCATCATCGTCTCCCCCGCGCCGATCTTCGGCGTCAAGCTGATCGAGACCGTGCAGAAAATCTTCAGTTGGTGCGGCCACCCGTTGCTGGTGGACGCAGAAAACTGGATGGCCCATCGCGGTGCAGCCCAAGTGATCCTCAACATCTTTCGCCACTCGCGCACACCGGGTAACTACGTGATCCTCTCGGGCGATGTGCACTACTCGTTCGTCTATGAAGTGCTGATCCGCCATCGCAACGCCGGCCCCAGGATCTGGCAGATCACCAGCAGCGGCATCAAGAACGAATTCCCGCCGCGCTTGCTGGAATGGTTCGACCGCCTCAACCGCTGGCTGTACTCGCCGCGCTCGCCCCTCAACTGGTTCACTCGCCGCCGCACCATGCAGGTGGTGCCGCATATCCCGGAGCATGCCGAGGCCGGTGAACGGTTATGGAATTCGGCAGGCATCGGCCAAGTGTTCTTCAACGAGCGGGGGCAGCCTGACACGATCTACCAGCACAACGCCGATGGGAAGGCGCGTACCAGGATGATCGCGCCGAAGCAATAGCCCATGGCCACCCTCCTGCAGCCGTCCATCCGCCCTATTCAAAGCGCACAAGCTCCGTTGTACAGTAGCTCCAGCCACGGAGTATCGGCATCAATATGACTGGCCTTGGATGCCAGCCCATGCAAGGAGCGCACAGATGGACGATACCTCCGACAACGGCAATTTCTCGCACCTCAATGCCGACATGCTGCATACCGTGCTGGAGCTGGTCAGCGACGGCATCTGGGACTGGAACGCCAATACCGGGTTCGTCTACCGCAACCCGGGCTGGTACGAAATGCTGGGCTACCCCCGCCATTCCCTGGAAAACAGCGTGTTCACCTGGGAGACCGTCATCCACCCGGAAGACTACCCCCACGTGATGACGCTGTTCGATGACTACATCCACCGTCGCGCCCCCCATTATCAAATCGAATACCGTTGCCGCAAAAAAGATGGCAGCTACCTGTGGATCGAAGACCGGGGCTACGTGATTGCCCGTAACCCCGATGGCTCGGTGGCGCGGATGGTCGGCGCCCATCGCGATATTCATACACGCAAGTGCTCCGTCGAACAGCTGGAGCGGCGCAACCAATCCCTTGAGGCGCTGGTGGCCGAGCGCACGCGCGAATTGTCACGGGTCAACCAGCAGTTGCAATTGCAGCTGGACGAAAACCGCTCCCTGGCCGAACGGGATGCCCTGACCCTTGTTGCCAACCGCTATCGCCTGGAAAAAGTCCTGCTGGAAGAATGCGACCGCGCCCAGCGTTTTCGCCTGCCGCTGGCATTGATCGCGATGGATATCGATGATTTCAAACCGATCAATGACCAGCATGGTCACGGCGTGGGCGACCAAACGCTTTTGCAGGTAGTGGAATGCCTGGAAAGCTGCCTGCGCCCAGGCGACCTGCTCGCCCGCTGGGGTGGCGATGAGTTCATCGCGGTCCTGCCCAAAAGCGCACTGGAAACCGCCAGGGCGCTGGCCGAGAAAATCTGCCAAAAGATGCGCAAGATCCCGATGCGTGGCGGCCTCCCCGTCACCCTGAGCGTGGGCGTAGCCGAGCGCCGTATGGATGAATCCCCCAGCGCGCTTATGGCGCGTGCCGATCAGGCGTTGTATCGCGCCAAGGCAGCGGGCAAGGATGGGGTGTCGGCGTAGCATCGACGGGGCTACGGCGTTGCCAAAAACGACCTTTTGGCAACAGCTCCTTCCGATTTGGAATGACCCGGCGACTTTATTTCGTTTGCGGCAGGGCCTGGCCCACGGCTTAGATAAAAGCACGCCCGCCACTGCCGAGTCCGAGATTCATGAGCCGCGAAACCATCAGCCAGTCGATTTCCATCGTTCATCCCATCAGCCTCAGCCATGGCAGCAACGCCGAGGTCTGGGACACCACGGGCAAACGCTATATCGATTTTGTCGGCGGGATCGGCGTGCTCAACCTTGGCCATTGCCACCCGGGCGTGGTGGCGGCGATTCGTGAACAGGCGACGAAATTGACCCACTATGCGTTCAACGCTGCACCACACACGCCCTACATCGAACTGATGGATCGCCTGACCGGGTTTATCCCGGTGGACTACCCCGTCAGCGGCATGCTCACCAACAGCGGCGCGGAAGCGGCAGAAAACGCCTTGAAGATCGTGCGCGGCGCCACCGGCCGCACGGCGGTGATCGCCTTTGACGGTGCCTTCCACGGCCGCACCCTGGCCACCCTCAACCTCAATGGCAAGGTGGCGCCCTACAAACAGAAGGTCGGCGTCCTGCCCGGCCCGGTGTATCACCTGCCCTACCCCAGCGCCGATAACGGCGTGAGCTGCGCTGAAGCGCTGAAAGCCATGGACCGCTTGTTCAGCGTGGAAATCGACGTCGGTGACGTCGCCTGTTTCATCATCGAGCCGGTGCAGGGCGAAGGCGGTTTCCTGGCGCTGGATATCGAGTTTGCCCACGCCCTGCGGCGTTTTTGCGATGAACACAACATCCTGTTGATTGCCGATGAGATCCAGTCGGGCTTCGGTCGCACCGGCCAGCGTTTCGCCTTCTCACGCCTGGGCATCGAACCGGATCTGATCCTGCTGGGCAAAAGCATCGCCGGCGGCGTGCCGCTGGGCGCGGTGGTCGGGCGCAAAGCCTTGATGGATAACCTGCCCAAAGGCGGCCTCGGTGGTACTTACTCGGGTAACCCCATCGCTTGCGCGGCGGCATTGGCCACCCTCGATGCGATGACGGACGAACACTTGCAGGCCTGGGGCTCGCAGCAGGAAGAAGCGATCGTCGGTCGCTATGCCGCCTGGCGTTCGCAGCTCCTGTCGCCGTACCTGGGCCGCCTGACCGGCGTCGGTGCCATGCGTGGCATCGAACTGGCCAACGCCGACGGCACGCCCGCGCCCCGGCAACTGACCCAATTGCTGAGCCTGGCGCGAGACGCCGGGCTGTTGTTGATGCCCAGCGGCAAGTCGCGGCACATCGTGCGCTTGCTGGCACCGCTGACCATCGAGCCTGCGGTGCTGGAAGAAGGACTGGATATTCTCCAGGCGTGCCTGAAGCAGTTGGTTTGACGCCCTGCATTCGCCGGTCGGCAGCCTTGACCTGATCCCCCTCCCCGCTGAAAATGCGCGACGCTTTTTTGTCTTCCGTTTACTGAAGTAGTGAAATTTCAATGTCCGATTCTTACACCGAACAATCCGCCGAAGAATCCGTAGCCGCCTTGCACGCCAAGGCTGAATACGAAAACGCCATCAATCTTTCACAGCATGTGCCAGCCGCCAAGATCATCAGCGAGATGGTGCTGGACGCCTTTCACACCTCCAAGGAAAGCGACCAGATCCGCGAACTGCGCGTGGCCATCCGTCAGGCTCACGACGCCTTCGACGACGACAAGGCCTACGACCTGATGGGCCAGCTCAAGCAGCTCAAGGACGCCGAAGCCGCTGACAACCTCGCCCTTGAAGACCTGAGCGGCAAGTTCTCCATCAGCCGCATCCTGTCGAGCTTCAAGGATGATCCTGAGTTTCAGGAGCTGGTCTACGGGCTGGCCCTCAAAGTGCTGAACCAGTCTCACCAGGCCATCAGCAACCCAAGCGCCGGCAAAGGCAAGGCCGCTCGCCCCAAGAAAGAAGCCGAAGTGTTTGTGATCAGCAAGGACGGCACCAGCGTCACCCTGCCGCTGCGCACGCCACGCTCGCGGTTGAACGTCGACCGTGAGGCGTTTGAGTTCCTGGGCTTCAGCTTTGTAGGCGAAGGCGACGAAGCCGAGCTGGAGGTTGAAAGCTTTGTGGATAACGCCGGCGTCGAGCAGCCGCTGAGCCGCAAGAGCGTGATTACTGCGCTGCAACAGCAGACGGCGTTTGAGGGCTACAGCATCGCGCAGCAGTGACATCCCTGAACTGAATGTGGGAGGAAGAAATCCTCCTCCCACATCGGCGCTAGACCGTCGCCGCAAACACCTCGCGAAACCGCTCCATCTCCCGCTTGTTCCCCACCGTCACGCGCACCCACTGCGGCCAGTTTTTCCACACCCGCCCGATGAACACGCCCTGTGCGGCAAGCTTGTCGATGACCTGCTCGGCCGGTTGCTTCACATCGATCATGAAGCAGTTGGCCTGGGACGCCGTGCAGGTGAAGCCACGGCCCTTGAGCCAGGTGATTGTTTCATCGCGCAGCTGGGCATTGAGCGCCTTGCGTTGCGGCAGCAGCTTTACGTCTTCCAGGCTGGCGAGGCCGCCGAGCAGGGAAGAACCCGCCGGGACATTGTCACCGCCGAACACCGCCAGCCGTTCCAGCAGCGCCGGGTGGCCGATCGCCAGGCCCAGACGGGCGCCGGCCATACCGTAGATTTTCGAGAAGGTGCGCAACACCAACAGGTCGTCATGGTCCTTGACCCAGCTCACCACGCTTGGGGTGTCGGCGAAGTCGATGTAGGCCTCGTCCACCACCAATACGCTGCCTTTGGGCTTGTTCGCCAGCGCCTGGCGAATAGCCTCGGTGGAGGTGATGGTGCCCGTCGGATTGTTGGGATTGCAGACATAGAGCATCCCCGCCTGGGGATCGGCGGCGAGCATGGCGGGAACGTCGTGGGCGTGGTTGGCGTCAAGGTCCACTTCGCGCACCGGCGCCTTACGGGACTCGGCGGCCTGGCGCGGTACTTCGTAGGACGGCGTGGCCATCACCAGGCCGCGGGTTTCGCTGGTGAACGCCAGCACCGCGTAGCGCAGCGCGGCCATGGAGCCGGCGAACACCGCCACCTGCTCTTCGGCAATCCCGTGCTGCTGGGCAAAAAGGCCGGCCAAGGCGTACATGTGTTTGTACGGATACCGCCCGGCTGTCGCGATGCCGCCCTGCATCGCTTCGCGGGCCGCCGTCGAAGGGCCGTAGGGGCTTTCGTTGTAGTTGAGCAGTACCTTGTCAGCCTTGGTCGGCGCGGGTGCGGCGAGCGCCCAATCCAGGCGCCCGAGCAAAGGCAGGGCGGCGCCAAGAGCGAGAAGGGATCGACGACTAACGCTGACCATGGTGACTACTCCTTGTAGACGGGTGAGGAATTCGCACAGCTCTTTATAGAAGGGTATGACGAGACAACGGACGAAGGATTTAACCGAGCCGCCATGAAAAAGCCCCGTACGGCTTGCGAAGACGGGGCTTTTTTCTGGCCAGGGTCTGCTACGTATTGGGGTCAGTTCAGCTGCAATTTCTGCTTCAGGCTCTGCATGACCGCTGCCTTGTTCTGCAGGTAGTCATTCAAGCCACGTGCACGCAGGTTGCACGCATCGCATTCGCCACAGCCGGTGCCGATAATGCCGTTGTAGCAGGTCAGTGTCTGCTCGCGAACCAGGTCCAGTTGCTGGTGGTAATCCGCCAGTGCCCAGGTCTCAGCCTTGTTCAGCCACATCAACGGGGTTTCCAGGCGTACGTCGTACTCCATCCCCAGCTTGAGCGCCTGGTTCAAGGCTTTGACGAACTCATCGCGGCAATCGGGGTAGCCGGAGAAGTCGGTTTCACACACGCCGGTGATCACCGTCTCGGCCTTGACCTGATACGCGTAGATAGCCGCCAGGGTTAAAAACAGAATATTGCGGCCCGGCACAAAGGTGCTCGGCAGGCTTTCTCCGGAGCTGTTCACGGTAGGCACCGGGATGTTGTCGCGGGTCAGGCTGCTGATCGCCAGTTCGTTGAGCAGCGACACGTCCATCACTTTGTGAACGGTGGCCCCCAGTTGCTTGGCCAACTGCCGGGCGACTTCGATTTCCGCCACATGGCGCTGACCGTAATCGAAGGTGATGCAGTGCACTTCGTCATACAGCGGCAGCGCCTGGATCAGGCAGGTGGTCGAATCCTGACCGCCACTGAACACCATAACGGCTTTTTTACTCATCACTTTGCTTCCTGCAGGGGGGAGGGTTGGGTCGTAGTTTAAAGGTCACTCAATAAAAAACCCCGCGCTTCTTTCGAAGGCGGGGCCTTTTTATTACTCAGACACTCAGTGGGCGTAGGTCAGCAACAGCTCTTTCGGCACTTGGAAATCCAGGGACATCATCACGCTCAGCGCGGTGATGGTGAAGATCGAGAACACGAACAGCTTGCGCGCCCAGACGGTGTCGTCCACCGCCTTGTAGCCGGTCCAGGCCATGTACAACCAGTACATGCCCATGGCGGCGGCGACGGCAAGGTAGCTCATGCCGGCGTAGCCACTGAAGGTCAACATCAAGGTCGCCACGAGGAAGGCCAGGATGTAGAGCAGGATGTGTTTCTTGGCGACCTGGATGCCACGCTTGACCGGCAAAACCGGAATCGACGCAGCCAGGTAGTCGTTGAAACGGAAGATCGCAATGGCGTAGGAATGCGGCATCTGCCACAGGCTGAACATCACCAGCAGCACCAGCGCAGCCATGTCGAAGCTATTGGTCACAGCCACATAACCAATCACCGGCGGCATCGCCCCCGACAGACTGCCCACCAGCGTGCCGTGCACCGACTTGCGCTTGAGGTACAGGCTGTAGAGGCCGACGTAGATGACAAAACCGATCACGGCAAACAACGCCGCCAACGGGTTGGCCACCTGGTACAACAGGGCCACACCGGCAACACCCAGGACGGTCGCGAAGATCAGTGCCAGCTTCAGGGAGATCAGGCCCTGGACCAGAACGCGATTCTTGGTGCGCTCCATCTTGATGTCGATGTCACGGTCGATGCAGTTGTTGAACACACAACCGGAAGCTACCACCAGGGACGTACCGATCATCGCAGCCAGGAAGATGGCCAGATCGACATGTCCCTTGGAGGCCAGGAAGAAACCGCCCGCCACAGAAAGCACGTTACCGAAAATGATCCCCGGTTTGGTGATTTGGATAAAGTGCTTAAGCGACATCGGGTCTTACCTCACTTCGCCATCATGAACGTATGGATGCTGAACATGATCCATATCGACAGGCCAACCAGCAGCAGGATTACTATGCCCGCGAACACGAACGCAACCACGTTATCGCGCTGCTCTTTAGAGCGATCCAGGTGCAGGAAGTACACCAGGTGAACCAGAACCTGAATCACCGCGAACGCCAGCACGATCATCAAAGTGATCGATTTCGGCAGGGTCGGGTACATCACCAGACCGAACGGGATAAGCGTCAGGATTACCGACAGGATGAAGCCGATGGCGTACGACTTAACGCTGCCGTGGCTCGCATCATGGCTGTCATGGTCATGGGAGTGTGCATTAGCCATTACAGAGTCCCCATCAGGTAAACAACGGTGAAGACGCAGATCCAGACCACGTCCAGGAAGTGCCAGAACAGGCTCAGGCAGCTCAGGCGGGTCTTGTTGGTGTTGGTCAGGCCGTGTTTATTGACCTGATACATCATCACCGCCATCCACAGCAGGCCGGCCGTTACGTGCAGACCGTGGGTACCTACCAGCGTGAAGAACGCCGACAGGAAGCCGGAACGGTGCGGGCCGTAGCCTTCGGAGATCAGCAGGTGGAACTCGTTGATCTCCATGCCGATGAAGCCCAGGCCGAACAGGAAGGTCAGTGCCAACCAGCTCAGGACGCCTTTCTTGTTGCCCTTGTAGAAGGCCAACATGGCGAAGCCGTAGGTGATCGAACTGAACAACAGCAAGGCGGTTTCGCCGAGCACGTAAGGCAGTTCGAAGATGTCGTGGCCCGACGGGCCACCCGCAACGTTGTTTACCAGTACCGCGTACACCGCGAAGATCGACGCAAACAAGATGCAGTCGGTCATCAGGTAGAGCCAGAAACCGAAAACGGTCATCGGCCCCGAGTCGTGGTGATGGTCATCGTGCCCATGGTCATCGACATGGGCGTGTCCAGCATTGGTCACTAAGTTCGACATGGTTTAAGCCTGTTCCAACGAGGTTTCTACACGGTTGGCCGGGATTTTCTTCTCGGCGACCAGGCGAGCGTGCTGCTCGGCTTCGATGCGCTCGATCGTTTCGACCGGCACCATGTAGCCTTGATCATCACGTGCTGCGTGGACAATGAAGTAGCCGATGGTGCCCACCAGGCTCACGATTGCCAGCCACCAGATGTGCCAGATCATCGCGAAACCGAACACGGTCAACAGCGCACCCATCACCACGCCAGTGGCGGTATTGCTTGGCATGTGGATCGGTTCGTAGTGCTTGGGCTTCTGGTACGCAGTACCGTCTTCCTTGGCTTCGGTGAACGCATCGATGGTGTTCGCAGTCGGGATCACGGCGAAGTTGTAGAACGGAGGTGGCGACGAGGTCGACCATTCCAGGGTGTGGCCATTCCATGGGTCGCCGGACTCGCACATGTTCTGCTTGCGGTCACGCACGCTGACATACAGCTGGATCAGCTGGCAGGCGATACCCACGGCGATCATCACCGCACCGAACATGGCGACGTACAGGTACGGCACCCACTCAGGGTTGGTGGTGGCGTTCAGACGACGGGTCATGCCCATGAAGCCCAGTGCATAGAGCGGCATGAACGCAACGAAGAAGCCCGAGATCCAGAACCAGAACGCAGCCTTGCCCCAGCCTTCGTGCAGCTTGAAGCCGAACGCTTTCGGGAAGTAGAAGCTGAAACCAGCGATGTAGCCGAATACAGCACCACCGATGATCACGTTGTGGAAGTGAGCGATCACGAACAGGCTGTTGTGCAGTACGAAGTCAGCACCCGGAATGGCCAGCAGTACGCCGGTCATGCCGCCGATGGCGAAGGTCACCATGAAGCCCAGGGTCCACAGGACCTGGCTGGTCATGCGCAGACGGCCGTGGTAGATGGTGAACAGCCAGTTGAATAGCTTCACCCCCGTCGGGATGGAAATCAGCATCGTCGCCAGGCCGAAGAAGGCGTTGACGCTGGCCCCCGAACCCATGGTGAAGAAGTGGTGCAGCCACACCATGAAGCCCAGTACGGAGATTGCGCCCGATGCGTAGACCATCGAGTGGTGACCGAACAGGCGCTTGCCGGTAAAGGTCGAGATCACTTCGGAGAAGATACCGAACGCTGGCAGGATCAGGATGTACACCTCAGGGTGACCCCATGCCCAGAACAGGTTCACGTACATCATTGGATTGCCACCAAGTTCATTGGTGAAAATGTGGAAATCCAGGTAACGGTCAAGCGACAGCAGCGCCATGGTAGCGGCCAGGATCGGGAACGAAGCCACGATCAGGACGTTGGCCCAGGTGCAGGTCCAGGTGAAGATCGGCATGTCCATCAGTTTCATGCCAGGGGCGCGCATTTTCAGGACGGTGGCCAGGAAGTTGACCCCCGTCAGCGTCGTCCCGAGTCCTGATAACTGTAGCGCCCAGATGTAGTAGTCCACACCCACGCCAGGGCTGTACTGGATACCCGACAATGGCGGATACGCAACCCAACCGGTCTTGGCGAATTCGCCGACACCCAGGGAAACGTTGATCAGCACCACGCCGGAAACCAGCAGCCAGAAGCTCAGGGAGTTCAGGAACGGGTAGGCAACGTCACGCGCACCGATCTGCAACGGCACTGCAAGGTTCATCAGGCCGGTGAAGAAAGGCATCGCCATGAAGATGATCATGATCACACCGTGGGCGGTGAAGATCTGGTCATAGTGTTCAGGCGGCAGGTAGCCAGGCGAACCTTCGGTGGCCATGGCCAACTGGGTACGCATCATGATGGCGTCGGCAAAACCACGCAGCAGCATGACCATGGCAACGATGATGTACATCACGCCGATTTTCTTGTGGTCGACCGACGTCAGCCACTCGGTCCACAGGTAGGTCCACTTCTTGAAATAAGTGATTGCTGCAAACAGTGCCAGACCACCCAGCGCGATCATGGCGATGGTAATCATCACAATCGGCTCGTGGAACGGGACCGCATCCCAACTTAATTTACCAAACATCGTTTACTCCTCTGCCCCAGCAGTTGAATGCGAGCCCGTGTCAGAACCTTCAACCGCGGCCACTTCTTTCTTCTCGTGCTTGACCGGCTTGCCTGGCTTCATACCTTCGTACTTGTCGACGATTTTCTGAAACAGGTTCGGCTCATACGCGGAGTACAGGGCGACAGGGTTGTTCTGGCTTGGTTTGGTCAGGGCGTCGTATTCAGCTTGATCAAGCTGTTTAGGTGCGGCCTTGACTTCGGCTACCCAGGCGTTGAAATCTTCCTGGCTCGTCGAGATCGCTTTGAATTTCATGCCGGTGAAGCCAGCGCCGCTGTAGTTCGCGGAGATGCCTTCCATTTCAGCTTTTTCGTTGGCGATCAGGTGCAGTCGGGTCTGCATGCCTGCCATCGCGTAGATCTGACCGCCCAGGGCAGGGATGAAGAACGAGTTCATCACGGCGTCGGAGGTGATCCGGAAGTTAAGCGGGGTGTTCTCAGGGAAGCGAATCTGGTTAACCGTGGCGATACCCAGGTCCGGGTAGATGAACAGCCACTTCCAGTCCAGCGCGACCACTTCGATGTTGATCGGCTTGACGTCGGACTCCAGCGGACGGTACGGGTCCAGCTCGTGGGTCGACTTATAGGTGATGTAACCCAGGGCGATGATGATGAGGATCGGGACCAGCCACACCGCGATTTCGATCTTGGTGGAGTGCGACCACTTGGGCGCGTAGGTCGCGCTGGTGTTCGACGCGCGGTATTTCCAGGCGAAGGCAAAGGTCATGATGATCACAGGCACCACGACCAACAGCATCAGCAGGGTGGCAGTGATGATCAGGTTTCGTTGATCCAGACCGATCTGTCCTTTTGGGTCCATCAAGGTCCACTTGCAGCCTCCCAGCATTAACATCATGCCAAGCAGCGGCAAAAAGCCTAGTAATCGGGGGTACCTGTTTTTACTCATCTCACGACCTCTAAAGCAGCTTGCGCAATGCAGTTGGGTTTTGATCGCCAACACTTCACCCTGCCAAGGGTTGGCATTTCTCTTCGATTGAATAAGAGCCTGCCCGGCACGCCATATAACGGAGCGTTTCACGGACCTGCGGTGAGTTCTTATTCGATTTCGTGGTTAAAGGCCTTGTTACAGACCAATTCCCTTTGGTGCGGATAGTTGAAAGGCTGCCGGAACCTTGGGGTCGCACAGAGCCGTCCATCTGCCCCTCGACCGCTCCAGTGCTCAAAGATTGAGCAGCACCGGACATTCAGTGCGGGCGATTGTAGTTAGCTAGCGATGTATAAACCATGTCTTATAAAGAAATAATTTTTATCGATTACAGCAATAATCCTTCACCAATATTGCAATGGTTCGCGATCTTATCGCGTTCGATTCTCAACAAAAACCACAAAAATTGCCGTGTTATAGGGCAAACGGTCACAGCCCTTACACCCCGTAAGGGTCTACGAAACTTATGCAACCCCCCATAAAACAAGGCATTCGGACATCACTCAAAGCCTTGTACGACGTGAGGTACGTGGCGGCGTCCAAACCACGAACTGACAGCACATCCTGAAGCCTTTTTGCAAATTTAAGCGCTGGTTTGGCGGGTCAGAAACGTCCTGCTGCGGCTTCCGTGTGACAACATGTCGCACACTGCGCGCACCCAAAATTGTCCGGCGTCACGCTCTGTTCACAAAAGCCTACATGCAAAAACGCCCCGGCCTTCCTTGAAGAAAGACCGGGGCGTTTCACTGATGGGTTCAGCCTTTGTGGCGGCGATTGCGATAGATGCCCAGGGGCACCAGGATGACCGTCAGCACGAACGCCACCAGTGCCCATTGCGCCAGGGACAGGCCGAGCACCGGCGGGTAAGGGGTGCTGCAGAAACCGTCGACCTGGAAGCCCAGTGGGAAGACCTTGGCCAGGGGCAGGTCGTCGACGATCGGTTGCAGTACATCGACGCCGCAGCTCACCTGCGGGAAGAACTGGGTGTACACATGGTGACCGGCCGCAGCCACCCCGCCGAGAGCGCTGAGTACCACCAGGCCTTCGAACAGCGTGAGGGCGCCCTTGGTGCGCATGGCGGCACCGATGAACGCGAAGATCGCAATCAACAGCAAGGCATAGCGTTGCAGGATGCACAACGGGCACGGCGCCTCGCCCAACACCACCTGCATGTACAACGCTCCACCGATCAGCGCCAGGCAGATGATGCCCAGCAACACCAGAAAGCGCCGCTCCCTGCCTAAACGCAATTCGTCACTCATCCCCGTATCCCTTTGTTTGGTTGTGCCAATGGCCGCAAGTTTACACACAGAGAGTGGTTTAAACAGAGAGGGGTTAACAGGGGATTAATCGAGAGGAACAGAGATCCAAATGTGGGAGGGGGCAAACCCCCTCCCACATTTTCGACCGTGTTACTCCAACGCGGCAGCCGGGCCGAAGAACTCGTAGCGGCTTTGTTTCTCGGGTACGCCCAATGCCTTGAGGTGGCGCTTGATCGCCGCCATGAAACCTTTGGGGCCGAGGAAGTACGCGTCCAGGTCACGCTGCTCCGGCAACCACGCCGCCAATTGCTCCTGGCTCAGCAGGCCGACTTTATCCGCCGCAGGGCTCACGCCGTCGTCCTCGGCATAGCAATAGAAGCGCTTGAGCTGCGGGTGCTTGGCTGCCAGGCCGTCGACCCAGTCGCGGAACGCATGCACCCCGCCATTGCGCGCGCAGTGGATAAAGTGCACCGGACGCTCGGTGGCCAGTGCCGCTTCCAGCATCGGCAAGGTCGGGGTGATCCCTACCCCGCCGCTGATCAGCACCAGCGGCTTATCGCTGGCCGCCAGGGTGAACTCGCCCGACGGCGGAAACAGGTCAATCGTCGCCCCGACCTGCAACTGGTCATGCAGGTAGTTGGAGACCTGCCCACCAGCTTCGCGCTTGACGCTGATGCGGTACTCACCCGCATCACTCAACGCCGACAGTGAATAGTTGCGGCGCACTTCCTCACCGTCGAGTACCAGCCTCATGCCGATGTATTGGCCCGGCGCGGCCGCGAGGATCGCCCCGTTGTCCGCCGGCGCGAAATAGAAGGAAGCGATCTCGGCGCTCTCCTCTACGCGCTTGACCACAGTGAACGCCCGCGCACCGCGCCAGCCGCCGGGGGCCTGGGCTTTCTCTGCGTAGATGGCCGCCTCGGCCCCAATCAGGATATCCGCCAGCTGGCCGTACGCGGCACCCCAGGCATTCATCACCTCAGGGGTGGCGATCTCACTGCCCAGCACCTCGGAAATCGCCCGCAGCAGGCAAGCGCCCACGATCGGGTAATGCTCCGGCAGGATCTGCAACGCCACATGCTTGTTGATGATCTTCGCCACCAGGTCGCCCAGTTGGTCGAGCTGGTCGATATGCCGCGCGTACATCAATACGCCGTTGGCCAGGGCCCGGGGCTGGTCACCGCTGGCCTGGTGGGCCTGGTTGAACAGCGGGCGGACCTCAGGGTACTCGGAGAGCATCATGCGGTAGAAATGGGTGATCAGCGCTTCACCGCCGCTTTCCAGCAGGGGCACGGTGGATTTGACGATGGCACGGTCTTGGGCACTAAGCATGGGAGCCTCCTGGGCTTCTTTACTGATTACCCTTAGCTATTCAGTATCCATGCCAACTTATAAATCATTTAATTTCAATAACTTGAACATTATGTAGTCAGTATGACCCCCTACACCTTATAGTCATATGGACTACAAGGAGTCATTATGACTGCACACTCGCTGCTCACCACCCTGCTGCCGCTGGTCGCCGACCTGTCGCGGGAACTGCCCGAAGGCGAACGCTATCGACGCCTGCTGCAAGCCATGCGCGCCCTGTTGCCGTGTGATGCGGCCGCCCTGCTGCGCCTGGACGGCGAGTCGCTGGTGCCGCTGGCGGTGGATGGCTTGAGCGCGGACACCCTGGGCCGCCGCTTCAAGGTCAGCGAACATCCGCGCTTCGCCGTGTTGCTCAGCAGCCCTGGGCCCACACGCTTTGACAGTGACAGCGAATTGCCCGATCCCTACGACGGCCTGGTCGATGGCGTGCACGGCCACCTGGAAGTCCACGACTGCATGGGCTGCCCGCTGTTTGTCGACGATCTGCCCTGGGGCCTGTTGACCCTGGACGCGCTGGACACCGAACGCTTCGAACGGGTGGAACTGGACGCCCTGCAAGCCTTCGCCAGCCTCGCCGCCGCCACCGTCAACGTGGCCGAACGTATCGAACGCCTGGCGTTGCGCGCCGAAGACGAACACCAGCGCGCCGAGATCTACCGCCAGGCCAGCGGCCAGCAGCACAAGGAAATGATCGGCCAGAGTAAAACCCACAAGCGCCTGGTGGAGGAAATCAAGCTGGTGGGTGGCAGCGACCTCACGGTGCTGATCACCGGCGAAACCGGGGTGGGCAAGGAACTGGTGGCCCAGGCCATTCACGCGGCGTCGTCCCGGGCGGACAAACCGCTGATCAGCCTCAACTGCGCGGCCCTGCCGGAAACCCTGGTGGAAAGCGAGTTGTTCGGCCATGTGCGTGGCGCCTTCACCGGCGCGCTGAATGAACGGCGCGGCAAATTCGAGCTGGCCAATGGCGGCACGTTGTTCCTGGACGAAGTGGGTGAGTTGTCCCTGAGCGTGCAGGCCACGTTGCTGCGGGTGCTGCAAAGCGGGCAGTTGCAGCGCCTGGGCTCGGACAAGGAGCACCAGGTGGATGTGCGCCTGATCGCCGCCACCAACCGCGACCTCGCCGATGAAGTGCGCAACGGCCGCTACCGTGCCGACTTCTACCACCGCCTGAGCGTGTACCCGTTGCAAGTGCCGGCCCTGCGCGAGCGCGGGCGTGATGTGCTGCTGCTGGCCGGCTTCTTCCTCGAGCAGAACCGCTCACGCATGGGCCTGGGCAGCCTGCGCCTGACCAGCGACGCCCAGGCGGCGCTGCTGGCCTATAACTGGCCGGGCAATGTGCGGGAGCTGGAACATTTGATCGGCCGCAGCGCGCTGAAAGCCCTGGGTAACTGTCGCGAACGCCCGAAGATTCTGAGCCTGAGTGCCCAGGACCTGGATTTGCCCGACGTCAGCACGCCGGTGATCGAAGCACCGGCAGAAGCGGCCCTGGCCGCCACCGGTGACCTGCGCCAGGCCACCGAGCACTACCAGCGCCAAGTCATCAACGCCTGCCTGGAACGCCACCAGCACAACTGGGCCGGCGCCGCCCGCGAACTGGGCCTGGACCGCGCCAACCTCGGCCGGATGGCCAAGCGTCTAGGGCTCAAATAAACCAGACAACTCGGTCAAATGTGAGAAATGCAGGAAATGTGGGAGAGGGCTTGTCCCCTCCCACACTAGACCTGCTTTGCCTGGAGGATCGGACTCACCGGCTGAGCCACCTTGGGCTTACGAAACACCAACACATTCCCCAGCATCACCAGTACCAACCCCGCCAACGCCGGCGCGGTCCACTGGTAGCCTTCGGCAAACGCCGACACATTCAGCGCCACCACCGGGAACAGCACCGTGCAATACGCTGCACGCTCCGGCCCCATGCGCCCGACCAAGGTCAGGTACGCGGTAAACCCGATCACCGAACCCGGAATCACCAGGTACCACAGCGCACCTATGTAGCGCGCACTCCAGTCCATCTCAAACGGAATACCGCGCACCACGCAGTAGGTCGCCAGCATCAACGAACCATACAACATGCCCCAGGCATTCGTGGTCAGCGGCCTCAGACCGGCCTTCTGCTGCAGGCTCGAGAGCATATTGCCCGCCGAGAAACACATCGTCCCCAGCAACGCCAACCCCAAACCCAGCAAGGTCTGCGGGCTGGCGGTATGCCCCACCAGTTCCGGCCAGAACAGCAGGCCCAAGCCCGCCAGCCCGAGGCCGCCGCCCATCAACACGGTGCGTGCCACCCGCTGGCCGAAAAACACCCGGGCGTTCAGCGCATTCCACAGCGTGGCCGTGGAAAACACCACCGCCACCAGGCCGCTGGGGATCCATTGGCTGGCGGTGAGAAAGCACATGAAGTTGACACAAAACAGGCACAGCCCCTGGGCCAGGCAGATGAGGTGCCCGCGCCGGTTCATCACCTGCAACTTGCGACTGACCAGCAGCAACGCAAACAACACCAGGGCCGCCAGGCCGAAGCGGTAGACGATGGACACGGGAATCGCCACCACGCCCAATTGCCATTTGAGCGCGATCCAGGTGGTGCCCCAGATCAGCACAGTGAGTAAGTACAGGGAAAGGTTCATAGCGGGCTCCATCGATTGAGCCACAGTGTCGCCTTCAACCCGGACAAGGCTCTTGCACAATCTTGCGCTTTTGTCGGGCGATGGGATCACAGCGCCAGCCTCGCGGAGTAGGATGCAAGGCGTCGGAGAACACACACCATGCCAGACCTGGAATCCCTGCAAGTCTTCCAAGCCCTTAACCGCTCGCCCAACGCACGCCTGGAAGCCTGCGCCGAGCTCGGTGACGGCTTGTCCGCGGCCTTGTGGAGCAACCATCACGATTCCCAGGACTACCAGGCGCCCAGCCATCACACCTTGTCCTGCTATGTCGATGGCGGCACCGGTACGTTTCGGCGCGACCGGCCGGGCACCAAGGGCGGCCCCGACAAGCTGTGCATCCTGCCTGCCGAGCACCAATCGGCCTGGGTGATCAACGGTGAGATCCGCCTGGCCCACGTGTATTTCAGCCCGGAACAATTTGCCCTCGGCTGCGTCACCCTGCTTGACCGCGAACCGCGCACGCTGGAACTGCGGGAAAGTACCTTCCTGGAAGACCAGCGCCTGGCCCGACGCTTCCACCAGTTGATCGCCCTCAACTGGGACGAACCCGCCGAACGCCTGCTCACCAGCAGCCTCGCCCATGAAATGCTCAGCCATACCCTGCTCAGCCAGGTGGGCGCCCGCGAAGGCCTGCGCTTGAAAGGTGGGCTGGCCGCCTACCAACGACGGTTGCTGGTGGACTACATCGACCAGCACCTGGAGGAGCCCATCAGCCTTGGGCAACTGGCTGGGTTGTGTGCGCTGTCGGAGTACCATTTCGCCCGGATGTTTCGCCAGAGTTTCGGCCTGCCGCCCCATCAGTATCTGCTGGCGCGCCGGCTGACCCGCGCGCAAAACCTGCTGCGTGGCGGCGCCCTGCCGTTGGGCGAGATTGCCCTGCTGTGTGGTTTCTCCAGCGCCAGCCACTTTACCCATCGCTTCCGCCAGGCCATGGGCGCCACGCCCGGCGAATACCGTCAGGCGTTCATCTAAACCATCAGGCCCAAGGTCTTGGCCTTGGCCACCGCCTGGGTACGCCGCTCCACGCCGAGCTTGCTGTGAATGCGCCGCGCGTGGGTCTTGACGGTGTGCAGGGAGATAAACAGGCGGTCGGCGATCTCCAGATTGGAACTGCCGAGGGCGATCAGTTGCAGCACTTCCAGTTCGCGCTGGCTCAAGGGGTTTTCCACCGTGCCGGGGGTTGATGCCTGAGGTTCCAGGCCCAGCTCACTCAGCAGTCCCGGCGCGCGCAGACGCAGTTCGCGAATCGCTTGCTGCACCTGGCAACGCCCGGCCAGTTCCAGGCCGGCTTGCAGCGAGCGGCGCGCCAAGGCCGGATCACCCAACTGCCAGGCGACTTCGCCCAGCACCAGGTGCAGTTCGATTTCCAGGCACAACATGCCGCGCCGATGGGTGGCTTGCAGCAAAGCGTCGAGCCGTTCCAGCGGTTGATCGGCGCAGCCCAGCTTCACCTCCGCCAGCACCAACAGGTATTCAAGACGCGGGATCAGTTCCAGGGTGGCCGGCGGTGCTTGTTTGGCCTGGGGCCCACGGAAGTGACGCAGCACGCGGCGCACCGCTTCCACGGTCAATTCGGCGCGCCCCTGCTGCAACCAGAAGTGCCCGCTGACCAACAGCAGCACCGCGCGGTACACCGTGTCCGGCACCTGGCGTTGCTGCATCAGCCGCTCGGCCTCACGCAACTGGACAAAGGCCTGGGCGTAATCGCCACGGTTGGCAGCCAACAGTGCCAGGCCGAGAAAGCCGTAGAGCACGCGCTTGTCCTGGCTGTGCAGGCACATCTTCAAGCCCGTATCGAAACACTCGGCGGCCAGGCTGTCCTGGCCCTGGCGCAAGGCCAGGTGCCCGCGTCGCAAGGCGATACGCCCCACCAAGGGGCCGGCCTTGAGCCGTTGTTCAAGCAACATGGCCTGCACATTTTCCAGCAGGCTCTGGGCCCGGTACGGTGCCCCGCGCTGTTCCAGCAGTTGAGCGTGATCCAGTTCAAGCAGCGCCTCCAGCAGCAACGAACCCTGGGCGCGCGCCAGGCACAGCGCTTCGCGGTTCAGGCTTTGGGCCACGTCCAGTTCGCCGCGCAACAAGGCCTGCTGGGTCAGGCCCGACAGGCACATCAGCCGCGAGGTCCACGCGCTGTCGGGCAAGGCTTGCAGCGCCTCCAGAAAATGCAGGCGCGAGCCCTCGGCATCGCCGCCCAGGTGCAGCAGCCAGCCCCATTGCGCCTGCCAGCGCGCCAATAAATACCGCTGTTGCGCCGCGGTCGGTTGCGGGGCAAACCGGGCCAGTTGATCGATGCACACCGCTGCCTGTTCGAAGCGCCCGGCAAACAGCAACGCCGCCGTCACCAGCCCCACCAGTTGTGCCGAGCCGAGCATCAATTCATCGCCATGCTGCTCATGCAGGTGCAACAGCAAGACGGCGTTCTGCTGGCGGAACAGGTCCTCGAAACTGAAATGCTGCAACAGGCTCACCGCCATTTCATATTCTTCGGCCAACAGCGCCTGTTCGAAGGCGGCCTGCCAGTCCTGTTCGGCGCAGAACCATTGGCAGGCGCGGCGATGCCAGGAGCGTTTGGCCGGCCAGGGCTCGTTTTGCATCAGCTGCGCCAGGGGCGGAAAAACCTGCAGCCAGTCGGTGTCTTCCCACGGCTGGATAAAGGCGCCGAGCACCTGCAGATCCCTCAGGTACTGGTCACCGTCCCCCGCGCCGAACAAGTGCTCGCACAGGCCGGCGTTGAAGCGCGGCAGATGAGCCAGTACGCGCCAGGCCTCCGCCAGCTCCGGCGGCAGTGTGCTGAACAGTTCGTGTTGCAGGTAGTCGAGCAAGGTCCTGTCGGGGTGCCCATCCCCCAGCAGGGCGATGCGCACGCCCGCGCACCAACCGGCGCTGAACTGCTGCACGCTGTCGACCGAATGCCCGGGGGCATGGCTGAGCAGTTGCTGGATCTCCCCAGGGCTGAAGGCCAGTTCGGCGCCACATTCGAGCAACTCATCGTCGAGCAGCAGGCGCGGCCAGTTGCACGCCGGTCGCCGCCGTGCGCCCAGCCACCAGGTCAGGGCCGGGCTGCTGGCGGTGAGCAGCCGGTCAAGCAAGGCGTCGGTGTCGGGCGTGGGCAAGCGGCAAAAATCATCGAGGAACAGCCACGCCGAGACCTGCCAGCGGCTGAGGTCGAGCAGCAAGGTGGCTTCATCGGTAAACGTCAGGCCCAGGTTTTGCGCCAGCCGCAGGCACAGATCGAGGGGGCTGAGCACCGCGCCATTGAGGGGCAACCAGTACACCTGGCAACCCGCAGGCGCCTGCAACGCACATTCGGCGAGCAGCGCGCTCTTGCCACTGCCGCCGGGGGCGCAGAGTAATTTGACCCTGGCCTGGTCCGTCAGCAACGGCTCGGCCAGGCGTGGGCGCAGCAGATGGTGAGCGGACAGCCGGGGCATGAATCCAGGACGGTCCAGGCAGCGTGTCATGGCAGTCATTGCTGCATCCTGCTTTTTTATTGTTATGCAACCTGGTGCTTACCCTAGTCCTGTGGCGGGTGGTTGTTGAAGAAGTATTCAGCGGGGTGATTAAAGGCCATGCACAGAACCCCATGTGTACAAAACCCACTGTGGGAGGGGGCTTGCCCCCGATGAGGGACTGTCAGTCACTGGATTGGTTGACTGATACACCGCCATCGGGCAAGCCCCCTCCCACATTTGATTGCATTTCATATTGGGATCAGCGTACGCCTTCAGCCCTCAACGCCGCCGGGGTGTAGTCCGCTGCCTTGGCCGCAAAGCCGAACACGAAGCTGCTCTTCTCCTCGTTCTTCATGCCCAGTGCGATGTAGCGCCCGGCAATGATGTCGTACAGGGTCTCGACGGTGTAGGCCGGCACCTGGTGGTCGTAGTAGAACTGCGCATGACCTTCGGCGACGCGCCACAGTTGGCCACGACCGTCGTAGTGATCCACCAGCGCGACTTGCCAGCTGTCTTCGTCGATGTACATGTGGCGCTTGGCGTAGATGTGCCGCTCGCTCGGCTTGACCGTGCCGACCACTTCCCACACGCGGTGCAGTTCGTAACGGGTCAGGTCCTGGTTGATATGACCGGCCTTGATGATGTCGTCGTACTTGAGCGACGGCGAATCGAGCTTGTAGCTGTTGTAGGGGATGTACATCTCTTTCTTGCCCACCAGCTTCCAGTCATAGCGGTCGGGGGCGCCGGAGAACATGTCGAAGTTGTCGGTGGTGCGCAGGCCGTCGGACGCGGTGCCCGGGCCGTCATAGGACACTTGCGGCGCGCGGCGCACGCGGCGCTGGCCGGCGTTGTAGATCCAGGCCAGGCGTGGCTCCTTCACCTGGTCGAGGGTCTCGTGCACCAGCAGCACGTTACCCGCCAGGCGTGCCGGGGCGGTCACCGATTGCTTGAAATAGCTCAGCACGTTGGCCGCCTTGGCCGGGTCGATATCGGGAATCGCCTGGGGCACCGCCACTTCCTCCTCGAAGCGGATCGGCGTGTAGCTGCCATTGGTCTGCGGGGTGGCCTGGGTGATGATGCGGCGCAGGTTGCCACCGTGGTAGCGGGTGATGTGGTTCCACAGCACTTCCACGCCATTCTTGGGAATCGGGAACGCGTAGTAACGGTTACCGGTGAAGTTTTCCAGGCCGTTGCCGTCGTTGATCGTCTTGACGTTCAGCGCGCTGCGCTTGATCGACTCGTAGATGTCCGGTGGCAGGTTGACCGTACGGTGGCTCGGGTACACCGGGATCTTGTAGGTCTCGGGGTAGCGCTTGAACATCGCCACCTGGCCGTCGGAGAGTTTGTCCTTGTACTTGTCCACCGTGGCGGCGGTGATCACGAACAGCGGTTTTTCATTGGCGAACGGGTCGGCGAGGAAGCCTTTGCTGTCCACCGCGCCGGCGTTTTTCGGGATACCGCCGGTCCACGCCGGGATCGAGCCATCGGCGTTGCCGGCTTTTTCGGCGCCGACCGGTGTCAGGGTGGTGCCCAGCTTGGCCGCCTCTTCCGGCGACACCGCCGCCATCACGTGGGAAGCCAACAGGCTGAGGGCCAATACTGCAATTGTCTTACGCATGGATTCTTGTCCTTCTTTTTTAAGCCAAATCAGAAGTTCACGCCGAAGCTGAGGGCGAGGAAGTCGCGGTCGGTCAGGGTGTTGTAGTCGCCGCCAAAGAAGTCGGTGTAGCTGAGGCTGGCGGTGTAGGTGCTGCGATAGTCCGCATCCACGCCGACGCTGATGGCCTTGGCGCCTTTATTGAAGATCCCGTTGGGCCCGTAGCCGGCCACGTCATGGGACCAGGACAGGTTGGGCTTGAGGTTCACCCCGGCAATCGCATTGTTGTAGTCGAGGATCGCGCGCGCGCGGTAGCCCCAGGAGGTGGAGGTGACGAAACCGTCGGTGTCGCCCTGGAAACCATAGGCGCCGTACACCGAGTCGCGGCCGTAACGCAGCTTGGATTTATCCTCCAGGCCGGCCACATGCACCACGGCCGCTTCGCCCACCAGGGTCAGGCGTTCAGCGCCCAGTACCTGGTCGAAGAACTGGGTCATGGTGCTTTGGATCTGGGTGATTTCCTTGCGGCGGTAGCCCTTGTTGTCGGCGCCGAAGGAGGAACGGATCGGCGATGCCGCATTGCCGGCAATCGGGTTGATCAGGGCCAGGGTCAAGTCAGTGGTGTTGAGCTGCACCGGTGCATTCGGGCGATAGCTGATCTCACCGGTCCACGCCGTGCCGGTGGGCAAGGTGGTGGAGAAGCTGGCGCCGAACAGGCGGATGTCTTCCGGATAGTCGAGGTAGTACTGGCCACGGCCAAGCATGGTGCTCTGGGCCAGGGCCGAACCGAAGCCCGCCGGAGCAGCCGCCGCGATACCACCGATGGTCGCCAGATTGGTGTTGGCGGTAATCGTGCCCACAGTCGGCGTACGGCTGTGGTAGTTCATGAAGTACAGGCCGTACTCCGTGTCATCGCCCATCCAGCGCAAGGCTGCACCGAATTGGCCGGAGTCCCGTGCATCGCGATCACCAGCACGCTGCACCACCACACCTTCGCGGGTCACCACAAAGCCTTGGCCGCGAGCCGCTGCGATCGGTTGGAGCGGTGCAATCGCCGGACTACCCACCGTGTAGTTACCGGTGCAGCCATCCGCCGCCACGTCATTGCCAAAGAAGGTGCCGCAGTTATCCAGCACCGTCTGGTCCCACTCCAGTTGGTAGAAGCCTTCCACGGTCAGTTGGTTGGTCAGGCTCTGGGACGCGAACAGCATGTTGACCGGAATCAGCCCTTCCTTGATCTCGGCACCGGGCCGACGGAACGCCGACACGTCAATCGGGTTGATGCTGTTGATGGAGTTGCCGATGAAGGTACTTTCGCCCCAACTGACCACCTGCTTGCCGGCACGCACGGTGCCCGGCAGGTCGCCCAGGGAGTAGTTGTGGTAGACGAACGCATCGAGGATCTGCGCGCCGCTGGACTTGGCGCCTTCCTTGCGGTTGTGGTCGCTGATCTGCTTGAACTCGCGGTCTTCATCCTTGAGTTCGAAGTCGTACCAGTATTTGCCGCGCACGAACACACCGGTGTCGCCGTACTTCAGCTCCAGGTCATGCAGGCCTTTGAATATCTTGGAGAAGGTCTCGCCCTTCTTGAAGTTGAGACGCCCGTCATCCCCCGTGGAAGCCTGGCCCGTGCCGCCATTGACGGTGCCCACGAGCTTTTTATCGGCATCGCGCATGCCCCAGCTCGAGCCGACCGACAGCGAGGAGTCGAATTGCCCTTCGATCTCGCCAATATTGAAGGAAACAGCCTGTGCCTGGGCACAGCAACCCAACGCAACCGCAGCGGCCAGCGCCTGTGGCGTGAAGATGGCGCGCATTGTTGTTTTTGTCATGCGTCTTCCCCGGTGAGTGACAGAAGGCCTCACCCTACTGCCGCGCATCAGGAGCGATAAGCGCACCAAGGAGGGATTCGCTCTATCGCTCGAAAGGATGACAAGCCGCTCTGGCCGGGGGGCGGGCGGCCCCATGGATTGGGTGGATGGCGGGTTATCAGGGGAATGGATGGCTCGCCCTCAAACTGTTGCGCTTTCAGTAACAGTCCTTGTCATGAATCGGGATTACTCATTTTGTAACAACCGACTATTCTTGCCTGGCTTTCAGGGCAAACAGCCCGCTTCCCCATCGGGAAGAACAGCCAGACTTGAATGGATTGATGCCTGTTTTCAATCTGTTACCCGTGTTCACTGACGTTGATTTGTCGCTCCTTGATCCAACGTCTTACTTCAGCCGCTGCGTTTGCAGCGGCTTTTTTTTGCCTGAAATAAAACGGGGCGCCATCAGCGCCCCGTGGGATTCAAGCTTTTTCAAGCAACGATCACAGGCTGTACTTCTGCAAGTTCGCCATCATCTCCTTCAACGCTTCGATGTTGTCGTTGGGGTGGGCTGCGCCTTCAAAGTCGCAGATCTGCGCCCAATGCGCCGCCACATCATCGGGGGAGAACCCGGCTTCAGGGTCGAAGCCCACGCCCAGGCTGCGTTCCCAGCGGGTCTTGCCGATCCAGCCGCCACCCACCTCGAACAGCCCGGACGTTTCCTGGCACGCTTCGCTGCCCAGGTACACCACCAGCGGGCTGACCAGTTCCGGCTTGAGGCGCTCGAACACTTGCGGCGGGATCAGGCCTTCGGTCATGCGCGTACCGCCGGTGGGGGCAATCGCATTGACCAGGATGTTGTTCTTGCGCCCTTCCAGGGCCAGGGTGCGGGTCAGGCCGTACAGCCCGAGCTTGGCCATGCCGTAGTTGGACTGGCCGAAATTGCCGTAGATGCCCGAGGTGGACGCGGTGAAGATCACCCGGCCGTAGCCTTGCTCACGCAGGTGGGGCCAGGCGGCGCGGGTGACTTTGTAGGCACCTTCGACATGCACGCGGTAAACCAGGTCCCAGTCGGCGTCGTCCATTTTGTGGAAGGTTTTGTCACGCAGGATGCCGGCGTTGTTAACCACGACGTCGATGCGGCCGAAAACGTCGAGGGCGTTCTGGACGATCTTGTCACCGTCGGTGACAGAGTCATGGTTGGCCTCGGCGACACCGCCCGCCGCACGAATCTCGGCGACCACCCGGTCGGCGGCGGAGGCATTGGCGCCCTCGCCCTGGGTAGAACCGCCGAGGTCGTTGACCAGGACCTTGGCCCCGTGCCTGGCGAACAGCAGCGCATGGGCCCGGCCCAATCCGCCGCCGGCACCGGTGACGATCACGACCTTATCCTGGAACTGCACTGACTCACTCATACCAAACTCCGCTGGCGACAATGGGAATGGTTCGAGTGTCCGGCAACGCGCCTGCGGTCACAATAAATACGGCGGAGGCTGAATGGTGCTCGATAAGGCTGGGGGATGATGAAGATGACCCGATGGCAGAGTGACAGTCAGCGCATTCAGTGACTGACACTCTGCCATCGGGGGCAAGCCCCCTCCCACACCACGGGCTGCCCGAGCCGATCACGAAAGGCCTGGTAGTGCCTGAGCACCTGCACCGGCGCCTCGATCTGCGGGTAGTGGCCGATATTGGCCAGCAACACCGTGTCGGCGTCGGGCACCAGTTGCTGGTAACGCTCGACCATATGCGCGCCGGAGATCGGGTCCACTTCGCCGTCGATCACCCGCAACGGCACTTCGCCGCGCTGCATCGCGCCGACCCAGCGGTCACGCAGGCGACGGCGCTGGGGGACGTAGGCGATCAGTTTGTGCAGGATGCGCGTGCCGCCGTTGCCGTTGATCAGGCTCCAGAAATCATCCAGGGCACTTTCACTGGGGTGGGTGTCGGGGCCGAATATCTGGCTGAAGCTGTCCGCCAGGGCATTGCGCCCGAACGCGCGGCCGATCATCCAGCCCAGGGGGCTGAGCAAGAGTTTTTGCACCAGCGCCAGGCGATGGGTTTCGGGGAACAACCCGCCATTGAGGAACACACAGCTGGCCATCTCAAACCGGCCTTCGTAGTGCCGGGCCAGGAGTTCCTGGGCGACGCTATCACCGTAGTCATGGGCCAACACATGCACCGGCTGTTCCACCCGCAAGTGTTCGAGCAGGGCCTGTTGCAAGTCCGCCTGTTCCAGCAGGCAGTAATCGTGGTCCAGCGGCTTGGCCGAGTCACCGAAGCCGAGCATGTCGCAGGCGATCACCAGGTGCCGCTGGGCCAGGGGTTGCCAGAGGTAATGCCAGTCCCAACTGGCCGTGGGGAAGCCATGGATTAGCAGCAGCGGTTCGCCCTGCCCGGCCACCCAATAGCGAAGGGTACGGCCGCGAAAGACGAAATCCTGGCCACGCTTGCGCCAGGCTCTGAGCGGGATCTCGGCGAGTGGCATCAGCTGTTATACCCAGGGGCTTGCAGGTCCAATTTGCGCAGCAAGGCCGGCCAGGCCAGCGCGCCGCCCATGCCTTGGGCGCTCTTTGTGACCGCCGCCGCCATCGCCTTGGCGCCGGCCAGAATCTGCGGCCCGATGGCGATCAATTCGGCGCCGCCGCTCTGCGCCAGCACCTGAATATCGCAGGCGCGCTGGAAGGTGAACATCATCAGAAAGGTGTCGGCAATGGTACTGCCGCAGGTCAGCAGGCCATGGTTGTGCAGCATCAGGAAATTGCTATCCCCGAGGTCGGCCTGCAAGCGGGCTTTTTCTTCGTGGTTCAAGGCCACGCCTTCGTAGGCGTGATAGGCCAGGCTCGACAGCACGAAGAGCGATTGCTGGCTGATGGGCAACACGCCCTGCTGCTGTGCAGCGACGGCCACACCCGCAGCCGTGTGGGTGTGCAGCACGCACGTCACATCATGGCGAACTTCATGGATGGCACTGTGGATGGTGTAGCCCGCCGGATTGATGTCGTAGGGGCTGTCCATCAGTTTGTTGCCGGCCAGGTCGACCTTGACCAGGCTCGACGCGGTGATCTCGTGGAACATCAGCCCGTAGGGGTTGATCAGGAAGTCATCGGTGTCCGGCACCTTGGCCGAGATATGGGTGAAGATCAGGTCATCCCAGCCATGCAGCGCCACCAGGCGATAGCAGGCCGCCAGGTCGACGCGGGTCTGCCATTCGGCAGCGCTGACCTGATCTTTGACATTCTGCGGCGATAGAACGGGGGCTAGGCTCACGGCGATGACCTCCTTGGCGCAATCTCTTATTGTTTTTTTGTGTGATGGGCCAGTCTAGTCAGACCTCATGCCTGCCGTAGTTGCCTTGGCAGCCAGCTTGATGACCGAGCGGGTCAGTTCAGAGAATAGTTGAAGTTTGTTTAAAGCGCGTCATAGAAGCGCCGTCAGAAAAGGCACGGCAAACAGGTTGAGCAACCCCGTCAACACCATCACCAGGCCGGCGACCGAGCCCTCTTCGCCGCCCACTTCATGGGCGCGGCTGACACCCGCACCGTGGGCGCCCACGCCAAACAATGCGCCACGTGCCAGGGGTGTCCGCAGCGGCAGCCATTTGAGCAATACACCACCGAGCATGGCGCCGAATACACCGGTGAACATCACGAACACCGCCGTCAGCTCCGGCACGCCACCCAGGTCGGAAGACACTGGCATGGCGAACGGTGTGGTGATCGAGCGCGGCACCAGCGACATCGTCACCGCGCTGTCCAGCGCCAGTGCCTTCGCCAGGCCGAACGAAGTCGCGATCGACGCCACACTGCCCGCCACCATGCCCAGCAGCAACGCCGGCCAGTGCCGCGCCAGCAAGCGGCGCTGCTGCCAGATCGGCACGGCAAACGCCACGGTCACCGGGCCCAGCACCAGCATCAGCCAGTGGGTGTCGGTGGCGTATTCGGCATAGGCGGTGTGCATCGGCACAGCCACCGCCAACAACAGTGCCGGCACCAGGATCAGCGGCGACAGCAGGTAGCGCCCGGTACGCCGGTAGAGCCAACGGCTGAATACGTAGGCGCCCAAGGTCAAGGCGAGCCAGAACACCGGCATCAGCTCAAGCTTCATGGCGCAACCTCCAGCGGCACACCGCTTCTACCGTAAACGCCGTGACCAGCATCACCGCTAGCGTGCTGAAGCCGATCACCAACAGGATGCGCCAGCCATCGTTGCGCAGCAGGCCGCCGTAATCGAGCAAGCTCATCAGGGCCGGGATGAAGAACAGCAGCATCTCGGCCATCAACACCCCGGCGCCCAATTGCAGTGCCGCCGGTTTGACCAGGCCGCTGGCGAACGTTGCCAGCAACAGGCCCAGGCCCACCACGCCACCGGGAATGGGCCAGGCCAGCCAAGCCGCCAACTGGGTGCCCAGCAGATAAATCGCGAGCAGCACGACCAGTTCAGTCAGCAAACGGCCAAGGTGTTTGAAGGGAAAACGTTTCATGGGCTTTGGGTCCTCGCAGGCCCCCATTTTAGAGCGCGGCCTTCCATCTCCACAGCGAATTGTTAGACTGCCAACCATTCCAAACTGGAATCGGGCCGATGGAATTCAAACAGCTGCGCAGCTTTGTCGAAGTGATCCACCGAGGGGGCTTTACCCAGGCAGGGAAAACCCTGCATATCAGCCAGTCCGCCGTCAGCAAACAGGTGGCGCAACTGGAGCAAAGCCTTGGCACACCGCTGCTCGACCGCATCGGCTCGCAGATCCGCCTGACCGCCGCCGGCCAGGTCGTACTGCAACGCGCCGAAGCCATGTTGCGCCTGCAAGCCGAACTGCTGAGCGAGCTGGACGATATGCAGCAGCTCACCCGCGGCGAGTTGCGCCTGGGCCTGCCGCTGCTGGCGGGTGACACGTTGTTCGCCGGGCTGTTTGCCGAGTACCGCCGGCGCTACCCGAACGTCACCATCCAACTGCTGGAAGGCGGTAGCCGCAATATCGAACAGGCCATCCTGAGCGGTGAGCTGGAAGTGGGCGGCAGCTTGAAACCCAATGACCCGGCGTTTGCCTGGCAAGCCTTTTGCGATGAACCCCTGGACGCACTGCTGCCGATTGACCATCCCCTGGCGGACAACGCCCAGGTGCGCCTTGAGGAATTGGCGGACACGCCGTTCCTGATGTACCAGCGCAGCTTTGTGCTTAACGACCGCCTGATGCAGGCGTGTCAGCAGTTGGGTTTTACCCCGAAGGAAATCGGCCGAAGCGGCCAGGCGGATTTCCTCGCAGCCTTGGTGGCCGCCGGCCAAGGCGTGGTGCTGCTGCCCAGCGTGGTCGCCCGTGGGCTGGTGCGACCTGGGGTGGTGCGCCTGACGTTGAAGGCGCCAGACTACCTGCGCTGGGACATTGCCTTTATCTGGCGTGAGGGCGCCTACCTGTCGAGAGCCGCCCAGGCCTGGCTGGCGTTGTTACGCGAGTTTCCGGTCAAGCACGCAGTGCAGTGACCAGCTCGGCCAGCCATGGCTCGGCGTCGGCTTCCGGGGTGACGCTTTCGCTGGCGTCCAGGCGCAGCATCGGCAGCACTTCGCGCACACCCAACTCGCCGAACAGCTCGCGCATTTGCTCGCCACCGCCACAGAAGGTATCGCCGTAGCTGGCATCGCCCAGGCCGATCACTGCGCCGGGCAACCCGCGCCAGGCGCCGGGCAGTTGGTCGCGAATGGAGGAATACAGGGGTTGCAGGTTGTCGGGCAATTCCCCCATGCCGGTGGTGGAGGTCACCGCCAGAAAGGCTTGCGGACTGAAGGCTAGTACATCCGCCAAGGTCGCACGGGGATTGTGCCAGGCCTCAAAGCCGGCCTTGTTGAGGAGGTCGGCGGCGTGGCGCGCGACTTCTTCAGCCGTGCCGTACACCGAGCCGGAAAGGATGGCGACTTTCATCAATCTGATCCTGTAGTTGAGCGAAAGCCTGGGATATTAGCAGCTGGCGCAAATATTTCGGCGCCCGCCGTGCAAGATTCAAGGCATGTCTTAAACTGCCCACTCCAACCACAAGCCATGGACCGCTCAATGATTAACGCCAAGCTGATGCAAATGGTGATCAACGCTTCCAACGACGGCATCGTCGTCGCTGAAAGAGAAGGCAAGGACAAGCCGCTGATCTACGTGAACCCTGCATTCGAACGGCTGACCGGCTACACCCTCGACGAAATCCTCTATCAGGATTGCCGCTTCCTGCAATCCGGCGACCGCGACCAGCCGGCCCTGATGGCCATTCGTGAAGCGCTGGAGAACGGCGGTGCCTGCCGGGAAACCCTGCGCAATTACCGCAAGGACGGCAGCCACTTCTGGAACGAACTGTCCCTTTCAACGGTTTACAACGCAGCGGACAAGCAGACGTATTTCGTCGGCGTACAAAAGGACGTCACGCTCCAGGTCAAGGCCCAGCAGCGTGTCGCGCAGCTGGAAAGTGAACTGGCCGAGGTCAAGGCCGAGCTGGCAGCGCTCAAAGCGACAAGCGGATTAAACAAAATTTAGAAACTGCGGCCATAACAGCGGATAATGGCACTTTAATACCCCTCCATTGAGCAAGCACGATGCAACGCAATGCGCTTCTGACCCAGGATGAGCTGGATTTCATTCAGAACATGCAGCACAACCCGCAACTCAACCTGCGGGATGCTTCGTCGAGCCTGACCGTCAACGGCGGTGCACAGATTCGCGACTTGCTCACCCGCCTGGCCGCCCATGACCACCTCACCATCCAGGCGCAGTTCGACAACCAGCAACTGACCTTCCCCCTGCATCTGGTGGAGGATGAGTTCAATGCAGTGCATCTGCGTTTGGGCGTGCCGAGTATTTTCGAAGACGGGCCGATGATACGCCCGTGGCGACTGGCGCTTGAAACGCCGGTGGCCCTGGAAAACATCCGTGGCGCTGCTGCCGCCCTGCGGGTGCATGAAGTGTCATTCAAGGGTGTGCTGGTGGAGATTCGCGGCCGGATCAAGCCGCCAAAAACCTTTTCCCTGTGGTTCAGCCCGTCGGGCTACGAACGCATCGCGCTGCGCGGCGTATTCCAGCGGGAAACGGCGCGGGGCTTGTTTGCCTACCGCTTGAGCCAAAGCGACGTGGATGAAACCGAGCGTCTGCGTCAGTTCATCCTGCACCAGCACCGCCTGGTCCACCCGCACATGCATGCCTGAAATCAGGTATCCAGCGCGCCGCTGAGAAACTGTTGCAAGCGCCGCCGCATCAAGCGACCTTCATTGCCCAGGCAGCCGATGGACGTGCCGGCCAGGTCGTCCTCGGCAAGATCCGACGCCGCACCTGCAAGCAGCAGCGGGCAATCCAGGGTCAACGCCAAGCGGTTCAAGCGCCCGGCAAGATCATGGTTATGCGAGTAATTGGAGAAGAGGATCAGCGCCTGTGGGTGAGTCTTCTCGCAGACCAGCGTCAACTCGTCAAACGGCTGCCCCATGCCCAGCACCTTCACGGCCAGGTCGTCCCGGCTCATCAAGAGCGCCGCCACCAGCAACTCCAACTTGCGGCACTCACCCGCCATGGCCGCCAGCAATACCCGCGGCACGAGTGAAGCACACGCCAGTTGCAGGCGCTCCAGGGCACGTACTCGCAGGAAGTTGTCGAAGAACAGCCACTCGCTGGCCTGGCCGAAACGCCCCTGATGACGCAACAGCTCATTCCACAGGGGCATCAGAATGTCCTGAAACACCACGTCGAGTGGGTAGGTCGCCAGGACCTGCCCATACACACGTTCCAGTTGACGGTCGTCGAAGTCGCTGACGGCCTGCATCAACCGCGCCTGCCACTGCGGCCATTCGCTTTCCTCGACGGTATCGCGCTGCGCACGAACGGCTTCGGCCTGCTGATCGTCGCGAGCGAGGATCTTGCCCACTTTGCTCACGGCGACGCCGCGCTCGATCCAATCGAGAATACGATGGACTGTCTGTATATCGGCCTTGGAATAGAGGCGATGCCCACTTTCGGTGCGCGTGGGCTGTATCAGCCCATAACGGCGCTCCCAGGCACGCAGGGTGACCGGGTTGACGCCTGTCAATCTCGAGACTTCACGGATCGGAAACAGCTCATCAGAATCAGTGGAATCCAGATGCGAAACACTTTCAAGCGGAGCAGTAATCACGGGCATTTTTGACCAAAAAACCAACGTTAACTGGGCGCTCATTTAACGCCTTTACACCTGTCTTTTTCAAGTTTCCCGCTTTTCGGACCAATGTCGCTGGTGTATTCGGGTAAAACAGGAATAATCCTTGCCTGCTTTTTACACGTCGCTGCAACACCCCGCAGCTTCGTCTGTGCGCCACCTACACGGTCCAGTGCACCCGTACATTTGGAGATACACAATGTCTACCTCTCCCGTCACCTTGATGGTTGCGCGCCGCGTGGCCAAAGGGCGCTACGAAGAACTGATGGCCTGGCTGCGCGAAGGCGAGCAATTGGCCACCGACTTCCCCGGTTACCTGGGCTCCGGCGTGCTGGCCCCACCGCCCAATGACGATGAATTCCAGATCATTTTCCGCTTCGCCGATGAGAAAACCCTGCACGCCTGGGAGTTTTCCGCCTCACGCAGTGCGTGGTTGAGCCGTGGCAGCGATTTGTTCGCCGACCCGTCCGAGCACCGTGTACGGGGCATCGATGGCTGGTTTGGCGCAGCGGGTGCCCGTCCGCCACGCTGGAAGCAGGCGGTGGCGATCTGGCTGGCGTTTTTCCCGGTGTCGCTGCTGTTCAACTTCGTCCTGGGGCCGCTGCTCAGTGAATTCGAGCTGGGGCCACGTGTGCTGGTCAGCACAATGGCACTCACGCCCTTGATGGTGTACTGGTTCATTCCGCTGTCGACCCACCTGCTGGCGAACTGGCTGCACCCAGCGCCAGCCCCGCGCAAGGCCTCCGAAGCGGCGGCGTGAGTACAGGGGCGGCCGGTCGCTGGTATGATTTGCGCCTGCCAGCGACGCGAGCCTCCCATGACTGCAACGAACGCCCCGATCCTGATCACCGGCGCCGGCCAGCGCGTCGGCCTGCATTGCGCCGAGCGCCTGCTGGACGAAGGCCAGCCGGTGATTTTCAGCTACCGCAGCGAACGCCCCGGCGTGCAGGCCCTGCGTGAGCGTGGCGCAGTCGGCGTGTTTGCCGACTTTTCCACCGAAGCCGGGATTCTCGCGTTTATCGCTGAACTGAACACCCACACCCAAAGCCTGCGTGCGATCATCCACAACGCTTCGGCTTGGATCGCAGAGGCGCCGGGCGACGAAAGCCGCGCCTTTCGCGACATGTTCAGCGTGCACATGCTTGCGCCGTACCTGATCAACCTGCATTGTTCACCCTTGCTGCAACGCTCTACACCTGCCGACATCGTGCATATCAGCGATGACGTGGTGCGCAAGGGCAGCCGCCAGCACATCGCCTACTGCGCCACCAAGGCCGGGCTCGACAGCCTCACGCTGTCGTTCGCCGCGCAGTTTGCGCCGCTGATCAAGGTCAACGGCATCGCCCCGGCGATGGTGATGTTCAACGAAGGGGACGACTCGGCCTATCGCACCAAGGTGCTGGCCAAGTCGGCCCTGGGCATCGAGCCTGGTCCCGAGGTGATCTACCAGAGTGTGCGTTACCTGCTGGACAACCCCTATGTCACCGGTACCACCCTGACCGTCAACGGCGGGCGGCATATCAAGTAAGCCGTTTGTGAGGATGTTGCATGACCTTATCCCTGCCCCACCATTACCGCGAGATCCTCAAGGGCCTGGGCGAAGACCCGGAACGCGAAGGCTTGCTCGACACCCCCAAGCGTGCCGCCAAGGCCATGCAGTACCTGTGTCATGGCTATGAACAGAACCTCGAGGAAATCGTCAACGGCGCACTGTTCGCCTCCGACAACGACGAAATGGTGATCCTCAAGGACATCGAGCTGTATTCGCTGTGCGAGCATCACCTGCTGCCCTTTATCGGCAAGGCCCACGTGGCCTATATTCCGACCGGCAGGGTGCTGGGCCTGTCGAAGCTGGCACGCATCGTCGACATGTTCGCCCGGCGCCTGCAGATCCAGGAAAACCTCACCCGGCAAATCGCCGACGCCATCCAGGACGTGACCCAGGCCGCTGGAGTGGCGGTGGTGATCGAAGCCAAGCACATGTGCATGATGATGCGCGGCGTGGAAAAACAGAATTCAACCATGAACACCTCGGTGATGCTCGGCGCGTTCCGCGAGTCGAACACCACGCGCATGGAGTTCCTGCAACTGATTGGACGGAGCAAGTAGCAATGCCACAACTTCAACCAGGCATGGCGCGCATCCGGGTCAAGGACCTGTGCCTGCGCACCTTCATCGGTATCAATGAGGACGAAATCCTCAACAAGCAGGATGTGCTGATCAACCTGACCATCCTGTATGCCGCCCAGGAAGCCGTGCGCGACAACGACATCGACCACGCGCTGAACTACCGCACCATCACCAAGGCCATCATCGCCCACGTGGAAGGCAACCGCTTTGCCTTGCTGGAGCGCCTGACCCAGGAACTGCTGGACCTGGTGATGAGCAACGAATCGGTGCTATACGCCGAAGTCGAAGTGGACAAGCCCCATGCGCTGCGCTTTGCCGAGTCGGTGTCGATTACCCTGGCGGCCAGCCGCTAACCCCTGAATTGTCAGTGAGCCCTATGAACGATCAACAACGCCTCGAACTCGAAGCCGCCGCCTTCCGCCGCCTGGTGGCGCACCTGGACAGCCGCAAGGATGTGCAGAATATCGACCTGATGAACCTCGCCGGTTTCTGCCGTAACTGCCTGTCCAAGTGGTACAAGGCCGAGGCCGACGAGCGCCAGATCGAGCTGAGCCTCGATGACGCCCGTGAAGTGGTGTACGGCATGCCGTACGCCGAGTGGAAAGCCCAATACCAGCAAGAAGCCAGCGCCGAACAACAGGCGGCGTTCGCCAAAGGAAAGCCCCATGACTGATTTGAACACCCTGCGCGCCAGCCTCGACAGCGGCGCCCACGTTTTTGCCGACACCCTGGCGTTTGTCGCTGCCGGTTACGATTACCAGCCGCAGGCCTTCACCAATGGCGATGTGGAAAACGCTGCCGGGCAGAACGAAGGTTCGTGCAAGACCTTGGGCCTGGCGCTGCTGGAAGGCTTGAGCGACCAGGAAGCGCTGCTGGCGTTTGGCGAGCATTACCGCTCGGTGGTGGCCACGCCTGAGGGCAGTGACCATGGCAATATCCGCGCCTTGATTGCCCATGGATTGGCAGGTGTGAAATTCGCCGCCCAGCCACTGACCCGCAAATCCTGAGTCAGATGCAGATCAAAATGTGGGAGGAGGTTTGCCCCTCCCAGATTTAAATTGCACCCATAAAAAAACCGGCCTCGCAGCCGGTTTTTTTATTTCAACAATTTAGAACGCAGCGTCCTTCAAACCGTCGAGGTAACGCTCGGCGTCCAGGGCCGCCATGCAACCGGCGCCGGCCGAGGTGATGGCCTGGCGGTAGACGTGGTCGGCCACGTCGCCGGCAGCGAAGATGCCTTCGATGTTGGTCGCGGTGGCGTTGCCTTCACGACCGCCTTGCACCACCAGGTAACCGTCTTTGGCTTCCAGCACGCCTTCGAACAACGATGTGTTCGGGGTGTGGCCGATGGCGATGAACACGCCGTCGACTTTCAGCTCGTCGAAGCTGCCGTCGTTGTTTTTCAGGCGAGCACCGGTCACACCCATGTTGTCGCCCAGGACTTCATCCAGGGTGGCGTTGAGCTTGAGGATGATCTTGCCTTCGGCGACACGGGCGTGCAGCTTGTCGATCAGGATCTTCTCGGCGCGGAACGTCTCGCGGCGGTGAACCAGGGTCACGGTGCTGGCGATGTTGGCCAGGTACAGCGCCTCTTCCACGGCCGTGTTGCCGCCACCGACCACGGCGACCGGCTTGTTGCGGTAGAAGAAACCGTCACAGGTGGCGCAAGCGGAAACGCCTTTGCCCATGAACGCTTCTTCCGATGGCAGGCCCAGGTAGCGAGCGCTGGCGCCGGTGGCGATGATCAGTGCGTCGCAGGTGTAGACGCCGCTGTCGCCGGTGAGGCTGTAAGGCTTCTTGGAGAAGTCGACCTTGTTGATGTGATCAAACACGATCTCGGTTTCAAAGCGCTCGGCGTGCTCTTTCATACGCTCCATCAACACCGGGCCGGTCAGGCCGTGGACATCGCCCGGCCAGTTGTCGACTTCAGTGGTGGTGGTCAACTGACCGCCCGCCTGCATGCCGGTGATCAGCAGCGGCTTGAGGTTGGCCCGGGCAGCGTAGACGGCAGCGCTGTAACCGGCAGGGCCGGAACCGAGAATAATCACTCGCGAATGACGGGTATCAGACATGACTCACTCCTATCGACCGCCCGGACTACAAGACGGCTGGAATAAAAAAGGGTCCACGAAGCACTTGGGGAAGGCTTTAACTCGCAGGCCCTGAAAAATAATGGGTGCAGCGTATCGAGGGGGGCAAGATTAAGGAAATACGGAATAACAATCCAGCTCATAGGCGGTCTCTATGCAGTCAGGCCGATTAATCGACGCCTTTGTTACCGTTGATGTCGTCACACCGACCACACTTTCGCCTTGAAGGCAAAGCCGGTAAGGTCGGCGCGTTCGTCATCCTGCTCGGAGTTCTCCATGCCCGCCCCTGTTCTTTCCGGCCCGCAATACCTGCGTGAAGGCCTCAAACTGGTGCTGAGCCCCGGCCTACGCCTGTTTGTGCTGCTGCCGCTGGCGATCAACCTGGTGCTGTTCGTCGGCTTGATCTACTTTGCCGGCCATCAGTTCAGCCTGTGGGTCGACCACTTGATGCCGACCCTGCCCGGCTGGCTGAGCTTTCTGAATTACCTGCTATGGCCGCTGTTTGTGGTGCTGGTGGTGCTGATGGTGTTTTTCACCTTCACCATGCTCGCCAATATCATCGCGGCACCGTTCAATGGCTTTCTCTCCGAGAAAGTCGAAGTGGTGGTACGGGGTACCGATGACTTCCCGGCCTTCAGCTGGGGCGAACTGATTGAAATGGTTCCGCGTACCCTGGCCCGGGAAATGCGCAAGCTGGGCTATTTCCTGCCACGGGCCATCGGTTTGTTTATCCTGTCGTTCATTCCGGTGGTCAACCTGATCGCCGCGCCTTTGTGGCTGCTGTTCGGCGTGTGGATGATGGCGATCCAATACATCGACTACCCCGCGGATAACCACAAGCTGGGCTGGAACGAAATGCTCGCCTGGCTGCGCCAGAAACGCTGGCAGAGCATGAGCTTCGGCGGCATCGTCTACCTGGTGCTGCTGGTGCCGGTGGTCAACCTGCTGATGATGCCGGCGGCAGTGGCCGGGGCGACGTTGTTCTGGGTGCGTGAACAGGGCGCCGAGGCCATGGCGACGCCGAAAGTGGCCAAGTCATAAATCCATCATCTGCATGACACAATGGCGACATGGCCCACGGCGACACTGTGGGTCATGACGACAGCTTCGCTCCACATCACTCTCATCACCGAAACCTTCCCGCCAGAGATCAACGGGGTGGCCAATACCCTTGGCCGCCTGTGCGAAGGTTTGCGCGCGCGCGGCCATCAAGTCGAACTGGTCCGCCCGCGTCAGGGCGCCGATGCCAGCCGGCCCAGCGATGATGGCTTGCTGCTCTGCCGCGGCTGGCCGCTGCCGGGTTACCCAGGCCTGCAATGGGGCCAGTCGTCGATGCACAAGTTGCTGCGCCGCTGGACACGCCAGCGCCCCGACGTGCTCTACATCGCCACCGAGGGCCCGCTGGGGCTGTCGGCGCTGCGGGCGGCGCGGCGCCTGGGAATCAGTGTGGTCAGCGGTTTTCACACCAATTTCCAGCAGTACTCCAACCAGTACGGCTTGAGCCTGTTAAGCCGTATGGTCACGCATTACCTGCGCTGGTTTCATAACCGCTCGACCTTGACCCTGGTGCCCAGCGCCAGCCAACGCCTGGAACTGGAGCGTCGGCATTTCGAGCGCCTGGGGATGCTGGCGCGCGGGGTGGACAGCCAGTTATTCCACCCGGCCAAGCGTGACAACGCACTACGGGAAAGCTGGGGCCTGGAAAACGACGATATTGCCGTGCTGCACGTGGGGCGCCTGGCCCAGGAGAAAAACCTCGGGCTGCTCAAGCGCTGCTTTGACGCGCTGCTGGCGACCTATCCACAGCGTCGGCTGAAGCTGATCATCGTCGGCGATGGCCCGCAACGCCCGATGCTCGAGCGCGACCTGCCCGACGCGGTGTTCTGTGGCACCCAGCGCGGCGAAGAACTGGCGCGGCATTACGCATCAGGGGATGTGTTCCTGTTCCCCAGCCTGACCGAAACCTTCGGCAATGTGGTGCTCGAAGCCATGGCCTCCGGGCTGGGTGTGGTGGCGTACGACCAGGCGGCGGCGACCCAGCATATCCGCCATGGTTACAACGGTGTGCTGGCCATGCCGGGTGATGAGGACGCGTTTTGCGATGCGGCCAGATGGTTGCTGGAAGACAGCGAACATTTGCGCAGGGCCCGCCTCAATGCACGCCAACATGCGAGCCGCCAGGGCTGGCCGGCGATTATCGAGCAGTTCGAGAACCAGTTACGCGATGTGTGCGCAGAACATTTGGCAGCTCCAACACTGCCTGACATTCGTTGAACGCTCTACGAATGACGTAGGCCAATTCCCCGTCCTGCCTGCCTACCCCTTGAATATTGGTTTCAACGGTAGGAATCCCTGCCTGAGATTGCCTGAATCGGCACGCCACAACAGGATATTTCCGGAACGTCGAGGGAATTATCACCACTGATATGACACCTGCCGTAAGAGGGGGTGTGTCCCTGTGAAACACACTCGAACGAGGCAGGTCATTCATGCTGAAAAACTAATAGAGAGCACTATGTCGACACTGATAAATGGATCAATGGCGCTGAGATTCCAACCCTTCAACCACTCGGCATGGGCATCCCCATCCGGAAGCGGTCACAACCACCAGAACCACGCAAACACTGGCTGGAACCGCCCGCAACCTTCGCGCCCGCAAAACAACTGGCAAACGGCGCAGAATGACTGGCAACACCCATCGCACAACCATGACAACCGCCCGCAGTCCACACGCCCGCAAAACGCCTGGCGGCCGGCGCAGAACGACTGGCAACGCCCACCGCACAACCATGACAACCGCCCACAGTCCACACACCCGCAAAACGCCTGGCAGCCGGCGCAGAACGACTGGCAACGCCCGCAGCCCACTGACCGCCTTCCACTACCTGGGGGTACGCGCCCAAACCAGGAGCAATGTTCCGTCAGGCAACCTCAATGGGCACGTTCCGACCAGACGGACAGCACTTCTAGCTTTAATCCATATGGACCAAGGACAAGGCAATAAGCATTAAGGCGAATGATGGTCTGAACACAAGCGGAAGGCCGGGTACTCAATACCCGGCCTTTTGCCTGAAACAGCGAAACCCTCACGCTCAGCCGTCGATAGTGAACGCAGGCCTGGGCTCCCCCCTACACCAGGGTCGTCAACGCCTCGCGACTGAACGGCAGAATGTCGCCTTCACGACCTTCACGCACCTTGACCGCCCAATCCGGGTCTACCAGCAGCGCACGACCAACAGCGACCAGGTCGAACTCGTCGTTGTTCAAGCGCTCCAGCAGTTTTTCCAGACTGGCCGGTTGCGCAACCTTGTCGGTGTTGACCATGAACTGCAGGAATTCACCATCCAGGCCGACACTGCCTACGGTGATCGTCGGTTTGCCCGTGAGTTGGCGGGTCCAGCCGGCGAGGTTGAGGTCAGAACCTTCGAACTCCGGCTCCCAGAAACGACGGGTGGAGCAGTGGAAAATATCCACACCTGCGTCAGACAACGGCTTGAGGAATTCACCCAAGGCCTCGGGGGTTTGCACCAGGCGTGCGGTGTAGTCCTGCTGCTTCCACTGGGAGAAACGCAAGATGATCGGGAAGTCCGGGCCGACGGCGGCGCGGGTGGCCTGGATCAGTTCGATGGCAAAGCGCGAACGGTTGGCCAGGCTGCCGCCGTATTCGTCGGTGCGCTGGTTGCTGCCTTCCCAGAAGAACTGGTCGACCAGATAGCCGTGGGCGCCATGGATCTCCACGCCGTCCATGCCGATGCCCTGGGCATCCTTGGCGGCTTGGGCGAACGCGGCAATGACATCCTTGATGTCCTGGGTGGTCATGCCGTGGACGACCACGTTGCCATCCTTGAGTTTTTCCATCGGGCCGTAGGCCGGCACACTGGCGTCAGGCTCGGTACCGATGCGGCGCACACTGCCCACGTGCCAGAGCTGCGGGACAATCTTGCCACCTTCGGCGTGCACGGCATCGACGACCTTCTTCCAGCCGGCCAGCGCCGCCTCGCCGTAGAAATGCGGGACATTCGGGTAGCCGTTGGAGGCCGGGTGACCGACCACGGTGCCTTCGGTAATGATCAGGCCCACGCCGGCAGCGGCACGGCGGCGGTAGTACTCGATGACCTTGGAATCAGGCACGCCACCTGGGGAAAACGAACGGGTCATCGGCGCCATGACCACACGGGTCGACAGCTGCAGTGCACCGAGCTGGAACGGTTTGAACAAGGCTTGGACAGGCATGGGAGCACTCCGCGGAAGACGAGGTTTATGATGCGGATAATATGGGGAGTGCAGAGCGCTGAACAGCACTATTGATTTGGGTGATTAAGGGGTATGAAAGCAGCAGCCAGCTTCAAATCTGAAACTTGAAGCTGGGCCTGCAGTTGCTCAATTCAGGGCTTTTTCGATGGCCTGCACGACCGTCGGATCATCCGGTGCAGTGCGCGGCGAGAATCGCGCGAGGACCCGGCCATCCTTGCCCAGCAGGAATTTCTCGAAATTCCAGGTGATATCCCCTGGAAACTCGGCGCCCTCGCCCGCCAGCAAACGGTACAGCTGGTGACGCTCAGGGCCGTTCACATCGAGCTTGCTGCCCAGGGGGAAGGTCACGCCGTAGTTCAGGCTGCAGAACTCGCGGATTTCCTCCTCGGTGCCCGGTTCCTGGCCAGCAAACTGGTTGCACGGCAGGCCAAGCACAGTAAAACCCTGGTCCTTGTACTGCTGATAGAGGTTTTCCAACGCAGCGTATTGCGGGGTCAGGCCACATTTGGAGGCTACGTTGACCACCAGCACAACGTGCCCCTTGAAGGGCGCCAGCGGCAGCTCTTGTCCGTCCAAAGCTTTGAGTTTCAGGTCGTGGAAAGCACTCATGACGAACTCCAGATTTCCCATGTTCTTAGCAAAGCAGCGCTTCGAGATTACAACCCGCAAGCCTGCAATCATAGACGCCGATTGCAAAACTTGCCTGCGGATTACTGAGCGGTCGGCCACGGCAGAATAGGAATCGCCGTCACCGCGTTCTGCGGGCTGCCTTCGATCAAGCGGTCACTGTAGACCAGGTACACCAGGGTATTGCGCTTCTTGTCGAGGAAACGCACCACCTGCATGGTCTTGAACACCAGCGAGGTGCGCTCCTTGAACACTTCGTCGCCGTCCTTGAGCTCGCCCTTGAAGCGAATCGGGCCGACCTGACGGCAGGCGATCGAGGCTTCGGCACGGTCTTCGGCCAGGCCCAGGCCGCCTTTCACGCCGCCGGTCTTGGCGCGCGACAAATAGCAGGTCACGCCGTCGACCTTGGGGTCATCGAACGCTTCGACCACAATCCGGTCGTTGGGGCCGACGAACTTGAACACCGTCGACACCTGGCCAACTTCTTCGGCCGAAGCCAGCAGCGGCATGGCCAACAGCAGGCCGAGCAATCCCTTCATCACGCGCATCGTGTATTCCCTTTGTTTAGACCAGGATCAGGTTATCGCGGTGAACCAGTTCCGGTTCCGCCATGTAACCCAAGAGTCCGACAATCGCGTCAGACGATTGTCCAATGATTTTCTGCGCTTCCAGGGCGCTGTAGTTGGCCAGGCCACGGGCGATCTCACGACCGTCGGGCGCCACGCATACCACCATCTCGCCACGGCGGAAGCTGCCTTGCACCAACTTGACGCCCACCGGCAGCAGGCTCTTGTTGCCCTGGGACAACGCCGACACCGCGCCATCGTCGAGCACCAGGGTGCCACGGGTTTGCAGGTGCCCGGCCAGCCATTGCTTGCGCGCTGCCAGCATGCCGCGTTCGGGCGACAGCAACGTACCGATGCGCTCACCGGCCTTGAGGCGATCCAGTACACGCTCCAGGCGCCCACCGACGATGATGGTGTGGGCCCCGGAACGTGCTGCCAGGCGTGCTGCGCGCAACTTGGTCTGCATGCCGCCACGCCCCAGGGCGCCGCCGACGCTGCCGGCCACGGCGTCGAGCGCCGGGTCATCGGCGCGCGCTTCGTAGATCAGTTGGGCATCGGGGTTGTGGCGCGGGTCGGCGTCGAACATGCCGTCGCGGTCGGTGAGGATCACCAGCAGGTCGGCCTCCACCAGGTTGGCCACCAGCGCGGCCAGGGTATCGTTGTCGCCGAAACGGATCTCGTCGGTGACCACGGTGTCGTTCTCGTTGATCACCGGGATGACCTTGAGCTCCACCAGCGCACGCAAGGTGCTGCGGGCGTTGAGGTAGCGCTTGCGGTCGGACAGGTCATCGTGGGTCAGCAGGATCTGCGCCGTGTGGCGGCCATGCTCGGCAAAGCTGGATTCCCAGGCTTGCACCAGGCCCATCTGGCCGATGGCTGCGGCGGCTTGCAGCTCGTGCATCGCGCTGGGTCGCGCGGTCCAGCCGAGGCGGCTCATCCCGGCGGCAACCGCCCCGGACGACACCAGCACCAACTCGACACCTGCTTCATGCAAGGCCACCATCTGCTCGACCCAGACGCTCATGGCTGCACGATCCAGGCCTTTGCCATCCGCCGTCAGCAGCGCACTTCCGATCTTTACGACCCAGCGCTGCGCACCTGTCACTTTGCTCCGCATCATCTTCAACCTTAGATTGAGGGCCGCGCGACCCAGCGCCGCCCATAACGTTATACCCGGATACCAAAACGCCGCTCCAGGGAGCGGCGTTCAAGTTTATCGCAACGGATCAGTCGCGCACGTAAATGATTTCCGGACCGTCTTCGTCATCCACGTCTTCTTCGTCCCAATCATCGTCGCCGATGTCATGGACCGACTTCACGCCGCTGCGGCGCAGGGCACGTTGGTCATCCAGGGCCTGCAACTGGGCACGGGCCTCGTCTTCGATCTGCTGATCGAGTTCGGCGAGTTCGGCCTTGAATACCGGGTCGGCCGCCAGACGGTCGGCACGGTCTTCCAGGTAGCGCATGATGTCGCGGGTCAAGCGCTCGGTGCCTTCTTTGGCGATCGCCGAGATCACGTAGACCGGGCCGGTCCATTCCAGGCGATCGACGATTTCCTTGACGCGCTCCTCGTGCTCTTCTTCGAGGATCTGGTCGCATTTGTTCAGCACCAACCAGCGATCGCGCTCGGCCAGGGCCGGACTGAACTTGGTCAGTTCGCTGACGATCACTTCGGCGGCGTCCGGTGCACTGGTGTCATCCAAGGGCGCCATGTCGACGAGGTGCAGCAGCAAACGGGTACGGGACAAATGCTTGAGGAAGCGAATCCCCAGGCCTGCGCCGTCGGAAGCCCCTTCGATCAGGCCGGGAATGTCGGCGATCACAAAGCTTTTCCAGCGGTCGACGCTGACCACGCCCAGGTTTGGCACCAGGGTGGTGAACGGGTAGTCGGCGACTTTCGGCTTGGCGGCCGACACCGAGCGGATGAAGGTACTTTTGCCGGCGTTCGGCAGGCCCAGCAGGCCCACGTCAGCCAGTACCTTCATTTCCAGTTTCAGGTCGCGCTGCTCGCCCGGCTTGCCGGGCGTGGTCTGGCGCGGTGCACGGTTGGTACTGGACTTGAATCGGGTGTTACCCAGACCGTGCCAGCCGCCCTGTACAACCATCAGTTTCTGGCCGGCCTTGGTCAGGTCGCCAATCACTTCCTGGGTCGCGGAGTCGATGATCGTGGTGCCGACCGGTACGCGCAGTACCAGGTCTTCGCCTTTTTTACCGGTGCAGTCGGTGCTGCCGCCGTTGGAGCCACGCTCGGCATCGAAATGCCGGGTGTAACGGTAGTCCACCAAGGTGTTGAGGTTTTCGTCGGCCATCATGTAGATGGAGCCGCCGTCACCGCCGTCACCGCCGTTGGGGCCACCGTTTTCGATGAATTTTTCGCGACGGAAACTCATGCAACCGTTACCGCCGTCGCCTGCTTTTACTCGGATGGAAACTTCATCAACGAACTTCATAACAAAACGCCTCTCGCCGCATGGACGAGCTTAAGAAACCAAGACATAAGACTCTTGCAAAAATGAGCGCAGCGACCTCAATCAACAGCCGCAAATCCAGCTGCTCGAGCCCATTACAAACAGCTTTGCAAGAGACTCACTCCACAAACGAAAAAGCCCCGTCGCAAGACAGGGCTTTTCCAGCGATCGCGCAATTAAGCGGCGACAACGCTCACGTAACGGCGGTTGAACGCGCCTTTTACTTCAAACTTGATCACGCCTTCGATTTTCGCGAAGAGGGTGTGATCTTTACCCATGCCAACACCGTAACCGGCGTGGAATTGGGTGCCGCGCTGACGCACGATGATGTTGCCCGGAATGATTTTCTGGCCGCCATACATCTTAACGCCAAGGCGTTTGGCTTCTGAGTCGCGACCGTTACGGGTACTACCACCAGCTTTTTTGTGTGCCATGAGTCAATTCTCCTAGTGAGGAATTAGGCTGAAATTAAGCCTGAATACCGGTGATTTTGATCTCGGTGTACCACTGGCGGTGGCCCATACGCTTCATGTGGTGCTTACGACGACGGAACTTGATGATGCGGACTTTATCGTGACGACCTTGGGAGATCACTTCAGCCACAACGGTAGCGCCAGCAACAACTGGAGCGCCGATGTTCACGTCATCGCCATTGGCGACCAACAGAACGCGATCAAAGGTAACGGATTCGCCGGTAGCGATTTCCAGTTTTTCGATCTTCAGGTATTCACCTGGGGCGACCTTGTATTGCTTGCCACCAGTAACAATTACTGCGTACGACATGGTATTTCTCCGATAATCCTGCTCACCCAGCGCTTTATAAGAAGAGGTATTGGCTGGCATGGCTGCATGGGATGGACGTCCCGAATGCAATTGCGTAAGGCAGGTGCTGCCCAGGAAGTTCAGGGTGCGCGATTGTACGCAAGGTAAATGGGTGTTGCAAGTGGCCGTCTATCGCGCCTTGACACCCGGGGGTCAGGGTCCTAGCATGCCGCGCAACCCTTCTGGAGCGACTGTCGCTGATGCAACCCCAAGCTTTCTACCGCGCGGTCGCGGACGATTTTAGCGCCGTCGACGGCATCATCAAGCAGCAGCTGACGTCTAAAGTGCCGCTGGTCTCCAAAATTGGCGACTACATTACGTCGGCGGGCGGTAAACGCCTGCGTCCTTTATTAGTGCTGCTGTGTGGCAAGGCCCTGGGCCGCGAAGGCGATGATCTGCGCCTGCTGGCCGCCACCATCGAATTCCTGCACACCGCGACCCTGCTGCATGACGACGTGGTCGACATGTCCGGCATGCGCCGTGGCCGCGAGACCGCCAATGCGATGTGGGGCAATGCCCCGAGCGTGCTGGTGGGCGACTTCCTGTACTCGCGCTCGTTCGAAATGATGGTCGAGCTGGGCTCGATGCCGGTGATGAAGATTCTTTCCCAGGCCACGCGCATCATCGCTGAAGGCGAAGTGCTGCAGCTGTCCAAGGTTCGCGACGCCAGCACCACCGAAGAAACCTATATGGAAGTGATTCGCGGCAAGACCGCGATGCTCTTCGAAGCCTCCACACACAGTGCCGCCGCGCTCTGTGGCGCGACCGCCGAGCAGGCCGAAGCCCTGCGTACCTTCGGTGATCACCTGGGCGTGGCGTTCCAACTGGTAGACGACCTCCTCGACTACCGTGGCGATGCAGAAACCCTGGGCAAGAACGTCGGCGACGACCTGGCCGAAGGCAAACCGACCTTGCCGCTGATCTACACCATGCGCGAAGGCACGCCGGAACAGGCGGCACTCGTGCGCAAGGCGATCCAGAAAGGCGGGATCGAAGACCTGGAGGCCATCCGCGCTGCCGTGGAAGCTTCCGGTTCCCTGGAGTACACCGCGCAACTGGCGCGTGACTACGTAGCCCGTGCGATCCAGTGCCTGCAAGCCCTGCCGGCCAGCGAGTACCGGGATGCCCTGGTTGAGCTGAGTGAGTTTGCGGTCGCCCGTACTCACTAAAACATACCTGCAAGACCAATGTGTGGGGGGGCTTGCTCCCGATGGCGGTGGATCGGCCAGTCGATATATCGGCTGGAACACCGTCATCGGGGCAAGCCCCTCCCACATTTGGATTTCATACAGCCTGCAACATCACAAAACCCTATATAATGTGCGACTTTTAGTCATCCCTGAATCTCAAGGAGCTTTAGTGAGCACGTTGCCACCCTGCCCGAAATGCAATTCCGAATACACCTATGAAGACGGCGCCCAGCTGATCTGCCCGGAATGCGCCCATGAGTGGTCCGCCAATGGCGAGGCCGAAGTGGCCGGCGATGAAACCGTGAAGAAAGACTCTGTGGGCAACGTCCTGCAGGACGGCGACACCATCACCGTGATCAAAGACCTCAAGGTCAAGGGCACGTCCCTGGTCGTGAAGGTCGGCACCAAGGTCAAGAACATCCGCCTGTGCGACGGCGACCACGATATCGATTGCAAGATCGACGGTATCGGCCCGATGAAACTCAAGTCCGAGTTCGTGCGCAAAGTCTGAACCTGCTGCATCCATCCCGCGCCCGCGCGGGATGGCGTTTTGCCCTCCCCGTTGACCCCTCGCAATATCCACACAGAAAAACCAGGAAACTGCCAATAGGCACTTGCTATTCTACGAATAAGAATTATTCTCATTGAAACCCATCAAGGAGATGTACCCATGACTTATTTGATAGATGCCTGGCTCGACCGCCCACACCCTTACCTGCGCATCCTTCATCGGGAAACCGGCGAAGTCTGTGCGGTGCTGGAAGAAGAAGCGTTGAATGAACTGCAGGACCAGGGTGACCTGGATGTCAACGGCCTGAGTTCGAGTGAACCAGGAGTGCTCAAGGAAGTGGTGCGTAATCTGTTTCTGTTCTGCTATGCCCGAGCGTTGCGCCCGGCGACGGAGCTCAGTGGCAAATTCCACCCATGAACACACCGGCAAAACACTGTGGGAACGAACGGACGCGTTCCCACAGGTAAGCAGCAGGTCTTACAGAACGTCGAGCAGTTCGACGTCGAATACCAGCACGCTGTGCGGCGGAATGCTGCCAACGCCTTGAGCGCCGTAAGCCAATTCGCTCGGCACGTACAGGCGCCATTTGCTGCCGGCATTCATCAGTTGCAGGGCTTCGGTCCAGCCGGCGATCACGCCGCCTACCGGGAATTCTGCAGGCTGGCCACGCTCGTAGGAGCTATCGAACACAGTGCCGTCGATCAAGGTGCCGTGGTAGTGAGTACGAACCTGGTCTTCACGGGTCGGTTTGGCGCCGTCACCAGCGGTCAGCACTTCAAATTGCAGGCCGGAAGCCAGGGTGGTGATGCCATCACGCTTGGCGTTTTCAGCCAGGAACGCCAGGCCAGCGCCTGCGGCGGCTTCAGCCTTGGCAGCAGCCTCGGCTTGCATGATTTCGCGGATGACCTTGAAGCTGGCGGCCATTTGCTCCTGGTCAACACGGCTTGGTTTGCCGGCGAATGCATCGGTCAGGCCAGCCAGGATCGCGTCCAGGCTCACACCCGGTGGTGGGTTGTCGCGCAGTTGGTCGCCCAACTGACGGCCGATACCGTAGCTGACGCGGGTTTCGTCGGTGGACAGATTAACTTCGGACATGAAGAGGCTCCGCTGTAGGGCAGCACTGGAAACAGTGATGTGCGCGCCGCCCTGAACTAAAAGGGCCAGCAGACTAGCACACAAGACCTGCTCGTGATGAGCCCTGCACGGTAGCGCGACACCGGGATCGCGACGCTTCGTCGCACACGCAATAAAAGCACTTCAGATTCACAGCCCGTCGCCGATACAGCGCTACACACTTTGGCTGGCTCAAATAACAACACCGTCCAGCAGACAGACATCACCTTTGCGGAGCATTAGATGAACAGCTGGTTCGGTAACATCAGCGTCAACCTCAAACTGGGCCTGGGCTTCGGCCTGGTACTGGTCCTCACCTCGATCCTGGCCTTCACCGGCTGGACCAGCCTGGGCAGCCTGATCGACCGCAGTAACTGGATGAGCGACATTACCCAGCTCAACGCGTCGCTGACCAAACTGCGCATCGTGCGCCTGCAATACATGTTGGCCAACGGCGATGAAGCCGTGGCGCAGAACGTGCAGACCAGCCTGGATGCCTTTGCTGCCCAGCAACAGAAACTCCTGGACAGCTTCAAGAGCCCGGAAAACGTCAAGCTGCTCAACGAGCAGAAAGCCATCATCACGGCTTATCAGCAATCCCTGAACAAAATGCGCGAGGCTTACCGTAACGGCAACGCTGCTCGCCAGGTCATGGGGGACAAGGCCGATATCGCCAACGCCCAGATCGATGCGCTGGACACCAGCGTGCAGCAGATGCCCGACAGCTCGGAGCGCTTCACTCAGTTCCAGGCGGTGACCAACGCCAAGCAAGCGTTCCAGTTAGCCCGCTACGAAGTGCGTGGCTACACCAATAACGTCAACCCGGACACCGAAGCCCGCGCTGCGGCACAAATCGAGAAAGCCATCGGCGGCTTGAAAGGCCTCAGTGTCGCATTCGGCGCCAGCCAGCAAAGCGCGCTGAGCGCCCTGGAAACCGCCCTGGGCGCCTATCGCACAGCCGTTCAAAACTACAAGACGGCCAACGCCAACATCGTGGCTGCCCGTGCCGAAATGACCACCCAAGGCGCCGACATCGTCACCATCAGCGACAAGCTCTACGACATCCAGCTGGATCGTCGCGACGCCGAAAGTGCCCAGGCCCGCAGCCTGCAGTTGATCAGCACGCTGCTGGCGCTGCTGGTGGGTATCATTGCGGCACTGGTGATCACCCGCCAGATCACCCGTCCACTGCAGGAAACCCTGGCCGTGGTTGAGCGCATCGCCTCCGGCGACCTGAGCCACAATATCCAGGTCACCCGTCGCGATGAGCTGGGCGTACTGCAACAAGGCATCCAGCGCATGGGCACCACCTTGCGTGAACTGATCAGCGGGATTCGCGACGGCGTGACCCAGATCGCCAGCGCCGCCGAAGAGTTGTCGGCCGTCACCGAGCAGACCAGCGCCGGTGTGAACAGCCAGAAGATCGAGACCGATCAGGTCGCCACGGCAATGCACGAAATGACCGCCACCGTGCAGGAAGTCGCACGCAACGCCGAGCAAGCCTCTCTGGCCGCCGCCGACGCTGACGGCCAGGCCCGCGCAGGCGATAAAGTGGTGGCCGAGGCCATCGCCCAGATCGAACGCCTGGCCGCCGAAGTGGAACGTTCCACCGATGCCATGGCGCACCTGCAACAAGAGAGCAACAAGATCGGCAGCGTGATGGACGTGATCAAGGCCGTTGCCGAACAGACCAACCTGCTCGCGCTCAACGCGGCGATCGAAGCGGCGCGTGCCGGTGAAGCCGGCCGCGGCTTTGCCGTGGTCGCCGACGAAGTGCGTGGCCTGGCCCAGCGCACGCAGAAATCCACCGAAGAAATCGAAGGCCTGGTCGCCGGCTTGCAGAACGGCACCCAGCAAGTTGCCAACGTGATGAACAACAGCCGCAGCCTCACCGACAGCAGTGTCGAACTGACGCGCAAGGCCGGTGTGTCCCTGGAAAACATCACCCGCACGGTGTCGAACATCCAGTCGATGAACCAGCAGATCGCCGCCGCTGCCGAACAACAAAGCGCCGTGGCCGAAGAGATCAGCCGCAGCATCGTGAATGTGCGTGATGTGTCGGAACAGACCGCCACCGCCAGTAATGAGACCGCTAAATCCAGTGTGGAACTGGCGCGACTGGGTAGCCAGTTGCAGCAGATGGTCAGTCACTTCCGGGTGTAAGAAATCAAAAAGCCGCCTCGGCATATACCGAGGCGGCTCCACCTCTCAGACGTTAGCAGTCATCGAAGCTGTCCCGCAGGAACTTCCATACGTGATAAGCACGTAGGCAGTTCACTACGAGGTTCCATGTACGTCGTGCAAACCTAGACATACTCGGCCCTCCGTAAGTTGGGCCTTACCTCCAGCACACTTACCGGAACATGTGGGCCTTTGGACGCACGTCAGTGCTCCTGTGAGGCGGCTGGGTTGATGGTCCTCCCGCATTAATCCGGCACGGATTGCAAGCCCGTGGCAGTCGGTCCAAAATTTGCGCGCGAACCCAGCCAACCTTCCTCACGATGAACACAGAACGCGGGTGATGCTAGCTCAGCCATCTACGCCAAGGTGTTACAAGTAACAACTAATCGCCCTCAAAAGTTGTTGCTGTTCTTTGCAATTGAAAACCAATAAAACCAGTTATCGTCAGCCCTTGTATAAAACCTTAAAGCAGCAGTAGTATTCTCCAACACGTCAGTGCTCCTGTGAGACAGCAACCCCAGCCGCAAACTGGGATTGCAATAAAAAACCGCCTACCAAGGCGGTTTTTTATTGCCTGCGATTTACCTCTCAGCCCTCGCCGTCCTCAACAAACACCACCCGATTCCCAAACGGATCCTTGATGCTCATCTCCCGCGATCCCCAAGGCGTTTCCTCAACCCCAGGCTTGGCGTAACGGTAATCCTTGCCCGCCAACTGCTGCTGGTACGTGTCCACCCCTTGCGCCTGGATCCGCAGCGCCGCGCCCGGCGAAGCATCGCCATGATGTTCGGACAGGTGCAGCACACAATCGCCCAGCGAAACCTGCAGATAGAGTGGATAATTCGCCTCGAAACGATGCTGCCAATCGACCTTGAAGCCCAGGAAGTCGACGTAGAATTCCAGCGCCTTGGCCTCATCGAAAATCCGCAGGATGGGGGTGACTTTTCCTAAGTGCATGGCAATCGCTCCGTGTATGAAAGCGCCCACTATAGAGTCGAAAACCCACCACGCAAATCCCCACTGCGCGCCAGGAAGCGCCCCGGTCGCTGACCGTTCGCCCGGCCATCTCTGTAGCTCAACACGCCGTTGACCCACACGCCATCAATGCCTTGCGCTGCACGCTGTGGCTCATTGAAATCCGCCACATCCCGCACCCGCAACGGGTCGAACAACACCAGGTCAGCCCAATGCCCTTCACGAATTTCACCACGCCCGGATAACCCAAAACGCGCTGCCGACAAGCCGGTCATCTTGTGCACGGCGGTGTGCAACGGGAACAACCCGACATCCCGGCTGAAATGTCCCAGCACCCGTGGAAACGCCCCCCACAAGCGTGGGTGTGGAAACGGATCTTCGGGCAACCCATCAGACCCCACCATCGACAATGGATGCGCAAGGATGCGTCGCACATCCGCTTCATCCATACCGTAGTACACCGCTCCCGCAGGCTGTAGACGACGAGCGGCGCCCATCAACGAGACGTCCCATTCGCCGGCAATGTCCTGCAAGTCGCGCCCCCCCACTTCCGGGTGCGGCGTCGACCAGGTAATGGTGATGCGAAACGCGTCGGTCACCTGCTTGAGGTCCAGGGTCGAAGAACTGGCCGCGTAGGGATAACAATCACACCCCACCGGGTGGGTTTTCGCCGCCGATTCCAACGCTGCCAACAGCTGCGGACTACGCCCCCAGTTCCCCGCGCCCGCACATTTGAGGTGGGAAATGATCACCGGTACCTGTGCGTGCCGACCGATCAGGAAAGCCTCGTCCATCGCCTCCAGCACCGGTTCGAATTCGCTGCGCAAATGGGTGGTGTACACCGCACCGAAGGCCGTGAGTTCTTCACTCAGTTGCAGCACCTCATCGGTCTCGGCATTGAACGCGCTGGCGTAGGCCAGGCCTGTGGATAAACCGAGGGCGCCGGCCTCGAGACTCTCGTGCAACTGCACACGCATGGCGGCGATTTCATCCGGTGTGGCGGTGCGATGCAGGTCGTCCATGTGGTTACTGCGCAGCGCCGTGTGGCCGATTAATGCCGCGACGTTAACCGCTGGATGAGCGCTTTCAACGGCCCTGCGATAGTCGCTGAAACGGGGATAAACAAACGCCGCAGCGCTGCCCAACAAGTTCATCGGGTCCGGCGGATCGCTGCGCAAACTCACTGGTGAGGCGCTGATGCCACAGTTGCCGACAATCACCGTGGTCACACCCTGGCTGAGCTTGGGCAGCATCTGCGGCTGGCGGATGACCACCGTGTCGTCGTGGGTGTGCACATCGATAAAGCCCGGCGCCAGCACACGGCCAGTCCCATCGATTTCATGCGAGGCCACCGCCGTCGATAAGTCGCCAATGGTCTCGATGCGCCCGTCACGCAGCCCCACATCGGCGACAAACCCTTCGGTGTTGCTGCCATCGATGATCAGCGCCTGACGAATCAGCGTGTCGTACGTCATATCAATCTCCAAGCGGCAGGCGGTCAGGGCCGCCGCGATAATCGTCGAGGGCCAGCTTGATCCGGCGCAGGCGTTCCTGGTTGTCGTCAGGCAGGGCCAGCGCCAGTTCGGTGGCGAGCAGGTCGATGGCCAGCAGCATGCCGTAACGCGCCGCCGTGGGTTTGTAGATAAAACTGGTTTCCGCCGGTTGCAGCGGCAGCAGCACATCCGCCAACTGCGCCAGGGGTGAGTCGGCCAGGGTGATGGCGACGATGCGCGCGTCGTAGTTGCGTGCCAGCGCCACCACATCGAGCAATTCAGGGGTGAGGCCCGTGAGCGAGCAGACAATCAGCGCGTGTTCCGGCCCCAGGGTTGCCGCCGTGACACGCATCATCACCGGGTCGTGGCTGGCGGCAATCGGGTAGCCCAGGCGAACCAGGCGCACCTGCAATTCATCGCTGCACAAACTCGACGGCCCGCCCATGCCGAACGCGTGGATCATCCGCGCCTTGCCCAGCAGGTTGACCGCATCGACAAAGCTGGCCTGGTTGAAACCCGACAAGTGCTGGCGCAACGTCGCTTCGATATCGCCGAGAATCTGCCGATGAAACGCCGACTGTTCAGGCAACCCCGCCGGGTCCAGGAAGCGGCTGCCGACGCCGCTGGCCTGGGCCAGTTGCAGGCGCAGATCGCGCAAGTCCCGGCAACCGACACTGCGGGCAAACCGCGATAAGGTCGCGGTACTGACCTCGGCCCGTTGGGACAGCTCTTCCAGGCTGGCCGAGGCGGCAAAGCCCACATCCTCCAGCATCAGCCTGGCGATACGCCCTTCGCCGGCGCTGAAGGAATCCTGGCGGGCGCGGATCTGGTAGAGGATGTCCATGAAGGCTCCGGGTTACAAAATACAGGACAGGCCGTAAGTCAGACCGAAGGCAACCACAGAGATCAGCGTCTCCAATACGGTCCAGGTCTTGAAGGTCTGGATCACCGTCATATTGAAGTATTCCTTGATCAGCCAGAAGCCGCCGTCGTTAACGTGGGAAAAGATCACCGAACCCGCGCCAGTCGCCAACACCAGCAATTCCGGATGCGGATAACCCAGGCCCAGGGCGACCGGGGCTACCACGCCCGAAGCCGTAGTCATGGCTACCGTGGCTGAGCCCGTCGCAATTCGCATCAGCGCAGCGAACAACCAGCCCATCACCAGCGGCGACAGGTGGAAGGCATGCGCCAGGCCGAGAATTTCGTTGGTAACGCCAGCGTCCACCAATATCCGGTTCAAACCGCCACCCGCGCCCACCAGCAAGGTGATGCTCGCGGTCGGCGCCAGGCATTCATTGGTGAACCTGAGGATCGACTCACGGTTGAAGCCCTGCGCCAGGCCCAGGGTCCAGAAACTCACCAGGGTCGCCACCAGCAGCGCGATCACCGAGTTGCCGATAAACAGCAGGAACTGGTTGAAGCCGCTGCCTGGGGTGGAGATCACGTTGGCCCAGCCACCGATCATCATCAGCACCACCGGCAGCAGGATGGTGCCCATGGTCAGCGTAAAGCTCGGCAAACGCTCACGGGGTTCGCGCTCGATGAACTGGCGTTCCAGCGGGTTTTCCGCCGGCAGGTGAATACGCGGCACGATGAATTTGGCGTACACCGGGCCGGCGATGATCGCCGTGGGTATACCGATGAGGATCGCATAGAGCACGGTCTGCCCCACCGACGCGTTATACGCCAGCACGGCCATCATCGCTGCCGGGTGCGGCGGCACCAGCGCATGCACCACCGACAGGCCGGCGACCATCGGCAGGCCGACCATCAGGATCGACACCCCCACGCGCCGCGCCACGGTAAAAGCGATTGGCACCAGCAGCACAAAGCCCACTTCGAAAAACAGCGGCAGGCCCACCAGGAAGGCGATGCACACCATGGCCCAATGGGCATTACGTTCACCGAAACGGTTGATCAGGGTGCGCGCCACCTGCTCGGCACCACCGGACTCGGCCATCATCTTGCCGAGCATGGTGCCCAGCGCCACGACCAGGGCGATATGCCCCAGGGTTTTGCCGACGCCGGCCTCGTAGGAACCCATGATGGTGTCCGCCGGCATCCCGGCCATCAGCGCCAGGCCGATGGACACCAGGGTGATGACGATAAACGGGTTGAGCCGGTAACGTGCGATCAGCACGATCAAAGCAATGATGGCGATGGCAGCGTATGCCAACAGCCCGAAGCCCGGTGATGCGGCCATGCGGTACTCCTCGGAAAGGGTCACGTCGAATTGGTTGTGAAACTCATAAATCATTACCGAGGAGCATTTTCAAATTTTATGAAAGTAACTTTCGCCCACAGATAAGCGCTGTCGCGTTGGGGTATGCCCAAGGGCCGTGCATGAAAATCCGGGGGGTGTTCTTACATGAAGATCAGAGAAGGCTGGAAACTCAACGAATACCCTTGAGTCATAGAATGCACATCCACCGATGCCAGGAAAATCGAGCATGATTCGCACCACACTCGCCGCCGGCGCCCTGCTTCTCGCCGTGTGCGGCACTGCCGCCGCTACCGACAACCCGGCGCTGAAAAAATGCATGGACGGCGCCAATACCACTGCCGACATGGTCAGCTGCAACGTCAAGGAAACCAAGGTGCAAGACACGCGCCTGAACAAAGCCTACAAAACCGCCCTCGCCGCCCAGGAAGGCAACCGCAGGCAGCAACTGCAGGACCTGCAGCGCCTGTGGATCAAGTACCGTGACGCCAATTGTGCCTTCGTCGGCTCGGCTACCGGCGGCACCATCGACCAGGTCAACGGCACCGGCTGCGTGCTGGACATGACCCAGACCCGCGCCCAGGAACTGGAAGACCTGGTCGGGCCATAAAATCAGTCGTGATGCACCCTCGCACGCTTGAGCAGCTTCTTGCAGCGTTCGGACAAATGCAGCACGCGCAAATGCTTGCCGGCCTTGCTGTAGCGCTCGCGCAGGGTCATCAGCGCGGCAATCGCCGAGTAGTCGACAAAGCTCAGGTGACGGCAATCCAGCGTCACCTGGGCGGGGTCGTTGGCCGGGTCGAACTGGTTCAGGAACGGCGTCGTCGAGGCAAAGAACAGCGTGCCGTGCAGGCGATAGAGCTTGCTGCCATCCGCTTCCAGATGCTCATCGGCGTACAGCTCACGGGCCTGTTGCCAGGCAAAGTTCAGTGCTGCGATCACGATGCCGCACAGCACGGCGGTGGCCAGGTCGGTGAACACCGTGATCACGGTCACTGCGATAATCACCAGCACATCATTGAGCGGCACCTTGTTGATCACCCGCAGGGACGCCCAGGCGAAGGTCTGCTGGGACACCACGAACATCACCCCCACCAGCGCCGCCAGCGGAATCCGCTCGATCAGCGGTGACAGAAACAAAATAAACAGCAGGATCATCACCCCGGCGAACACCCCGGAGAAACGTCCGCGCCCGCCGGAGCTGAGGTTGATCACGGTTTGCCCGATCATTGCGCAACCGCCCATACCGCCGAACAGGCCCGAGAGCATATTCGCAGCGCCCAGGGCCACGCTTTCGCGGTCGGGGTAACCACGGGTCTCGGTGATTTCGTCGGTGAGGTTCAGGGTCAGCAGGGTTTCCAGCAGGCCGACCATGGCCATCAGGAACGCATAAGGGGCGATGATGCCGAGGGTTTCCAGGGTCCAGGGGATCTGCGGCAGCGCGAAGGCCGGCAGGCCGCCGGCGATGTGGGCCATGTCGCCGAGGGTACGGGTCGGCAGGCCGAGCAGGTACACGGCCAGGCCCACGCCAAGGATCGCCACCAGGGCCGGCGGCACCGCACGGGTGATGCGCGGCAGCAGGTAGACGATGGCCATGGTCACCAGCACCAGGCCCGTCATCACGTACAACGGCATGCCGCTGAGCCAGCGTTCACCGTTCTTGAAATGTTCCAACTGGGCCAGGGCAATGATGATCGCCAGGCCGTTGACGAACCCCAGCATCACCGGGTGCGGCACCATGCGCACCAGCTTGCCCAGGCGCAACAGGCCGAACGCGACCATGATCAGCCCGCCCAGCAACACCGTGGCCAGCAGGTATTCCACGCCGTGCTGCACCACCAGCGCGACGATCACCACCGCCATCGAGCCTGCCGCCCCGGACACCATGCCGGGACGGCCCCCGAACAAGGCGGTAAGGGTGCAGATGATAAAGGCGCCGTACAGCCCCATCAGCGGGTTGAGGTGAGCCACCAGGGCAAAGGCGATGCACTCGGGCAGCAGCGCGAAAGACGTGGTGAGGCCGGCCAGGGCATCGGCGCGCAGACGGGTGAGGTTCATGAGGTACCAGGGCATTGCGGGGGATAAGGCGGGGAATGGTACGGAATTGAGCGCGGTGGGGCCAGATTTTTAAGGCAAGCACACACCCTGTGGTGAGCGGGCTTGCCACAACTAAAGGGCGGAAAACTAGACCATCTCCTGGCGAATCCACTCCACCACCGACGTACGCTTCGGCGCCCAGCCCAGCAACTCGCGGGCATGTCTGCCGCGCACGCGGCTGTTGGAGCCCAGGCCATAGTTGGCCATTTCATAGCCCCACTCGGCCTCAGCCTCGGCCAATGGCCAATCCTGCGGCCGGCCCAGGTTCAGGGCTTGGGCAATCGCCGTGGTCATGTCGATAAACGAAGCCTCGCCGCTTTCCACAAAGTAGAAGGTGCCCGGCACGTTGCGGGTCAGTGCCAGCAGGTACAGCGCCACCACGTCTTCAATGTGCACGTTGGACCAGATGTTCTGCCCGGTGCCCACATGGCGCACCACGCCGCTCTTGCGTGCCTGCTTGAGCAAGCGCGGCAGTTGCACGCTGTCGCGCTTCACACCCAGGCTGTGGCCGTAGATCAGGGTGTTGCAGATCACCGCTGAGTTCACGCCTTCTTTTGCGGCCGCCAGGATCAGGTTGTCGATGGCCACGCGGGCAGCCTTGTCGACGGTCGGCTCCGGCAGGCTGTCTTCGAAATAGATGACATCGCTGGACTTACCGCCCGACGCATCCCCCACGATGCTCGAGCCGCTGGTGTGCAGGAATGGCTTGTCCGAACCTTTCAGCGCGGCCAGCAGGGTTTCCACCGCGGCACGATGGTCGCTGCTCGCAGCATTGATCACTGCATCGGCTTTATGCGCTTGCTCGGTCAACACAGCAGCATCGTCGAGGGTACCGATCACCGGGTTGATGCCCAGGGCGGTCATTTCAGCGGCTTGCCCGGCGCTACGTACCAGGCCGGTAACCGTGTGACCGGCCTTGACCAGGCCGGTGGCGATGGAACCGCCGATAAAACCGGCTGCGCCGGTAATGAATACGTTCATGGAGAGTGCTCCTGACGGGGTAAGTGATGGCTCCATTGTTACGGACTGATCCCTGGCGAATAAGCCCGCACCGCCCAATTCACTCTTGCGTGAGGGTCACGAATCAGCACGCATACCGCGCCAGCTTGGCCTGGATAAAGTCCAGGAAGCACTGGATGCGCAGCGCCAATTGCGAGTTGCGGTAGAACACCGCGTGGATCGGTTGGCGATACCCGCTGTTGAACGCCTCCAGCACCGGCACCAGGCGCCCGGCATTGATGTCTTCGACGGTCATGAAGTTCGACAGGCAACAAATGCCCTGCCCTTCCAACGCCAACTGGCGCAGGGTTTCACCACTGGACGCGGCCACGCTGGGCTCGATCAGCCAGCGGTCACCTTCCACATGGCGCAGCGGCCAGTGGTTGAGGGTTTCGGTCTGGGTAAAGCCCAGCAGGGTATGGTCAGCCAACTCGGCGACCGTCGTCGGCGTGCCGTACTGTTTGAGGTAATCAGGGCTGGCGAGGATATGCAGCGGCGTACAACCCAGGGATCGCGCATGCAGGGTGGAGTCGGCCAGGGCACCGATGCGTATCGCAATATCGGTGCTCTGTTCCAGCAGGTCGATAATCAGGTCATCGCTGTTCAACTCCAGTTGGATCTGCGGGTACAAACGGCGGAATTCGGCGATGTAGGGCACGATCCCATGCAGCATGAACGGCACGGCGGCATTGATGCGCAGGCGCCCGGCGGGGTTCTTCTGACGTGACGACAGGCGCTCTTCCAGCTCGTCCATCTGCGCCAGGATCAGCTTGGCCTGCTCGAAGAAGTACTTGCCCTCCTCGGTCAGGTCCATGCGCCGCGTGGTGCGGTTGATCAGCGTGGTCTCAAGCTTGGCTTCCAGGCGCGACAGGGTGCGACTGACCGCCGATGGCGTCTGCCCGACCTGCTCCGCGGCGGCGGAAATCGAGCCGCACTCAATCACGCTGACGAAGATCTGTAGCTCATCGGATCGGGCTTTCACGGGTGGTCCTCGTTATCGGTGTACCGCAGCTTACACCGAGAGGTTGAACACCCGCGCCAGATGCTGTTCGTAGCGCGCCACATCCACCTCGATGGCCGGGCGTTTCATCACGTCCACGCACAGGAAGGTCGGCAGGCCGGTCATGCCGAGGAACTCGTTGGCTTTGTGGAACGGGAAGTACACCGCATCCACGCCCTTGGCTTCGAAGAAGTCGGTCGGGTCGTCGAAGGCTTGCTGCGGTGCATTCCAGGTCAGTGACAGCATGTAGTGCTTGCCCTGGACCAGGCCGCCGCTGCCGTATTTCTGCGAGGCGTCGGAACGGGTGCGACCATCGCTGGCATACAGGCTGCCGTGGCCTTCGGTGAAGACTTCGTCGATGTACTTCTTGACGATCCATGGCGCGCCCATCCACCAGCCGGGCATCTGGTAGATGATCACGTCGGCCCAGAGGAATTTGGCGACTTCTTCGGCCACGTCGTAGCCTTCGTCGATATGGGTGACCTTGACGTCGATACCGCCTCGGTCCAACACCGCCAAGGCGGTGTCATGCAGGGTGGCGTTGTAGCGGCCGTCGGAGTGGGCGAACTTTTTACCGCCGTTGAGCAGGAGTACTTTTTTCATGGGAGGCATCCAGAAGGTTGAAAATGTCTGGACGCAGACTATCCACCTCGGCCCTTCGGAATAAGCGGCCACCGGGCAAAATACCTTTGACTACAAGGCACGAATGGATCATGAATTGTTAACCGCCGATCAGCAAATGCCCGCCCAGCAGTGCCATGCCGATAAAAAATACCCGCTTGAACAGGACCGCACTGATGCGCTGGCGCAGCACTTGGCCCAGCCACATGCCCAGCAGCGCCGGCACCAAGGCCAGCAACGAGGCATTGATTGCGCCAGCGCCCAAGGTGCCGCGCCAGGCTAGACCGGCGGCCAGGGCCAGGGTCGATACCGTGAACGACAACCCCAACGCCTGCACCAGTTGATCGCGATTCAAACCCAGTGCCTGCAGGTACGGCACGGCAGGAATCACAAACACACCGGTGGCCGAGGTGATAAGGCCGGTGATCAGCCCGCACAAAGGGCCCACCCAACGCTCGGTCCGGGCCTTGACCTTGAACGTGGGCAGGAACAGTCCGCTCAGCGCATACACCAGCAACGCCGCGCCCAGTGCGCGCACCACCCATTGCCCGCCGTCCATCCCCAGCCACACCGTGCCCAGCCCGGTGCCGAGGAAAATCAGCAGCAACATCGGCCACAGCCGCTTGAGCAAAGCACTCAGGTGCCCGCCGAATGCCAATTGCCACAGGTTGGTGACGGTCGAAGGGATGATCAGCAATGCGGCAGCCTGCGCCGGTAACATAGCCAGGCCGAGCATGCCCATGGCGACAGTGGGCAGGCCCAGGCCGATAACCCCCTTGACCGTACCGGCCAGCAGGAAGGTGCCGATCACCAGCAAGGTAAGGGCGGGGCCGAGGTTCTGGTAAAACGCGAGGAAGGTATTCATGGGCAGAGTGTGCGACTTTTCGATGCGTTCTAAAATTCGCCATATACTGAGGCAGCCTCTTGTTTTGCGTGAGCCTGAGGCCAATCCAGTTACCCGAGCCATCAGCCATGCACTTTGACCTGATCGACCTGCGCCTCTACCTGCACACCCTCGACACCGGCAACATCACCGCCGGCGCGGCCCGCAGCCATTTATCCCTGGCCGCCGCCAGTGCCCGCATCCGGGCGATGGAGGCGTCGTTGGGCATCGAGTTTCTCCAGCGTGGACGTCGCGGCGTCACCCCCACACCGGCAGGCAAGGCCCTGGCCCGTCACGCCCGCCTGTTGTTGCAACAGGCCGAGCACCTGCAACAGGACCTGGCGGAATACGCCAATGGCGTCAAAGGCCAGGTGCGCCTGCTGTGCAACACCACTGCGCTCAGCGAATACCTGCCGGAACTGCTTGCGGACTTTCTGCGCGAACACCCCAACCTCGATATCGACCTGCAGGAATTGCCCAGCCTGCGCATCACCCAGGCCTTGCGCCAGGGCACGGCGGAGCTGGGGATCATCTCCGACGCCGTGGACACCCATGGCTTGCAGACCTTGCCCTTTCGCGACGACCCACTGGCGCTGATCATGCCGCACGACCATCCCCTGGCTGGCGGCACGGTGAGCTTTGTCGACAGCCTGCAATACGACTACGTGGGTCTGGCCGCCGCCAGCGCCCTCGCGGTGTACCTGGAAGAACAGGCACTGCACGCGGGCTTTCGTGTGCAGACGCGCATCCGCGCCGAGGGTTTTGACGGGCTGATTCGCATGGTGGCCCGCGGCGCCGGCCTGGGCATCGTGCCCCAGGCGGCGCTGGCGCGCTGGCCAGCGCCGCGCCGCTTCATCGCCCAACCGTTGCAGGAAGAGTGGGCTTGCCGCACGTTGCTGTTATGCGCGCGTTCGTTCGAGCAATTGCCGGGTTACGCCAGGGCCTTGTTCGATGCCTTGGCCCTGCCCTTGCGGAAAACCCCGTAATACACCGCCGACAGGATCAGCAGGAACGGCACGCCAAACACCAGGGTCATCTTGAACGCTTCGGTGAAGTACGTGGTGATCATCACCGCGCCCATCAGCACCAGCCCCAATAACGTGCTGTAGGGAAACAGGCGCAACTGGAACGACAGCTTCGCGCCGCCATGGCGCTTGCGATAGCGCCGGAAGAACAGGTGCGTGAGGAAGATCATGAACCAGGTGAAGATCGCGCCAAACATCGAGATCGCCATCATCAGGGTGAACGAACTTTCCGGGTACACCAGGTTCAACAGCGTCGCCAGGGCGATGCCCGAGCTGGACAACAGCAAGGCATTGAGCGGAATGCCGCTCTTGCTCAAGGCCCCCATGGACCTGGGCGCAAAGCCGGCGCGGGACAGGCTGAACATCATGCGCGTGGTGATGTAGAGCTGACTGTTCATCGCCGACAAGGCCGCGATCAGGATCACGAAATTCATCACCCCGGTGGCGCCGGGAATGCCGATGGTCTGCATCACCGTGACGAACGGGCTCTGGGCCTGGCCGGCCTGGTTCCACGGCACGATGGCGAGCATCAGCGCCAGGGTCAGCAGGTAAAACACCACCAGCCGCACGATGGTCGCGCGAAAGGCTTTCTTCACGGCCTGCTCCGGGTCCGCCGCCTCACCGGCAGCCACGGCAATCATCTCGACGCTCAAGTAGCTGAAGATCGACACGATCACGGCGATCCACATGCCGCTCACGCCATGGGGGAAAAACCCGTCGTGGGCCGTGTAGTTCTGCACCCCGTATTGCGGGTTGCCGGAGCCGAACACCACGTACACCGCGAGGAGGATGAAGCCGACGATGGCGCTGATCTTGATCGTCGAAAACCAGTATTCGAAGTTGCCGAAAGTCTTGACGCTGATGGCGTTGAGCAGGATCAGCACGCTGGAAAACGACACGATCCACACCCACTCCGGCACGTGGGCGAACCAGTACTTCATGTACATCGCCACCGCCGTGACCTCGGCCCCCACCGCCAGCACAATCGCCGCCCAGTAGGCGTAACGCACCAGGAACCCGGCCAGCGGGCTGATGTAGAACTCGGCATAGGCGCCGAAAGAGCCCGAGGTGGAATGGGCCACCGTCATCTCGGCCAGGCAGCCCATCAGCAGCAAGGTGATCAACGCGCCGATCGCGTAGCTCACCAGTACGCTGGGCCCGGCGTAGCCGATGGCATAGGCGCTGCCCATGAACAGCCCGGTGCCGATGGCGCCACCGATGGCGATCATGCTCATCTGGCCGGAAGTGAGCTGGCGCCTCAGGCCCAGTTCGCGGTGGGTGATCTCGGCAAAGCCGTGGTCGGGTGTGCTCACGTGGTGTGCCCCTTTATTATTGTGGTTGTACTGTCTAACCGTTGTTACAGATCTCCTGTGGGAGGGGGCTTGCCCCCGATAGCGGTGGATCAGCAAAAATTTAAGTAACTGACACACCGCCATCGGGGGCAAGCCCCCTCCCACATTTTCTCCGGCGTTTATTCAGGTGACGCTGTGGCGGACCTTGAATTGCGGCTGGTCCCAGGTGCCGTTGTCGAGAATCTCACCGAGTATTTCCACCGCATCCCACACCTCGGTAAAACTCGTGTACAGCGGCGTAAACCCAAAGCGCATGATGCGCGGCTCGCGGTAATCACCGATCACGCCACGTGCGATCAGGGCCTGGATCACCGCATATCCCTCCGGGTGTTCGAAGCTCACATGGCTGCCACGCCGAGCGTGTTCACGCGGAGTGATCAGCACAAGGTTGTGGGCGGCGCAGCGGCTTTCGACCAACTCGATAAACAGGTCGGTCAGCGCCAGGGATTTGCTGCGCAGGCGGGCCATGTCGGTCTGTTCGAAAATCTCCAGGCCGCATTCCACCATCGCCAGCGAGGTGATCGGCTGGGTGCCGCACAGGTAGCGGGCGATACCGGCGCTCGGCGCATAGCTGGATTCCATGGCGAACTGCCGGGTATGCCCGAACCAGCCCGACAGCGGCTGGTGCACCAGGTCCACCAACGCCGGGTTGACCCACACAAACGCCTGGGAACCGGGGCCGCCGTTGAGGTATTTGTAAGTGCAGCCAATCGCATAGTCAGCACCGGCCCCGTGCAGGTCGATGGGCACTGCGCCCGCCGAATGCGCCAGGTCCCAGATGCTCAGCGCGCCGCATTCATGGCTCAAGGCGGTGAGCGCCTGCATGTCGTACATGTAGCCGGTCTTGTAGTTGACGTGGGTGAGCATCACCACCGCCACGTCCGCATCGATGGCCCGGGGCAGTTCATCCGGGCTGTTGACCAGGCGCAGGGAATAGCCCTGTTGCAGCAACTCGGCGAGGCCCTGGGCGATATACAAATCCGTAGGGAAGTTGCTCGCTTCGCTGACGATCACCCTGCGCGCCGGCTCACGTTGGCGCTGCACGCTCAAGGCGGCGCTGAGCACCTTGAACAGATTGATCGAGGTGGTATCGGTGATCACCACCTCTGCGTCCCGCGCACCGATCAGCGGCGCCAGGCGGTTGCCCAGGCGCTGGGACAAGTCGGCCCAGCCGGCGCTGTTCCAACTGCGGATCAAGCCATTGCCCCACTCTTGCGCGATGACCGCCTGCGCCCGCTCCAGCGCCGCCACCGGACGCGCACCGAGGGAGTTGCCGTCCAGGTAGATAACGTCCTGCGGCAAGGCGAACTGCTGACGTAGCGGCGCCAGCGGGTCCTGAGTGTCGAGGGCTTGGCAATGGCTGCGAGGGGTCATGGGTTGTCCTGGTTTTTGTCAGTGAGGATGCAGCAAATAATGAACGAAGATTTAAAGAATTTTCGTGCAAAGTGGTGGGTAACAGGCTAATTAAGCTGTAGGAAATTCGAATTTAACCCCTAAATACACGGATTTATTCTAACCATGATCCTTGACGCCACCGACCTGCGCCTCCTGCATTTCCTGCAACAGGATGGCCGTATCAGCAACCAGGAACTGGCGGAAAAAGTCGCGTTGTCGCCCTCTGCCTGCCTGCGTCGTCTACGTCTGCTGGAGAGCGAAGGGATTATCAGCGGCTACCGTGCGGTGTTGAATGCCGAGCAGTTGGGGATTGAACTGGAGGCCATCGTCCACCTGTCATTGCGTCAGGATGTGGAGGATTGGCATGAGACGTTTATCAAGAAGGTGCAAGGCTGGCCGGAAGTGGCCAGCGCGTACGTGATCACCGGCGCCAGCAACTATGTGCTGCGGGTGCAGGCACGCAACCTCAAGCACTTTTCGGACTTTATCGTGAACCACCTGAACCGCACGGCGGGGGTGATGGATATCCGCTCGGAGATTGTGCTGCAGAAGATCAAGGATCGGGATGAGGTGCTTGATCTGGTTGTACGCAAATAGGAGCAGCACCATCGCTCGAATGTGGGAGGGGCGGTGCGACGATTCGACTTGCCCCCTCCCACATTTTTGACCGTGTTGATCAATCCTCCAACGCACGAACCCGCTGCATGCGTCTTTGCTCTACCGGCGCTGCCGCGGTCTGCAACTCAAAGTCAAAATCAATCTGTGCAAACCGCCCCTCCACGCCAAACTCCCGTGCCAGTTGCTGATCGTCACTGAAGCGAATCTCGGCAATCAATTCGTCCCGCGTCGCGTAGGCAAAATCATCATGCAGGTACGGGTCATCCGACAGGTTGATCTGGGTGGTCAAGTGCCGATACCCCGGCGCCGAGATGAAGAAGTGGATATGCGCCGGGCGCTGCCCGTGGCGCCCCAGTTGATCGAGCAACTGCTGGGTCGGCCCGGTCGGCGGGCAGCCGTAGCCCGACGGCACGATGCTGCGAAAGCGGTAGTTGCCCTGGGCGTCGGTCTCGATACGCCGACGCAGGTTGAATTCGGATTGCGTCGGGTCGAACCACGAATACGTACCGCCGGTATTGGCCTGCCACACGTCGACAATCGCCCCGGCCAACGGCTTGCCGTCGGTGTCGCGCACCTGCCCGCGCATAAACAACGGCACCGCGTCGTCCTTGCCATCGTCCAGCCGCGCCTCGTACTTCGACAGCGGCGCGCCGGCCACATACAGCGGGCCTTCGATGGTGCGCGGGGTACCACCGGACTTGCCGGCTTCCTCGTCGGCGGCGTCCATCAGCATATCCAGGTAATGCTCCAGGCCGAGCCCGGCGGCGAGTAGTCCGGCCTCCTGGTGCTTGCCCAGTTCGTTGAGGTAGTTGACCGCCTTCCAGAACTCTTCCGGGGTTACGTCCAGGTCTTCGATGATGTTTACCGTATCGCGCAGGATGCGGTAGATCAGCGCCTGGGCGCGCGGGTTACCGCCGTCAGTGAGGTTGCCGCTGGCTTCTTCGAGAAACCGTTGGGCATGGGCAGTCTGGGACAGTCGGATGGACATGGTGCGTTCCTCATCTTGTAGTTATCAGGGTGAAAACCGGCCTAGCGGTCATCTTCATGGATCGACGAAGGGTGCCGGCACAGGGCATTCACTTCGATGGCCATGTAGGGGTAAAGCGGCAGTTGCATCAGCAGGTCATGCAGTTCTTGCACGCTGTCGACGTCGAACACGCTGTAGTTGGCGTAGAGCCCGGCGATGCGCCATAAGTGGCGCCATTTCCCTTGCTCTTGTAAAAGTCGAGCAAAGGCCTTTTCGTCGGCCTTGAGGCTGGCGGCGCGCTCGGGGTGCATGTCGACGGGCAGGTTCACGGTCATTTTTACGTGGAACAACATGGGCGGCGCCTCTTAGTGTTTGTCACGACGGAAGAACGCCAGGCGCTCCTCATCGATGGCCAGGCCCAGGCCCGGCAAGTGGGAGACATGCAGCTGGAAATCGCGGTACAGCGGCGGCTCGGTAAGGATGTCTTCGGTCAGCAACAGCGGGCCGAACAACTCGGTGCCCCATGCCAGTCTGTTCAGCGTGAGGAAGGCATGCGCCGACGCCAGGGTGCCGATCCCCCCTTCCAGCATGGTGCCGCCGTACAGGCCGATACCAGCGGCCTCGGCAATCGCGGCAGTGCGCAATACCGCGCGGGGGCCGCCGTTCTTGGCGATCTTCAGGGCGAACACCGAGGCCGCGCTTTCACGGGCCAGGTTGAAGGCATCTTCGACACACTCGATGGATTCGTCGGCCATGATCGGCGCCGGGCTCGACAGGTTGAGCCGGACCATGCCGCCACGGTTATTGCGCGAGATCGGCTGTTCGATCAAGTCGATGCCGTGGTCGCCGAGCACCTTGCACGCCCGCAGGGCCACGGCTTCGTCCCAGGCCTGGTTGACGTCGACGCGCACGCTGGCACGCTCGCCCAGGGCCTTTTTGATCGCGATGACATGGGCCAGGTCATGGCCGACTTCACCGGCACCGATCTTCAACTTGAAGATGCGGTGGCGGCGCAGGTCGAGCATCTTTTCGGCCTCGGCAATGTCCTGGGCGGTATTGCCGCTGGCGAGGGTCCAGGCCACCGGCAGTGCATCGCGCACACGCCCACCGAGCAGTTCGCTGACGGGCAGGTTCAGGCGCTTGCCGAGGGCGTCGAGCAAGGCGCTTTCGATACCGGATTTGGCAAAGGTGTTGCCGCGAATGCTGCGTTCCAGGCGCAACATGGCCGCGTTGATATTGCTGGCGTCCTGGCCGATCAGCAATGGGGCGAAATGACGGTCGATGTTGACCTTGATGCTCTCGGGGCTCTCGTTGCCGTAGCTCAGGCCGCCGATGGTGGTGGATTCGCCGATGCCTTCGATGCCGTCGGCGCAGCGCACGCGGATGATCACCAACGTCTGGTTTTGCAGGGTGTGCATCGCCAGCTTGTGCGGGCGAAGGGTGGGAAGGTCGACGATAATGGTCTCGATCGACTCGATGGCGCAAATCGGCATGGCAATACCCGTTGGGTTCTTTATAGATTTACGTCGATTCTGTGCCGCATTTTTCCTGGCTTCCAATATAGAATTAGTCTCGATCAATACCCTTAAGGTATGAAAGGAGCCGTTATGGAACTGCGTCATCTGCGCTACTTCCAGGTGCTGGGGCAGACCCTCAACTTCACCCGTGCTGCCGAACGCCTGCACATCGCCCAGCCGCCGTTGAGCCGGCAGATCCAACAATTGGAAGATGAATTGGGCGTGATTCTGCTGGAGCGTGGCCGACCGCTGCGGCTGACCGAAGCCGGGCGGTTTTTCTATGAGCACGCCAATGTGTTGCTCGAACAATTGGCCACGGTCTGCGACAACACCCGCCGCATCGGCCAGGGCGAGAAGACCTGGCTGGGCATCGGCTTTGCGCCGTCGACCTTGTATGGCGTGCTGCCGGAATTGATCCGGCGCTTGCGCAGCCATGAGGCGTTGGAACTGGAACTGGGGTTGTCGGAGATGACCACCTTGCAGCAGGTCGAGGCGCTCAAGGCCGGACGTATCGACGTGGGCTTCGGGCGCATTCGTATCGACGACCCGGCCATCGTCCAGCGTGTGCTGGTGGAGGATCGGTTGGTGGCCGTGCTGCCCGCCGGCCACCCATTGCTCGATGCACCCGCGACCCTCGCCCAACTGGCCGCCGAGCCGTTTGTGCTCTACCCCGGCAACCCGCGCCCCAGCTATGCCGACCATGTGATCGCACTGTTCGACGCCCACGGCCTGAGCCTCAAGGTGGCGCAGTGGACCAACGAACTGCAGACCGCCATCGGCCTGGTCGGTACGGGCATGGGCGTGACACTGGTGCCGGCGTCGGTGCAGGTGCTGCATCGCGCGGATATCGGCTATACGCCGGTTGTGGAAGCGACGGCGACCTCGCCGATCATTCTCAGCCGACGGGTGAATGATCAGTCGCCGGGGCTCAGTCATTGCCTGCAGTTGGTTGAAGAACTGATCTGAAATCGCCCAGGCACCGCCCCTCCCACTGGTTGATCTTCATCAGGTTCAAGTACTGCGCATACGCATGCGTTGCAGCGTCTGGCTGGGGGATTCATCGAACAGTTTCCGATACTCCGCCGAGAACCGCCCCAGGTGGGTAAAGCCCCAGCCGAAGGCGATCTCGGAGATGGTGCGGATCGATCCATGCTCGAGGATTTCCTGGCGCACCGCACTCAGCCGGTGCTTCTTCAGGTAGGCCATGGGTGACAGGGCAAAGTACTTGCGAAACGCATCGAACAGCTTGAACCGCGACACCCCGGCAGCGGTTTCCAGGTCTTCCAGGTGCAGCGCCTCGCGGGCGTTTTCGTGAATGTACTGGCGCGCACGGATCAGGTAATGGGGCAGTTTCACCCCCAATACGTCGCGCAGTTCTTCCGAGTAATTGTTCGGCTGGGCGAGGATCAGGCCCTTGATCAATGAGCTTTCCAGGTCACGGGTGAACGCCGCCTGTTCATACAATTCGCTACGGCACTCCAGCTCCGCGATGAAGTAGCGCGCCATGCGCCACCACGACGCCGACGCCCCCTCCACCGCATCCATCACCGGTTCAAATTGCAGCGGCGCCTCGATCGGCCGTTGCAGCAAGCCCTCCAGGGACTCGCTCATCGCCGCCCTCGTGATCACCACCTGCAACTTGCGACAATCGCCGGAAATCGCCAGCACCTGGTGCTCGTTGGGCGCGATGATCACGCCCTGGTCGCGGTTGGAACTCAGGCGTTGGCCGTTCTTGCTCAGCTCCTGCTCCCCCACCAACGGCAGCGTGAGGCTGTAGCTGCTGAAGTGCTCGGCGTCTTCGATATCGATGGTCACGTCGGTGCCGTACTCGATCACCCCAAGGGTGGTGGCGCGGGACTTGAACACGTTGGCACTGTGATGAAAGCGCAGGCGCTCGGGCGTGCTCGTCGCCAGGCGGTGCGGCCCGCAAATGCCGGACATCCAGCTGCGGGCGCCTTCGAGATCGAAGCGTTGAATATGAATATCGCGTGTCTGGCTACTCATCAGTGTGCACCCACGGCGGTCAGGCGGTTGCGCGCTCTGGCGGCGCGTCGTTGTGGCTCCACAGCAAGTTCTACGCCACGCCGGCCCGATTGCAACCGGGTGGATAGCAACCGCCCACTATGTGGATAAACCGCAGGTGTTGACGCCCCTTGCCTCGCCAGACGGTAGCGCGTCGCGTCACCGCCCTGCACCACCGTGGGTATTTGCTGCCCAACTTTGCGGCCCACCTTCCCTCATTAAGCGGATAGCCCGCCACCTTGTCGCAGCCTCTTAATGGCTCACCTGTTCAGCCATTATCAAAAGGTGCCTCCCATGAGTGGTGCAAGAAGCGTCGAGCAATGGAAAAGCTTTATCGAGAGCTGCCTGGATTTTCGCCCGGCAGACGCCGTGTTCCGCATCGCCCGCGACATGTTCACCGAGCCGGAACTGTTCGATCTTGAGATGGAGTTGATCTTCGAGAAGAACTGGATCTACGCCTGCCATGAAAGCGAACTGGCCAATCATCATGACTTCGTGACGATGCGCGCCGGGCGCCAGCCGATGATCATTACCCGTGATGGCGAGGGCCGGCTCAATGCGCTGGTCAACGCCTGCCAGCATCGCGGCACCACCCTCACCCGGGTCGGCAAGGGCAACCAGTCGACCTTCACCTGTCCGTTCCACGCCTGGTGCTACAAGAGCGATGGCCGGCTGGTGAAGGTCAAGGCGCCGGGGGAATATCCGGAAAGTTTCGACAAGGCAACGCGCGGCCTGAAAAAGGCCCGCATCGAGAGCTACAAGGGTTTCGTCTTCATCAGCCTGGACGTGAATGGCCGTGACAGCCTGGACGACTTCCTCGGCGATGCCAAAGTGTTCTTCGACATGATGGTCGCGCAGTCGGCCACCGGTGTGTTGGAGGTGCTGCCGGGCAAGTCGGCCTACACCTACGACGGCAACTGGAAACTGCAAAACGAAAACGGCCTGGACGGGTATCACGTCAGCACCGTGCACTACAACTACGTGGCCACGGTGCAGCATCGCCAGCAGGTGAATACCGAGAACGGCAGCGGGTCCGCCAGCACCCTGGACTACAGCAAGCTCGGCGCCGGCGACGCCAACACCGATGACGGCTGGTTCGCCTTCAACAATGGCCACAGCGTGCTGTTCAGCGACATGCCCAACCCCAGCGTGCGCTCCGGCTACGCCACCATCATGCCGCGCCTGGTACAAGAGCACGGCCAGCAGAAGGCCGAGTGGATGATGCACCGCCTGCGTAACCTGAATATCTATCCGAGCCTGTTCTTCCTCGACCAGATCAGCTCGCAGCTGCGCATCATTCGTCCGGTGGCGTGGAACAAGACCGAGATCATCAGCCAGTGCCTGGGGGTGAAGGGCGAATCCGACGCCGACCGCGAAAACCGTATTCGCCAGTTCGAGGACTTCTTCAACGTCTCGGGCATGGGCACTCCGGACGACCTGGTGGAGTTCCGCGAAGCCCAGCGTGGTTTCCAGGGCCGCCTGGAACGCTGGAGCGATATTTCACGCGGCAGCCATCGCTGGGAGACCGGCCCCACGCCGAACAGCGAAGCCATCGGCATCTCGCCGGCCATGACCGGCACCGAATTCACCCATGAAGGCCTGTACGTCAACCAGCACCGCAACTGGCAGCAGTTCCTGCTCAAGGGCCTGGATCAACAAGCGCTGACACTGCGGGAGGTGGAATGATGAATGCGCCATTGCAGTATCGGATCGAGCAGTTTTTCTACCTTAAGTCCGAGCTGTGCGACGCCCAGGACTGGGACGCCTACGTGCAGTTGTTCGACCCCCAGAGCGAATTCCACCTGCCGCAATGGGACTCGGAGCACGTCTACACCCGCGACCCCAAGCGCGAGATGTCGCTGATCTACTACGCCAACCGTTCGGGCCTGGAAGACCGCGTGTTTCGCCTGCGCACCGGCAAGGCGGCCTCCGCTACACCGATGCCGCGCACCTTGCACCTGATCAACAACGTACGCATTGCCGAGCAGCCGGACGGCACGCTGGAGGTCCGGTTGAACTGGCACACGCTGTTCTATCGGCTGGCCATATCGGAGCAGTTCTACGGGCATGCCACCTATCGCCTCAGGCCCCATGGCGACAGTTGGCTGATCACTCGCAAGCATGCGCTGCTGCTTAACGACACCATTAATTCGGTGCTGGATTTCTATCACCTTTGAAGCACATCACGCGTGGAGTTTCCGTGAATGAATCACAAAGTGGCCTTCAGTTTTGCCGACGGCAAGACTCTGTTTTTCCCGGTGGGCGCAAATGAAATCCTGTTGGATGCGGCGCTGCGCAATGGCATCAAGATCCCCCTGGATTGCCGCGAAGGCGTATGCGGCACCTGCCAGGGCCGGTGTGAATCGGGGGATTACACCCAGGACTATGTGGACGAGGAAGCCCTCTCCAGCCTCGAACTGCAACAGCGCAAGATGCTCAGTTGCCAGACCCGGGTGAAGTCCGACGCGGCGTTCTACTTCGACTTCGATTCGAGCCTGTGCAATGCGCCGGGGCCGGTGCAGGTGCGTGGCACGGTGAGCGAGGTGCAGCAGGTGTCGGCCAGTACGGCGATCTTGACCGTGCGGTTGGACACGGCGCTGGATTTCCTGCCGGGCCAATATGCGCGCATCTCGGTGCCCGGCACCGACTGTTGGCGTTCCTACTCGTTCGCCAACCTGCCGGGCAACCGGCTGCAATTCCTGATCCGCCTGCTGCCGGATGGGGTGATGAGCAATTACCTGCGGGAACGTTGCCACGTCGGCGATGGGTTGCTGATGGAGGCGCCACTGGGTGCGTTCTACCTGCGCCATGTCAGCAAACCGCTGGTGCTGGTGGCCGGCGGCACCGGATTGTCGGCGTTACTGGGCATGCTCGATGAACTGGCCGCCACGGGCTGCGAGCAGCCGGTGCACCTGTACTATGGCGTGCGCGGGGCCGAGGATTTATGTGAAGCGCAGCGTATCCATCAATACGCCTCGACAATCCGCGGCTTTCGCTACACCGAAGTACTGAGCGCACCGTCACCTGAATGGCCCGGCAAGCGCGGCTACCTCACCGAGCATTTCGACCTGGCCGAATTGCGCGACGGATTGGCGGATATGTACGTGTGCGGCCCTCCGCCAATGGTCGAATCCATCCAACAATGGCTGTCGGATCAGGCACTTGATGGCGTTCAGCTGTATTACGAAAAGTTTACGCAGAGTAATATCTGACTCCTCAGCACTTCTGAGGGGTTCTACCCCGAGAAAAACAAGTAGAAGGGAACGTTAATGGCGGATGACATGGTTAACCCGGCAGGCCTCAAGCGTGGCCTTAAGAACCGGCATATTCAGTTGATCGCCTTGGGCGGGGCGATAGGCACGGGGCTGTTCCTCGGTTCGGCCGGGGTACTCAAGTCGGCAGGGCCGTCGATGATCCTGGGCTACGCGATCGCCGGTTTCATCGCGTTCCTGATCATGCGCCAGCTCGGCGAGATGATCGTCGAAGAACCGGTGGCCGGCTCGTTCAGCCACTTCGCGCACAAATACTGGGGCGGTTACGCGGGCTTCCTGGCCGGCTGGAACTACTGGGTACTCTACGTGCTGGTGGGCATGGCCGAGCTGACTGCGGTGGGCAAGTACATCCAGTTCTGGTGGCCGCAGATCCCGACCTGGGTCAGCGCCCTGGTGTTCTTTGTCGCGGTGAACCTGATCAACACCCTGAACGTGAAGTTCTTCGGTGAAGCGGAGTTCTGGTTTGCGATCATCAAGGTGGTGGCGATTGTCGGCATGATCGTGCTCGGCTGCTACCTGCTGTTCAGCGGCACCGGCGGCCCGCAAGCGTCGGTCAGCAACCTGTGGAGCCACGGCGGGTTCTTCCCGAATGGCGGCATGGGGCTGTTGATGTCCATGGCCTTCATCATGTTCTCGTTCGGCGGCCTGGAGCTGGTGGGTATCACCGCTGCCGAGGCCAGTGAGCCCCGCAAGGTGATCCCCAAGGCGATCAACCAGGTGGTGTACCGGATCCTGATTTTCTACGTCGGCGCATTGACCGTGCTGCTGTCGTTGTACCCATGGGATCAACTGCTGCAAACCCTCGGCGCGTCGGGCGATGCCTACAGCGGCAGCCCGTTTGTGCAGATCTTCTCGCTGATCGGCAACGACACCGCCGCCCACATCCTCAACTTCGTGGTGCTGACCGCGGCGCTGTCGGTGTACAACAGCGGCGTGTACTGCAACAGCCGCATGCTGTTCGGCCTGGCCGAGCAAGGCGATGCGCCGAAAGCGCTGATGAAACTCAACAAGCAAGGCGTACCGCTGCGAGCCCTGGCGATCTCGGCGCTGGTGACGATGCTGTGCGTGGTGGTCAATTACGTGGCACCGCAAAGTGCCCTGGAGCTGCTGTTCGCGCTGGTGGTTGCCTCGCTGATGATCAACTGGGCGCTGATCAGCATCACCCATATCAAGTTCCGCAAGGCCATGGGTGAGCAAGGGGTAACACCGTCGTTCAAGACCTTCTGGTTCCCGTTCAGCAACTACCTGTGCCTGGCGTTCATGCTGATGATCATCAGCGTGATGCTGGCGATCCCGGGGATTCGCGAGTCGGTGTATGCGATGCCGGTTTGGGTGGGGGTTATCTATGTGGCCTACCGGTTGCGAGTGAGTAAGACGAAAGCGGTCGCCGCTGCGCAGTAATATCCATGTGGGAGGGGGCTTGCCCCCGATAGCAGTGTGTCAGTCACTTATGTGTCCACTGACCCTCCGCCATCGGGGGCAAGCCCCCTCCCACATTTGATTGCGTTTACAGCGTGGAGCGCACTCGCCACAGCTCGGGGAACAGCACGGTATCGAGCATCTTGCGCAGGTAACCCACGCCCTCGGTGCCGCCGGTGCCGGGCTGGAAGCCGATAATCCGCTCCACCGTGGTCACATGCCGGAAACGCCATTGGCGGAACGAATCCTCCAGGTCGATAAACTTCTCGGCCAATTGATACAAGTCCCAATACCGGCTCGGGTCGCGATACACCTCACGCCACGCCGCCTCCACCGACTCATCGTGAACGGTCGCCGCCGTCGGGTCGCGCTCGGCACGCTTGGGGTCAATCGCCAGGCCCGCCTTGACCATCAGGTTGATCGCCTCGTCATACAGCGACGGCGTAGCAATCGCCACCTGCAACGCCTGCAACAACTCAGGCCGATGGGCATGGGGGCGCAACAGCGCCGGGCTCTTGTTGCCGAGGATAAATTCGATCTCGCGGTACTGGAACGACTGGAACCCCGACGACTGCCCCAGGAACGGGCGAATCGCCTTGTACTCTGACGGTGTCATGGTCGCCAGCACCGCCCAGGCGTGCACCAGTTGATCGAAGATCCGCGATACCCGCGCCAGCATCTTGAATGCCGGCGGCAGCTCGCCCAGGCGCACGTGTTCGCGGGCGGCCTTGAGTTCGTGGAGCATCAGCTTCATCCACAGCTCGGAGGTCTGGTGCTGGATGATGAAGAGCATTTCGTTGTGGTCCGGCGACAGCGGGTGCTGGGCGCTGAGCACTTTGCCCAGGTCCAGGTAGTCGCCATAGCTCATGGACTCGGAAAAATTCAGTTCGGCGTTATGCCATTCTTCCGGTGGCTGGTAGTCGGCAGAGAAAGGACATTGGCTCATCGCGTGGGCTCCTTGAGCGGACGGAGAATGGCACGGACCGGGCTGGCGTCCAGGTTGGCGAAACGCAGCGGCAGGGCGATCAGTTCGTAGTCGCCCTCCGGTACGTCGTCGAGCACGATGCCTTCAAGGATCGCCATGCCATGCCGCGCCACGGCGTTGTGGGCATCCATGGTCTTGGACTGTTGCGGGTCCAGGGAGGGCGTGTCGATCCCGATCAGGCGCACACCCAGGCTGGCCAGCAGTTCAACGGTCTGCGGGGCGATGGCGGTGAAGTTCGAATCCCATTCGGTCAGCGGTGCTTGTGGATAAGTACGCAACAGCACGCGCTCCGGCAGGTTATCCACACGCCCGTCCAACTGATGGGGCTGGACCAGCGCACCGCTGTCCAGGCAATGCAGTACCCGGCACGGGCCCATGTACACCTCCAGCGACACTTCGCCAATCGGCGCTCCGTCGGCGCTGTAATGCAGCGGCGCATCCACATGGGCGCCGGTGTGCGGCGACAAGGTGATGCGCCCGACATTCACCGGGCACTCCGGGCCGAACTGCCACACACGCTCTTCCTGGAACGGCGTATCGCCCGGCCAGGTCGGGGTTGCCATGCTCAAGGGCGGGCTGATATCCCACCACGTTTTTATTGAGGTCATTCGAAGGCTCTCGGCGGTTACTGGGGTGAATGATACGAGGGCCAGACGTGAATTTTCTTGCGAATTCGTGCGCCGAGAGTGACTTCTTTCGCACTTACTGCGAGGAAACGACTGATTCACGCTCAAAAGTGTCGACTGACCCGGCGCCATCGGGGGCAAGCCCCCTCCCACATTGACTGCACATGGCCTGAGGAGTCGTGTTCACCTGCGCTTCTGGGCATCCCGATGTCGAGTTCAGACCACTGGCGCAACGCCCCAGGCCTTAGGGTGGATCTTTCCATTCCCTGCCTCGGAGTCATCATGTCCAAGCCCATCACCGTACTGCGCGACACCCACCCCCTGCCGGTCCTGGATGCCTGCAAATGGGAAAAGCTCGAAGGCGACCCGCACACCGTCAACCTCAACGCCTACACCAGCGAAGACGGCAGCAAGATCATGGGCACCTGGATCTGCACGCCGGGCAAGTGGTATGTCGAATATGTGAAATGGGAATACTGCCATTTCCAGGAAGGCTACTGCGTGATCACGCCTGAGGGGATGGAGCCGATTCACTTGCGGGCTGGGGATATCTTTGTGGTGGAGCCAGGGATGAAGGGGACGTGGGAGGTGGTCGAGACAGTACGTAAGTATTTTGTGTTTGCTTGAGCCGCCTCTTCCAGTGAACTGATTTTTTGTGGTGAGCGGGGCAAGCCCGCTCGCCACAGTCAGTTTATTCGGGTTTGCGATAGCTGTTGATGATCGCCGAAAAGTCCTTGCCCCCTTCGCCGCGCTGACTCATCGATTGATACAACTGCTGGGCCACCGCACCGAGGATCACCGGTTGCTTGGCCTGGCGCGCCGCTTCGGTGGCCAGCCCCAGGTCCTTGAGCATCAAATCGGCGCCGAACCCGCCGGTATAGCCACGGGACGACGGCGCGGTTTCGATCACGCCCGGCCATGGGTTGTAGGTGTCGGAACTCCAGCAACGCCCGGTGGAGCTGTTGATGATCCCGGCCAGCACCTGGGTATCGATGCCCAGCGCGTCGCCCAAGGCCATGGCTTCGCTGACGCCGACCATGCTGATGCCGAGCAGCAGGTTGTTGCAGATCTTGGCGATTTGCCCGGTGCCCACATCGCCGCAGTGCACGATGTTACGGCCCATCTGTGCCAGCACCGGTTGCAGGGTGGCGAACAGTGCCGGGGTGGCGCCGACCATGAAGGTCAGGGTCCCGGCCTGCGCCCCGCCGGTGCCGCCGGAGACCGGTGCGTCGGCCATCACCACGCCTTGCTTGGCGGCAGCAGCGGCGACGTCGCGCGCGGTCTGTGGGTCGATGGTGCTGCAATCCACCGCAGGCACGCCGTTGCCGATCCCCGCCAGTACACCGTCTTCATTCAGCCAGACACTGCGCACATGGGCGGCGGCGGGCAGCATGGTGATCACCAGCTCGGCGCCTTGGGCAGCGTCACGCGGCGAGTCGCTGATGTTGCCGCCCAATTCGGCGAGTTCCTTGAGCACCGTCTGGTTCAGGTCGAACAGGTTCAGCCCATGGCCGGCCTTGATCAGGTTGCGGGCCATCGGCGCGCCCATGTTGCCCAAGCCGATAAATGCAATCTTCATGGTCGTCTCCCGAATCAGCGCAGGTTGATGGTGGTGTTGACGCCATCGTTGACCGTGTCGTCGTCGAACCAGCGGCTGGTGACGGTCTTGGTCTGGGTGTAGAACTGCACCACTTGCTTGCCGTACGGGCCGAGGTCGCCGAGCTTGGAGCCACGGGAACCGGTGAAGCTGAAGAACGGCACCGGCACCGGGATCGGGATGTTGATACCGACCTGGCCCACATCGATTTCGCTCTGGAATTTACGCGCCGCCGCCCCGCTCTGGGTGAACAGGCCGGTGCCGTTGCCGAACGGGTTGGCGTTGACCAGCGCAATCGCCTGGTCGAGGGTGTCGACTTCCAGCACCACCAGCACCGGGCCGAAGATTTCCTGGGTGTAGATCTGCATATCGGTGGTCACGCCCGAGAACAGGGTCGGGCCGACGAAGTTGCCGTGCTCGAAGCCCGGCACCTGGATGTCGCGGCCGTCCAGTTCGAGCTTGGCGCCCTCTTTCACGCCGCTTTCGATCAATTCCAGGATGCGGGCCTTGGCGCGCTTGGAGATCACCGGGCCGACATCCGTGCCCGCTTCGCTGCCGGCGTTGACCTTGAGCTTTTGCGCCAGCGCTTTCAGATCCGGCAGCCATTGCTTGGCCGCGCCCACCAGCACCACCACCGAGGTGGCCATGCAACGTTGGCCCGCCGCGCCGAAACCGGCACCGACGAGGGCATTGAGGGTATGTTCACGGTTGGCATCCGGCAGCACCACGGCGTGGTTCTTGGCGCCCATCATCGACTGCACGCGCTTGCCGTGCTTGCCGGCCAAGTCGTAGACGTGAGTGCCGACGGCAGTCGAACCGACAAAGGACACCGCCTTGATGTCTTTATGGGTGCACAGCGCATCCACCACGTCCTTGCCGCCGTGCACCACGTTGAGCACACCCGCCGGTACGCCGGCTTCCAGCGCCAGCTCCACCAACAGCAGGGTCGACAGCGGGTCCTGTTCGGACGGCTTGAGGACGAAGGTGTTACCGCAGGCGATGGCCATCGGGAACATCCACAGCGGAATCATTGCCGGGAAGTTGAACGGGGTAATGCCGGCACACACGCCGATGGGTTGGCGCAGGGTGTAGGTATCGACGCCACCGGCGACGTTCTCGGCGAACTCACCCATTTGCAGGGTGCCGATGGAGCAGGCGTGCTCCACCACTTCCAGGCCACGGAAAATATCGCCCTCGGCATCGGCAATGGTCTTGCCCTGCTCGGCGCTGAGGACCACCGCGATACGCTTGGAGTGTTCGCGGATCAGGGCTTGCAGCTTGAGCATGATGCGCATGCGCGCGCCGATCGGCGTCAGCTTCCAGGTCTGGAAGGCTTGATGGGCGGCGTCGATGGCGGCATTGACTTCATCGGCCGTGGCGAACGGGACTTTGGCCAGCACTTGCTGGGTGGCCGGGTTGACGATGTCTTGCCAATGGGTGGTCTTGGACTCGACCCACTCACCATTGATCAGCAACTTGACCTGTTGCACGGAAATATCGGCAGATGCGTTCATGTGGTCTCCAACTCTTATATTTATACAGAGACAAGGCGCTTGAATCGCCTTGAAGAATGAGGCGTTCGGACTGTTTTTGGAGTATAGATGTGCAAATCTCTAATAAGAACGCACATAAAAGCCGGTCCAATATGCAAAAAAACATCACATCACTGGGCTCCCTGAATTGGGATGACCTGAAGTTTTTCCTCGAAGTGGCCCGCACCCGCAAGGCCAGCGTCGCCGCCAAGCGCCTGGCGGTGGACTACACCACCGTGTCGCGGCGCATCAGCTCATTGGAAGTGTCCCTCGGTACGCTGCTGTTCGAAAAATCCCGGACCAACGGCTTCGTCCTCACCCCCGAAGGCCAGCGTTTGCTGGGCTACGCCGAGTCCATCGAAAGCACCCTGCACATGGCCTGCGAACAGGTGTCCGGCTCCGGCGTGGCGCTGTCCGGCCATGTGCGCATGGGCTGCACCGAAGGCTTCGGCAGCTTCTTCGTCACCCCGCAGTTGAGCCACTTCGTCGACACCTACCCCGCCATCTCGGTCGACATCCTGCCCCTGCCCCACTTCATCAGCCTGTCCAAGCGCGAAGCCGACATCGTCATCGCCCTGGAACGCCCGGAACACGGGCCCTACGTGTGCTGCAAACTGTGCGATTACAAACTGCAGCTGTACGCGACCCAGGAATACCTCGACCAACACCCGCCTATCCACAAACCGGCAGATTTGGCCGAGCATCCGTTTATCAGCTATGTGGATGATCTGGCCTTCAGCTCGGAGCTGCTTTACCTGGCGAACGTAGTGCCCGGCGCCAGCGCGAGTTTGCGCAGTACCAGCGTGATTGCGCAGTACGTGGCGGCGCAGCAAGGGCGGTCGATGGCGATCTTGCCGTGCTTTCTGGCGGCGCAGGATCCACGGTTGCTGCCGGTGTTGGGGGAGCAGATTGCGATCACTCGCCAGTTTTGGATGTATTGCCGGGAGGATCTGAGGAAGTTGAAGCGGATTACGTTGTTGTGGGATTACATCAGGGAAGTGACGGAGCAGAACCAAGGGTTGTTGATGGGGGAGACGCGGGAGATGCGGTTTGCGGATTAAGGGCCAGCAACGATAACTCCCCTTAAATTGCAGGAGGTTCCTAGAGAATCTCCGGCCAATTAATCGAACACCGTTCGAATGTGGGAGGTGGCAAGCCCTCTCCCACATTTTGATTGGGTTTCAGATTGAAATCGGACTGCCGGCTCAGTCCGCGATCACCACAATCGACACCCGCCGATTCTCGGTACGCCCTGCCGCTGTGTCGTTGGCGGCCACCGGTTTACTGCTGCCCAGACCACGCAACTGAATGTTTTCCTCTTTCATGCCCACGCCCTGCAGCACCGTGGCCACGCTTTTCGCGCGGCGCAGGGACAGTTGCTGGTTGTAGGTTTCCTTGCCCGAGCCGTCGGTGTGGCCATCGACGCGTACGCGCTCGATGCCTACACCCAGCAGGGCCTTGCCGATGCGCTGGACGATGTCGGTGCTGGGTTGGTTAAGGGTTTCGACGTCACTGCCAAACAGCACTTTGCCGGACAGGCCGAACGCCCAGCCGTCATCGGTAAGCTCGAAGCCCTGTTGCTTGAGGACGGCGACTTGCGCCGGGGTCAGGCCTTTGGGAGGCGCCGTCTGGCAACCGCCCAGGGCGAGCAGTGCCACCAGCAGGGTGATAAACATAAAACGCGCGGTCGAGAACAAGGAATCAACTCCTGTGTTGAACGTTGACGACGGGGCTCTCCGGCTCCGCCGTTTGCTGGCCCCCCGAGGACAAACGCTTGGCCTGGTACATCGCCGCATCGGCGGCATTGAGCAAGGTGCCGGGTGTGACGCCATGTTCGGGGTAGATGGCGATCCCGATACTGAGGGAGGTCAATACCTGGGTGCTGCCGGGCACGGCAATCGGCATGTCCATGCTGGCGATGATTTTTTCGGCGATGCGCTGGGCGTCTTCGACCTTGTGCAGCGGCGCCAGCAGGATGGCGAACTCGTCACCGCCCAGGCGCGCCACCAGGTCATCTTCACGCAATTGCGCACGCACCCGCTCGGCGACAGCCACCAGCACGGCATCACCTGCGGCATGGCCGAAGCTGTCATTGATCTCTTTGAACCGGTCGCTGTCGAGGTACAGCACGGCCACCTGCTCCTTGGCCTTGGCGGCGCTGCGCAGCGCGCGAATCAGGCGGCCTTCGAAGTACGCGCGGTTGGGCAGACCGGTAAGGCTGTCGTGGTTGGCCTTGTGGGCGAGGGTTTCGTTTTCGCTTTGCAGATGGTTTTGCCAGGCTTCCATCTCGCCGAGCAGGGCATTGAAGTCGCTGCCCAGGCTATCGAGTTCGGCGATGCGGGCCGGCGGCACGCGGCGGTCGAAGTCACGCTCGCTGCGGGCGGCGTGGGCCACGGCGGCGAGGCTTTGCAGCGGCTCCGTAATGCCACGCAACAGACGCCGCGCCAAGTGCAGGGCGACCCAGGCACTGAGGACGGTGCAGATCAGGATCCCCGCCAGGCCGCTGAGCAGGAAACGCAGCAGGCTACCGCCGTGGCCGGTCAGGTGAATACTGCCGATGGTGCGCCCCTGGTGGAGGATCGGCTGGCTGATGGGCTGTTCGAGCAGGGTATGCGCCAGCGCCAGTTCAACCCGGGAGAGCATGCCGGTTTCCGGGCGTTCCCAGTGCGCCAACAGCCGGCCACTGCTATCGAACACGTCAGCCTGGGCGACTTCTTCGGTGGAGGCAATCAGGCTGAGGGCTTCGGTGGCGGCGCCGCGGTCGTTGAACACCACGGCCGCTTCCACGGTGTAATTGATGGAGCGGGCGATCAGGTGCAGGTTGTGTTCGGCGTAGACCCGCAGCGCCAACACGCCGAGCAGGGTCAGGGAGACACTGGCCAGCGTTACCGCCACCAGCGCCAGGATCATGTGCCCTCGACCGATGACGGAACGCAGGGTAGGTCGTACGTTCACTGCTCTCATGAGGCGGGCGCCCGGCGCCGTGACAGTTGCAACACGCTGGGATGAATGCGCACGCCGCTGCGCGCCACCGAGTCGAGGTTGACCTCAAACGACACTTGCTCATCGCTTACCCGCAGGCAGAACAGGCTGCCCACGGTGCATTGGTCGCCGCCTTCGCTGATGCTGAGCACCGGGTGGCCGATCAACGAGGCAAACAGGCGGCTGCGTTCGTCATTGCTGAGTTTGCCGATGTACACGGCGTCGCAGGCGTTGACGATATCGGGATGGTCGGCCAGCAGGCGCCGCACCACGACCGGACGGCCGGTGGCCTGGATGGTGCCTTTGATCAGGTCGTCGGTGTATTGGGTCGGGCCGACGATGCACAGGCGCAGTTGCGCAGGCTCTACTGGCCAGCGGGCATAGCTGAGGATACCGAGTACCACCTGGGTGACCGCCTGGGCGCGCTGGTCAGCCGGGCCTGGGGCCTCGGCAAATACGCGGGGCGCCAGCAGGCATAGAATCGCCACCAGCAGCAAGCGTCTCCAGCTCAAACTAAGCTCTGTGGGCGAGACGGCCAGGTTCATGCAACGATTCTCTCAGGTGTTTTCGGGGTGATGCCGCAACGATAGCACAGCGTCAGATATTTCTGACTCCTGACCCAACTCCAGCATCAACCCACTCAAGCGTTTGACCTTGCGTCGTACGGCCTCTTCAAACACCCCGCCCCGGGGTTCGATCAGGCTGAACCAGCGCTTGGCGCGGGTGATGCCGGTGTAGATCAACTCTTTGGTGAGCACCGGGTTCAGCGCGTCCGGCAGGATCAGCGCGGTGTGGGTGAACTCCGAGCCCTGGGATTTGTGCACGGTCATGGCGTACACGGTTTCCACATCATTGAGACGGCTGGGCAGGACAAAGCGCACGCCACCCTGGCCATCGTTACGTGGGAAAGCCACCCGCAGCACCTGGGGGCCGCCGTCGCTTTCAGGCAGTTTGAGGGCAATGCCGATATCGCCGTTCATCAAGCCCAGGCCGTAGTCGTTGCGCGTCATCAACACCGGACGGCCTTCGTACCATTGCTCATCCCCCTCGATCAGCCGCACTTTGCGCAAGGCGGCCGTGATGCGCAGGTTCAGCCCTTCCACCCCCCAAGGCCCCTTGCGCACGGCGCAGAGCAGTTGGAACGCATCGAAGGCTTGCAGCAGTTGCTGGGCCCAGTGGGTCCAGGCGAGGTCATCGCGCGGGGTGTCGACGGTGGGGCGCGCGCTGTGCAGCAGGTTGAGGTAATAGCGATAACCCTGGGCGCCGTCGCCCTGCCCGTCCAGCACCAGGCGCTCCAGGGCGTGGTCGTGCTCACCTTTGAGGCTGACGCAGAACAGGTCGCTGTGGCTGCGCGCGGCCAGCAGCTTGCGCGCCTCGTCGGCGTTTTGCTGGTTGACCCAGCGCGCCAGTTGGCCGATGCCGCTGCCTTCGCCGAAACGCCGTGAGTAGCGCAACATCACCACTTGCTGAGCCAAGGGATGGCTGCCATCGAGGTCTCCGTGCAGGCCACTGGCGCTGAGGTCTTCGCCGCTGACGGTTTGCAGCCATTGGCGGGTGTCGGGGCTGTACCAGCCAGCTTCGGCGTCGCGGCACAAATCACCGAGTACGGCGCCGGCCTCCACCGAGGCGAGTTGGTCCTTGTCGCCCAGCAGCACCAGGCGCGTGTGGGGCGGTAACGCATCCAGCAGGTTAGCCATCATTTCCAGGTCGATCATCGAGGCTTCGTCCACCACCAGCACATCCAGGGGCAACGGGTTGCCAAGGTGATGGCGGAAGTGCCGAGTGCCCGGGCGACTGCCCAGCAAGCGGTGGACCGTGGTGACCTGGGTCGGGATCTTTTCCTTCACGCTTTGCGGCACTGTCAGCGACAGCACTTGCTGGCTGATGGATTCGGTCAAGCGCGCCGCGGCTTTACCGGTCGGCGCGGCCAGCCGGATGCGCAACGGGCTGCCGGACTCTACGGCCGGCGCCTGCAACAGCGCGAGCAGGCGCACCACCGTGGTGGTCTTGCCGGTGCCGGGGCCGCCGGTGACGATGCTGAATGCACCGCGGGTGGCCAGGGCGCAGGCGAGTTTCTGCCAGTCGATCACGCCATCGGGCGCCGGCTGGTCAAACAAGCCATTCAAGCGCTGGGGCAAATCGGCGGCGACGCGTTCCTGGGTGGCGAGACGCAGGCGCAAGGCGCTGTCGATACGTCGTTCGTAAGTCCAGTAGCGGCGCAGGTACAGGCGTTTACCCGACAGTACCAAGGGACGACTGTGTGCCGATTCGCTGCCGTCCACCGCCAGGGCGACCAACGGACTGGCGGCCAGGGCGTGGCACCAGTGGGCGCCATCAAGGCCGTCGAGCAATTGCGACGGCAGCAGCATGGCGCCGCTTTGCAGGTCGCCTTCGGGCGGCAGGGACAGGGCAAAATCCGGCGCGTTGAGGGTTTCGAACAGGTCCAGGCACACATGGCCGTGGCCGAGTTGGTGGCTGGTCAGCGCCGCCGCCAGGAGCACCAAGGGGTCGGCATGTGGATCGAGCTCGTGCAGGAAGCCCACGAACGCCTTGTCCAACGCCCGCAGCCACCCCCGGTCAACCCAACGCTCCAGCAGGTGCACCAGGTCGGCGGCGCGGCTCAAGGGCGCTAACGCCTCAAGCGGTAACGGCGACAGGCTCATAACAACACTCCTTGTTCCCAGGCAGGCTCAACCTTGGGCGGGATGGGCTTGCCCTGGAACAGCAGGTCCAGCCCTTCGATCAGTTCCCGTGGCGGCCGGGTGAAAAACGCCCCTCGGCTGACAGCCTGGGTGCCGCGCAGGAACAGGTACAGCGCGCCGCCGACATGCCGGTCGTAGTCATAGTCCGGCAGGCGCGCCTTGAGTTGACGATGCAGCGCGAGCAGGTAAAGCACGTATTGCAGGTCGTACCGATGTTCGAGGATCGACTGTTCCATGGCGTCCTGGGTGTAGGCCGAATCGTCAGGGCCGAGCCAGTTGGATTTGTAGTCGGCCACGTAGTAACGGCCGTCATGTTCGAAGGTGAGGTCGATAAAACCCTTGAACATGCCGTTGAGCAGCACTGCTTCGGCGGCGACGCGGGACACACCGTTGTGGGTGTACTGGCACACCAGCTTGTCGAGGGCGAGCACGTCGACTTTATGGCTGGCGAACCAGAACTCCATTTCAATCTGGTAGTGCTGCAGGTTGCTCAGGGCGACCTGGTCGTTATCCACCGGCAGCGGCGTATGCAGCAGATGGCCCAGCCAGTCGCTGAGGGTGACGATCCAGCCTTCCCAGTTGCGGCGATTGCAGCGCGCGCCTACGGCTTGTTCGATCGCTTGCGAGGTCACGTTGAAGCCTTCTTCCCCGGCCCACTCCAGCAGGCCGTGAAGGAAGGTGCCGGGGTTCGGACCGCGTGGGAAACGGTGAATGTCTGCGCCGGACGCCGCCACGTCACGCGGTGCATCGGGATCGAGACGTTCGTCATCGAACAGCTTTTGCGCCTGTGGGCTTTCGGGCGCTTCAAGGTGGGCGACGCTCATGCTGTCGCCAATGCGCAAGGCACTGTAGGACGCGATCCACCAGTTCTCGGCGGCCTTGCGCTTGGGTAACAAGGGCGCGAGCAAATGGGCAGTGTTGCGCGGCGGGTGGAACAGGATGTCCTGGGCGTCGGGCACTGGGGCGTAGTGGATGGCCGGGCAGCCGTCCTGCAGATCCAACAGCCAACGCGCGAGGCCGGCGGATTCACTCAACGACGCACCGGCGCCGAGCAAGTAACCCAGCGCCGACAGGTGCAGTACCGAGCTGCTGCTGTTGCCACGCTTGAGGTCGGCAACGCCCAGCCAGCAGGCATGTTTGGCGCGGGTCAGGGCCACGTAGAACAAACGCAGGTCTTCGGCCAGGCGCTCATCGTCGGCCTGGGCGATCAACTCGGCGGTCGGGCGCAGGCTGACATGGGATTTGCCGTGTTCGTCGTGGTAATGCAGCGGCAGGCGACTGCCGTCGACCGGCTTGGCCGAGCAGATGAAAGGCAGGAAGACCAGGTCGTACTCCAGGCCCTTGGATTTGTGAATGGTCACCACCTTGACCAGTTGCTCGTCACTTTCCAGGCGCAGGATTTGCTCTTCGCCGGCCTGGCCGGACAACGCCAGGTGTTCGGCCAGGTGGCGGATCAACGCCTGTTCGCCGTCCAGTTCCGACGCGGCTTGTTGCAACAACTCGCTGAGGTGCAACAGGTTGGTCAGCACACGTTCGCCGTCGCTGCGGACGATCAGGGTTTGCGGCAGTTTGAAGTCGTGCAGCAGGCGACGCAGCATCGGCAACACGCCTTGGGTGCGCCAGATCGTGCGGTAGCCTCGGAACTGCATCACGCGGCTTTCCCACGCCAGTTCGTCCTGGTTCAGACGCTCCAGTTCCGGCAGTGACAGGTTCAAGGTGACGCAAGCCAGGGCCGCCCGCAGCGGCCGCTCGACGTCCGGCTCGGCGCAGGCCTTGAGCCAGGCGAGCAGGTCGTGGGCTTCCTGGGCGGCGAAGACGGAGTCCTTGTCGGACAGGTACACGCTGCGCACGCCACGGGCTGCCAACTCGGCGCGTACGGCCTGGGCTTCCTTGCCGTCGCGCACGAGGATGGCGATGTCCGACGGCAGTACGCCTTGGAAGCTGTCGTCCGCTTGCAGGAAACCGGCCGTACCTTGCTGCCCGCCGTTGAGCAGCTCGACAATCCGGGTGGCACAGGCACCGGCCAGTTGTTGGCGGTACACCGCGTTGGAAACCGGCTGGTCGGTGGGCAGGTGCCACAGGTTCATTGCCGGCAACGTTTGGCCGTCGACCTGCAGTTTTTCCTTACGGCCTTGGGATAGCACCGGATGGAACGGCACCGGGTTGTCGCCGTTCGACTCCCGGAACAGGAACGCGCCGCGGCCGGTTTCCGCGCGCAGGAACACGTGGTTCACCGCGTCGACCATCGCATGGCTGGAACGGAAGTTGGTGCCCAGGGTGTGGTGACGGCCGAGCGTGGATTTGCGCGCGCGCAGGTAGGTGTAGATATCGGCGCCGCGGAAGGCGTAGATGGCTTGCTTGGGGTCGCCAATCAGGAACAGGCCGCTGTCGAGGTGGTTCTCTTCGATGCGGTAAATACTGTCGAAGATGCTGTATTGCACAGGGTCGGTGTCCTGGAACTCGTCGATCAGGGCCACCGGGAACTGCTCGCGGATCACACTGGCCAGACGCTCGCCGCCATCGGCCTGCAGGGCGGCGTTGAGGCGGATCAGCATGTCGTCGAAGCCCATTTCGGCGCGACGGCGTTTTTCTTCTTCGAAACGTTTACCGACCCAACCGGCAGCGTGTTGCAACACAGCGGCGTCGGGGGTTGGCAGCGCGTCGAGGGCGGCCTTGAGGCCGGCCATGGCGTCGATGCCGGGGTGTTGCGGCGGGTCGCCCTTCCAGGCTTCGGCCATGCCGTCGGGGGTGAGGCGGGTGAAGCCGGTGCCGATGTCCAGTTGCTCGAGGGTTTCGTCAGCGGCCCAGGCGCTGATCTTTTCGAACCAGGGCTCGAAGTAACGCGCTTGCATCTTGCGGCCGTGAACGGCTTTGGCGGCTACGGCTTGCAGGCAGATATCGCGTAGCTCGGCGGCCCATTGTTGCCAGGGAGCCTTGATGTTTATCAACGCTTCACGGCGTTCTTGCAGGCAAGCGTTGATCAACTCGGCGGGGTCGCGGGTTTCATCCGTCGGCCGTTCGCTGCCGAACAGTGCGCGCACGCGTGGCATCAACGCGGCCGGGCCGCCCCAGTTGTTGCGTACCCAGTTGAGTGCGTCGTCGTGCATCGGGTAGCAGAACAGTCGCCAATAATCGCGAAGCACTTCGCCGAGCAGGTCACTGTGGTCGGTTTCCAGGGTCTGGATGAACAGGCTGCCGCTGTCGAACGCGTGTTCGCGCAGCATGCGCTGGCACCAACTGTGAATCGTGGAAACCGCCGCTTCATCCATCCACTGGGCGGCGATGTCCAGGCGGTTGGCGCAGGCGGGCCATTGCTCGGGGAGGTATTGCGCACGCAGGTCGGCGATCAGCGCGTCGGGCTGTTCAATCTCCTCGCGGAAGAAACGTGCAGCTTCGGCCAGGCGAATGCGGATGCGCTCACGCAGCTCTTTGGTGGCGGCATCGGTAAAGGTCACCACGAGGATTTGCGGCGGCAGCAGTTCACGGCCGAAACCGGACTCGTCGCCACCGTGGCCAAGGACCAGACGCAGGTACAAGGCGGAGATGGTGAAGGTTTTGCCGGTGCCGGCGCTGGCTTCAATCAGCTGGCTGCCATGCAACGGGAAGGCCAGGGCCAAGGGTTTGCTGCTCATGGGCCGGCCTCCTCGCCTGTGAGTGATCGCCACGGGGCGTTGATGAGCGGTCGATACAAGGTTTCGCACCAGCCTTCGAACTCTTCGCTGGCGACCAGGGCGGCGTAATCGGGGAACTGTCGGGTGAGCGCCGGGGTTTCGCGACGCTCGCCGTCGGTGGTCAGGCCGTCGCCTTCATAGGCTTTGCTCGCGGCGGCGTGGGCTTTGACCGGATCGGTCTGGCTGAGCCAGGCGAAGGCGGTCTTGACGGCTACCGGCAGCGGTTCTCTCATGCCGCTGTGCCAGGCCAACAGCAGGTTGCCGAGGATTTCCCGGGCGATGGGCTGATCCAGCGGGGCCAGTAGCAACGTATCGTCGCTGGCCACCAACCCCGTGCTCAACGACAGACCGCAGGCGCAGGCCACCACATGATTGACCCAAGGACGAATCAGTCGATGCCATTTGCGTGTTTTGATCGAGCCGATGCTATTGGGGATGGTGGTGACACTCAGCAATCCGCCATCACTGCGTCGATGCAGGCCGCTGATCCAGCCTTCCAGCGCTATACCTTGATGCTCGAAACTGATCGGCTCTGCGGCAGTGTGTGGCGTTGGCCAGAGCGCCAGCAACTGCTGGTAGCGTTGCAACAAGTCGGGCAGGGGCTCAATGAGTTCGTTGCGCAGGCACTCGCCGAAACCGACCATCGGCAACAGGCCACTGCCTTGCAGCCGCAGGGCCTGGGCGTTGAGGGCCTGGTCGAGGTGTTCGGGCTGGGACAGCGCAGCGTTCAACAGGCTGTCGCTCAGGTTGTAGCGTTGCAGCGCGTCAAGCACGAAGGGTTCTTCATCGGCCAAGGGTACTTCAGCGGCTTCGAAGAACACTTTCAGACGCTGGCTGAAGAAGTGTTTGACCGGGTTGCGCAGGAAGTCCTGCAACTGGCCGAGACTCAGGGGCTCTTCCTGTTGGTGCTGCGCCAGTTGATCCTCTTTGGGGACGTTATCCACAGCTTGGTGGAGTAACTGCCATTCGCGGGCGTAGCTGAACAGCACATCACCTTCGTGGAAATAGCGGGCGCTGAAGGGTTGGAGCGGGTGTTCCTGGGTCATCGCGTCCAGTAGCGGTGTTTCTTGTGCGTTGTGCCAGCCACTGGCGATATGGTCGCGCAGTTGGCCGATGAGTACAGAGGCCGGGCGCTCGCTGTTATCGCGGATGCTACGGCCGACCCAGCTGATATAGAGCTGGTCGCGGGCGGACAGCAGGGCCTCGAGCAGCAGGTAACGGTCGTCTTCGCGGCGCGAACGGTCGCCGGGACGGTAGTCGCTGCCCATCAGGTCGAAATCCAGCGGTGGCTGGGCGCGTGGGTAGTCGCCATCGTTCATGCCGAGCAGGCACACCAGCTTGAACGGGATCGCGCGCATGGGCATCAGGGTACAAAAATTGACAGCTCCGGCGAGAAAACGCTGGGACAGACGTCCTTGGTCAAGGCCGGCCAGCCAGGCTTCGCGGACTACGGTAAGCGGTAACTCATCCTGCAGACCAACGGACTCGCAGGTTTCCAACCAGGTTTCCCTGAGTTGCTCGAGCTGACCCAACAGGTAGTCGTCGTGCTCGCTGCTGGGTAGGAAGAAGAGTTGCATCAGGCGTTGCAGACGCTCGCCCCATTCGTGGGGCGGCGCGGGTTGTGACAGCGCTTGATGGGCATCGCCGAGGGCATCGAGCAAAGCGACCAGGGGGCCGATCAAGGCCGCATCAAGTCCGCCGATTTCGTCGTAGGGCTCAATGCCTTCGCAGGCTGCACCGGTGCCGACGGCGTAGCCTAGAAGCATACGGCGAAGGCCAAATCGCCAGCTGTTTTGTTCCAGTTCACTCGGCAGACCGAGTCCCGCACGTTGCTCGGCGTTGAGGCCCCAACGGATGCCAGCGCCTTCGATCCAGCGGTGCAGCGTGGGCAGATCGCGCTCCTTGATGGCGAAGCGTTCGCGCAAGGCCGGGACGTCCAACAGATCGAGAATCTCGCTGACGGGGAAGCGGCTGTCAGGGAGTTTGAGCAGGTGTTCAACGGCGATCAGCAGGGGATCGCGGCCGCGCTGGCCTTGATCGGTGAGGGTAAAGGGGATGAAGCGGGGATCGATTCTGTCCAGTTGACCGAATACCGCGCGGATATGGGGCGCATAGCTGTCGACGTCGGGGACCATGACGATGATGTCCCTTGGGCGAAGCGTGGGGTCGGCGCTGAAGCGTTGGAGCAATTGGTCGTGGAGAATCTCCACTTCGCGTTGGGCGCTGTGGGCAATGTGGAAGCGGATGGATGTATCACGCTCCAGATCGACAGCCGGCCATTGTTCCCGAGTCTCATTGAGCGGGCGCAGTTCGAGGATATCGTCCTGAAGCTGGTTGAGCAGTGTGGTGGGCTCGCTGTCGCTGAACAGGTCGATTCGACCATCGCGAAAAGCGGCGCGGTAGCTGTTGGGATCGTCGTAACTGTCCAGCAGGCTGATGTAATCACGACCTTGTTTGCCCCAGGCGGCCAACAGCGGATGGGCGTGTTGGTGCAGGGTTTGTGGGTCGATGGTAACGGGCATGCCGGCTTTGCGCGCCTGGCGTTTGTATTCGTTACGCAGCAGGTCTTTGTCGGCCACGATGTCGGACCAATGGTGGCGACACGGGTTGTGCACGCACAGCAGGACTTGGCTGAAACGGGCCAGGCCGGCCAGCGCCTCCAGCGCTTGGGCGGGCAAGGAAGAAATCCCGAAGACAATCACCCGGGAAGGCAACCCCTTCGGTGCTTGCTCAAGCGCGTTGATACGTTCAATGAAGCGCTGGTGTACGCCGGCGCGGCTTTCGGCCATGCCCTCTTCACCGACGTCCAATAACAGCGCACGCCATAACTCGGCCTGCCAGCAGTTGGCCGGGTTGAGTGGCTTTGATTCGCCTCGACCGTTACGCAATTGATGGCGGCCGGCAGCCCAGTCTTCCAGCCAGTCAGCGCGGTAGACCTGGTATTGGTCGAACAGGTCAGCCAGTCGTTCCGCCAGTTGGTAGCGTTTGCGCAGGTCGGAGTCGTGGGTCAAGAAACGTTGCAACGGCTCGAAGTGCTGTTGATCGATGAGTTCCGGGAGCAGGCGCATCAGGCGCCAAGTGAGCGGGGCTTTATCGAGCAGGGATTTTGGAGGGATTTCGTCACGTCCCAGGACCATGCGATAGAGCTGCCACATGAAGCTGCCGGGGAGCTGTACATCGATGGCGGCGGCAATTCCGCAGCCTCCCATATCGTCGTCTTGCGGGTCTTCAGCCAAGGCCAGTTTGAGCCACTGGGCAATGCCGTTGCTTTGTACCAGGGCGATTTCGTTTTCCAAGGGCGCCAGCGGATAACGGCGCATCCAACTCACCACCAGGCTGCGCAGTTCGTCCAAGCGGTTGCCGTGAACCACCATGAATCCAGCGCTGAGGGACGTCGCATCCGGCATAACGGCTTCCTTGGGAAAAGCAAAATCGAGGGCATGGACTTTAGCACTGAAGACCCTCCCGAGGCGCCTCTTCGCACTTTTCGAGCGCGCAAAACAAAACCCCATCTGCTCTCGCAAATGGGGTTTCGGAATTTAATCTTGACGATGACCTACTCTCACATGGGGAAACCCCACACTACCATCGGCGATGCATCGTTTCACTACTGAGTTCGGGATGGGATCAGGTGGTTCCAATGCTCTATGGTCGTCAAGAAATTCGGGTACTGAGTCGTGACCAGCTGGCCTCGCTTCAGCAAATTGGGTATGTGACAGCTGTCGGTGTTTTGTGAAATCTCGAACTTTCGGTTCATTGCGTCTTCACACACCGCAATCTGGCC
>NZ_FOZO01000017.1:0-115653 GCF_900116055.1 Pseudomonas sp. NFACC42-2
GAGGTCGCCGGGACAGTTCGGATAAAGACCTCAAGTCGCCGTCGTGCCGGGCAATCCACTTATCGACGGTAGGTCGGCTAACGTCAAAGCGGCGTGCCAACTGGCTTTTGGTGAAGTTGCCAGAAAGCCAATCAGCTACCAGCTTGATTCTTTGATTCATGGGGGACTCTTGGTTCCAGGGCATGATCAGTTACCTCCTGATCATGCGTATTAGCCTGTAAACCATGTCCCCGGTTAGAAATGTAAACGATGTCCCCGGTTTGTACCGGGGCAAGCCCCCTCCCACATTTTGATCTCCATGTATCAGGTACACATGTTCTCCGACGTCACAATCTGCGGCGCGATATGCACCCGATGCCGCCCCGGATCAAACCCCTCGGCACCCTGCAATTCCACCAGCAACTGCACCAGCGCGTTCGCCGTCTGCCTGGGCTGTGAGTCCATCACCACATCGATCAACCCCTGGCTCAGTGCCTGGCGTGACAGCGCCGTGGACTCCTGCAAAATGCAGCACAACGCCGGGCGTTTGGGCAGTTGCGCGAGGGCGCTGATGATGCCGTCGCCGCCGCCGCCCACCACGCACAGGCCGCGCAGGTCGGTGTGGCGGGTGAGCAGGTCGAGGGTGGCTTCTTCGGTGATGTCGCAGTTGTCCAGGTTGATCAGTGGCTCCAGCGGCTTGAGGCCGGGGGCGTGTTCGGCGAGGTAGCTGTACAGGCCTTCGACCCGTGCCTGGTGACCGAGGAAGCGATGGCCGCCGAGCAGGATCCCCACGCTGCCTTTGCGTGCGCCGCAGGTGCGGGCGAGCAGCCAGCCCATGGTGCGGCCGACCACGTGGTTGTCCTGGCCCACGTAGGGTTCAAGGGCTTGCTCATGAATATCCGAGAGCAGGGCCACCACCGGCACGCCGGCCTCGCGGATCTGCGCCAGGCAGGCGTTGATCAGCGGGTGGGCGAAGCTGACCACGGCGAGGCCATCGCACTGCACGGCCAGTTGTTCGATCTGCGCGACGATGGCGCTGGGTGTGCGGTCGTTGATGTAGTCGAATTGGCAGGTCAGGTTGGCGCTGGCGTGATGCTGCGCCGCCTCGCTGATCGACTGCGCCAGGTGGGCATAGAACGCCTGGGCGGTGCCCAGCAGCAGGATGCCGAAGCGATAGGTGGGCCGGCGTTCGCGTATGCGCTGGCCGATCAACCGTGCAGCAAAATAGCCCACCGCTTCGGCAGCCTGGAACACCTGCTCGGCCGTTTGCGGATTGACCGGCGCGCGCGCATTCAGCACGCGGTCGACGGTGGCCACGCTGAGGCCCGCATGGGCGGCGACGGTGGCGATGGTCGGGCGTTTATTGTTGTTCATGACAGCCCCCTTGAGCGTCTTGATAGAAAACTATCAAGCCCCGCTGGGCCTGGATGATAGCTTGATAGGGAATGGATTCAAGGCCTTGAGGGTGATTTAGCCGCGCTCTATCGTTGGTTTCGCAAAGCACCTGAAACCTCTCGCTTGCGGAGAACAATAACAATGCCTGAACACACCGCTCACACCGCTCGGCGCGACTACAGCCTCACCGGCCCCGAAGCCGCCCGCGCGGCGGAAAAAGGCCTGGTCTCGGCCAGTTGGTACCAATCGCCGATTTCCCGTAAACGCATGAAAGAACTGATGCAACGCCGCGACGGCCCGGCCTTGCTCGACACCGCTATGTGGGTGGTCGCGCTGTTCGTCACCGGCTTCGGCGGCTACTGGTTCTGGGGCACGTGGGCCTGCGTGCCGTTCTTCCTCGTCTATGGCGTGCTGTACGGCACCGCGTCCAACCCGCGCTGGCACGAAACCGGCCACGGCACCGCGTTCAAGACCCGCTGGATGAACGACGTGCTGTATCAGGTCGCAAGCTTCATGTGCATCTTCGAACCCCACGTGTGGCGCTGGAGCCATGCCCGGCACCACACCGACACCATCGTCGTCGGCCGCGACCCGGAGATCGTCGAGCCTCGCCCGCCGAGCCTGCCGATGATGTTTCTCAGCCTGTTCAACCTGCCCCTGGCCTGGAAGACCTTCAGCGGTGTGGCGCGCCATGCCATCGGCCAGATGAGTGCCCAGGAGGCGGATTTCATCCCCGAATCCGAGTGGCCCAAGGTGTTCCGCGCCGCGCGTATCTGGGTCGGTATTTATGCGCTGGTGATCGGCACCGCGTTGTACCTGCACAGCTGGTTGCCGCTGATGCTGGTTGGGCTGCCAAGTATCTACGGCGCCTGGCTCGGCTACGTGTTCGGCCTCACCCAGCATGTGGGCCTGGCCGAAGATGTGCTCGACCACCGCAGCAACTGCCGCACCATCTACATGAACCGCGTGCTGCGCTTTATCTACATGGACATGAACTACCACCTCGAACACCACATGTACCCGATGGTGCCGTACCACGCCTTGGCGCAATTGCACGAAGAGATCCGCAGCGACTGCCCGCCGCCGTACGCCAACCTGTTCGAGGCGTACAAGGAGATCCTTCCGACGATCTGGAAGCAGCGCAGGGATCCGACTTACTTCGTCCAGCGTCCCATCCGCCCCAGCGCTGAACCGGCCGCCAGGGCCCCGATGCATGCAGAAGCCACTGCCGGCTGAATCCCACCCAAGAACAAGAGAAAACGCCATGAACGATCAATGGATCGACGTCTGCGCCGTGGGCGAAATAGACGCGGAAGACGTGCTGCGCTTCGACCACGGGGCGCACACCTACGCGGTGTTCCGCTCGGCGGACAATGAGTTTTTCGCCACCGCCGGCCTGTGCACCCACGAGAAAATCCACCTCGCCGACGGCCTGGTGATGGACCATGTGATCGAGTGCCCCAAGCACAACGGGCGCTTCGATTACCGCTCGGGCAAGGCCCTGGGCGCGCCGGTGTGCGTCAACCTCAAGACCTATCCGGTGCGGGTCGAAGCGGGGCGGGTGTTGCTCGCCGTCATGGCTTGATGATGAACGCCGCCCTGATCATCGTCGGCGCCGGCCATGCCGGTGGCCGCGCGGCATTGACCCTGCGTGAAGAAGGCTACAGCGGGCGCCTCATCCTGATCGGCGACGAACCGCACGTGCCCTACGAGCGGCCGCCCCTTTCCAAGGGCCTGTTGCAGGGCAGCATGGACCTGGCCGGCTGCAGCCTGTGCGACAGCGCCCGGCTCGCCGAGTTAGGCATCGAACATATCGCCGGTAACCCGGTCAGCCAATTGGACCCGTCGCAACACCGCCTGCAATTGGCCGACGGCCAGTGGTTGAGCTACTCCGGGCTGTTGCTGGCCACCGGCGGCAGGGCGCGACGCTTGCCCCAGGCGCGGGCCAACGTGTTGTACCTGCGCACCCATGATGAAGCGCTGGCGCTGAAATCCGCATTGCGGCCCGGAGCGCGGCTGGTGATTGTCGGCGGCGGGTTTATCGGCCTGGAAGTCGCGGCGACCGCCCGTGGCCTGGGCTGTGAGGTGACGGTGCTCGAAGCCGGGCCGCGCTTGGCGGGCCGGGTGCTGGCGCCGGTCATCTCCGAAGCGCTGCTGCAGGTGCATCGCCAACAGGGTGTCGACGTGCGCTTGAATGTGGCGTTGGAGTCGATCCATGCAGAGGCGGTGCAACTGGTGGACGGGCAGTTACTGCCCTGCGACCGGGTGGTGGTCGGCATCGGCATGCAACCGAATATCGAGCTGGCCGTGGCGGCGGGGCTGGAGGTGGGGCAGGGCATTCGCGTCGACGCGCACCTGCGCACCAGCGCGCCGGACATCTACGCGGCAGGTGACGTGTGCGAGTTTCGCCTCGGCGGTGAGTACCAGCGCCAGGAAACCTGGCGCAATGCCGAGGCCCAAGGGCGGCATGCCGCACTGAACATGCTCGGGCGTGATGAGCCGTTCGAAGCGCTGCCCGGCTTCTGGTCCGACCAGTACGACTGGGGCTTGCAGACCGTGGGCGTGATCACGCCGCTGACCGTCAGCCGTGCCTTGCCGGGCGCGGGGCTGTTGCTGTTCTACCTCGACGCCGACCAACGTTTGCAAGGCGCCTGCGGCTGGGGCCCCGGCAACAGCGTGGCCAAGGACGTCAAGCTGTGCGAACGCCTGATCAGCGCGCGCATCGCCCTGAACGCGGCCAGCCTGGCCGACCCCGACGTGTCCCTCAAACACCTGCTGCGAGGCTGATATGCGCCAATTCCTGGTATTCCAATCCCTCTGGGCGATGCACACCGAGCCCGGCCCCATGGAGGCCCAACTCGACCGCATCAAGGCCGCCGGTTTCGACGGCATTACCGATCACTACTGGCACGCCGCCAATGTCGCGCGCCTGCACGCAGCCGCCACGGCGCGGGGCCTGCAGATCGAAGGCCAGTTGTTCCCGCAAAGCGTCGACGACCTGGCGGCGGCACTGGATGTGATCAGCCGCCACGGCTGCCACCACCTCACCCTGCAAGCCGATGTGCGCCCGCGCACCCAAACCGAAGCCGCCCGCTTGATCGAAGGCTGGCAACGCCTGGCCGAGCAGGTGGATTTTCCGGTGCTGCTGGAAACCCACCGCTATCGCCTCACCAGCGACCTGTTGTTCACCCTCGACTTGCTGGCGCAGATGCCCGATTTGAAGCTGCTGGCCGACCTGTCTCACTACGTGGTCGGCCGCGAGCTGCCCGAGCCCGGCGCCGCCGAAGACGACGAGCAGATCCGCACGATCCTGCGCCACAGCTGGGGCTTTCATGGCCGTGTGGCCAGCAGTGAACAGGTGCAGGTGTCGCTGGCGTTCCCTCAGCACCAGGCCTGGGTGCAGCGCTTTACCCAGTGGTGGCGCTACGGGATCGAGGACTGGCTGGCCCGCCCCGACACCCCGCACAGCCTGTCCTTCACCTGCGAACTGGGCCCGCCGCCCTATGCCATCACCGGCGCCGATGGGCGTGAAATCAGTGATCGCTGGGCCGAGGCGTTGCAGCTCAAGGCCTTGATTCGCGACGTGTGGCAGGCGTGTCGGAAATGATCTGCTAACCTGCGCGGGTTCACTTCCGCCCCTAGCCTGGATTTGCCCCATGCCGACTTCCTCCGTTCAGCCGCCTCTTGAACCGCAGTCCGTCTGCCACCCGATTACCAGCAGCGCGATCTTTATGGTCGCCACCGTCGCCCCCGGCAGTGAAGACGGCGTGCGCGCCTGGTGCGCAGACATCGCCGGGCTGGTGCGTTCGGTGGGCAAACGCGTGCCGGCGGGCAACCTCACCTGCGTCTGCGGCTTTGGCTCGCAGGCCTGGGACCGCTTGTTCGGCGCACCGCGCCCGGCGGCGTTGCACCCGTTTCGGGAGTTCGGTGTGGAAGGGCGCATGGCGGTGTCGACGCCCGGCGACATCCTCCTGCATATCCGCGCCGAGCAGATGGACCTGTGCTTTGAACTCGCCACCCAACTGATGACCGCCCTGGGCGATAGCGTGAAGGTGGTGGATGAAGTCCAGGGTTTCCGCTACTTCGACATGCGCAGCATCATTGGCTTTGTCGACGGCACCGAGAACCCGGTGGGGCGCAAGGCCGTGGGCTTCACTATCGTCGGCGACGAAGACCCCGGATTCGAAGGCGGCAGCTACGTGCTGGTGCAGAAATACCTGCACAACATGACCGCCTGGAACAGCCTGACGGTGGAAGCCCAGGAGAAGGTGATCGGGCGTACCAAGCTGTCGGATATCGAGTTAGGCGAAGACGCCAAGCCGAGCAATGCCCACAGCGCCCTGACCGTGATCACCGACGAGAACGGCGAAGAAGTCAAAATCCTGCGCGACAACATGCCCTTCGGCCGCCCGGGGGCCGGGGAGTTCGGCACCTACTTCATCGGCTACGCACGCTCGCCGCAGCCGCTGGAGCAGATGCTGGAAAACATGTTCGTCGGCCGCCCGGCAGGCAACTACGACCGCTTGCTCGACTTCAGCACAGCGGTCACCGGCGGGTTGTTTTTCGTGCCGTCGGCTGACCTGCTCGAAACACTGGCGGAGCGTACGGGCGGGCTGTAAAGCAAAGCAGTTCAAATGTGGGAGGGGGCTTGCTCCCGATAGCATTGGGTCAGTTAAAGTTGCATCAACTGACACGCCCTCATCGGGGGCAAGCCCCCTCCCACATGAGATTGATGCCGGGTGTTATATCAACCCAGCAGCCCGGTACTGACGGCCACAATCAGGAACACCCCCAGCAGCGCGCGATAGATCACAAACGGCCAGGTGGAGAACCGCTCGAGGAACTTCATCAGGCCCCAGATCGCGAAGAACGCCGAGACGCTGGCCACCACCAGCCCGAACAACAAATGCGGCCAGGCATGGGCGGGCATATCGGCATGCAGCAACACCCACAGCTCCTTCAAGCCGGCGAGGGCGATGGCGGGCAGGCCCAGCAGGAAGGAAAAGCGCGCGGCTTCTTCGCGTTTGAAGTTGAGGAACAGGGCCGCGGTGAGGGTCGAGCCGGAACGCGATACGCCCGGAATCAACGCGCCGATCTGCGCGACCCCGACGATCAGCGCATCCCGCAGGCGCATCTGGCTGACCTCGCGGGTATGCCGGGCACGCAGCTCGGCCGCCGCCAGCAGCACCGCCATTACCACGCAGGAAATACCGATCACCAGCAGCCCGCGCAGCGGCGAATTGCAGGCGTTCAGGGTCGACGACAAGGCCAGCCCGGCGATCCCGATCGGAATGGTCGCCAACACAATCGCCACGGCCAGCTTGAACCATGGATCGTTGTAGTCGCCCCGGCGCACCGCGTCGATGCTGCCCGTGGTCACTTGGCGCACATCGCGCCAGAAGTAACTGACCACCGCCGCCAGTGCCGCCAGCTGCATGGCCGCCGAAAACGCCGAGCCGGGGTCTTGCCAGCCGAGCAGGGCGGGCACCACACGCATATGGGCGGTGGAGGAGACCGGCAGCAATTCGGTAATGCCCTGGATCACGCCCAGGATAAAGATCTGCAGGTAATCCAGGGAGGCGAAGCCCACATCCAGGCCGGCGGTACAGACGTTGGTCAAAGTGCGTGTCCTTGAAAAAGTGGCGAGCCGGCGGAGTTTATTCGAAATGTTTCAGCGCTTCGGCAGGGCTCGTCGCTATTTGCAATCGGTTCAGCAAGTAGAAAGGTTCGCGGCGCTATTGGACTGCGCCGAGGTTTTGTGAACAATGGCGCCCTGCGTTTTTTGACCGAGAGCCCCATGCCTGAAACCACCGTGGAACTGATCCAGACCGGCCCCGAAGAAGCCGAGCTGATCCGCAATCTCTACCAGTACTACGCCTATGAATCGTCGGACTGGGAGCAGGAAGATGTCGAGGCGGACGGCCGTTTCTACATCCATGACCAGCACCTGAACCGCTACTGGCAAGACCCGCACTGGAGCGCCAACCTGTTGTTGGTGGACGGCTATATCGCCGGCTTCCTGCTGATCGAGGGCAGCGAGTTGCCGGGCATCGACGCCCTGGAACTGGCCGACCTGTTTATCCTCAAGCGCTATCGCCGCAAAGGCATCGGCCGCGCCATCGCCACCCAGGTGTTGTGCAGCGGCGAGGCGGATTGGCTGGTGCGGTTTTATGACCAGGACGAAGTGTCCCAGGCGTTCTGGCGTACGGTGCTGGATAACCTGCCGCGCCCGGTGCACGCCCTTGAACTGGCGGATGACCCGCAGTTGATGAGTTACCTGGTTACGCGGGCGGTGTTGCATTAAAGGTGTGCTGCATCGCCTGGGGCGGCTGCCCGAACGCCCTTAGAAACGCCTGGCGCATGCGCTCGCGATCACCGAACCCGGTTTCGCGGGCCACCACTTCCACCGGATGACGGCTGGTTTCCATCATCGCCCGTGCGGCTTCAACCCGCAGGGATTCGATGGCCTTGGCCGGCGTCTGCCCGGTTTCTTCGCGAAATACCCGGCTGAATTGACGTGGGCTCAGCCGGGCCACCTCGGCCAGGGCGTCCACCGACAGGTCATGGGTGAGGTTTTCGCGGGCGTAGGCCAGGGCCAGTTGCACACGGTCGGACTTGGGGTCCAGCTCCAACAGTGCAGACAACTGCGATTGCTCGCTGCCCCGGCGCTGGGCGATCACCAGCTTGCGCGCAATGCGCCGGGCGAGGTCGCTGCCCAGGTCGTTCTCCACCATGGCCAGCGCCATGTCCACCCCGGCACTCATGCCGGCGCCGGTCCATACCTGGCCGTCAACGATAAACAGCTTGTCTTCTTCCAGGCGGATGTCCGGGTAGCGCTTGCGAAAGGCCGGCGCGTGGATCCAGTGGGTGGTGGTGCGCTTGCCGTCGAGCAAGCCGGCCTCGGCCAGCACGAAGATGCCCATGCACAACGAGGCGACACGCCGCGATTGGGCCGAGGCGGCCTTGACCAGTGCCAGCAGGTTGGCCTCCGGCAGGCGAAACTCCAGGTAACCGCTGACGATCAGCGTGTCGTAGCCTTGGGGCCGCAGGGGCGAGGTGTTCACCGAAAAGCCCTGGGACGTCATCACCGCGCCGCCGCTTTCCGACACCAGGTGAAACTCATAGGCAGGCTCTCCACGCAGCAGGTTCGCGCACTCGAACACCGAGCCCAGGCTGAGGCTCAGGGATTGGAAGTTCGGGTAAACCATCAGCGCAACGCTGTGCATCGCATGTCTCCAGGGGCGTGGGAGGGTGGATTGTCGGCGGCTGCCGGGAAAACGGCAACCGACTTCGGGTCATGTCCGGAATCCTTGCGCATATGACATTGTGAGGGGTTGGCGCGGCCCCTAACATTCCCTCAACGAACTAGACGACTGGTCTAATCGGACGGAGTGAAGCATGAGCAGCGAAACTAAAAGTGCACGGCAGACCATTCTTGATACGGCGCGATTGATTGTCGGCCGCAAAGGTTTTTCTGCGGTGGGCTTGAACGAAATACTGCAAGCCGCCGAGGTGCCTAAAGGCTCGTTCTATCACTACTTCAATTCCAAGGATGGCTTCGGTGTCGTGTTGCTCGACACCTACTTCGACAACTACGTGCACGGCATGCAGCAACTGTTCGACCAACCCGGTTTATCCCAGCACGCCAAGTTGATGCGTTATTGGCAGGCCTGGATCGACAATCAGACCGGTTGCACCGATGCGGGCAAATGCCTTGCCGTCAAACTGGGTGCGGAGGTGTCAGACCTTTCAGAGCCCATGCGCCTGGCGCTGGAACGTGGCACGTCGCGCACCATCGATTTACTCGCCATCGCCATACAGCGTGGCCTTGAGGACGGTTCCCTGGCCGTCGACCAAGCCCCTGCAAGCCTGGCCCGGCGCCTGTACGCGCTGTGGCTGGGGACCAGCGTGATGAGCAAGATCACCCGGACATCCGCGCCTTTTGAGGAGGCGTTGCTGCTGACCCGACAGCTGTTGGGTTGCCCTGGACACACTGACATTCACTGATCGAGGCACTGGAAAATGAAAGTATTAATGGTACTGACCTCTCACGACCAGCTTGGCGACACCGGCCGCAAGACCGGCTTCTGGCTCGAAGAATTTGCCGCACCCTATTACGTGTTCAAGGACGCCGGCGCCGAACTGGTGCTGGCGTCCCCGGCCGGTGGCCAGCCACCCCTGGACCCGGTGAGTGACGCGCCCGACGCGCAAACCGAGCAGACTCGCCGCTTTGCCGCCGACCCTGCCGCGCAACAGGCCCTGGCCAGCACGGTCAAGCTGGACACGGTCAACGCTGACGACTTCGACACCGTGTTCTACCCAGGCGGCCACGGCCCGCTGTGGGACCTGGCAGAGTCGCCGGTGTCCATCGCCCTGATCGAGTCCTTCGAACGTGCCGGAAAGCCCATCGGCTTTGTCTGCCACGCACCGGGCGCCTTGCGCCACGTCAAGGCGGTCAATGGCGAGCCGCTGGTCAAGGGCCGTCGCGTCACCGGCTTCTCCAACTCGGAAGAAGCGGCGGTGGGCCTGACCGAGGTGGTGCCGTTCCTGATTGAAGATGATTTCAAGGCACTGGGCGGCAACTATCAGAAGGGCGCCGACTGGCAATCCTTCGTGCTCGAAGATGGTTTGCTGATCACTGGGCAGAACCCTGCCAGTTCCAGTGACGTGGCCAAGGCGCTGCTCAAACTCACCGCGTAAGTTAATTAACCCTTTCATTCATTGGCGACTTGCAACAGTCGCCAATGCTTTTGCTCGTCTCGAATTTGGAATACCCCAATGACTAACAGCGTTTTAAGTACCCCGGTCAAACTGGGCCGTCACACCTTGAACAACCGTATCGTGCTGCCACCGTTGACGCGCCAGCGCAGCGCCCAGCCCGGCGATATCGCCACCGACCTGATGGCCGAGTATTACCGCCAGCGCGCTAAGGCCGGTTTCATGGTCAGCGAAGGCACCCAGATCGAACCCCGTGGCCAGGGTTATGCCTGGACGCCGGGCATCTACACCCCGGCGCAGATCGACGGCTGGCGCAAGGTCACCGACGCGGTGCATGCCGAAGGCGGGGTGATCTTTGCCCAGCTGTGGCATGTGGGCCGTGTGTCCCACAACGCCTTGCAGCCTGACGGCGCCGCACCGGTGGCACCGTCGGCGATTCAAGCCCGGCAAGCCAAGGCCTTTATCGAGACCGGGCCTGGCACGGGTGAATTGAAGCAACCGCCGGTGCCTCGCGCCTTGAGCGTGCTCGAGATTGAAGAATTGGTCGGGCACTACGCCCAGGCCGCACGCAATGCCCTGGACGCCGGGTTTGACGGTGTGGAAATTCATTCGGCCAACGGTTACCTGGTCAACCAGTTCATCTCGGCCCATGCCAACCAGCGCGACGATGAGTACGGTGGTTCGCTGCACAATCGCCTGCGCTTTTTGCGCGAGATCGTCGAAGCCGTCAGCAAGGTGGTCGGGCCGGAGCGCCTGGGCGTGCGGTTCTCGCCGTTGTTCAGCGGCACCGACCAGGACCGTGTGTACATCGGCCTGGTAGAAGAAGACCCGCACCACACCTACATCGAAGCGATCAAGGTGCTGGAACAGTCGGGCATCGCCTACGTGTCCATCGCCGAAGCCGACTGGGACAACGCCCCCGTGCTGCCCGACAGCTTCCGTGAAGCCGTGCGCAGCACCTTCAGCGGTCGCATTATCTACGCCGGTCGCTACACCGCTGAACGCGGCGCGAAACTGGTCGACGCCGGGCTGGCGGATTTGATTGCGTTCGGACGGCCGTTCATTGCCAACCCGGACCTGCCGCAACGGCTATTCAAGGGCTGGCCGTTGAACCCGCTGCGGGAAGAGGGGATGTATGGTGGAGGGGAGGTTGGCTACATCGACTACCCCACCTATTCCGAGTAAGAACGCGGTCAATGTGGGAGGGGGCTTGCCCTGATGCCAGCCATTTAAGAAGGAACACTATTAACTGTGGTGAGCGGGCTTTTTGTGGTGAGCGGGCTTGCCCCGCGCTGGGCTGCGCAGCAGCCTCAAACACAGCCCCGGAGCTGCCTGACACACTGCAGCGCTCTTATTGGGGCTGCTTCGCAACCCAGCGCGGGGCAAGCCCGCTCACTACAGGTTACTGCTTGCCCCTCACACATTTGCTTTGTGTTGCCTGCTGGTTACTCCACCCGCAACACAATCTTGCCGATATGGTCCCCACCTTCCATCCGTGCATGGGCCTGGGCGGCGTCGGTGTATTCGTACACCTTGTCGATGATCGGCAGGCAACGCCCGGCCTCCAGTACCGGCCAGATGTACTCGCGCAACTGTGCGGCAATCGCGGCTTTTTCATCCTTGCTGCGCGCACGCAACAGCGAGCCGGTAATCACCGCGCGCTTGCCGAGGATGCTCAACAGGTCGACGTCGTTGGCCTTGGCGCCGCCGAGGAAACCCAGCATCACCAGGTGCCCGTCCATGGCCAGGGCCTTGAGGTTGTTGTTGAGATACGAGGCCCCCATGATGTCGAGGATCACATCCACGCCCTGGCCATCGGTCTGTTGCGCGATGACCTCGGCAAAATCCTGTTCCCGGTAGTTGATCGGCTCGCCGCCCAGTTGGGTGATGGTCGCGCATTTGTCGGCGCTGCCGGCGGTGGCGAAGGCCTGGATGCCGAATTCGCGGCACAGCATCAGCGCGGTCGTACCGATGCCGCTGGTGCCGCCGTGGATCAGCACGCGCTGGCCGGTGTGGGCATCGCCGAGGCCGAACAGGTTGGCCCACACGGTGAAGAAGGTTTCCGGCACGGCGGCGGCTTGAATCCAGTCCATGCCTTCAGGAATCGGCAGCGCCTGGCTGGCGGGCACCGTGCAGAACTGCGCATAGCCGCCGCCATTGGTCAGGGCACAGACCTTATCGCCCACGGCGTATTCGGTCACGCCGTCGCCCAGCGCGGCGACTTCGCCCGCCACTTCCAGGCCAGGCAGCGGGTTCATGCCGGGTTTCATCGGGTACTTGCCGGCGCGTTGCAGGGCGTCGGGGCGATTGACACCGGCCGCATGCACGCGAATCAAGATCTCGCCGGGGCCCGCCACCGGTACATCTGCCCGGCGTGGTTGCAGCACCTCGGGGCCACCGGGGGTGGTGATTTCGATCAGGGTCATTTCTTTGGGAAGCGTCATTTTAGATTACCTGCAGCGATGAGCGTATGGGTTGGGACCGCGTCGGAAGGCCGACGGTTCAGCAGGCGCATGCCCGGTTCCAGGGCCAGGGCGACCACTATCGCCCCCGCGGCGATCAGGAACAACAGCGCATGCTGGCCTCCGCTGACGTTGAACAGGGCGGAATAGGCAAACCCCGAGAGCGCCTGGAAAGTCGCAAAGGACACCGTGGCACGGCTCCACGCGACCTGCTGCTGATGATGGTTGGGAATCAGTTCGTGCACCCGCGCCAGCGCCAGCGGCACGATGCCCGGCGGGAAAGAACCGAGGATCACCGCGAGGACCGCCAGGCCAGTCAACGAGCCGGCAAACGGCAACGCACCGACGGCAATCGCCTGCACCACCAGCACCACGCGGATGCTCAAGCGCGCCCCCAGTTTATCTGCCAGGAACCCGTAGGTGACCGGCCCCACAATCGACCCCAGGCCGTACATCACCCAGATCATCGCGCCGATATGCGCCCCGGCCCCCAGGCCACGGGCCACGTAATCCACCAGGAACACCATCGCCGGTACCAGCCCCGCGGCCATGAAGGCGTATTGGGCGAACAGCAGGTACACGCCGGAAGGCGTTGCTACGGCCGCGCCGGATGGCGGCGCGTCTTCATGCAGCGTGCCCGCCGGCCAGGCGAACCAGCTGGCGGCGGTCAACACCACGGCCAGCAGGCCCAGGCCGAACCAGGTCTGCTGCAAACCCAGGCTCAGCAGCGGCGGCACCAGCGTGCCGGAGCCGGCGATGCCCAGGCCGATACCGAGGAAAATCGCGCCACTGGCCAGGCCCCGGCGCGCTGCCGGAACATGGGGCAACACGGTCGCCGCCACCAGCACCATGATTGCGCCACCGGCAATCCCCGACAGCAGCCGCCAAGCGAAGAACCACACCACCGACAGCGGGAAGCCGCAGGCGAAAAACGCCAGGGTCACCGCCACCATCATGATGCGCAGCGCAGTCCTGTTCGAGGTGCGCTGGGCGATGGGCCGCCCGATCAGCGCGCCGATCAGGTAACCCACCAGGTTGGCGGCACCGAGGTACACCACGTCATTGGCGCTGAACCAGTGGGCCTGGATCAGCGACGGAATCAACGGCGTGTACGCAAAGCGCGCCAGGCCGATGCTGACCAGGCTGGCGCACAGGCCGGCGAAGATCGGCAGCCACACGGAGTGGTGGGGTGGGGCATGAGTGTCGAGCATGATGGCGGTCCTGGGTATTTTTCTCTGGTGCCCAGCATATCCAGGTTTATAGATGCAATAATGCAGCGATTACACGTCATAGTGATGCATATATGCAGCGCAAGGGGTCAGCATGAATTGGGATGATGCACGGGTGTTCCTGGCGGTCTGCCGCGAGTCGACGCTGCGCGGTGCCGCACGGGCATTGGGGGTCGACCAGGCGACCGTGGGCCGGCGGGTCAATGCCCTGGAAAAGTCCCTGAGTGCAACGCTGTTCCTGCGCACCTCCGAAGGCTACGCACTGACGGCCGTCGGCGAGGCCGCCCTGCACTCGGTGGAAAAAATGGAACGCTCGGCGCTCGATCTGGAGCGCCAGATCCAGGGCCTGGATGACCGCCTGACCGGCACCGTACGGGTCAGTACCACCGACTCCCTGGCCATCGACTTCCTGATCCCGGCGATTGCGCGCCTGCACGTCCAGCACCCGGATGTGCGCGTGCAGCTCGACGCTTCTACCCAGTTCCTGAGCCTGGCCAAACGCGAGACCGACATCGCCGTGCGCAACACCCGCCCGGACAGCCCCGACCTGATCGCCCGGCGTCTCGCGCGCTGGCCGGTGGGGTTGTTTGCGTCCCAGGCCTATATCGATCGCCAGGGTACGCCGGCGCCGGGCAGCCTGTTTGAAGGGCATGATCTTGTGGTCTATCAACCGTACCTGCAAACCCAGAAGGACATGACCCTGGTCTCGGAACCCCTGGGCCGTGGGCGCATCGTCGCCGCCCTGAGTTCCAGCCTGTTGGTGCGCCGCTCCATCGCCGCCGGGATCGGCATCGGCGAAATCCCGATCCTCACCGGTGAGCGCGACGGGTTGGTGCGCCTGTGGCCGGAGCGCACGCGGCCGTTGCCCTACGACGTCTGGCTGGTGACCCACGCCGACCTGCGCCACACCGCACGGGTGCGGGCGGTGATCGATGAAATCGTCGCGGGGTTTGCCGGAACGGGGGATTAGTCAGCACAGGCTTGCAAGCGTGCGTACCGCGCCGTGGACACAATCGACGTCGATAACGTGTCAACCCACCGGAGCGCATATGAACGAATCAAGACACCAGGACCTGGGGCTGTTGTTTCTGCGGGGCAGCGGGGCGTTGTTCCTGCTGTGGGTGCATGGGCTGCCCAAGTTGCTCAACTACAGCGAGCAGTTGAAGTTGATCGAGGACCCGTTTCACCTCGGCGCCCATGTCACCTTGCTGCTGGCGATTTTCGCCGAAGTGCTGTGCCCGCTGCTGATCATCGCCGGGGTGCTGGTGCGCCTGGCGTGCCTGCCGATTCTGGCGGTGCTGTTGATTGCGATGGTGGTGGTGCATCCGGAGTGGACGTTGCTGGAAGGGCAATTCGGCTGGCTGCTGTTGATCATTTTCACCACGCTGCTGATCAGCGGGCCGGGGCGCCTGGTGCTGAGCCAGCGTTTCTCCTGAGCAAAAAAAGGCCGGGCGAGCCCGGCCAAAATAAGGAGAGGGTGTTTCAGCGTTTCAGGAACGCCAGCAGGTCTTCATTCAAGGCCTGAGCGTGGGTCACGGCAAAACCGTGGGGCGCATCCTTGTACACTTTCAGCTCGGCGCCCTTGATCATCTCGGCCGCCACCTTGCCGGTGGTCTCGAACGGCACGATCTGGTCGCCGTCACCGTGGATCACCAGGGTCGGCACGTCGATCCTGGCCATGTCCGGGCGGAAGTCGGTTTCCGAGAACGCCGTGACGCAATCGACCGTGGACTTGAGGGAGGCGAGCAGGGCGACTTGCAGGGTCTGGGTCTGCACGCCAGCGGAGACCTTCTGGCCTTTGTTGATGCCATAGAACGGCGTGTTGAAATCGCTGAGGAATTGCGCGCGATCCTTCAGCAGCTCGGCCTTGAAGCCTGCGAATACGTCGAGCGGCACGCCCTGCGGATAATCCGCCTGCTGGCCGAAGATCGGCGTCACTGCGCCCAACAGCACCAGGCCGGCCACGCGTGCGCTGCCGTGGCGTGCGATGTAGCGGGCCACGTCGCCGCCGCCCATGGAGAAGCCCACCAGGGTCACGTCCTTGAGGTCCAGGTGTTCGATCAACTGCGCGATGTCGTCGGCGAAGGTGTCGTAGTCGTTGCCGGTCCAGGGCTGGTCCGAGCGGCCAAAGCCACGGCGGTCGAACGCGATGGTGCGAAAGCCACGGCTGCTGAGGTACTCCATCTGGTATTCCCACATGTCGGCATCCAGCGGCCAGCCGTGGCTGAACAGCACGGGCTTACCGCTGCCCCAATCCTTGAAGTAGATCTGGGTACCGTCTTTGGCAACGAATGTGCTCATGGAAAACTCCTTGATTGAGGGACTGAAAAACCAGCCTCACTATTGCCCGAAACCGGGCCGGGGGCTTGTACGGGTGTGCTTGCCTGGGGTCACCAACTGAACTTGAGCTCGACCCCCAGGTAATTGCTGTCATCGCCGCCGGCATCGCGCAAGGTGCGGCCGACCGCGTAGTGCACCGCTTCAACCGCGCCGGTGAGGTTCGGCGTAAACACGTAGTCGGTACGCAACTGACCGTAGGCACCGGTCCAGCGTTCACCCTGGCCTGCGGTGCCGGCGACCGGCAGGTTCGGCTGGGTGTACACCGCGTCGCTGGTGGTCTGGCGCCACAGCAGGCCGACGGCGGTCTGCACGCTGAGCTTGTCGATGGGCTTGACGGTGATCGACGGTTTGACGTGGATCAGGTTGCTGTAGCCCGTATAGCCGGCCAGGGAAAAATAGTAGCCGTTGGGGAACAGCGGGTTGAACGTGCCGACTGTACCGTCCCCGGTCTTGCGGTCGCCCGAGGCAATGTCCAGTTGCAGGCCGATGCGCGGTTTCCACGCCAGGCTCTCGAAGGTGTACCCCGTGCGGCTGCCGCCGGCCCAGGCGCGAATATCCTTGCTGCCCACCGAGCCGCTTTGCAGCATGGCTTCGATGTCCCAGTCGAACCCCAGGGCCGCACCGCCCAGACGTGCGTCGAACAGGTGGCGGGTTTCATCGCCGTCCGCATCCAGATAGTGCGCGGCACTGCGTTCGTACACGCCGTAGTAGGCCGACAGCTCATTCTTGCCGCCCACCAGCCGCTCGACCCGCAGCATGTGGAAGCGCGCGTCACGGTTGGATGTGTCATCGAAGTGCCGCTCGTCCTGATACTGCACCGGCTGGCTGGCAATCCCGATAAAGCGCCAGTTGGACGTTTCCCAATCGGCCCACAGCGCATCGAAGGATTGCCGCACATTCGGGCCGTCCCGCGATGAGATGAAACGCTGCAAGTCGAAGGCGAAGTCCTGGCGCCCGACACGGGCCTTGAGCGTGCCGCTGCCGAAGGCATTGACGTATTCGGCGAAGGCCAGGCGCAGATCGACGCGGTTCTGGTCGGCGCCGCCGACCGTGGTCTTGTCGTAGGCGCGTACATCTTCCAGTTGGGTGAAGAGCCGCCAGTGTTCGTTCAAGTGCAGGTCGGCGTGCACCTGGAAGCGCTGGATCAGGTAGCGATCTCGCTTCACGTCCTTCACCCCAAAACCACTGGCATCGTTCATCTCGAAGCGCTCACGCAGCGTCGCCCCCAATGACAAATAGGTGAACGGGTTGGCGCTGGACAGCGGGATGTACTTCAAGCTGTCCAGCGGCTGCGAGCGCAACGCCGGGTCACGCAGCACCGACCAGTCCTCCTGCCAGCGGTTGGTCTTGATGGCCGGGCGTGCCGGTTGATCGTCGGCGTGGGCGCTGCCGACCAGCAGCGGCCACAGCACGGCCAGGCCCCAGCCTGTGCGGCGAATCATTTTGCGGCGTGGAGCTGGTGAATTTCCGCGACGTAGCCGCCGGGGAATTCCACCACGGCGCTGCGCCGGCCCTTGCTGTCAAAGGCCGGCACCAAGACCTTGGCGCCGGAGCCCGTGGCCTTGCCCAGCGTGGCCGTCAGGTCAGGCACTTGGTAACCGGTGGTCTCGTGGCCGAAGGGGTAGGGCAGGTGGCCGTTGGTGACCAGCACCGCCATGCGCCCGAATGGCGACTCGATATCGACGCGACGGTAGGTGCCAGTGGCCTGACCCACATCGACGCCAGGTGCGTGTTTGTCATCGGCCAGGACCTTGCCGTGGGAGAAGCCCAGGAACGCTTTGATAAAGGCGTCAGCGCGATCGGTGGACAGGTACACGCGGTTTTCCGGCACGGTCTGGAACGCCGCGTAGTCCGGGGTCTTGGTGTGCCAGTAGAGCTGCATGTTCACGCCACCCGGCCATTGCACCACGGCGTCTCGGCCGATCGGGTCCGGGAAGTCGCTGACGATAACGGCGGCGCCGTTTTCCCGCGCGGCGTTGAGCGCCGCGTCCATGTCCTTGACCAGGTAGCCGTTGCGTTCCTGGCCGAAGGGGTGCGGGATCGGCGTGGTGAAGCCGAACAGCGACACCGTGCCCGCCGGCGTCTGCAGCAGTTGCGAGGTGGTGCTGCTCGGCACCGGCAGCACGTTCACCACCACCTGGGGCGTGCTCTTGCCGCCAAAGGTGGCGAGGAAACTCTGGGCGAAACGGTCCACATCCGCCGGGGCCACATACACGTGGCTGGTGTCGTATTGCGGCGCCACGGCCACGCTCGGGGTTGCCGCGAAGGCATTGCCCATCATTGCGCCCGCCAGCAGCGTCAATGCCACAGATACCTTGATTGCTTTGCTGCCCATGCCCACTCTCCAGCACTTCTACGGGATTGAAAGCCGTGAGGTTAGGGGCAGGCAGGCGATGGAAATTGTACAGGCGTGCTCGGTTGAACGGTTCAGCGTCTATGCTGGCCCACTGACCTCTACCGTCAGATCACACAGGTGGACGAAATGGCCAAGACCTACAGCTACGCCGCCCAGAACGCCACGGATGCCCTCAAGCCCTTTACCTTCGAGCGCCGCAGCCTGGCCGGTTCGCTGATCGGCGGGATCCAGGAGACCCAGGACATGCTCGACTTCTGCGCCAGGCACGGGATTGTCTCGGACGTGGAGATGATCGACGTCCAGGGCATCAACGAGGCGTATGAGCGCATGCTCAAGGGCGATGTGAAGTACCGGTTCGTGATCGATATGGACAGTTTGAAAAAGGAAAGTCACGCGGCTTGAAAACTGCTCCGGGAAACACTGGGGGCAATGTAGGAGGGGGGCTTGCCCTAATGCCAGTCAGTTAAGGAGGAACACTGTAACTGTGGTGGTGGTGGTGGTGGTGGTGGTGGTGGTGGTGGTGGTGGTGAGCGGGCTTGTCGAATCGTCGCACCGCCCGCGCTGGGCTGCGAAGCAGCCCCAGGAAAGAAGAACGCGGTATATCAGACACTCTGTAGGGGCTGGTTTTGGGGCTGCTTCGCAGCCCGGCGCTGGGCAAGCCCGCTCACCACAACAGCTCTATCTGCCGGGGGGACAGCGTTTAGACAAAGTTGTGTAGAGACCTATGCCCCTCCCACATGGGTGCTGTGTTGCTCAAACGGTCATCGAACAACTCAAGGCCGCTGCGGCTTCACCGAGGTGCCGAAGGTATTGCCCATACGCACGCTGGTCGCCGCCGGGGTGGCCAGGCCGACCTTGTTCGGCTGGCGTTTTTCCACGGCAATGCCTTGCGCCTCGCGGTTTTTCTTCGCGGCTTTGGCCGCATTCGTGTCGTTGCCCATCTGCTGGCTCAGGCAGCCATAGTCGGGCGCCTTGTAGCCATCCACCGAGACTTCGGCGCAGTTGCCGGCGTGGGCGTGCAAGGGCAGGGCCGCGCACAGCAACAGGCTGGCGAGGAGCGGTAAGCGTTTCATCAAGGCCTCCTGGCGGGCCCGAGGGGGTGGGCCGGTTGGTGTGCAAGTCTAGTGCAGCGGGCCTCTCGTCACCGTGATGTTTTTTTTGCTATCACCGTAACATCAGGTTCATAAATTGGCCTCAGGATGACGGTTTTCTAGGGCGCGTCGGCCGTGCAGCGATGCAGAGCAGGGGGTGAACAGGGGGGCTGGAGGCGCGCCGTATGCGCCCTGGTCTTGCTGTTGCTGCTGGCCGGTGGTCGCGTCGCGCAGGCGGAGTCACCGCTGCTGCTGTTGAACCTGCCGGCGCAGGACCTGGAACATGCACTGCAAGCGTACAGCCGCGCCACCGGAATGGCGGTGCTGGTCGACCGCGAACTGACGCGGGGCCGGCGTTCCATCAGTGTGCGCGGACGTTTTACGGCGCAGGAGGCTCTGGCGATGTTGCTGACGGGGAGTGGCCTGATGGCGCGTTATGCACGCGATGATGCGTTCACCTTGCAGTTGCCCGCGGTCAGCCAGCCGCCTGCCACCCGTGGTGCGGCGGCACGCAACGCCGTACGGATCAACAACAGCTACGCCACGGCCTTGCAGCAGGCCATCGAGACCAGCCTGTGCCGCTCGCCGCTGACCCGGCCCGGTAGTTTCCGCGCGCTGGTGCAGGTGTGGGTCAACCCCCAAGGGCTGATCGAACACAGTCGGTTGGTCAGCTCCACCGGCGACGAACAACGCGATGAAGCACTGGTACGCAACCTGGGCACCACGCGGGTCGAACGACCGGCACCGAGCTCGCTGCGTCAACCGGTGACTTTACTTTTGATGCCCGACACCACAGGAATGCGCATGGAATGCACAGCAGCAAACGGAGCCTGGGGCGGATGAAAAATACCGGGCACAGTACGATGGTCGGCTTGTTCCTGGCCTCCTACGACGACTTCAAGGTGCGTTTGCGCAAGCGCCTGGGCTCGGAGGACCTGGCCAACGATGTGCTGCACGAAACCTACCTGCGGGTCGACCGCATGGAAGTGCCGCCCAACCTGGCGCAACCCAATGCCTACCTGTACCGCATGGCCTTGAACATCGCCGCCGACCGCCGCCAGGCCGACGCGCGCCTGCTCACCGGCAGCGAGGTGGAAGAACTGCTGCAAAGCGCCGACGAAGCCCAGGACCCGTCACGGGTGGTGGGCGGCCAGAAAGAAATCCAGTCCCTGGTCAAGGCGCTCTACGAACTGCCGGCCCGCCGCCGCAAGATCCTTATCGCCGCCCGCCTGGAAGAAGCGCCACACCTGGAAATCTCTCAGCGTTTCGGCATTTCCACGCGCATGGTCGAGAAGGAAATCAAGGCCGCCCTGGGCCACTGCGCCAAGCGCCTGGAAAGAAAAGTGATCCAGCGGTTCGGTCCCGGGGCCGGAAAACCGTCTTAGAGTCGAGTCCCTGATAAATCCGTGAGTATTTGCGCGCTTGAACATTTTTAGCCTCTCCGCCGCCCGGCACTCCGCCGCCAGCCCCCTGCACGATGAAGCCCGCGACTGGCTGGTCCTGCTGACCTCGGGCCGCGCCACCGTGGCCGATGCCAAGGCGCTCAAGGCCTGGTGTGCGCAAAGCCCCGAGCATGCCCAGGCGTTCGAGCAGGCCAAGGCGATGTGGCAGCAACTGGCCCCGGCGCTTGAGCAAGTCTCGCAGCCGCGCAGCTTTGGGCGCCGGGCGTTCCTGGGCGGCGCGATTGCCGCATCGGCCGCTGTGGTGATGGTGCAGGTCGGCTCCCCCGGTGGTTTTGCCGGCCTCACGGCGGACTATCGCACCGAAGTCGGCGAACAGCGCCAAGTGCTGTTAAGCGACGGCGTCAGCCTGGAACTCAACACCCAGACGCGCGTCAGCCGCGTGGGCCAGGGGCTTGAATTGCTCGAAGGCGAAGTCGAGGTGATCGCCCATTCCGCACAACCGCTCAAGGTGCTGGCGGGCGAAGGCTGGGTGAGCGCGGCGCAGGCACGTTTCAATCTGCGCAACACCGACCGCACGGTGTGCGTGACCTGTATCGAGGGTTGGCTGTCGGTGGCCGTGGCCGGGCGCAGCGTGCGCCTGGAGAGCGGCCGGCAACTGAGCTACGACGCGTCCGGCCTGGGCGAACCGGTGGTGGTGGACACCCAGGCGGTCGTGGCCTGGCGCGAACAGGTGCTGGTCTTCAACAACGCCACCCTGGCCACGGTGGTGGACGAAATCAACCGCTACCGCCCAGGGATGCTGGTGCTGCTCAACAAGCAACTTGGCCAACGGCGCGTCCAGGCGCGGTTCAGCCTGCAGCAGTTGGCGGGGGTGGCGTTGTTGATTCGGGATGCGTATGGGGCCAAGTGTACGGAGTTGCCGGGTGGGGTGGTGTTGTTGAGTTGAGGCCTGCCGCTCGTCGGGTAACTCCGATTTTTACGCTGTAAAAGAGCCGCGATCACCCGTTGTTCTACGCCTGTCGCTTTCAGGTATGCCTGTGTGCTCATGGGCTGAGCGACCGGTCTTTCCCCTCTGACAGACCTCCTTTCGTATCTTCTCTGAATTTTCTCTTTCGTTTGTAGGGGAAGGGATTTTTGACGTATGAAAAAACCAGGAAACACGCTTTTCAAGTCTCACTGCCTATCCGATTTCTTCCTTCGACTTACATTGTTCGGAAGCCTCTGACAGTCCTCGAACGGCTGTGTGACAGGCAGGGCGACGCCGTCAAAAACGCCGAACTTTTTGTAACTTTTCCTCTTTTCCTTAAGCGTTTCAGCCTCGGCAGCATGGGTGCTCTTTCCATTTGAGTACCTGTGTGAGGGTGAAGGGATGCCAGCTGTTTTCCGACCTGCGCTGCTGGGGATGGCGCTGCTTTCAGGTCCGCTTTTTGCCGCGTCCACCGTGTCGCCCGGCGACCGTGAACTGGCCCGCGAACGTCAGCAAAAAGTGTTGGAGGAACAGCGTCGCCGCCTTGAAGAGCTGCAACACCTGCCGGGCCAGATCACTGCACCAACCGCCCCCGCGCCGCTGGACGACGGCCAGTGCATCACCCTCACGCGCATCAATGTCGAAGGCGCTGTGTTGCTGTCGGCGGCCCAGCGGCAGACGCTGCTGGAACCCTGGCAGGGGCGGTGCATGGGGGTGCCTCAACTCAACGCAGTGCTCAAAAGCCTCACTGATCATTACCTGCATCGCGGCTACGTCACCACCCGCGCCTACCTGCCGCAGCAGGACCTGAAAAATGGCGAGCTGACCATCATTGTGGTGGAAGGACGCCTTGAAGGACTCGACAGCTCATCGCTGGCCAGCCCGCTGGAGTCCGCCATGACCTTCCCCGGCACCGTGGGTGAGGTGCTCGACCTGCGTGAGCTGGAGCAATGGGTGGATCAGCTGTCGCGCTTGCCCTCGCGCCAGCCGCAGCTTGAGGTCCTGCCGGGGCAGGCGGTGGGCGGCAGTCGCGTGACGCTTAAAGGCGAGCGCTTCAAACCCTGGCGCGTCTCGGCCAACCGTAACAACCATGGCGATACCAGCACCGGTCGCCAGCAGGCCGGTATCGGCCTGGACTGGGACAGCCCCCTGGGCCTGGCGGATCAGTTGAACCTGCGGGCCAACCGCGACACCGTCAGCGACCGCTGGCGCCATTCCCACAGCCAGAACCTGTTCTACAGCCTGCCGTATGGTTGGTGGACCTTCAATTTCAGCCACGGCCAAAGCTACTACCGCACGCGTAACGACCTCTCCGGGTTTGCCTTTGCGCTGTCAGGTGAAACCTCCAGCCAGCAGTTGCGCGCCGAACGCGTGCTGCACCGCGATAACCTGGGCAAGACGGCATTTAACCTGGGCCTGAGCCACCTGCGCACCCGCAACTACCTGGAAGACGCGTTGCTGCGCACCTCCAGCCATCGCATCACTGAGCGTCAACTGGGCTTCAACCATGGCCGCCGAATCGGCAATGCCTTTCTCAATCTCGATGCCGGTTGGCAACAGGGCATCGGTGCCCTGGACGCCCAGCGCGATCTCTCCAGGCAGCGCGGCGCGCCTACTTCGCGCTATCAGAAATACACCCTGACCCTCAGCTATTTGCAGTCCTTTCGCTGGCTGGGCCAGTACTGGAGTGTCGACAGCCTTGCTACCGGCCAACACGCCGAAGACGAACTCTATGGACCACAACGCCTGAGCGTCGGCGGCCTTGGTGCCGTGCGCGGGTTTCAGCAACAGAACCTGTCGGGCAACAGCGGCGGCTACTGGCGCAGCCAGGTGCGCTGGCGCCAACCGGTTGCCTGGGATGCGCTGCGCCCCTGGGTGCACGAAGTGGGCGTGGGCTTTGGCTACGACGTCGGTGTGATCAGCCGCGGCCCGCATAACCCCGGGGTCGCCGGGCGCCTTACCGGCCATGCCTGGGAGTTCAGCGCACGCGGCACTCACCTTGCGGCGTCGCTGGTGCTCGCCCGTTCCCTGGAGCGCCCGGCCATCGTTGAGCGCCGCGAACACCCGATCTACGCCCGAATCGAGCTGTTTTTCTAATAACAACAAGGAACCTTGCCTATGGACGTGCGCAGCCCGTTTCACCAGTGCCTGGCCCTGAGCCTGGCGGGAATTATCTTCCTCAACCCCATTGTTGCCGCCGCCGCAGAGCTGAGCGTGGACCCGGCCAGCCCTGGCACCAGCGTCGGCCATGCACCCAATGGCGTGCCGGTGGTGAATATCGCCGGGCCCAATGGCAGCGGGCTGTCCCATAACCTGTTCACCGACTACAACGTCGGCAGCCAGGGGCTGATCCTCAACAACGCCACCCAGGCCACGCAACACACCCAGCTGGGGGGTGTGATCCTCGGCAACCCAGGCCTGCAAGGGCGACCCGCCAGCGTGATCCTCAACGAAGTCACCGGTGGCAACCGCAGCCACTTGGGTGGCTACACCGAGGTGGCCGGGCAGGCCGCGCGGGTGATCGTCGCCAATCCCCATGGCATCACCTGCAATGGCTGCGGATTTATCAATACGCCTCGCGCGACATTGACCACCGGCAAGCCAGTGATCGAGGGTGGGCGGCTGGATCACTTTCGCGTAGAGGGCGGCGATATTGCAGTGGAGGGCGCCGGGCTCAATGCACGCAATGTCAGCCAGTTCGACCTGATTACCCGTACGGCCAAGCTGAATGCGCAGTTGCATGCCGACCACCTCACCGTCATCACCGGCCGTAACGATGTCAGCGCCGACAGTTTGCAGGCCCACGCCCATGCCGAGGATGGCCGGGACAAACCGCAACTGGCCATCGACGCCAGCGCACTCGGCGGGATGTACGCCGGGACGATTCGCCTGGTGGGCACTGAGCAGGGCGTAGGCGTAAGGCTGGCGGGCGATATGGCCAGCACCGCCGGCGACATTGTGATCAACGCCAATGGCGGCCTGAGCCTGTCCCACACCACCAGCGTCGGCGCACTCACTGCCAGGGCCGAGTCGATTGACTTGCAGGGCCCGACCTTTGCGATGGGGGATGTCGACCTGCAGGCCCGGGGCGACCTGGTGGTGCGGCAAACCCTGGCCAGTGCCGCAAATGTGAGCGTGGAAGGCACCTCGGTCAGCAACCAGGGCAAGGTTGTCAGTGGCATCCTGGAAGATCGGCGTATCGCGGGCAAACAGCTGGCCATCCAGGCCCAGCGCCTGGATAACCAGGGCGAACTCAACGCCAGTGGCCACCTGGAAATCACCAGCGGCAGCCTCGATAACAACGGCCGGATCGCCGCCGGCAGCGCCAGGGTTGACGCACGCCAGACCCTGAGAAACAACGGCCAGGTCGTCACCGCCCGCGAACTGGATATTGTCGCCCATCAGGCCGTCAACCACGCCGGGACGATTCATGCCGAAGGCGATCTGAGCCTGGTCGCCGACACTGTCGACAACAGCGGCAAGATCGTGGGGGCGGGCAATGAGCTGAGTATTGCGGCCGGCACGTTCACCAACGCTGGCGAACTGCTCAGCGACCACCATCTGCAACTGCAGATCGATGGCGATCTGAAGAACACCGGCCTCATCGCCGCCAAAGGCGATGCCGTCATCAGCGCATCAAACCTCACCCAATACCACGGCCAGATCCTCAGCGGTCAAGACATCCAACTGCGCGTTCGCGATGTACTGCACAACCTCGGCGTGCTCAGCGCAGCGCGGCATATGCAGATCAATGCCGCTCAGTTGAATAACCATGGGAGCGTCGGCAGCCAAGGTCATTTCCTGCTCACTGCCAACGTCACCAACACCGGCCTGCTGTTCAGCGGCGGCGACCTGCACGTGCGCGGCGAGCATTTCAGCAACCTCGAAGGTGATCTCTACAGCGTCGGTGATTTCAGTTTCACTGGCACGCGCTTCAGTAACCTCTCCGGCAGCGTGGAAACCGAAGGCAACCTGCACATCAACGCCCGTGAGTTCGAAAACGCCCGCACCCACCTTGCCCTCGAACGCGAACTGGTCGGCGGCAGCATCCAGTGGGTCTGCGGCCAGCACTGCGACGGCGACGACAGCTTCAAGCGCGGCACCATCTATATCAGCGAAACCTGGCGCGAAACCGCCGCGCCCAACTCCACCCAGGCCGCGCGACTGGTGGCCGGCAAACACCTGAGTATCGACGCGCATACCCTGGAAAACCGCTACAGCCTGCTCGCCGCCAATGGCGACATGCACCTCGCCGCCCACCGCCTTATCAACCAGGGCGCGGCCTCCCAGACCGGTACTTCCAGCACCATCATCGGCACCCCCGGGCGCATCGACAAAGCCCTGTGGGACCAGATGGAGTTCCACGACCTGCCGGCCTTCAACAACGCGCCGTTCGACCCGGTGCGCTTTGCCGAACTCAAGGCACGCTCGACAGGGGAGGGCTTCAGCAACCCCGGCACACTCACGACCTGGCGCGAGGATGGCCGCGCAGTCTATGCCGCCACCCTGCAAGCCGGCGGCAGCCTCAACCTGCAGGCCAGCGAGTACCTGCAAAACGGCACCCTGCGTGAAAACACCCTGGCGCAACTGACGGGCGAAACAGGCCACAACCCCAACGACCTCGAACTGAGCCCTGATCGCCTCAGCGAAGACCTGACCCAACCGCCGGAATTCCAACTGCCCAGCGGTGAATACGGGCTGTTTATCCCCAGCAGGAATCCGGGCAGCCCCTACCTGATTGAAACCAATCCACTCTTCACCCACCTTGCCAGCTTTCTCAGTTCCCAGTACCTGCTCGACAAGATCGGCTACAACAACGACGAAGCCTGGCGACGCCTGGGCGACGGCTACTACGAAAGCCGCCTGATCCGTGACGCCGTGCTGGCGAAGACCGGGCAACGCTTTCTCGCCGGGCTGGAGAGCGACGAGGAACAGTTCCGCTACCTGATGGACAACGGCCTCAGCGCCCGCGACAGCCTGCAACTGAGTGTCGGCGTCGGCCTCACCGCGCAGCAGGTGGCGGCCCTGACCCACGACATCGTGTGGATGGAAAAGCGCCAGGTGCAGGGCGAAGACGTGCTGGTTCCGGTGCTGTACCTGGCAACGGTCGATGCCCATAACCTGCGGGGCGGCAGCCTGGTGCAAGGCCGGGATGTCAACCTGGTCAGCGGTGGCGATATCGTCAGCGTGGGCACCTTGAAAGCCTCGCAGGATCTGACCGCTATCAGCGATGGCAGCCTGCTCAATGGCGGCACGATCAGCGCCGGTGAACGCATCAGTCTGCTGGCCAGCGACAGTATCCGCAATGCGATGGCCGGTGAGATCCGTGGCAGTCACATCGATCTCACCAGTGTGAGCGGCGACATCCTCAACGAACGCACCGCCCACGCCAGGCATCAGGGCGACGGCACCCTCGTCACCCATCTCGACACCGCCAGCCGGATCAGTGCCGGACAGCAACTCACGCTTAATGCCGGTCGCGACATCACCAACCGTGGTGATATCAACAGCGCTGGCGATGCCAGCCTGAGTGCGGGGCGCGACATCAACCTCATCGCCGTCACCGACACCCAACAGGTCCGCACCACGGAAAACGGTGGCCACCGCGTCACCCAACACAGCCGCACTGAACAGCTCGGCGCCAACCTCAACGCCGCCGGTAACCTGAGCCTGCACGCCGGGCGCGACATCACGCTATTGGCCAGCCAGGCCAACGCCGGCAAAGACCTGACCGTCTCCGCCGGTGGCAACCTCCACCTATTGGCCGCCGCCAACGAAACCGATCATGAGGTCAACAGCAAACGCGACGGCGCCAGGGTCCATGAGCAAACCACCCAGGTCCGCCACGTGGGCAGCCAGCTCACCGCCGCCAGCGCGGGGCAAGACATCGTGCTGCACGCCAGTCAGGTTCGCAGCGGCAAGGATGCGTATCTGGTGGCCGGTGGGCAGTTGCAGCTGCTGAGTGCCAATGACAGCGACTACAGCCTGTATGACTACAAGAAAAAAGGCAGCTTCGGCGCACTCAAGACCCAACGCGACGAAGTCACCGACCTGCGCGCGGTGGGCAGCCAGGTCACCACAGGCGGCAACCTCAACCTGATCAGCGGCGGTGACCAGCTTTATCAAGGGGCCAGGCTGGAAAGCGCTGCGGACATCGCCATCACCAGTGGTGGAGCGGTGACCTTCGAAGCGGTGAAGGGCCTGCATCAGGAGAGCCACGAGAAGACCAACAACAACGCATTCTGGGTGTCATCCAAGGGCAAGGGCAGCACTGACGAAACGCTGCGCCAGAGTCAGCTGGTTGCCGGGGGCGCCATTGCGATCAAAGCCGTCGACGGTTTGAAGATCGACATCAAGCAGGTCAACCAGCAGAGCGTCACCCAGTCCATCGATGCGATGGTCAAGGCCGACCCGCAATTGGCTTGGCTCAAGGACGCAGAGCAACGCGGGGACGTGGACTGGCGTCAGGTCAGGGAAGTCCACGACAGCTTCAAGTACAGCCACTCCGGGCTGGGCCCCGCCTCGCAAATGATCATTGCCATTGTGATGTCGGCAGTCATCGGACCCATGGCAGCGGCAGCCGCGGGGGGCGGCGTCGGCGGCGCCATGGTCGGTGCGGTAGCCACCGGCGCGTCGACCAATGCCGGCGTCAGCGTGGTCAATAACCGGGGCAATCTCGGTGCGGTTCTCAAGGATGTGACGGCGTCCGATGCCATCAAGGGCTATGGGATTTCGGCGGTCACTGCCGGGCTGACGGTGGGTCATTTCGATCGGTGGACCGGCGCCCACACCCATACCGACATAGGCAAAATTGTTACATCCGGCTCGCTGGGCACCTGGAGCGGTGTCGGCCAGTTCGCAGCCAACCAGGCGCTGCAGAACGGCACCTCTGTGTTGCTGAACAAAGCCCTGGGGCAGGGCGGCAGTGTCAGTGACGCGCTGAAAAATGCCTTGTTCAACACCTTGGCGGCCGCCAGCTTCAACCTGGTCGGGGATTACACGAAAAACCTCCTGGCGGACGGCTCGGCCCCGAAGGTGGTGATTCACGCCATGGTCGGTGGGTTGCTGGCAGAAGCCACCGGCGGCGACTTCAAAACCGGCGCATTGGCTGCGGCGGCGAGCGAAGCGCTGGTTGGCCACCTGGATGACTTGGTCAAGGGCAACGACAACCTGCTCACCATGAGCTCGCAGATCGTCGGCGTGCTCGCGGCTGCGGCGCAGAGCGATACGGACGCAGCCAAGCTGGAGACCGGCAGTTGGGTGGCGAAGAACGCCACGCAATACAACTACCTGTCACACAACCAACTGGAGCGAGCCGCCAAGCAGATAACGCGATGCACCGACGCCTCCTGCATCGAAGACGCGACGCGCAAATTCATAGAACTGAGCCTGCAGCAGGACATTGACGCGATAGTCAGCTGCCAGGCCGACCCCGACTCTTGCGCCGCACGCTCCATGGAAGTCGCCAACACCCAGGCGAACCTCAACGCCATCCGCGATATCGCTGACGACGCCTCGCCTGAGGCCCGGGCAGCAGTACAGAACCTCATCAACGGCAACTACGAATTCCAGGAAATGTTAGCGACCGCCACGACCGAGCACTCGGTGGGTGCGATGGTCGATTCGCTCAAGGCGAAATGGGAACTGAGCGACGCTCAGGCGCAGGACATTGCGGACAATTTGAAGATTGCGCTGGCGGTTGGGGTGGGGACAGCGGCGGGGGTGGTGGCTTATAGGCGGGCTGTGGCGCGTGGTACAAAAGTCTCGCAGGGCCTGACAGGTGACACCGGCGCCGCTTTACCTCGAGTGAGCAACGGTGTTCCACTTGATCCGCGTCTACCTGATCCAGTGGCTGGCCTGGAGTACACGCCAAAAACGCTGAGTTCCTCCAATCCTAACATTGCTAACTCCCAGGTTAACGGCTATGTCGGCGAGTTGAAATTGGCAAATGATGTTGCCGCCTTGCCCAATCAAACGGTAGTCCGGTACGGCGATGCTATAGGTACGCGCGGCGCAGATCTGGTGTCTGTCAACTCAGCTACAGGTGAAGTCACTTTGTGGGATAACAAGTATCGTAGCAGTGCTCAAAGTGTGCCATCTTCTCCAACGTTTACGCCTGGTTCGAATGCGCTGGATGGAGCAGTTTCCAACGCGCAGACAGCAATCAGAAATTCAAATTTGCCGGATTCAGTAAAGCAGCAAGCCATTCAAAATTTGAGAGATGGTAATTTCAATGCCAATACAGTGGGCTCGGGTGCTGCGAAAAATTCAACACCTGTTAGGTTTTGCGGAAATAACCCTTGTTGAGGATAATTCATGCTCTTTGACCCAGTCAAAACCAGATTTAATGGTTTCAGTGAGGCAATGCTTAAATGGCAATTGGATACGCAGTATGATCCAAAACGGCCAATGGGGAATGTTGCCAAGTCTGATTTGTCCGATGTGATTTCAGCATGGCTAGTTGGCCTCCAAGGCGAGATTGCACCGGTACTTCCCCGCTCTCTGCAATGGATAGATAAGGCCATAGAAAACGACGAGGAATTCGGGCCAGACATTAATGCTCACAGGACAATATTGCACTGGGCAAAAGCTCTGGGTGAATGGATGGAAACGGGCTGGAATTCTGAAGGCGAATGGGGCGCGGCCCGTGTGTATGAGGAAGCTCGCTGGCGTTACGAAAAACGCCCTTGGTCAACGCATGATATTGTCAAAACTGGCTTAGATGACTACATGGCTTTTGCATATCAGAGCGGCGAACACGACGAAGGCTTTGAGGCAGGTATTGAGATGTATCAACGTTGGAGTGGCAAAAGAGAAATATTGCTATCCAGCACTTTGAAGCCCCGAGACTTTGGCTATGCTTTGTGCCTTCATCGAACGGCCCGTCAGGAGTTTAATGAAGACGAACTTTTTAAAGCTGGTAGAAAAATGCTTCAGGCCAATTTGCAAAAAACTTGGTTGGGCGGTGGGCAATATATTCGTGCAGCTACGTGGCTCAAGATTGTCTACTGGCACAACGATGAAGCTCTGACACCGTTACAAACTGTTTTGAAAGCATACGAAAACATGCCTAAAGTACCTCGGCCGGATTTTGTTTCAATAGTATGATCTTTTTGTAATGTCGAATCGATTTGGGGCAAAAGCGACAGGTGGTGCCGGTGAAAGTGCAGGCGCCATGCGCCGATTGGACTATGAAGGTGCTCCCTACCACGGAAAAGTCGAGAATGCAGTTAATGGTCGAGCTCCGGTTAATGGTCAAGAAGCGCTAGATTTTTCGATTCAAGTTAAACGGAGTCTGACCCCGAGTGATCTCAGATGATTGCCAGTTTTGAGACTGGGGGTTATCCATCAACACCTGTAGGAAAATTGGTTGGTACGCAATCTACGATGCCGGATGGTTCGCGTGTCCGTGTCATGCAAGCAGATAGCCGTAGTCCTCAGAGGGCTTCGTTTGAAAATGCTAATGGTGGGCCAATAGATCCAACAACGTGCAAGCCACCACAGCCACCGAAAGGTATTTCTAAAATCGAAAGAAAACAGTGGATTAGAGAAAGAACGCATATTGAGCAGGTGGACTAATGTTTGATTTTTTAAAGCTTGTCATGTCATTTTCCTCACTTCGTATTAATAGTATTGAGTGGGATGGTGATTTTTTGAACGTTTCTGGAGACGGTTGGAGCTTTAGCAGTAGTAGTGCCTGGAGGGTGTCTAAGGATGACGACATGTTGTTTGCATGTAGGGATGATCAGGCAAGTGTGCGTATTAAAGAGTTGGTAGGTCTTTCAGTTGGAAGTGTTTCGTGGATCGCCCAGAATCAGCCCGTAGATCCATCTCTTGCACTTTCTGATGGTAGAAGGCTTGATGTATTTTGCTCTTCTGTTTGCGAGCCTTGGGTAATGACTCTTCCGAATAATATTGTTTATGTTGGGAATTCATAAAGTGCAAAAGGAACAGGGCAAGATTTACGGGAAGTTGAGATTGTTTCTGGCAGTAAAGGTGCGTGGAATAAAGAGTTGAATAAGTCTGTGCCGAATACCGTATATAAGGTCTATGTGAATAAAAACTTCCCAACAGATGGCTTGAGCCACGTTGAGAGGGTCGAGTCAAATCTTTCATTAATAAAATATGATCGGAGTACATATCAGCAATGTGTGGCAGGCAAGTGCGGCGTTAGTGGGGGCGAGGGTGGGCACTTGATTGCTAGTATGTTCAACGGACCTTGGGAGAGATTGAACCTTCTTCCCATGAATGGGAACTTAAATGAAGATACTTGGAAATCTATGGTGAATGCATGGGCGTTCGAACTTAAAGGGGGTAAATAGGTTGGCGTGAAAATTCTTGATTATTGCAAATTAGTGCGATTTAAAGAAAATTAATGCCAGTCAGAGCAACTTAGAGTAACTCAGTGCAACTTCTCTCGGGTGTGGGGTCAGCACGTTTTTGTTGAGGCACGTTACCGACTGTTTACAAACGAGCTGCGCCATTCGTAACCAATCGACCGGACCAGTGGTGAAACAGTAAGCTATAGTGCTGTGCCCATTTATACAGGTACAAACCCAATGCCAACCGGTGTAATGTTGTCTGCTCGTGGGGCAGGCGGTTTTACTCTTGATGTATAAATTCCGAACGTGAGTGGAGTTAAGTAAGAATGATAAATAAACTGATTGCTCTCCTTTCACCACCCTCTCAGCGAATCTTTGATAATGCGGTTTGGGCGACCTTTGAATCTGAGGGAGGTCTGCGATTACCATCTGATTTTAAACAGTTCATATCAATTTACGGATGTGGAGCAGTAGACGATTTCGTATGGGTGTTAGATCCATTTTCAGAAAACTCAAATTTGAATTTTGACAAAAGCCAATATTTTATAGATGCGTACGCTGTAATGAGGCAGGAATTTTTATCGGACTATCCAAGACCAGATTACCCTGCGGAAGGCTCTTTTCTTCCTTGGGCGGTAACGGATAATGGAGAAACTTTTGTTTGGTTGGTTGATGGGGAGCCAGACTCATGGAAAGTTGCTATTCATAGCTCGGATCAGGGGGAAGAGGAAATCTACAACTTCGGCTGTGTTGAGTTTATTTTAAAGCTGCTTAGCAGAGATATTTCGTCAAAAATTCTACCTGGTCAGTTTCCTCCTGTTGATCTAGATAAACATTTTTTTACAGCTGCTGATTAGATGCAAAAGGAACTGCGAGCGGCTTGCCGTCTGGTGAAATGAAATTAGTCGATCACGGTACTATCCGACTTCCTTGCCAGATTTAAAGTTATAGGCCTGGCAGTCAGAGATCATAAATTCCGTTAAAAATATGCCGGAGGGATCGGCCAACGCAGCCGCAGAGAGTGCGCTTAAGGCTGGCAGGGTCGAAGGCCGAATATTCAAATGGCCACAATAGGCTTGAGGTATTTAAGATGAAAGAATGGTCATCGCTGTGCAAATCAAAAGTTGGGGGCGCCGTTGATGTACGGGAGCAATGCGTTATCGCTATGGACGACGGTGCATACAAAATTTCAGACGATCAGTATTTTTTAGCTGACGAGTCTTCTGATGAGGGAGAGGAAAAACTTCGTTTGCTATCCCTCTACTGGGCCTGCAGTGAGCCTGCATTTAGAAGAGCCTACTACAGGGATGTTGAAAATGATGACATGGCCGTATGCCGGCCGCCGCCTGAATTGCTTCCAGTTGGGGCGGGGAGACCTATAGTCAGATAAAAAATGCCCTTAGCTCTCTTGGTTCTGACAAGTTTATGGAGTACGCCTCTTATCGTGTTATGTCTGATGGTGCATTTGTTCATAAGGGCTTAGAAAGTTCATTGGCTGTTTATTATTTTCGCTTGCATGATATTGTTGATGATGAGCTGCCTTACGCGATACTGTGGAAGATTTCTAGTGTGTGATTTAATGAAAAACAACGTCCTGTTACTGGGTTGAAGCGGTGCAAAAGTCACAGCCACGATTGGAGGTTAAACAGCTTCTACACTTCCGAAGACCTGTGGCGAGTCGGTCCTCGGTCATAATACCCAGATTGGCGTGCGAAATAGAGGGTAAACGGGGTCTGACCCCGAGTGATCCCCGGCGACCACAAAGACGCCGGTGGATTTGGGAAGGTCATGGATGTGATTGCCCCCGATGGTCGTCGGCTTCGCTACGATTCGAATGGAAAATTTATTGGGTTATTGGAGCCGCCGAAGCCATGAGTCTTTTATCAACTGTGATAACAAGCCCCCCAGACCGAGAGAATTGTGTAGTCGAAATTTGGGCGGGGTCGAGTCAGTTGGCTGAGGTACCGCATGAGCCAGGAAGATCAATTGAAATAGAAATTTATTCCGCTATTGAGGGAGGTAAATTGAACTTGAAACTTGAGGATCTTGTGATTGCTTTGCATCAAGCGGCTAAGAATTTAGCTTCTCGAGAGTAAGTTGGCGCAAAATATGAAAGTGATGCTGAGGTATCAACTAGAGCTACCCAGAAGCAGCTCGATGAAAAACTCAAACGTGCTTCTGATTTTGGTGTGGTGACTATAAAGAAAAATTATCCTTTGTTACATTCTGGAGCGGGATAGTTAAGCCTTCTTGGACCGACTGCTTTGCAATGTCTTGCGCTCGCCAGCTACATGAGAAGCGCGAGTGGGGGACGGCTATCTCAGTGGCCCCACCACCTGCCGATACTTCTCCACCCCCTGCGGCGTCTCCCGCACCAAACTGATCTCCAACCCCAATGGATCCTCACGCCGATTCCCGCTCAACTGCCGCCAGCCCTTATCCGCCTCCCACACCCGCACCTGCAGGTCACGGACCCCGCTCAACACCACCACCCCATCTTTCGCCGCCGGCAGCGGATAGCGATCCCGCGCGGGTGCGGCAGCGCGATACAAACTGTCGCCCTTGAGCCACCAGCGCACCCGTTGCAGGCCATCGCCGGCGATGGGCGCGCTGCGAATGATGTCCAGCCGAAAGCCTTTGCTGTCGGAACTGCGCACGGTGACCGCCGCCAGTCCATCGAGCTTTTCTGCACTGTTCTTTGAGGGCTCCGGGGTGTTCAGTTCGACGCTGGCGCGCAGGCTGATGTCGCGCTGCAGTTGGTTGAGGGCGCGCAGCAGCACTTCGGTCTGTTCGCTGCTCGCCTGCAGGTGCTGGTCGGCGCGGGTGACGCTGTCCAGCCCGCGCCAGGCGATCACGCTGACTACGGCCATGAGCATGATCGCGACCATCACTTCGATCAGGGTGAAGCCTTGCTCGGATCGGTTCATGGCTGGCTCACCACGCGCATCAGGCCGGCGGCGTCGCGTTGCAGGCTGAGGCTGTGTTGGCCGTCGGACAGCACGATGCGCACGGGTGGGTTGATCCATTCGGCGTCGAGCACCAGGGTTTGCCGGGGTTCGATATTGATGTGCATCGGCGTGCTTTCCCACAGGCGCGGGCGCAGTTGGGTGTCGCCCTGGAACGCTTCGACGCCGCTGCCATCGTCGGTGCGGCGGTTGAAGCGAAAGCCCTTTGCGTCGGCGCGCCAGGTGATCGGGCGGCCGTCCGCGCGGGCTTCGGCCTGGGCCACTTGCAGCAGTTGGCTCAGGCGCTCGGCGTCCTTGCGCAGCAGGTGCAGCGGGTCGGGCTTGATGGTCAGGCTGATGGCGGCGCTGGCGATGCCGATGATCACCAGCACCACCATCAACTCGATCAGGGTGAAGCCTTGCTGTTTCATCGGTAGGCCCCTCGAAAGCTGGTGAGCTTGTGAAATAAAAACGTGCGAATTGGCCTGTAGGCTGGTGCCATGGACAAACAGGAGGTCCTTCCCATGGCATTCACCCTGCGTTTCTCACCGGCCCACGGTGTGCAGATCGTGGCGTTGCTGGCGGCATTGGCCGGTGTGGCGGTCTGGACGCCGCTGCTGCTGACGTCCGCCGAGTCCCATACGCCCCAGGCCGCGCCCCAGGTGCTGGCGGCGCGCAGCGATAACCCGGCGCTGCAATGGTTTTCCAATGCGCCGGCGGCGTTGCAGGTCAAGGTCTCTGGGGTGCTGGCCGGGGCGCGCGGTGCGGTGGCGATCCTCAGTCTCAACGACGGCCCGCCGCGCAGTTTCCTGCTGGGCGAGCGCCTCAGCCCGGGCGTGCGGCTCACGGCCATCGAAGGCGACGGGGTCGAGATCGAGCGCGGCGGCGAGAAGCTGCGCGTCAACCTCGACAAGTTGCCCGATGGGCCGGCCTTGCCGCGCCTCACTCGGCCCTGACCTGTGTCTCCACGCGGGCCAGCGGCGGCGCCTCGCGGCTGGCGTCCAGCACCTGCACGTTGACTTGAAACAGGCGGCCATCGCGACTGATGGTCTGTTCGCATCGCAGCTTCAAGCGCCCCTGGTCACAGCTGAAGGTCTTTGTGCCGTCGCGCAAATGCCCCTCCAGGCGCAACTCCGCCAGGCGACTCTGCGCCGCCAGCAACGCCATGGATTTGTCCCGCAGCAGGCCGTTGCCCTGGGTCATCAACCCCGCCACGCGGATGGCAGCGGCCATCGCCACAGCGATAATCGCCAGCGCCACCAGCACCTCGATCAGGGTAAAACCTTGCTCCTTGCGACGGCCGTACATGGGGTTCTCAAAGCCGGGAAACAGGCCCGCAGACTAGCGCCGGCAGTTGACCGATTGGCGACCGAAACTCCCGAGGATTTTCAATACGACTGACATGTGTTCTTGCAACACTGCGCCACGAAATGTACCCAAGCCAAGGAATGTCGAGATGGATATCGCGCGCCTAACATCCCCATTGCCAGGCCCTCGCGGCCAGCGTGGCTTCACCTTGATCGAGATCATGGTGGTGGTGGTCATCCTCGGGATCCTCGCGGCGATGGTGGTGCCCAAGGTCCTCGATCGCCCGGACCAGGCGCGGGCCACCGCCGCGAAACAGGACATCGGCGGGTTGATGCAGGCGTTGAAGCTGTATCGTCTCGACCACGGCACCTACCCGAGCATGAACCAGGGCCTGAAAGTGCTGGTGGAGCGCCCGGCGGATGCCAAGAACAGCAACTGGCGCGCCTACCTAGAGCGCTTGCCCAACGACCCCTGGGGCCATCCTTATCACTACCTCAATCCGGGCGCCAACGGTGAGGTCGATGTGTTCTCCCTGGGTGCCGATGGCCAACCGGATGGCGATGGCGTCAATGCCGATATCGGCTCCTGGCAGTTGTAAGGCGCGCCATGAAACGGTATTCGCCCCCAGCGGCGAAGCAGCGCGGCATGGCGATTATCAGTGCCTTGCTGATCGCGGCGGTGGTGGCGGTGATCGCTGGCGGCATGCTCACGCGCCAGACCGTATTCACCCGCAGCCTGGAAGCCGAACAGTCGCGCGTGCAGGGCCAATGGCTGTTGCTCGGTGGCCTTGAACGCAGCCGGCAGATGCTCTGGGAGGCGCGCCAGAAGGACGTGCTGACCCGCCTTGACCAGCCCTGGGCGCGGGCCCAGGCCGGCGTGTTCGAGGGGCGGATCGACGATGAACAGGGCAAGTTCAACCTGCGCAACCTGGTTAACCGCCAACAGCCCGACGCCGAGCAATTGCAGAGCTTCGAGCGCCTGTGCCGCACCCTGGGCGTGGCCCCGGCCGTGAGCCGGCGCATCAGCCAGCGGGTGATTGCCTCCTACGAACAGAACGGGCAGCCCGCCAAATACCCGATGCTGCGCAGCCTCGACGACCTCAGTGGCCTCGAAGGCCTGACCCCGGAGGTGTTGCAGCGCCTGCAGGCGTACGTCAGCGTGCTGCCCGGCAATACCTGGGTCAACGGCAACACCGCCAGCGCCGAAGTGCTCAGCGCGGTGGTGCCGCAGCTCAGCCTGTCCCAGGCCCACGGGCTGGTGGCCGAGCGCGACAACGGGCATTGGTTCATCAACCGTGGGGATTTCGTCAACCGTCTGCACTTGCCCCAGGTGGAGTTGGAAGCGGTGCAAGTGGGCATTACCAGCGAGTGGTTTCGCCTCCAGGGCCAGGCGCGACGCGAGCGCCGGCGGGTGACGATCGACGCGTTGCTGCACCGCCCCGAAGACCGTGAGCCCAGGGTGATCTGGTCGCGGGTGGGCGTATGAAACGCTTGCGCATTGCCTTGCCGCCGCTGGATCAGGTCTGTGCTGAAAGCCAGGTGAAATTTGCCTGGCTCGAGCGTGGCGTGGTGGTGGCCGAGGGGCAGGAAAGCCTGGCGCAATTGGGCAAGCGCCGGCAGGCGGTGGACTGCTTTCTGCACCCGCATGACAGCCTGCTCACCAGCCTGGAGCTGCCGCCATTGCCCGCAGCAAAAAACCAGGCGGCGGTGGCGTGTGCGGCCCAGGCGCTGATCCTCGGGCCGGTGGAACAGATGCACGTGGCCCACGGCCCGCGCGAAAGCGATGGGCGCGTGCAGGTGGGCTGGGTGCCCAAGGCCGGGCTGGAGCGGCTGGGCCAGGTCTTGGCCCAGGTGCAGCTCAAGCTGCGCGGCCTGTACCCGGCGCCCTATGCGTTGCCAGTGGGGGCGGCGGCGTTGGACGACGGCTATCTGTTGACCCGCGACAGCCTGCAACAGGGCGCTGTGCACCCGCTGGGGTTGCAGGCGCTCGACGTGCCGCTGGTGGCGGAGGCGCAGCGTTGGAGCGGCGCGGTGCCTGGCTGGGGCTTGCACGCTCGCCTCGGTCAAGCCTCCGGCGCCGGATGGGGCAGGGCGCTGGCCTGTGTGGCGCTGGCCGCTGCCATCTGGACCGTCGGCCTCAACCTGTATGCCGCGCGCCAGGTCGACGAAGGCCAACGGCTCAAGGCGTTGATGAACCAACAGGTGCGCCAGGCGTTTCCTGAATTACCCGTGGTGCTCAACCCCTTGCAGCAGGCCCGTCAACAGTTGGCCGCACGTCAGAGCGGCGCGGCTGCCGATTCGGGCCAACGCTTCAGCAGCCTGCTGCAACTGGCAGGCAGCAACCTGCCCTTTATGGTGGGCAGCGTCGACAACCTCAATTTTGAACAGGGCACCTTGCACCTGGCGTTACTCGCCGACAGCCGCAACCCGGCGGCCGAGGGCGAGTGGCAGGCCGCGTTGGCCCAGGCCGGTTTTGCCGCCACGCGCGATGAGCAGGGCTGGAGCATCGGCCCGGCGCCGGCCACGGAAAAACCGGAGGCCGGCGATGAATAGGTGGCTGCGCCTGCGCACCCAGGCCCAGGTGTTCTGGAGCGGCCTGGCCCTGCGCGAGAAACGCCTGCTGATCGGCGCCGGGCTGGTGTTGGCAAGCCTGCTGACCTGGCTGGTGCTGGTGCAGCCGGCGTTGAAAAAGATCGACTACTGGCAGGCCGAAACCCCCAGGCTGCGCGCCCAGGCCGAAGCCTTGCAGGTGCTGTTGCAGGATGTCGCCGCGCCGCGCCAGGCCGACGAAGCCGCGTTGCGCCAGGCCCTGGACAGTGCCGGCCTGCAAGGGCATTACCAGGTGCAGGCGCTGGAGGCCGGCGGTTGGCGCCTGACCTTCGACAACGCCCCGGCCGACGCCGTGGTGGGCTGGCTGCTGGGCAATCCCCGTTCATTTTCCCTGGAGGTGTCCGAGGCGCGTTTGCAACGTGCTGCGGATGCCGTCGATAACTCGGCCGGCACTGTGTCCGGGACCGTTCGCATGGATCAGGCGCCTGGCGCTAAGGAAGCTTCATGAAGTGGTCAGTCCTCCCTTTTCGCAAGGCCGCGCCGTTGCTGTTGCTGGCCTTGAGTGCGTGCAGCAGCCCGTCAACCACGCCGTTACTGGTGGACAGTGAGCTTGGCCAACCCCTGGCCGATACCCGGCGCAGCGGCGATACTCTGCTGGATCGCCAGCGCGACGAAGCGCCGAAACCGCGGGTCCAGCACCCGGTGACCAACAGCGTCCGTGGCCAGGCCCCGGCGCCGGTCAAGGCGCGTAACCCGCTGGGCGACCAGCCGGTGCAGCTCAATTTCGTCGATGCCGATATCCAGGCCGTGGTGCGCGCGCTGTCCCGTGCCACCGGCCAGCAGTTCCTGGTGGACCCGCGGGTAAAGGGCAAGCTCACCCTGGTCAGCGAAGGCCAGGTGCCGGCCCATCAGGCCTACGACATGCTGCTGGCGGCGCTGCGCATGCAGGGTTTCAGTGTGGTGGATGTGGGCGGCGTGGCCCAGGTGGTGCCGGAGGCCGATGCCAAGTTGCTCGGCGGGCCGATCTACAGTGCCGGCAGCAGTGGTATGCAGACGCGCACCTTCCGCCTGCAATACGAAAATGCGGTGAACCTGATCCCGGTGCTGCGCCCCATCGTGTCGCCGAACAACCCGATCAACGCCTACCCTGGCAACAACAGCATCGTCATCACCGACTATGCGGAAAACCTTGCGCGGGTCGCCCAGATCATCAGCGGCATCGACACCCCCAGCGCCATCGACACCGATGTGGTGCAGATTCAGAACGGCATTGCCGTGGACATCGCCGCCATGGTTTCCGAGCTGCTGGAAACCCAGGGCGCCGACCAGACCCAGAAGATCAACGTGGTCGGTGACCCGCGCTCCAATTCGATCATCATCCGTTCCGGCAGCCCCGAACGTACGGAGCTGGCGCGCAACCTCATCTACAAGCTCGACAATGCCCAGAGCAACCCCAGCAATATGCACGTGGTGTACCTGCGCAACGCCCAGGCGGCCAAGCTGGCCCAGTCGCTGCGCGGGCTGCTCACCGGCGAGAGCGATTCCGGCGTGAGCGATGATGGGCGTGGCAAGCTCAGCGCCATGGGCGGCAATGGCAATAACAGCCAGGGCACGAGTAATGCCCAGAACAGCAGCGGCACGCCCACCGGCAGTGGCGTGCAGTCGGGCTATGGGCAAGCCACCGGCTCCAGCACCGGCACCAGTACTGGCAGCGGCAATACCGCCAACGAGCAGGACACCGCGTTCAGCGCCGGCGGCGTGACCATCCAGGCCGACGCCACCACCAACACCCTGCTGATCTCCGCGCCGGACCCGCTGTACCGCAACCTGCGGGAAGTGATCGACATGCTTGACCAGCGCCGCGCCCAGGTGGTGATCGAAAGCCTGATCGTGGAAGTGGGCGAGGACGATGCCACCGAGTTCGGTGTGCAATGGCAGGCCGGCAACCTGGCGGGCAAAGGTGGCTTCGGCGGGGTGAACCTGGGGGGCAGCGGTGTCGTGGGCACGCCCGCCAGTCCCACCAGCATCGACGTACTGCCCAAGGGCCTGAATATCGGCGTGGTCAACGGCACCGTGGATATTCCGGGGATCGGCAAGGTGCTCGACCTCAAGGTCCTGGCCCGTGCCTTGAAGAGCAAGGGCGGCACCAACGTGCTGTCCACGCCGAACCTGCTGACCCTGGACAACGAAGCGGCGAGCATTTTCGTCGGGCAGACCATTCCATTCGTCACCGGCAGTTATGTGACCGGTGGCGGCGGCACCAGCAATAACCCGTTCCAGACCGTGCAGCGCGAAGAGGTGGGGCTCAAGCTGAATGTACGCCCGCAGATCTCCGAAGGCGGCACGGTGAAGCTGGATATCTACCAGGAAGTCAGCACCGTGGACACACGGGCGTCGGTGTCGGCGGGCACGGTGACCAACAAGCGCGCGATCGATACCAGCATCCTGCTCGACGACGGGCAGATCATGGTGCTGGGCGGGCTGTTGCAGGACGGCTACAGCCAGAGCAACGACGCGGTGCCGTGGCTCTCGGATATTCCGGGGTTGGGGGCGTTGTTTCGCAACGAGAAGCGCAGTGTGAGCAAGACCAACCTGATGGTGTTTTTGCGGCCTTACATTATTCGCGACAGTGGCGCGGGGCGCAGCATTACCTTGAACCGCTATGAGTTTATGCGCCGGGCGCAGAGTGGGTTGCAGCCGGAACACAGCTGGGCGATGCCGGATGTGCAGGCGCCGCAATTGCCGGCGGTGGAGAAGGCGATTCCGGGCGGGCAGCAGCAGGGGCCGAGGGCGGTCATTCGCGCGGTGCCTGTAGGTGCACGACCATGAGCCTGCTGTACGCAGGACCAAATGTGGGAGGGGCGGTGCGACGATTCGACTTGCCCCCGATGAGGGTGTGTCAGCCACAGATGTACAAACTGACCCACCGCTATCGGGGGCAAGTCGAATCGTCGCACCGCCCCTCCCACATTTGGACCGCGCTCGGTCAGGAAGATGTCTTGTGAGCCTTCTCCCTTACGCCTGGGCCAAATCCCAACGCATCCTCCTGCGTCCCGGCGCCGACGGCATGCTGCTCACCGTCTGCCCCTCAACCCCCGGCTGGTCGATCAGCGAAGTACGGCGCCAGTTCGGCCAGGCCCACCTCGAGCAGGTACGCGACGATGAACTCGACGGCCTCCTCGCCAGCGCTTATGCCGATACGGGCAGCGCCGCCGCCGTGGTGGGTGCAGCGGAAAACGAGGTCGACCTCGACCGCCTGATGCAGGACATGCCCGAGATCACCGACCTGCTCGACACCCAGGACGGCGCGCCGGTGATCCGCATGATCAACGCCTTGCTCACCCAGGCGGCGCGGGACGAGGCCAGTGATATCCATATCGAGCCCTATGAAACCCACTCCGTGGTGCGCTACCGCGTCGACGGCACGTTGCGGGATGTGGTGTCGCCGCGCAAGGCGCTGCATGGTGCGCTGGTGTCGCGGATCAAGATCATGGCCCAGCTCGACATCGCCGAAAAACGCTTGCCCCAGGACGGGCGTATCGCCCTGCGCGTGGCGGGTCGGCCGATTGATATTCGTGTGTCGACCGTGCCCACCGGGCATGGCGAACGGGTGGTGATGCGCCTGCTGGACAAGCAGGCCGGGCGTTTGCAGCTGGAGACCCTGGGCATGGAGCCGCAGCTGCTGGCGCGCCTCGACACCTTGATTCGCCAGCCCCACGGCATCGTGCTGGTCACCGGACCCACCGGCAGCGGCAAGACCACCAGCCTCTACGCCGCCCTGGCGCGGCTGGATGCGAGCACCAGCAATATCCTCACCGTGGAGGACCCGGTGGAGTACGACCTGCCGGGCATCAGCCAGATCCAGGTCAACGCCAAGATCGACATGACCTTCGGCCTGGCGCTGCGGGCGATCCTGCGCCAGGACCCGGACATCATCATGATCGGTGAAATCCGCGACCTGGAGACCGCGCAAATCGCGGTGCAGGCCTCGCTCACCGGGCACCTGGTGCTGGCGACCCTGCACACCAACGATGCGGTGTCGGCGGTCAACCGCCTGATCGATATGGGCGTCGAGCCGTTCCTGCTGGCCTCGTCACTGCTGGGCGTGCTGGCGCAACGCCTGGTCCGCCGCCTGTGCCCGCATTGCAAACAGGAAGACCCGGCCACGCCCGGCACCTGGCGCCCGGTGGGCTGCGCGCAGTGCAACCAGATCGGCTACAGCGGGCGTACCGGTATCCATGAATTGTTTTGCGTCGACGACGAGGTGCGCAGCCTGATCCACCAGGGCGCCGGCGAGCAGGATCTGCGCGTGGCGGCACGCCGTGCGGGGATGTTCAGCATGCGTGAAGACGGCGAGCGCTGGGTACGCAGCGGCGCCACCGCACCGGAAGAAATCCTGCGCGTGACACGGGACGCCTGATGAATCGCTACCGCTATGAAGCCGCCGATGCCAGCGGCAAAGTCGAGGCCGGGCACCTGGAGGCCGACAGCCAGAGCGGGGCGTTTGCCGTGCTGCGCAGCCGTGGCCTGACCGCGCTGCTGGTGCAGGTCGAGGGCGGCCAGCAAAGCGCCGCCGGCAGCAGCCTGTTCAGCGCCAAGCTGTCGGACAACGACCTGGCCTGGGCCACGCGGCAACTGGCGAGCCTGCTCGGCGCCAGCCTGCCCCTGGAGGCGGCATTAAGCGCCACGGTGGAACAGGCGGAGAAAAAACACATCGCCCAGACCCTGGCCGCCGTGCGTGCCGATGTACGCGGCGGCATGCGTCTGGCGGATGCGCTGGCGGCGCGGCCACGGGACTTTCCGTCGATCTACCGCGCACTGATCGCGGCGGGGGAGGAGTCCGGCGACCTGGCCCAGGTGATGGAACGCCTGGCCGACTACATCGAGGAGCGCAACAACCTGCGCGGCAAGATCCTCACCGCGTTTATCTACCCCGGTGTGGTCGGGCTGGTGTCCATCGGTATCGTGATTTTTTTGCTCAGCTACGTGGTGCCCCAGGTGGTCAGCGCGTTTTCCCAGGCGCGCCAGGACCTGCCCGGGCTGACATTGGCGATGCTCAACGCCAGCGACTTTATCCGCGCCTGGGGCTGGCTGTGTTTCGGCGGGATTGTCGGTGGGTTCTGGAGCTGGCGCCTGTACCTGCGCAACCCCGTGGCGCGCTTGAACTGGCACAGCCGCGTGCTGCGCCTGCCGCTGATCGGGCGTTTTGTGCTGGGCCTGAACACCGCGCGCTTCGCCTCGACCCTGGCGATTCTCGGCGGTGCCGGCGTGCCACTGTTACGTGCGCTGGAAGCGGCGCGGCAAACCCTCTCCAACGAGCGCCTGAGCCAATGCGTCAACGATGCCACGGCCAAGGTGCGCGAAGGCGTCAACCTGGCCCCGGCACTGGCGGTGGAAAAAGTCTTCCCGCCGGTGCTGATCCACCTGATCGCCAGCGGCGAAAAAACCGGCTCGTTGCCGCCGATGCTGGAGCGGGCGGCGCAGACGTTGTCACGGGATATCGAACGGCGGGCCATGGGCATGACCGCGTTGCTGGAGCCATTGATGATCGTGGTGATGGGCGCGGTGGTGCTGGTGATCGTGATGGCGGTGCTGTTGCCGATCATCGAGATCAACCAACTCGTTACCTGAATTCACGCGGTTGAGAAATGTGGGAGGGGCGGTGCGACGATTCGACTTGCTCCCGATAGCGGTGGGTCAGTCACCTCAGTTGTTGCTGACATACCGCAATCGGGGGCAAGCCCCCTCCCACATTGAACCCTGTCTGTTCAGTTGATTTGGGGTGGGCCGATATCGCCGGCTCCCGACCTCGGGTTCCTCATTCCGTCACATCCAGGCCCCGCGTCACAGCCCGCGCCGCCTTGACTAACCCCACGCTGAAACCTCGCTGTCACCTGCCGCCAAACCGCTCAAAACCATGACCAAAACACCCGAGAATCTTTTTAAAAATCAAGCCCTTCCTCCCGAGGTTTTTTCCTTTTGCTGTCATCGGAAACTGCGAAATTTCCTACCCATGGCCTCACCCCTCGCCACCCCCGAGACACGGCCTGGGACCGAAGCCATGGCGTCATGCAAGAGCCATCTACCCCAACGTACAAACACGACGAAAGGAGATTCTTCATGTTTAAGCGCAACGTTCTCGCGGTATCCATGACCCTCGCTGCACTGTGCTCGGCACAGGCTGCAATGGCTGACATCAACGGCGGCGGTGCCACCCTGCCACAAGCGCTGTACCAGACCTCCGGCGTGTTGACGGCCGGTTTCGCCCAGTACATCGGTGTCGGCAGCGGCAACGGCAAGGCAGCCTTCCTGAACAACGACTACACCAAGTTCCAGGCGGGCGTGACGAACAAGAACGTGCACTGGGCCGGCAGCGACTCCAAGCTGAGCGCCACTGAGTTGTCGACCTACGCCTCTGCCAAGCAACCGACCTGGGGCAAGTTGATCCAGGTGCCATCGGTGGGGACTTCGGTTGCCATTCCTTTCAATAAAAGCGGTTCCGCCGCTGTAGACCTGAGCGTTCAAGAGTTGTGCGGCGTGTTCTCGGGCCGTATCAATACCTGGGACGGGATTTCCGGTTCTGGCCGTACCGGTCCGATCGTTGTGGTTTATCGCAGCGAAAGCAGCGGCACCACTGAGCTGTTCACCCGTTTCCTGAATGCCAAGTGCAACGCAGAAACAGGCAACTTCGCCGTCACCACCACCTTCGGCACCAGCTTCTCCGGCGGCTTGCCTGCCGGCGCCGTTGCTGCTACTGGCAGCCAAGGCGTAATGACTGCCCTGGCCGCCGGCGATGGCCGCATCACCTACATGAGTCCGGACTTCGCCGCCCCGACATTGGCCGGCCTGGACGACGCCACCAAAGTGGCTCGCGTGGGCAAAAACGTCGCCACCAACACCCAGGGCGTTTCGCCTGCCGCCGCCAACGTGTCTGCCGCCATCGGCGCAGTACCGGTACCGGCTGCCGCTGATCGTTCCAACCCGGACGCCTGGGTTCCAGTCTTCGGTCCGGACAACACCGCCGGTGTACAGCCTTACCCAACCTCGGGCTACCCGATCCTGGGCTTTACCAACCTGATCTTCAGCCAGTGCTACGCCGATGCCACCCAGACCAGCCAAGTGCGTGATTTCTTCACCAAGCACTACGGCGCCTCCAACAACAACGATGCAGCCATCACTGCCAACGCTTTCGTTCCGCTGCCAACCGCTTGGAAAGCCACCGTTCGCGCCAGCTTCCTGACCGCGAGCAACGCCCTGAGCATCGGCAACACCAACGTTTGCAACGGTATCGGTCGTCCGCTGTAACCCTCGCTTTCAACGACCTGCACCACCTGATCAGCAACGGCCTGTGCCGTTGCTGATTTTTGCGTTTGTGCGGTTTTTCGACCCGTTAACAGCCCTATATGAACTTTGCGTGACAGAAGTTCAGTCCCGTCCCTCGCCAACCGCCTAACCCTCATACGTGAGCCTGTCTTGCTCCCTGCGTGATAACAAAGAAGGAAGATCCCCGATGGTCCGCTGCAAATCGCCGGTTAACCTGAAAGCCCAAGAAACTGTGCTGCGCCTCAAGCCCCTGGCCCAGGCCATCGCCTTGTTGATGGTGGCGGGCAATGCCCATGCGGCCACGGCGTTCAGTTCCAGCTGGTTTGCCGATAAAGGTGCGACCCAGGCGGCGACGGCGGCGCGGATCAGTGCCGGGCAGGTGCAGGGGATTCCTTCGCTGAACCAGCAGGCGCGGGTCAACCAGCAGTTGGCGCGTTCCATCAGCACTTTGAACACCAGTGTGGCGGCGATTGCCGCGCAGCAGGCGGCGCAGGCCGCCGGGCGCCAGGCTGCGTTCGGCCAGGTCTCGACTATTCCCGATGGCCTCGGCAAGGGTGGCCTGCAGGTGGATAACAGCCTGACCCAGGGTTGGACCAACGCCAAGGGCCCGGTGCAGACCCAGGCCGGCGGCAAGACCACGGTGACCATCGAACAGACCGCCGACAAGGCCATCCTCAATTGGGAAACCTTCAACGTCGGGCGCAACACCAGCGTCGACTTCCAGCAGCAGTCGAGCTGGGCCGTGCTCAACCGCGTCAACGACCCGAATGCGCGCCCGAGCGAAATCCAGGGCCAGATCAACGGCGCCGGTACGGTGATGATCGTGAACCGCAACGGCGTGGTGTTCAGTGGCACCAGCCAGGTCAACGTGCGCAATCTGGTGGCGGCGGCGGCGAACATCACCGATGAGCAGTTCACCCAGCGCGGTATCTACGTGGACGCCACCGGCACCCAGCCGACCTTCACTGACGCGGCCGGCAAGGTCGAGGTGCAGCGCGGCGCATTGATCCAGACCCACAACCCCGCCACCTCCACCGACGCCGGCGGCTATGCCTTGCTGCTGGGCTCGGAAGTGGAAAACGCCGGTACCCTCACTACCGCCAAGGGCCAGACCACCCTGGCCGCCGGCGACAGCTTTTACATCCGCAAGGGTGTCGGCACCACCGGCAATGACCGCTCCACCACCCGTGGCAATGAAGTGGCCACCAGCCTCAAGGCCGGCAGCAGCGCAGGCAAGGTCAGCAACACGGGCCTGATCATGGCGTCCACCGGTGACATCACCCTGACCGGGCACCAGGTGCAGCAAAATGGCGTGGCCTTGGCCAGCACGTCAGTGGACACCCGTGGCACCATCCATTTGCTAAATTCCGCTACCGACACCACCGGCAGCGTGACCCTGGGGGAGGGCAGCACCACCGCGATCCTGCTCGACAGCAGCGGCAGCACCGCGCTCAACGGCCAGAAGGACAACGGCCTGATCAAGCTCGACGGCACGCCTGCCAACCTGATCACCGGCCAGTTCAACAACCTCAGCGCCGTGGCCGACCGCACCGACCAATCACGCATCGAGATCGTCAGCGGCGGCACCGTGGACTTCCAGAAAGGCTCGATCACCCTGGCTACCGGTGGGCAGGTCGCGGTCAGTGCCACCGGGCGCAGCCTGGTACGCGACGGGGCGATGATCGATGTCTCCGGGGCGGTCGGTGTCAAGGTGTCGATGGAATCCAACAACATCAAGATCAACGTACAGGGCAACGAGCAGCGCGACGCACCGGTCAACCGTGACGATGGGCAGTTGATCAATAACGATGTATGGGTCGACCTGCGCGAGCTGGTGTTTGTGCCCGCAGGCACCAACGGCTATGCGACGGATCGCTGGTACACCGCTGGCGGCTTGCTGGAAGTGGGCGGCTACCTGGGTACCCAAGGCCACTCGGTGGGCGAGTGGATGGCCCAGGGCGGTACCGTGACGTTTACCGGCAAGGACGTGGTGACCCAGAAGGACGCGCAGATCAACCTGTCGGGCGGCACTGTGGATGTGCAGGCCGGTTATATCCAGCAGACCTGGCTCAAGGGCCCGGATGGGCGCTTGTATGAGCTGTCCAACGCGCCGGGGGACATTCTCTATTCCGGGTTCTACAAGGGGTATGAAGACACCAGCAAGCGCTGGGGCCAGACCGATTACTACTACAACCCGATGATCGCCAAGCAGCGTCGTTATGAGAGCGGTTACACGGTGGGCCGCGATGCCGGCAAGCTGGTGATCGGTACCACCAGCGCGGTGCTCGAGGGCCAGGTGATCAGTGACGTGTTCCAGGGCGATCGCCAGACCCAGACGCCGAACATCAACCTCGACGGTTACCAGCAGTCGCAGAAGGCCATGGCCCAGCGCGCGCAATTGATCATTGGCGGCTACACGCCTATCTACAACAAGACCACCGGCACCCTGCGCTATGCCTTGGGCGCAAACGCGGACGAGGTATTGATCGAGGGCGGTACGCAAAAAATCGCCGATGGCCTGGACCTCACCACCGCGCTGCCCGCGGACCGCCAGGGCAAGATGGTACTCGACAGCGACCAGCTCAATGGCTATCAGTTGGGCGCGATCAAGGTCGCGGCCAAGCAGCAGGTCACCGTCAACGGAGCGCTCAAGGTGGCCGATGGCGGCGATATCACCCTGTTCGGGCCAAGGGTCGACATCAACGCCAACCTCACGGCCCACGGCGGCAGCCTCAACGCGGGCAATATCCTCAGCCAGGTCGACCCGCTTAAAGGCGGTGCGGTAGGCGACAGCATCCTCAACGGCGGCGGCACGCTGAACGTGGCCAGCGGGGTCACGCTGGATGCCACCGGGCGCTGGAACAATCTGCTGCTGGATCCGGCCAACAGCAGCGGCTTGGCCTATGTGAACGGCGGCAAGGTGTCGCTGCGCAGCACTGGCGGTGTGAACCTGGCGGCCGGCAGCCTGGTGGACACCTCCTCCGGTGGCACCCTCGGCTTGGATGGCAAGCTCAACGGTGGCAAGGGCGGCGACGTGACCTTGGCGTCTCTCGGTACGCTGGGTTTGGACGGCGAGATTCGCGGTTATGGCGTGAGCGGTGGCGGCACCCTGGCGTTGCAGGCGCGCAAAGTACAGATCGGCGACAGCGCCACGGCGCCCGATGTTGGCACCGTGCAACTGGCGGGGGATTTTTTCAACAAGGGCTTCTCGGCCTATGACATCACCGGCAATGAAGGGCTGCTGGTCACGGACGGTACCCAGGTCGACGTCACGACGCCGGTCTACCGTATTGGCGAGCAGACCTCGGCCGCTCCCACGGGCAGCGACCCGGCCACCGTCCTTGAACGCTGGACGCCGGCGCTGTACCAGGAAGACGCTGCCAAAGGCGTACTGACCCAGCGCCGTGGCGCCAGCCTGACCTTGACCGCCGGCAATCTAAATTCCACGGCGGCTGAACTGGCCACCACGGCCTTGAGCGTGGGGCAGGGCGCGGTGATCACTGTCGACCCAGGCCAGGCCATCAACCTGCGCAGCGTCGGCCAGTTGACCATGAACGGCAGCCTCAACGCCTGGGGCGGCAGCGTCAGCCTGGGCGGCCTGACGGCGACGGGCTCGGAAGCGGCCAACGCCGCCGGCCATAGCCGTTCGATCTGGGTGGGTGAAAACGCGCTGATCGACGTGGCGTCGCGTGCGGTCACGGCGGTGAGCAACCGTGGCAATGTCTACGGCCAGGTGCGCAATGGGGGGACCATCAGCATCGGCGGCGACATCAACCTGGCCACCGGTATCGCCAAGGCCAGTGACCTGTTTGTGGTGGTGCGCGACGGCGCGCGCCTGGACGCGTCCGGTGCCCAGGCGATGCTCGACGTGCCCGGCCAGGGCCGCGTGCCGGTGGCCAGCAATGGCGGCAGCATCAGCTTTGCGTCGAACAACGGCCTGTACCTGGACGGCAGCTTCGTTGCCCGCGCGGGTGGCGCAGGTGCTGCGGGCGGTAGCCTGGCCCTGGCCCTGGAAAGCCCGTATTACCTCAAGGCCGGCGTCAACGACAGTGTGCTCAAGGTGCGTGAACTGGTGCTCAGCCAGACCCATCAAGCCAGCCCGACTTCCAGCCTCGAGTACGGCCATGGCCGCCTCGGCGTGGACCAGATCAGCGCCGGTGGGTTTGACAACCTGGCGCTGCTCAGCAACGGCTTGCTGAGTTTCGACGGTGACGTGTCGTTGAACATGGGCCAGAGCCTGCGTCTGTACGGTGGCAGCTATAACCTCAGTGAAAACGCGGCGGCCAGTTCGCGGGTCAACCTGTCGGCGCCATACCTGCTGTTGGCCGGCATCCTCGCGCCGGCAGAATCCGGCAAGGAAGCCTATACCCGCGCGGTGCCGGTGTTGCCCAATCCCTCCGCGCTGGCCACCACGGCGCAGTTCAACGCCAACGCCAACCTGATCGACGTGCGTGGCAATGTGGTGTTCGGCAACAAGAGCTATCTGTTGCGGCCCGACAACAGCCAGGTCAGCCTCGAACGGCGGGGGTTTGATGATGTGCAACTGACCAGCCAGGGCGACTTGCGCTTCCTGGCGGGGGCGGGTGCAGATGTGATTGCCCAGGGCATCAGCACGCAATTAGTGACCAGTGGTGACATGACCCTGCGCGCGGCGCAGTTGTATCCGGCGACTGAAGTCGGCGCCCGGGTACTGGCGGGCTATCTGAATAATGCTGCCAGCAATGACACAGGCTTCAATTACGATCCGACACGCACCCTGACCATCGCACGCACCGCCAATAGCAATGCCGCCATGCCTTACTCGGCCTTTGGTCGTCTGCAATTGGGCGGGCCCACCATCAAGCAGGGCGGCGTGGTGCGTGCGCCACTGGGGCTGATCGAGATCGGCAACCTGGGCTCTACCAACGTGCAACTGCTGCCGGGCAGCCTCACGTCGGTGAGTGGCAAGGGCCTGGTATTGCCTTACGGCGGTACCGTGGATGGCCAGATCTACAAGTACAACGGCAAGACAGTGACGTTTATCGGCCAGGGTGGCGGCAACAGTGCGGGCAGCCTGAACGTTGGGGTGATTCTCGGTGGCCAGCAGTTGACGGTGCTGCCGCAGGCGACGGTGGATCTGTCCGGCGGTGGCGAACTGCTCGGCGCCGGATTTATTTCCGGGCGCGGGGGCTCTACGGATGCACGTTACAACCCGTTGGTACAGTTCGGTGCCAACGGCGGGTTTGTACTGCCGGGTCTGAGCACCAACCCGATCTATGCGATTGTGCCGGGCGTGCAACCGGGCTATGCCCCGGTGGCGCCGGAAGGTGGCGCGGTCGATCCGTTGATCGGCCAGCAGATCACAATCGGCGCCGGCGTGCCGGGCCTGGCGGCCGGCACCTATACCCTGATGCCGTCCACCTATGCGTTGATGCCTGGGGCTTTCCGGCTCGAGATCAACGGCCTGGCCGGGATGGGCGCCGACGGTGCGACCCAGGCGTTGCGCAATGGCTCATGGGCCACGGCAGGGCGCTTGTCCATCGCCAATACCGGGATCAGCAACAGTACGGCCAGCCAGGTGATTCTCACGTCGGCCGATATGTTGCGTCGTTACTCCCAATACAACGAAACCGGCTACGCACAGTTCGCCGTGGCCGACGCCACCAGGCTTGGTGTACCTCGGGCACTGCTGCCGGTGGATGCCAAGACCCTGCAACTGGCCCTGCGGCCAGGCGCAGGTGCGGATGCCTTTTCGTTCCAGGGGATCGGTCGCTTCGAGGCCGCTGACGGCGGTTACGGCGGTACCGTATCGCTGATAAACGAAGAAAAGGGCAGCCTGGGAAGGGACATCGAAATTGTCGCGGCAGGCAACGCGGCTACCGCCAATTTCAAAGGCATTACGGTGGATGCGGACAGCCTGAATGCAATGGGCGCGGCTCGCCTGCTGATCGGTGGAATGACCTATGTCACGTACGGCCAGGGTGGCAACTACATCAAGCTCCCCAGCAGCATCATCAGTTCCATCATCCTGCGCGACGGCGCGAAACTGGCGGCACCGGAGGTATTACTGGTGACCTCCACCGGAAAAATTACGCTCGAACAAGGCGCCTCGATCAACACGATAGGCCAGGGCAAGGCCAGCTACGACGCACGTGACGGTTTTATCTACAACCTGAGCAATGTGCTGGCGGTGTCCAATGGTTTGCTCAACGTAATCGCCGCGCCGTCATTGGGCGAAGTCATCAGTGGGGGCATCCAGTTAGGCGTGTGCAACAGCGTGCCCTGCAGCGGCCAGACAGCCCTGTATTCCGAAGGCAGCATCGTTACCTTGACCGACAGCTCCCTGCAAATGGGCGATGAGGTGCGCTATGGCACCCGCCACCTGAACCTGGGCGTGTCCAGCATCAACGTCGGCAGCCCCGAAGCCCTGGCCGCTGCAGCCGCCAACAATCGCCTGCCGGTGGGTATGACCCTCAACCAGCAAGTGCTGGAACGCCTGCTGCGCGGCGACACCCAATTCGGCGCCCCGGCCCTGGAAACCCTGCAGCTGTCGGCGCGTGACAGCTTTAACTTCTACGGCACCACCACCCTGGATACTTATGACGCCGTGACCGGCAAGTCGTTGCTGAGCAACCTGATGCTGTCCGCGCCGGCGATCTACGGCTCTGGCGGCTTGAACGACGTGGCGACTATCCACACCGCCAACCTGATCTGGCAAGGTGCCGTCGCGCCGCCTGTGGCGGCGGTGACCGGCGGTGCCGGCAGCGGCAGCGGGCGCCTGGACATCAATGCCGAGCGTATCGAATTCGGCTATGGGGATTTTGCCCAGCCGAGCACGACCAATACCTTCGACCGCCTCGCCCTGGGCTTTGCCAACGTCAACCTCAATGCCAGTGAGCGCATCACCGCCAACCACAAGGGCAGCCTCTCGGTGTACCAGAGCCAGGGTGCGTTTGATGCGATCAAGGGCTTTGCCTACAGCGGCGGCAACCTGAATATCCTCACGCCGCTGATGACCGGTGAGGCCGGTTCGGTCAACCGTATTACCGCCGGTGGCGCGATTGATGTCAGCGCCTCGGCTGGCGCAGTAGGCAAGGTGGACGGCATCGGCGGCGAATTGTCATTGCAAGGCGATAGCCTTCGCCTGGCCACTGCCGTGGTACTGCCCAGCGGCAAGGTCACCTTGGGCGCGCGGGGCGACGTGGTGTTGACCGATGCCGCCTCGATTGATGTGTCCGGCCGGGCCATTGCCTTCAATGACTTGACCAAATACAGCGCAGGCGGCGAGGTCTTGCTGGAGAGCCGTGCCGGCAATGTGCAGCAGGCCGCCGGTTCGACCATCGACCTGTCGGCGCAGCACAACCAGGCGGGCAAGTTGCGCGCGGTGGCGGTGGACGGCGCTGCGGGGATCGTCGACCTGGCAGGCAAGATCATCGCCGGCAGCAGCGGTGACTACGATGCCGGTGGCACGCGGGTGCCATACCTCGCGGGTGCGGTGGAGATCCAGGCCCAGCGCCTGGGCGGCAGCGGTACGCTCAGCGACCAGTTCGCAGCGCTCAACCAACGCCTCAACCAAGGCCAGGTCTACGGTGCGCGCAGCTTCCAGCTCAAGCAGGGCGACCTGACCATCGGCAATGACGTCAAGGCCAACAGCGTCAACGTCTCGATCGACAATGGCAGCCTGCGCGTGACCGGCCTGGTAGACGCCAGCGGTGAGCGCGTGGGCAGCATAAACCTGGCTGCCAAGAACGGCCTGAGCCTGGACGGCACGGCGGTTCTCGATGCCCATGGCAGCCAACTGCGGGTGGACAGCTACGGCAAGATCATCGATTCGCCTAACCGCGCCATCGTGGTCCTCGGCTCTGGCCAGGGCCAGTTGACCCTGGCCGAGGGGGCGCGCATCGACCTGCGCCATGGCACCGAGGCCGCGACCGGCAATGACGGGCGCAGCCGTGGCACGCTGGAACTCAACGCGCCGCGCGTGGGCGGCAATGACATCGCCATCGACGCCCGTGGGCCGTTGACTATCCAGGGCGCGCGTTCGATTGCGCTCAATGGCATGAGAACCTACGACGATGCCCCGACCAACACCGATGAAACGCCCAATGGGCGCCCGTACCAAGTGATTGATCAGACCTACCTCCAGGGCGTCAATGACGCGAATACGATATTCATCGACGCTGCGCGCGTTAACGACAACTTGCTGCGCAAACTCGCCGGCTTGAACAACGCCACGTACGGCGATGTGTTCCACCTGCGCCCCGGCGTAGAGATCATCAGCAAAACCCCGGATGGCGACCTTGTAGTGCAGGGCGATCTGGACCTCTCCGGCTATCGCTACGCCAGCCTCAAATCAACGGCCAAGACGGAGTCCGGCAGCCTGACCCTGCGCGCCGGTGGCGACCTGAATATCTATGGCAGCATCAACGACGGCTTTGCCACGCCACCGCCCACCGACGATGACAGTGGCTGGGTGCTGCGCGCCGGTATCGACTACACCGGCGGCACCGTGGTGGTGCCGGGCAGCGGCGTGACCCTGGAGGTGGGCACCGTGTTCCCCGCGGGCGCTGCGCTTAATTTCGATGTACTGACCAACCCCCTGTTTCTGCCGCCGGGCACCCGATTGCCCGTCGCGGCTACGCTCAAACAACCGTTGGTACTCCCGGCGGGTACGGTGTTGGCGGCGGCTGTTCGGGATGCCTCGGGCAATGTGCTGTTCGCGGCGGGCACGTTGCTGACTCAGAGCCAGACCGTCGCCATCGGCAGTGTCCTGGATGCCGGCAGCCTGTTGAGCACGTCAGCCAGTGTCGACGGCTTGATCTGGCCCAAGGGCGTGCCATTGGCCACCAAGGTGACCCTGGCCGCCAGCCAAGTGCTGCCCCGGGGCGCCCTGTTGCCGTCGGGGACAGACGTGAAGCTGCCGGGCGGCGTGGAGTCGGTGACGTTGCGTGACGCCGGCCATCCGGGCAAGAACTGGGCCATTGCACCCATGCTGGAGGAGGGTGCGCAGTCGTGGTCGATTCGCCTGGTCGCGGGGGCCGATACCGAGGCAGCCGACAGTCGCCTGCTGCAACCGCATCCGGTAAGCGGCAATCTGCGCTTGGCGGACAGTCACTATGGGACGTTCGGGAAAGGAGCCCAGGTCTGGACCGAGGAGGGCTCCATGGGGTGGTTCGGCGATGACAGCATGGTGGGCCAACCGATTGACTTCGTCGCAATAGACTACCCGGGCCTCTGTGACGATCTCCCGGAATACTGCGCTATCAGTGGTGAGGCCTACACGCTGCTGGTGGGCGGCAGCACTCGCTTCAGCGTAATCCGCACCGGCGCTGCAGACCTTGACCTGCTGGCCGCCGGCAACCTGAGCATGGAGTCGCTGTTCGGGGTCTATACCGCGGGCAGTTCGTCCACCGGCACCTCGGCCAACGATCCTTATAACCTCAAGCGCGCCGTGGGCAGCAACAACAAGGTGCTGGGTAACGCGGGGGGCAACGAGAAGCTGGTCGATGGGGGAACGGGCAGCCTGTACCGTGCCTGGTATCCGGACACTGGCGGCAACTTGCTGCTTAAAGTGGGCGGCAACCTGACGGGCAATATCACCAGCCCGGCGCAGAATGGCGTTGGTCGTCCGGTACCCAGCGACCAGGGTCAGGATTCAGCCAACGTCGGCAACTGGCTGTGGCGTCAGGGCAATGGGCTCAGTGGGAGCCAGGCACAAGCCACCGCCTGGTGGATCAACTTTGGTTCCTACGTTGCCAGCGACCGTTCGGACCAGATGGTCGGGTTCACCGGGTTTGGCACCCTGGGAGGCGGCAACCTGAATGTTGATGTGGGTGGCGATGCAGGACTCATCAGCCCTGTCTCGTCAACAGCTCTGAACGTCAGTCGCCGCAGCCAAGGCCTGGTACTGGCAGTCGGCAGCACCGGTCGGGTCGGGGCCGATGGCAGTGTGCAACTGACGGGTGGCGGTGATCTGAACCTGCGGGTCGGCGGAGCGGTTAACCCCGCCAGCCAGACCTTCGCAGACCACCTCAATGGTGCGCTGGTGAACCTGCGTGGGCACGTGCAATTGACCGGTGGCGCCCTGGGCAGCCTGACGCTGCGTTATGGCAACCGGTTCACAGACCAGAGCCCCAGCGAAGTGCGCGCCTACGATCCTTTGCGTTCCACTTCGGCCATGGCCTCGGGTGGTTTGAGCCTGTTGCCGGGCGACGCCACTTTCAGCCTGTCCACCCGTGGCGACCTGGTGTTGCAGGACGTCGCCGACCCTGGGCGCGCGCCGCAGATGAACGCCTTGACCTTCGTCAATAAGGGGGTCAACGGGATCGGACAAAGCTGGTTCAGCTTGTGGACCGACCGCACAGCAGTGGACCTGTTCTCTGCCGGGGGCAACCTCACGCCGCTGACCCAGACCCTGGAAACCGATATGGCGGCGGTCTATCCCGCGACATTGCGTGCGGTTGCCGCTAACGGCAGTCTCTATTACGGCAGCGCCTCGACCAGTAATCCTGGCACCGTGCAGCCGCTCAGGGCGTTGGTACTCGCACCTTCGTCCAATGGGCAACTGGAATTGCTGGCCGGTGATTCGATCTCCGGCGGCGATCTGACGATCAGCCGCTCCAGTGCGGCACCCAATAGCCTGGCGACTATTCTGCGTCCGGCCTTCGCCGGTTTCCTGACGGATCAAAAAACGGCAATAGTGGGCAGTGGCAATCTTTCCAGCGATGGCAACATTGCAACCTTGACGGTTTCCCCGCTGTTTGCCTTTGGCCCCAACACCGCCAGCATGGCCTGGGGTGATGCCCTGGAGCCCGCGCGTTTCTATGCGCTGAACGGGGACCTGCTGGGCGTCAATAGTGGGCGCGCCCTCACGATCACGGGGGTGGGTGACGCTCGGTTCGGGCAAACCTTTTACGAAGGCGCAGGCCCGGTATGGATGCAAGCCGGACGCGATATTGTCGGCAGCGGCACGCGCTTGAGCGGTGCCAGCGCAGGTGTCACGGATACGGGTCAATACACCTTTACCGGCAACCTGTTCGTGCACAACAGCCCCACCGATATCTCCATCGCCAGCGCTGGCCGCGACATCCTCTACAGCAGCTTTAACGTTGCCGGCCCCGGTACCCTGGAGCTGACGGCGGGGCGCAACATCCAGATGGAAGACAAAGTCGCGGTGAACAGCCTGGGTGCTGTGGCGGCGGGCGACAGCCGCCCTGGCGCAAGCATCGTCATGCAAGCCGGCATGGGCCCCAATGGCCCGGATTACCGCGGCTTCGTCGAGGCCTACCTGAACCCCGCCAACCTGGCGCAACCGGGTGAATCCCTGCAAGGCGCCAAGGTGGCCAAAACTTACGAAAACGAGCTGGTTACCTGGCTCACCGAACGCTTCGGCTTTGCCGGCGACAGCGAACAGGCCCGGACCTACTACGCCGCACTGCCCGCCGAACAACAACGGATCTTCGCCCGCGACGTGTACTTTGCCGAACTCAAGGCCGCCGGCCGTGAGTACAACCAGGACGGCAGTGTGCGCCAGGGCAGCTATGTGCGTGGTCGTGCCGCGATTGCCCGGTTGTTCCCCGAGACCGACGTGGCCGGCAACCCGATCACCTACAAAGGCGACATCACGATGTTCGGCGGCGCGGGCGTGCACACCAACTTCGGTGGCTCGATCCAGATGCTCACGCCGGGTGGCCGCCAGACGTTCGGCATCGAAGGCGCCGCACCGCCGTCCACGGCTGGGGTGATCACCCAGGGCGCTGGAGATATCCAGCTGTACTCCCAGGGCAGCATCCTGCTCGGCCAGAGCCGCATCATGACCACCTTCGGCGGCTCGATCATGGCCTGGACCAGCGAGGGCGACATCAACGCCGGGCGCGGCTCCAAGACCACCGTGGTGTACACGCCGCCCAAGCGCGTCTATGACAACTGGGGCAACGTGAGCCTGTCGCCGTCGGTGCCGAGCACCGGTGCGGGGATCGCCACGCTGAACCCGATCCCGGAAGTGCCGGCGGGGGATATCGACCTGATCGCGCCGATGGGCACCATCGATGCGGGCGAGGCGGGCATTCGGGTGTCGGGTAACGTCAACATCGCCGCCCTGCGGGTGGTGAACGCAGCGAACATCCAGACCCAGGGCAAGTCGTCCGGGGTGCCGGTGTCGGCCACCGTCAATACCGGGGCCATGAGCTCGGCCAGCGCGGCGGGGGCGGCGGCGTCCCAGGCCGCAGAAGACGCGGCGCGCAGCCAGCAGGCGGCGGCCAAACAGGGCCGGCCGTCGATCATGACCGTGGAGGTGCTGAGCCTGGGCACCGAGCCGTTGCCGCGCGAGCCGGAGCCGCAGCAGAAAAACTCCAGCTACAACCCCAACAGCCCGGTGCAGGTGCTGGGCGCGGGGCCGCTGAGTGAACAGGCGCGGGCGCGGTTGACGGATGAGGAGCGTAAGCAGATCAGTTTGTAGAACTTCAGAAGGACCTCTCGATGTACCGTTCGGGGCGATCAATGATCGCCCCATTTTTTTGCGCAAGCAGAAGGGCGGCGAGTTTCTTATTAGCTGAGCGGTATGGTGGGGGAGACTCGGTTAAAACTGTGGGTGCGACGATTTTCTAACTGATGCCCCCGGGACTGAAATGTGGGAGGGGGCTTGCCCCCGATAGCGCCGGGTCAGTTAAAAAATAAGTGACTGACACTCCCTCATCGGGGGCAAGTCGAATCGTCGCACCGCCCCTCACACATTTACCCAGTACACCAGACCCAACTCCGGTCGGCTCCAGGGCCGCATATGCCGACCCGGAAAAATTGCCCCCCTCACAATCCCAAATGAAGCTTTCATGACAAAAGTTCGGTAGCTCATCGCCACTTCCGTCTTGCCTATGTAACGCGCTGGAGGCCGCCACGAGCCGCCTCCCCAGCCGTCAGCGGGACGCCAGGAGTGGGGCAATGGGAACTATGGAACGTTACTCGAAAGTTGGCATGCAGGAGCTCGACCAGCGCCTGTCGAAGATCGTCGAGGCCGCGCGCAAGAAGCCGGTTTCGGTGTACCGCTACGGCGCGCCGTGGGTGTGGATCGTCTCCCAGGACGACTGGCAGGGCGCCTTGAAGGAAGTGTCCAGCTACATCCCGGCGGGGCATTCGCTGGTGTTGTTGCGCCCGCAGATCGACGAGGTGCTCGAGCAGCATCGCGACCTGCTCCAGGCCGCGCCGGGCATGTCGATCGCGCCGCAGACCGTGGTGCAGATCCTGCTCCTGCAACTGCTGTATTCGGTGCCCAGCGAACAGCAGTTGCACGAGCAACTGAACTACAACCTGCTGTTCCGCTGGTTCGTCGGCCTGGAGCTGAACCAGAAGGTGTGGAGCATCCACGCTTTGCAGCGCGACATCGCCAGCTTGTTGAACAACCCGCAGGCCGTGCAGTTGATCCAGACCATCATCGGTGAAGTGTTCTGTGGCGCCTTGCTGCACATGCCGGAGTTCTCCCTGAACTTCGCCTTGCTGCACACCTGGCTGGCGCGGCACAGCCATCTTTCGACCAGCAGCAATTGAGCAGGCCAGACGCCGTGCAATCGGCGACGGCGCAAAATCTTAGACAGTTAGGGGGCGGTGTGGAGCATCTGTTCAAATCAACGCTGGCGTTGTGCTGCCTGACGCTGGGCGTCCTGGCGCAAGCGGTGTGGGCCGAGGAGGGCGGTGAGGCCCCGGCGCGCAAGGTGGACGTCAACGAGTACTTCGTGCGCGGCAATACCGTGCTCGATGCGGCGACGATCGAGGAGGCGGTGTACCCGTTTCTCGGCCCGCAAAAGACCCTGGACGATATCGAAGGCGCGCGCGATGCGTTGCAGAAGATCTACCAGGCGCGTGGCTACCAGTCGGTGTTTGTCGAGCTGCCGGAACAGAAGGTCGATGACGGCATCGTCTATCTGCAGGTCAGCGAAACCAAGGTCGGCCGCGTGCGTGTGGTCGGCGCCAAGCATTACTCGCCGGTGGAGATCCGCGAGGAAGTGCCGGGGCTCAAGGAAGGCGCGGTACCGGATTTCACCACGGTGCAAACCCAGCTGGCCGGGCTCAACCGCAGTGCCGGTCGGCAGGTCACGCCACTGGTCCGCGAAGGCCAGCGCCCCGGCACCATGGATGTGGATCTGCAGGTCGAAGACCAGAACCCCTGGCACGCCAGCCTCGGCCTGAACAACGATTACAGCGCCGACACCGAAAAGCTGCGCTCGGTCGCCACCCTGGGCTACGACAACCTCTGGCAACTGGGCCACAGCATTTCCCTGACCTACTTCACCGCGCCCCAGGACACCGAGAATGCCAAGGTCTGGTCGGGATCCTACAGTGCGCCGCTGAACGAACGCTGGACCTTGCAGTTCTCCGGTTACCAGTCCGACAGCAACATCGCCACCATCGGCGGCAGCAACGTGTTGGGCAAGGGCCATTCCTACGGCGTATCTGCCATCTACAGTTTGCCGGCGGCGGGCAACTGGGCCAATTCGTTTTCGTTCGGTGTGGACTTCAAGGATTTTGACGAGCAGATGAAGTTCGGCGCCAGCAGCGACCAGGTGCCGCTCAAGTACGCACCGTTCACCCTGGGCTACAACGGCTATCGCTACACCGAGCAATCCCAGCTGGGGTTGGGCTTGAACCTGGTGGTCGGCACCCGTGCATTCTTTGGCTACGGCAGCGACGCCGAAGAATTCGATTACAAGCGCTACAAGGCCAGTGCCAGTTTCGCCGTGCTCAAGGGCGACCTGAATTACACCTACACCTTCGCCAACGATTGGCAGTCGGCGTCCAAGGGCGCTTTCCAGCTGGCCTCCGGGCCGCTGGTGTCCAACGAGCAGTATTCCGCCGGCGGCGCCACCTCGGTGCGCGGCTACCTGGCGGCCGAGCGCACCGGGGACGAGGGCTATTTGCTCTCCCAGGAACTGCGCACGCCGTCCCTGGCCAAGTTCCTCGGCAGTTATGTGCAGGAGTGGCGCTTCTATGCGTTCGCCGAAGGCGCGCGCATGCGCCTGCACGACCCGCTGCCCGAGCAGGAAGACGAATACAGCCTGGCCAGTGTCGGCCTGGGCACCCGCGCCAGTTTGAGCAAGTGGTTGTCCGGCAGCCTGGATTGGGGTTACCCGCTGCTCGATGGACCGAACACCCAGAAACAGGACTCGCGACTGCACTTCAGTGTGCAGGCGACTTTCTGACTTTTTCTTCCGGAGACTTCACCCATGCAACGCCTATTCCTGAGCCTGTTGATCTGCCTGGGCTTCGCGCTCCCGGCCACTGCCCATGCCTGGTGGCAGGACGATTGGCACTACCGCAAACAGATTTCGGTGGACACCACCGCCCAGGGCGCCGCGATCAGCCAGGCCCTGGGCCGCACCGCGTTGCTGGTGCGCCTGCACACCGGCAACTTCACCTTTGACGGGGTCAAGGACGACGGCGCCGACCTGCGCTTTGTGAGTGCCGATGACAAGACTGTGTTCAATCACCAGATCGAAAGCTTCGACCCGTTGATGGGCATGGCGTTGATCTGGGTCGATGTGCCCAAGGTCGAAGGCGGCCAGCGCCAGGACTTCTGGATGTACTACGGTAACCAGAAGGCCCCGGCCACCGCCAATGGCCAGCTGACGTTCGATCCGAATTACACCGCGCTCTATCACTTCGATGGCGCCAACGCGACGCCGCCACGGGACACCACGGCCTACGCCAACACCGCGTTGAACGCCACCGGCGCGAGCATCGACGGCGTGATCGGCCGTGCCTTGCAGTTCGCCGGCCAGCCGCTGCTGTTGCCGGCCAGCCCGTCGCTGCAACACGCCGCCGGCGCTGCCTTCACGTTCAGCGCCTGGCTGCGCCTGGATCAGGCCAGTGGCGAGCAAATCGTGCTGGCCCGACGTGACGGTGCCCACAGCCTGTTGCTGGGCCTGAACCAGGGCTCGCCGTTTGTGGAGATCGACGGCCAGCGCGCGGTGTCGACCCAACCGCTGAACCCAGGCCAATGGCAGCACCTGGCGTTCACCGCCGAGGGCGACAAGGTCACGCTGTATGTGAATGGCCGTGAAAGCGCCACGCTCGCCGTGGCCATGCCTGGGTTCAACACGCAGCTGGCGGTCGGCGCCGACCTGCCGGAAGCCGGCAGCGCGCACCTGCCGTTCGCCGGGGCCATGGATGAGCTGCGCCTGTCCAAGGTGGCGCGCCCGGCTGCGCTGTTGCTGGCCGATGCGAGCGCCCAGGGCGCCGAGTCGAAACTGGTGGCCTACGGCGTGGATGAAGAACAGTCCGGTTTCGGCTTCGGCAGCCTGGGCTTTTTGCTCAACGCCGTGCCGGTGGACGCCTGGGTGATCATCCTGGTGCTGGTGGCGATGATGTTCCAGTCGTGGGTCATCATGTTGCGCAAGAACCGCCAGGTCAGCCGCCTCAGCAGTGCCAACGACGTGTTCCGCGAGCACTTCGCCCAGATCGGCACGCGCCTGGAGATGTATGCCGACGACGCGCAGTTGGCTGAGCGCCTGACCCACTCTTCGCTGTGGCGCCTGTACCTGGTGGCGGTCAAGGAGATCCGTACCCGCCGTGCCCAGGGCGCCGACACCTCGTCGGTGTCGGCGGCGACCATCGAAGCGATCCGCTGCTCCATGGACGGCGTGCGCACCCGTGAGAACCAGGCCCTGAGTTCCAAGTTGTCGACCCTGTCCAACGCCATCGCCGGCGGCCCGTACATCGGTCTGCTCGGTACGGTGCTGGGAATCATGGTGGTGTTCCTCGGCACGGCCATGGCCGGCGACGTGAACATCAACGCCATCGCCCCGGGCATGGCGGCGGCGTTGCTGGCCACGGCCATGGGCCTGTTCGTCGCGATCCCCGCATTGTTTGGCTACAACCGCCTGATCACGCGCAACAAGGAAGTCAGCGCCGACATGCGCGTGTTCGTCGACGAGTTCATCACCCGCCTGGCGGAGATGCACGGCGAGAGCCAGCACAGTGAAACCGCGCACCGCCGCGACCATCACGCATCGGTTCCGGCCTGAGGAGAATCGCCATGGCTTCCGTAAATGCCTCCCACGACGATGACGATGATGCCGCCGTCGACAGCATCAACATCACGCCCCTGGTGGACGTGCTGATGGTGGTGCTGGTGATGTTTATCCTCACCGCCACCGCCCAGGTCTCGGGGATCCAGATCCACCTGCCCAAGGCCAGCGCCTCGGTGTCGCTGTCGGAGGCCAAGACCAAGGCCATCTCCGTGAATGACGGCGGCCAGGTGTTCCTCGACGCGTACCCGGTGACCCTCGGCGAACTGGAAGAACGCCTGCGCATCGAGAAAGCGCTGAACCCGGACTTCCCGGTGATCGTGCGCGGCGATGCGATGGTGCAGTACCAGAAAGTCATCGAGGTGCTCGACCTGCTGCGCCGGCTGGAGCTGTCCCAGGTCGGCCTGGTCACCGGCAAACCGAGCCAGGGCTGAGTCATGACCGCACAGATCCCGATCGCGCCATTGCCGGTGAAGAACAAACCGCCGTTGCGCCCGTTGAAGTGGGGCGCCGGCCTGTTGCTGGGCGCCGTGGCGGCCTGGTTTCTCTGGCAGTGGGCCAATGACATGAGTGGCGTACGCCGTGAAGCGCCGAAGGTGCCGACGATTATTCCGTTGCCGCCCCCGCCGCCGCCACCCCCGGAAAAACCCAAGGAGCCCGAGCCCCAGGTTGAAGAGAAAGTCCCGGAACCGGTGCCCAGCCCCGAACCCGAAGAGGTCAAGCCGGCCGAGGAAGCACCGCCTTCACCGAATGAAGACCTGGCCAACCCGATGCAGATCGACGGCGATGCGCAGTCCGGTAACGACGGTTTCAACATCGGCGCCGGCAAGGGCGGCGGCATGGCCGGCAGTGGCGGCGGCGGGCTGGGGACCGGCACGTACAAGCAGTACCTGGCCGGTACCTATCAACGGCTGATGCGCGAAGACCCGGAGCTGCGCAAGAAGGCGTTCTCGATACAGATAGACCTGTGGTTGGGCGCCGACGGCCAGGTGACGAAGGCGCTGGTGGCCAAGTCCAGCGGGGACGCCGACACCGACGCGCAGATGCTCGCGCTGATCCGTGCGCCCCGCGCCACCCAGAAACCTCCGGCGTCGCTGACGCTGCCCATGCGCCTGTCCCTCAAGGGCCGGCGCCCGGATTGATTGCACGAAACCTCTTACCTACGGTTTTTTACAGGAGTTGCGTACACATGATTTCCCCCGTGAATCGACTGACCCTGGCGGTTGGCATGGTCATCGCGACCCTGGTCGGGCAGGCGGCGGCCGCCCCGGTTGCGCCCTCGGAAAACGTCACCATCAACCTGATCCGCCTGCTGGTGCAGCAAGGCGTGCTGACCCAGGACACCGCCAATGGGCTGATCGCCCAGGCCGAAAAGGAAGCCCAGCAGGCCCGCCAGGCCAACGCCGCGCCGGTGGTTGCCAGCGGCCCGGCGACCGCGCCTGGGGATGTGCGCGTGCAGTACGTGCCGCAGGCGGTGCGCGACCAGATCCGCGACCAGGTCAAAGCCGAAGTCATGTCCACCGCCAAGCAGGAAAACTGGGCGCAGCCCAATACGTTCCCCGACTGGATCTCGCGCATCAGCTTTGATGGCGATATTCGTCTACGCGACGAGTCGCGCTACTTCTCGGGCAATAACAGCAACAACATCACCGATTTTGCCAAACTCAATGACACCGGCCCGTACGACGTCAACAAAAACTCCAACACCAAGTTCCCACCGCTGCTCAACACCCGCGAGGACCGCGAGAACCTGTTCCGCCTGCGTGCACGCCTGGGCATGAAAGCGGTGATCTCGCCGGAATGGACCGCCGGCATTCGCATCGCCACCGGCTCCGACAATAACCCAGTGTCCACCACCCAGACCCTGGGCGGCGGCTTTGGCAAAAAGGACATCTGGCTCGACCAGGGTTACCTGAGCTGGAAAACCACCGACTACATGACGTTGACCGCCGGGCGCATCGGCAACCCGTTCTATTCCACCGACATGATGTATTCCAACGACCTCAACTTCGACGGCGTGGCGGCGATCTTCAACCACAGCCTCAACAGCGAGTGGGGCCTGTTCGGTACCCTCGGCGCCTTCCCGGTGGAGTACACCTCCGACACCGCCAGCAGCAATGGTATCGACAAGGAAGACAGCGACACCAAATGGCTGTTTGGCGGGCAGATCGGCGCGGACTGGAAGATCAACCGCAGCAACCGCCTCAAGCTCGCGGCCGCTTACTACCAGTTCCAGGACATCGAAGGCGAGCGCTCCAGCCCTTGCTCCACCTGGCAGGGCGCGGCGGGTTGCGACACCGACGGCACGCGCGTGGCCTTCATGCAGAAAGGCAACACCGTGTTCAACCTGCGCAACAACACCACCAACCCGGCGGATCCTGCGCGCACACCCGACCCGCAGTACGTAGGCCTGGCGTCCAAGTTCGATGTGCTGGACCTCAACCTGGTCTGGGACAGCGAACTGCCCAGCGACTTCAAGCTGCGCAGCCAGGCCAACTTCATTCACAACCTGGCCTACGACAAGGGCGAGATGCTCAAGCGCAGCGAAGGCGAGATCGTCAACAACATCAACAGCAATGGCCAGTTTGAAAGTGGCGGCAATGCGCTGATGGTCTCGTTCACCCTCGGCAGCGCCCTGGAGATGCGCAAGCGCGGCGACTGGAATGTGTTGGCCGGCTACAAGTACATCCAGCCCGACGCCTTGCCCGATGGCTTCAACGACTCGTCGTTCCACCTGGGCGGCACCAACGCCAAGGGCTATTTCATCGGCGGCAACTACGGTATCGACAAGAACATCTACGCCAGTGCGCGTTGGTTGAGCGCCTCCGAAGTGTATGGCCAGCCGTTCGAAGTCGATGTGATGCAACTGGAACTCAACACGCGCTTTTGATGCGCAGGGAGACGCCACATGAACACACGAATCTGCGCGCTGTTACTGCTGCTGGTGAGCACCGGCGCTTCGGCCGAAGGCATGGAGGAGCGCCTGCGTACGCAGCTGCGCAGCACCACCCAGCAATTGCAGGCGCTGCAAAGCGAACAGGCCCAGGCCAGTGCCGCACGGCTGGCCGCCGAAAACCAGGCCAAACAGGCCCAGGCGCAAATCAAGCAACTGACGGCCGAGCTGGAAAAGGCCCGTGGCACCGCCGAGCAACTGGCCGGTCAGCAACAGAGCCTGCACAGCCAGGCGCAAGCCCAGGTGGCGGCGAGCAACGAGCAGATCGGCAAGTTCAAGAAGGCCTATGACGAACTGCTGGTGCTGGCCAAGGGCAAGGAAGCCGAGCGCGCGCGTTTGCAGGCGGCCTTAAGCGAACGTGACACACAAGTGCAGCAATGTTCAGTCAAGAATCAACAGATGTACGGCGTGGCCCAGCAGTTGCTCGCGGCCTACGAAAAAATCGATGTGGCCGAGGTGATGAGCATTCGCCAACCGTTCGCCAGCAGCGCACGGGTCAAGTTCGAGGAACTGGCCCAGGGTTTTGGCGACGATCTGTACAAGAGCCGTTTTGATGCGCCCCAGGCAGCCGCCAATCACTGATAGACAAGGAAGAGATCACCATGAGCGAATTGATCACCAGCGTCACCGTCCAGAGCCTCACCGACCTGTTGCAGGACGCCGGCTACCGGGTTAACCAGAGCGAACAGAACGGCATCGTGCAATTGCTCAGCGCCAGCCAGGGCATCGGCTTTGCCGTGCGCTTCGGTAACCCGGCGGCGGAGCAGGGCAGCTATGTGGACTTCACCTACAGCTGCGCGCTGCGGGTACAGGGCGAGTTGCCCGAAGGCCTGGCCCCGGTATGGAACGCCTCGCGGCGCTTTGCGCGGTTGTCGGTGCAGGGTGAGTTCCTGTTGATGGAAATGGACGTGGTGGTGGCCGGGGTTGGCGTCACGCACCTGCGCAGCCAGCTGGAATTGTGGGATCGCCTGTTGCAGGAGTTTATCGTTTACTTGCGTGAGTACAGCCAGCAGGCCGCGCAGTTGCAGGCCGCCGCGGTGGGTGAAGAGGCGGCGGTGCTGTGAAAAAGCCAACCCTGATGCTCGGCGCGGGGGCGCTGGCGGTGCTGGTGGTGGCCGTGGCGTTGAGCCTGCGACCGGGCAGCGACCCGGTGGCGGCGCAGCAAACGGCGCCGGTGATCACTCCCGCGCCGAGCGGGCCAGCGGTGGCGCGCCTGGGCAACCAGCAGATCGACCTGGCGGAGCTGAAAAGTGTGCTGGCCAGCCTGCCGGCCGAATCCCGCGAGCAATTGCGCGGCAACCGTGGCGCCCTGGAAACCTGGATTCGCTCGAGGCTGGCGCAAAAAGCCGTGCTTGAACAGGCCGATGCCCAGGGCTGGCGCCAGCGCCCGGAGGTGGAGCAGCAGACCCGCGCCGCCGCCGAGCAGATCGTGTTTCGCGACTACATGCTCTCGGTCAGCCAGGTACCGGCCGACTACCCCAGCGCCGCCGAACTGCAACAGGCCTACGACAGCGGCAAGGCGCAATGGGTGACGCCGCCGTTGTACCAGGTGAGCCAGATTTTCCTCGCGGTGAATGACCCGCAAAACCTCGATGCCGTACGGCGCCAGGCCCAGGAACTGAGCCGCAAGGCCCAGGCCGCGCCGGCTGATTTTGCCGCCCTGGCCACGCAGTTTTCCCAGGACCCCGACAGCGCCGCGCGCGGTGGCGATTCGGGGATGCAGCCGTTGCAGCAACTGGTGCCGGAGGTGCGCGGCGCGGTGTCTCGGCTCAAGGTCGGAGCGGTCTCGGACGTGGTGCAGAGTCCTGCCGGGTTTCATGTGCTCAAGCTCATCGGCCAGCAACCGGCGCGCACCGCCACCCTGGACGAGCTGCGTGAACGCCTGACCCAGGCCCTGCGCGCCCAGCGCCAGGAACAGATCGCCAAGGCCTACCTGGAGGGCATGCTCAACACCGCGACCTTGAGTATCGACGGCGCCGAGTTGAACAAAGTGCTGGAGTAACACGCCTCAACCCGCATTGGATGCACAGACCAACCAGACAGGGAGTCTCCCATGGCATTTCTCGAACCGTCTGCCCCACAGGGGCCCACTGCTTACCGTGCACCTACCGAGCCACGCAGTGCCTGGCTGGCCCTGGCCAGCGAGATCGACCCGGAGGTGGCCCGCTACTTTCTGGTGAGTGCGCGCTGCGGCTGTTTCATGCAGGCCGCGCGCAGCCTGAATATCAAGGCAACCCTGTTGCGCAAGCGCCTGGCCCAGCTGGAGGAACACCTGCACCATGCGCTGTTCAGCTACCAGGGCAACGGCCTGGTACTCAGCCGCGATGGCCAGCAGTTGCAGGCCCAACTGATCGCCCTGGCCCATGAACGGCGCCTGCCGGTACTGGAACAGCCGCTGATTCGCCTGGCGGTGGCCGAGCCGATCCTGCACGACATCCTCGGCCGCGACCTGATCGCCTTGCTGCGCCGCAATGCCAGCGTGCGCCTGGAGATCATCTCCCTCGACAGCCACCTGTCCCTGCAAGCGGTGGACGTGGATGTGGTGCTGTGGCTGGCGGACACCGACGGCCCGGTGCCCGGCCCGAGCTTCGTCACCGAACCGCCGCGGGCGCTGGCGCGATTGCGGTACCTGCCGCATATCGCCAAGCGCTATTCACGCCTGACCACGCGCCCGGACAGCGTGGAAGACCTGGCTGACTACATGCTGGTGCAATGGCAGCCGGACGCCCAGGTCGAGGCGCTGCAGCCGTGGAACCAGGTGGTGCAACAACGCCAGGCGGCGGTGGTGCAGGTGCATGCCTATTCGCTGATGCTGGAGATGATCCGCTGCGGCGCCTGCATCGGTTTGCTGCCGCACTACATGAGCAGCTTCGACCGGGGGTTGGTGGCGTTGCCGGGGTTGTTGGCCGAGGACAGCATGCAGCGCCAGGTGTGGCTGGCGGTGAATGCGCAGGTGCGCCACCCCGAGGCGGTGCAGATGATCGTCGAGTTGATCGTCGGTACGTTCGAGGGGCGGCGGGAGTGGTTTGATTAACGCGCGTTGGCCGGCAAAGGGTGTTGCTAGCCGGTCTTGGTATCAACCTTCAGTGTTTCGAGGTATTCCAGCTTGGTTTTTCCGCCCTCTACCTTGTAGGTAAAGACAGGGTATGACTTCCCATCGAACTCAGGGCCTGCTCGGTTAATGGCTTTCTGAAACTGTGGCTTGGCGGCCTCCCAGGTCTGACCGTTTGAACCATAGAAAACCAGGCCGGCCAGTGCATCGGGTGGCACGCCCACGGTCTGGATTTCGCTGTTTTCAAGTGGGTTGTCGGGATGCTCGCTTTGTTGGGTTTTAAGCTCCGTCAATAAGTCTTGCATGCCTTTGTGGGCATTCTCCCGCCCCATGTAACGCGTATCGGCCTGGATGTTCCCAGAGAAGGCATCTTTTTCATGTATGGCGGTGATGTTGTCCTGGAGTTTTTCCGGAAACGCCAAGATGGCCATGTTTCGCGGCAGTGCTCCAGCGTTGTCACCCATTTTGTAGTAGTTGGGCAGCAAGTCTGCTTGAGCCAGGCTCCATTTGCGCAGCCCGCCGTGTCCTCTATTGGCCTCGCCCTGCGCACGAATGCTGTCAAGGTTCTCACCGGTGTTATGAAACTCCAGATGCGCGTTTCTGAGCTGAAGGGTTCTGATCAGTAATCCGTCTTTTTCGAAGGCTTCAATGATGGGGCGATATTGCGTTCCATCTGTTGCAGTCGAGGTTGTTACTTCGGTGGTGGGCACACGATTGTTTTCAACGACCGTCGTTGGTGGTTCGATGCGGCCTCCTGACACGACGGCATTGTCAGTTAGTAGCGGTCGCCCACCATTTTCGGGCAGCATGCCGACGGCACTGCTTGAGTTTGAACGTGCAGCAGATCTTGAACTTGAAGCACGAATATGCTGATGAAGTACCAACATTGCGAAGTTGGTCAACAGGTCGGCAGCGGCGGCTTCCTTGCTGCCGTCCTTTTCATTGGCCAAGGTTTTAATATCGCTGAGGATGGCCTGAGTCTGCAGTGCCAGGCTGATAAAGGCCGCACGCCCGCTAAGGAAGGGCAGGACTGTCTCGAGGCCCAGCCAAAACAGCTGCTTGTTGAGCTTTGTATTACTTTGCTCAGTGGAGACCGTTTGTTTCTCGGCCAGCTTTATCACGGCTTTGGCGTTGGAATCATAAAGGTGGTCCATCAACTGCCCGGTTTCCAGCTTCGCTGCAAGGTTGTCGATGGCTTCGCCGTCGTTGGCCAGTGTAGGGGCTGCACGCTGGCTCGGTATCACGAAGTTACCGTTAAGTACTGTATTTCTTGCTGGGTGGTCCTCGCTGGCATAGAACGCGCGGGTCGTTTCATCAGGTAGCCCGGCAATAATGTCCTCTTCAAGCTTCCCTGTTTTGTGCAGCGCCTGCATCAGCGCCTGACGCGAAGGAAACTGTTGCAAAGCGTTTTCCGCCGTGGGGCGATACAGAATAGTTGGGCCAGACGTGCTGTCCTTGGGTTCGATCAGGAACATGTTTTCGACGACATCAGGCGTGGCGCCCGGCTCGCGTATGAACGCCAAGGGACGTATCGTGATCTCCTTGCCATTGACATACTTTTTCCCCGGCGTGGGATCAAGTATTGCCTCGAGGTACCGGTAGCCCATGGCGTTGTCGAAACCCTCGGTGCCTTTGGCCGTCTGTTCCAAGGCTTGCATCTTCAGTTCGATTGGGATGTGTTGCGCAAAGCGTAATTGACGCTCTGCCTTCTTGGCGGGATCGTCGAGCAGTTCGCGTTTAAGCCGCTCGGGATAGTTTTTGCCAATATCGACTTGCTCAATCAGTGCCCTCAGGGCTCCGTCCTGTTCCAGGGGGGATATCCGTGTCCCCGTCGGTTTGTGACGAACCTCTATGCGACCATGTGGCAATTTTGCAGTGTTTTGCATGAACGCGTCGGTGAGGGGCATCCTAGTGACCTGGATAGATCCGAACCCGCTGGTTGGCACGCCATAGGGCGTATGAAATACCACTTCCACATCCTTGATGTCATAGGGCACGGGCCGGGGTGAGCGCGCGTCCAATTGGCTCTGGATAAAAGTACGGATGTCCGGAATATTGCTGTTATACGTTTGCTCTTTATTTTCCCGCATGTAACTCGCCAGTTCCATGACGAGGTTGTGAAGGATAAAGCGATTGGCATCGGAGGTGTTTTTTATCCAATCGGACAGCTTGTCCTGCGCTTGAGCCGCTTGCTGCGTGTTGAACAATGTTGGCTCGGTGGTCACGGCTTCTGCTTCATGCCGATTAATCACGATGTTCGCCTGGATGTAGAACGCATCAACGTTCACTTTGGCCAGCTCGTTGCTGAATGTTTCGTTCGGCTTTTGTGTTTTGAGGTTCTGCTCCCATGCCTGTTTGGCTGCATTCAACGAGTTGTAGGAGGTCACCTTGCCGCTCGGCTCGCACACCAGCACGAGCGAACGTCCCGGAAGCTTACGCTCTATGACAAGGTTGGGGGTCAGGTATTGCGGGGTGTCGGGGCGGGCATTGTCGGTGCTGGAGAAAGCGAACACGGTCACTTCGGAGCCATCCGCCAATTTTGGGCGTGTCGAGCCGTGGGGATACTTGGTCACCATGTCGAGTGTTTCGCGTTGCATGTCATCCAACCCAGGGTGTTTCATGCTGGCCAGGCGCAGGTTGCTGCGCATCAGCTCACTGAGCATCAGCCGGCGATCTCCGCCGAAAATGGGCGTGACACTTATGGACGCGTCGGCACCTACACCAGGGGCGGGTTCATTGAACGGTGGCTTGCCCCAATAATCGAGCCTGGCTGCTTGCACTGCTTCGTTCAGCTTGCCTGGCAACTGACTGATAGCCAGTTGCAGCGCCGATCTATCGATGTTCAGCGCGGTGCCCGGCGGATTGCCCGTAAGTGCCTGCGCATCCGCACGCGTGTCGACAAACTTGCCGTCATGGCTGAACACCGATGCATCGGCACCGGCAATATGGTTAAGGGCGAGTTCCATAAGGGGCGTTTCCAGGAACAGGCCCGGATTCTGCGGGTCCGGGGCGGCGAAGGCCAACTGCTGGACATCGACGTTCAGAGAGGGAGATGCCGTGCTGATGGCATCCTTGAGCAATCCGGCTATCACCGTTTGAAAATCCGGCTCGCCCTCAAACAGACGCTGGCCGATGACGCTCACTGGCGTTGCGGGCTGGGCGGATGGAGCGGGTTGTGCGGATGGCGTGGCAGGCGTGGGTATGGCCGCGTCGACCAGGTTGCGTCTGAACGGCGATATGGGAACGGGGAAGCTTGGTGGGGGAAGTCCTTCTGTATGCGCCAGGCGCTGTTTGGCTGCCTGTTGGTGTTCGCGCACAGCAAGGGAGAGTGCGTCGTTCGCAGGATTGTCTTTGTCCAGGGCAGGGAAACCGTTGCGAATCAGTTGTGCACTTTGTTCGAGCCACTGTGCTGAGTCGTAATGCTCGCGGACTCCGTAAAAATCCATGATCCACACGATGGGGTAGGTGTATTCAGTGTGCTTGTAGTTCGGCACGAATGTGGAGGTGCTACCTGCTATGTTGCGAGCTGCCTTCCAAATGTCAGGTTGAAGGGCTGCCCATTCTTCAGATTCGCCTGCGGTGAACGTGGACAAGCGATGGTTGCCGTTTGAATCCATTTTTCGGCACCTTAAGTCCCCAGTCGATGAATTGATCTCCACGCTTGTGGGGTCTATGTTGTGTTTTTGCATGAACTTCATAAAAGCGTCGCTGGAGAGGGACGCTTTATAGGTTTCCATTGCCTGTGCATAGGATGAAGCTTGAGGAAGGTTGTAGGTGCTAAAGTTGTTCCATATACGAGTGTTGGGGCCGCTGTATGTGGCCTTGGTTGTCACCCAACTGCTGACTCTGCGCGCCATTTCCCGGTCGGCCTCCTCGACACGTTGCGAGATTGTTGGCGTGCGGTTGGCGTCAGCTACACCCCGGGTGTGGTTATAGGTCGCCGTGGCGATGGCGTTCTCGACTTCGCCTTGTGCCGTCCTGACGCGCATGAATTGCGGCGCCAGCGGACCGTTGTGGGGCATCAGGGATTTGAAGTTGCCGACCTGGAGGGCGCGGATTGAACCGAGCAGGTCGAACTGACGGTTCACGGGCTCTTCGCCATAGAAGTTACCCACTACGTCAATGGGGGCGCTGTGTTCGCCGGTGTACTGGAACGATTCAACTCGACCGGCAGCCACCTCCTTTGCCGCGGCTGCGACAGCGGCGCTGGCTTCTCGCCAGCCAGGCGTAGCATGGGAGAAAAGTTGAGTCTTGCCATTGATAGTGCATTCCATCGAATCCGCATGGGGGAACCACCTGAGGCTGGAAATATCGATGTTGTGGTTCTTGGCATAGCTTGCAAACGGCTCTTGTTTGAGCGCCAGTGTGAAGAGTGCCCAAGCCTGGCCGAAGGTGGAAAACGGTGGAATTTCAGTGATCGTGGGAGGCTGGTCACCGGCTTTTATCACAGAGTTTTTGCGACTTTCCAGCAGCATCAATGCGGCGCCATACTGGCTCGCCATTTCCTTATCGCTCTTCTGCACCAGTTGTTTGCTTTGTTCCTGGATGCTTTGAAAGCGTGGATCCCTGGGGTTGGGCGGTGGATTCACAGGCCACTGTGTGACGGTTTGAGTTTGAGTCAGTGATCGTTTGGTCCTGCCCTGTACTGATGGTTCGCTGTCCTGAGCGCTCGCCGGTGATCTGGTTGTAGCTGGTTGTGGTTGTACGGCTACCGGCCGGGACATGATGCTCATAGGATTTTCTCGTAGTGGTCAGGGAAAAGACGACAGCGTAATCGCGCTTTGTTGCCTGCGACGTGTGGCTTGTAGGGAGTGGTGTGTCTAAACTCAGTAGTTCCGCCGATGTGTTTCTGGCCTATACGGAGCCCTACCCCGATGCAGAGCGAGCAGTGATGCAGGCCACCCGCTTGACCCTCATTTGCCACGCCACCACGCCTGCTCAACAGTACGGGCGTTTTCCCGATAACGAGTCCGTCGCGATGGATTGGCAAGCCGCGGCGCTGTCCCTGGCCGGGCGCTATAAGAAAACCCCGCGACTGGTGTGTGCGCCCGAGGCACGCGCCAGGCAGACCGCAGAACTGTTCGGCAGTGACGCGGTGATTGAAGATGCCCTGCGCGATGGCGATTTCGGACGATGGAAAGGTATGGACATTGGTCGCCTGCACGGCGACGAGTTGCAGGCCTGGCTCGCTGACAGCGCCAGCGCGCCCCATGGCGGCGAGTCGGTCGATCAGGTGTGCAGGCGGGTGGCGCAGTGGATGCAAACCCTGGAGGCCCAATCCGGGCACATCGTGGCCATCACCCATCCCTTTGTCATCCGCGCCGCGTTGCTGCATGTCATGCAGTGCCCGGTGTCGATGTTCTACCGGATCGACGTCGAGCCCCTGTCTGCCACCGAACTGCGCTTCAACACGGTGTGGCGCCTGCGCCTGGAAACTCACGCCTGAGTGCGTGAACATGGCAAAATCCACGCCCCGCAATGAGAGCAACCCATGAAACGCATCCTGATCATCGGCATTGGCGCCGGCAACCCTGACTACATCACGATGCAGGCCGTGAAGGCGCTGAACCGCACCGACGTGTTTTTCCTGATGGACAAGGGCCAGAGCAAGAACAAGCTGATCGACCTGCGCCGTGAGATCTGCGAGACCTATATCACCGAACCCGGCTACCGCTTTGTCGAGGCCGACTGCCCCGAGCGTGTGCGCGGTGAGATCGACTACACCACCGCCGTGCAGGACCTCAACCGCGACAAGCAGGCCACCTTCGAACGCATGATCAACGAGGAAATGGCCGACGATGAAGTGGGCGCTTTCCTGGCCTGGGGCGACCCAGCGCTGTACGACAGCACCATTCGCATCTTGCAGGCGATTCTGGCCAGTGGCCGCTGCGTCTTTGAATTCGAGGTGATTCCCGGCATTACCAGTGTGCAGGCCCTGGCGGCCCAGCATAAGGTGGCGTTGAACCGTATCGGCAAGTCCATCGAGATCACCACCGGGCGTCGCCTGGCGGCGGGGCAGGCCAGCGAGGCCGATACCTTGGTAGTCATGCTCGACGCAGAAGACTCCTACCGCACGGTGGCCGATCAGGACCTGGAGATTTACTGGGGCGCCTACCTGGGCACGCCGGATGAGATATTGATCAGCGGCAAGGTCAGTGAAGTGGCGGAACAGATCGAACGGGTGCGCAAGGCGGCGCGCCTGGAGAATGGCTGGATCATGGACACTTACTTGCTGCGCAAACCCTGAGGTCACGTCCCATGCTCAAATTGCTTGCCCTCGCGCTGACCCTGGTGGCCGGCGTTGCCCACGCCGATTCCGAGTTGCACACCGATTTGCCGCTGGCTTACCTGGAACAGACCCAGGGCGATGCGCGCAACGAGCCGCTGGTGATTTTCCTGCACGGTTTCGGCAGCAATGAGGAAGACCTGTTCGGCATCAAGGACGCACTGCCGTCCACCTGGACCTACCTCTCGGCCCGTGCGCCGACGCCGGTGCAACCGAATGGCTTTCGCTGGTTTACCAAGACCCCGGGTGACGGCGATTACGATGGTGTGACCGCCGATTTGCACAGCAGCGCCCAACTGATCAAGGATTTTGTCGGCCAAGCCACCGCGAAGTATCACACCCAGCCTGACCGGGTGTTCCTGGTGGGGTTCAGCCAGGGCGCGATCATGGCGTATGAGGTGGCTTTACGTGACCCGCAGCTGGTGCGCGGGATTGCAGCGTTGAGTGGCAGCGTGCTGCCGGTGCTCAAGGCTGAGCTCAAGCCGGATCAACGCTTGAATAAACTGGCGATCTTTATCGGCCACGGCACCCTGGACCAGGCACTGCCGTATGCGTCGGCGACGCGGGCGAATGAGGTGTTGGTGGGGCTTGGGTTGAAGCCGGAGTTTCATGGCTATCCGGGGATGAACCACACGGTCAGTGAGGCGGAGGTGCAGGATCTGAAGGCCTGGCTGGAAACGAGTTTGAAGTGAGCGCGTTGAACAAAGGTGGGAGGGGGCAAGCTCCCTCCCACCTTTGATGGGTGTTGTCAGGACTCTTTGTTATTTGCCGCCGGTAATCTGCTTCACCAGCTCTGCATGCCCCTTCGCATCATCGGCCCGCGAGATCGCCTGGATTACCAGCAAGTGGTTGCCGGAGCCGCCGAGGAACGTGGAGTTCAAGGTCTTGCCGCCGCCCTGGGTGGCGGTGCTGTCCACCTGACGCAGGCCGAGGCCCTTGAAGGTCAGTTTCTTCTCGCTCAGCTTCTTGAAGTCGGGCAGGGCAGCACGCTGGTCCTTGACGAAACCGGCCACGGCACCATCGAGGAATTGCGGGTCGTTGTCCTTGATGGTTACGCCGTCGTTGCGCACGGTTTCGGCGACGATCACCACGCTTTTTGTGGTCTGGTTGGCGTACATCGTGCCTTGGGTATCAGCGGTGCCGTCCTCGGCCTTGCCGGCCGGGAGGGTGTCGGCGGCGTAGGCCTTGGGCAGATTGAAGTTGAACTTACCGCCCAAGGTGGAGATGGTTTGCGTGGCCGGCTTGGCGGCGGCGAAGACGCTGCCGGCGGTCAGCGCGAGGGCCAGCAGGATAGCGGTCTTGGTGAACGTGGCCATGAAGCGCTCCAGGGGTGAACGAAATTGCGGCACATTCTGTCAGAAAATTCGCAATATCGTTCATCCTTAGCCTCACACCTTGTCGGACTCTTCCTCAAGCCGATCCATCTCAAACAGTCGCGCCAGTTCCGCCCGGGCTTCCTGGGCGGTTTGCATCACCTTGGCCGCATCGTCGTATACCGCGTGCTGGGCGGCGAGCACTTGCAGGTCGTGGTGCTTGAAGCGGGTGATGCGGGCATCGGCCTGGGCCTGGGTCAACCCAAGGCCCACCAGGGTGCGACGGCTCATTTCAAGGCTGGAGTAGAAGGTCTCGCGAACCGGCGAGGCGTCGAGGTCCACCAGGCGGTGCACGTGCTGGCGGTTACGCGCACGGGCGATGATCTGCATGTGCGGGTAGAGGTTGCGCACCAGTTCGGCGGTCTTGATATTGATCTCCGGGTCGTCCATGGCGATCACGAAGAACTCCGCCTGGTCGACCTTGGCGGCGTGCAGGATCTCCGGACGTTGCGGATCACCGTAGAACACCGGCATGCCGCCGAAACTGCGGGTCAACTCGATGGTTTCCACCGAGGTGTCGAGGGCGATGAAGGAGATGTTCTGCGCGCGCAGGATACGCGCGACGATCTGGCCCATTCGGCCCATGCCGGCGATCACCACGCGCGGCGCATCGCTTTCGATGGCGCGGTATTCCTCGGGCACTTCCACCGGCTTGACCTTGGGCTTGAACAGCTTGGGGCAGACCAGCAGCAACAGCGGGGTGACGGCCATGGACAGGGTGATGGTCAGCACCAGCACGTCGTAGAGGTGCGGTTCGAACAGGCCCTGGTCGCGGCCGATCTTGAACACCACAAAGGCGAACTCACCGCCCGCCGCCAGCACCACACCCAGGCGCAGGGCGCTTTCGCGGTTGAGATCACCCACCATACGCCCCACGGCGTACAGCAACGGCAGCTTCAAACCGATCAACAGCAGGGTCAGGCCGATCACCACCAGCGGCGAACTGAGCAGCAGGCTGAGGTTCGCGCCCATGCCCACGCTGATAAAGAACAGCCCCAGCAACAGGCCCTTGAACGGTTCGATCTGGGATTCCAGTTCGTGGCGGTACTCCGAGTCCGCCAGCAGCAGGCCGGCGAGGAAGGCGCCGAGGGCCATGGACACACCTACCAGTTCCATCAGCCAGGCGGTGCCGATCACCACCAACAAGGCGGTGGCGGTGGACACTTCGCGCAGGCCGGTCTTGGCGACGATGCGAAACACCGGTCGCAGCAGGTAGCGCCCGCCGATGATCACCACGGCAATACTGCCGAGGATCTGCAGGACGTGTTGCAGGCCCTGGGCCTCGGTGGTCGGATGATCGCTGCCGGCCAGCAGCGGCACCATGGCAATCAACGGGATCGCGGCGATGTCCTGGAACAGCAGGATCGCAAACGCCAGGCGCCCGTGGGGCTGGTTCAGCTCCTTGCGCTCGGCCAGGCTTTGCAGGCCGAACGCGGTGGACGACAGCGCCAGGCCAAGGCCGAGCACGATTGCGCTGTTCCACGACTGGCCAAACAGCCACAACGCCACCGCGCCCATGACCAGGCCGGTGAGCAGCACCTGGGCCAGGCCGACGCCGAACACCGCTTTGCGCATCACCCATAAACGCTTGGGCGACAGCTCCAGGCCGATGATAAACAGCAGCAACACCACGCCCAGTTCGGAGAACTGCGCGACGCTTTGCGGGTTACCGATCAGGCCCAATACCGACGGGCCGATGATCACACCGGCAAACAGATAGCCCAGCACCGCGCCCAATTGCAGGCGCTTGGCCAGGGGCACGGTCAGCACAGCGGCGAGCAGGAACACCACGGCTGCTTGTAACAGATTGCCTTCATGGGGCATTACGAACTCCAGGATCTTTAAAACCAATCGACAGGAGGGTATTAGAGCGCTTTTTACATTTCGAAAATTGTGTTTTTGCTGCGTTTGAGGGGACAACACGCCAGTGTGTGTCTGGCGGCGGGCGGTTCACGCCGGCTTGCGGTACAAACCCACGGCCAGGCCGACGATGATGATCGCAATCGAGATCAGGTCTGGCGCGGGAACGCGCTCGCCAATCAGCAGCATCGAACTGCTGATCCCGAACACCGGAATCAACAACGACAGTGGCGCCACCGTGGACACCGGGTACCGCTTGAGCAGCGAGTTCCAGCCCCAGTAGGCAAAGTGCGTCGCCAGGTACACCTGAAACAGAATGGACAGGATCGCCATGATGTCGAGGCTCGACTGCAAGCCTTCGAACGGCGCGCTGCCATGCATCAGCCAAGCCATGAGAAATAACGGGATCGGCGGAAACAGGCTGGCCCACACCATGAACGAGAAGACCTCAGTGACCCCCGACTTTTTGATGATGACGTTGCCCACGCTCCAGGCCAGCGCGCTGAATACGATCAGCATCACGCCCAGCACTGCGTGGCTGCCTTCCTGGGTGGAGATGATAGCTGCCAGGCCGATCAGGGCCAGAAATGCACCTGCCATTTGCGTCCCGCGGAGTTTTTCCCTGAACAACACGCAACCCCAGCCCATGGTGAAAAATACGCTGAGTTGAATGATCAATGACGCGATGCCGGGGCTCACACCCATCTCGATGCCATAGTTGATCACGCCCCACATGCCCAGCCCGAAGATGACGCCGTAGGCGGCCACGTAGCTGAATTTGACGGCGGGGCGCTTGATGAAGAACACCAGCGGCAGGGCGGCGAGGGCAAAGCGGATGCCCGTGAGGACGAAGGGGTCGACCGAGCGCAGGCCCAGTTTGGTAATGGGGAAATTCACCCCCCATACCAAGGTGACGAGCACGGCGAGCGCCAGATGTTTTTTCAGCATGGAATGTTCCCTTGGTCATTACAGTTATCCAAGGGCGTGGATGTTAGGGGGTGGTTGGCTGGCCCGCTTGCTATGTAAGGTCATCTTTTGACAGAATCGGGCCATGATTCTGACCTTTGACTCCGCCAGCCCTGAAGCCGTGGTAACACTGCGCGAATACCCTTGCGGCACCGTCTTTGAGCGGCACACGCACTCACGTGGGCAGTTCGCCTATGCCTCCACCGGCGCGCTGAAAATGTTCACCGATCTCGGCAACTGGGTGGTACCGCCGCAACGGGCGATCTGGGTGCCGGGTGGTGTGCCCCATGAAATGCATATGCGCGGGGATGTGGTGATGCTCAATACCTACCTGGACGCCGATGCCGCTAAGCGGGCGCGGTTGCAGGAGCGCTGCCAGGTGTTTGAAGTGTCGCCCCTGCTCAGGCATTTACTGGAGGCGGCGCTGGCTATCGACTCCTCGGCATTACCCAGCGTGAGGCATCACTGCGTGCTGACGCTGTTGATTGATGAAATCGCAGCCATGCCCGAGCTGCCACTCAGCGCGCCATTGCCGTGCGAGCCGCGGCTGGCGCGAGCGTGTCAGCGCTTCCTGGATGCGCCCACGCAGAGAATCACCCTCGACGAGATGGCTGATTGGTCGAACATGAGCCGGCGCACCTTCACCCGCCATTTCTACGAGGGCACGGGGATGACGTTCGTGTCCTGGCGCCAACAGGTGTGCCTATTGGAAGCCACCGCACGGCTAAGCCATGGCACGTCCATCACCGATGTCGCGTTCGAATTGGGGTTCAGCAGTTCCAGTGCATTCACCTCCGTGTTCCGGCGCAACCTGGGGGATTCGCCGGCGCGCTACCTGGCCAGATCAAAGGCTGCGGCGCAGTTCTGATCCTTCGCGACCGCCACGCCGGTCAGGATTCACCGTTCTACGGGCCTCCCTTTGTTATTATCGCCGTCCCTCGTCACCAGGAGTCACCGGCCCATGCAGCACCAGTGGGATGAAATGCACCGCACCCGCAAGCCCACGTTCGTATTGTGCGGCGAGCCTCAGGGCGATGTGCTCAATCTCTATGTTCACGGTTACTCGGCGTTCTTTAACCGGCAACAGCTGGGCAATTTCAAGCAACAGCTGGCGGGTATCGAGGGTTCGACCAACCTGATGCTGTTCTGGCCGGCGGGGCATTTCCTGGAAAACCTGTTTGCGCCCTTCAAGGAGGTGATCGCCGCGATGCTGGGGGGCGGCAGCATCGGTGCCGCGACCGTCGGCGTGGGCAAGGCGATTGCCTATTTTCTCGACCACTACAAAAGCGTCGAGGCGCGGGTGGACGAAGTGGCCAGGAGCTTGCTGCCGGAGCTGGCCAGCTACCTGCATGGCGAGGCGCTGGAGGTGCGGCGTATCAACCTGATCGGGCATTCCCTGGGGGCGCGGATTCTGGTCAAGAGCCTGCTGGCCAGCCCGGATACCGCACGGGAACTGCCGTTGGACAACCTGCTGTTGATGGGCGGGGCGATCTGTACGTCCAGCCCTTGGGATGAGGTGTGTGCGCCGCTCAAGGGGCGGGTGATCAATTGCCACTCCAGCAAGGACTGGGCCCTGGCCATGAAGCCGGACACCGAGCGGTGCATCGGCCGGTATGCGATCCCGGTGACGCCGGCACTCAAGGCCAAGGTTACCAATGTGCACCTGGCCACCTTCGATCACGCCGCTTATTGGCCGCAGTTGCAGACCGTGGTGCAGTACACCGACCTGTTGCAGGAGCGGCGCGGCCTGATCCGCGCCGACCAGCGCAGCAGCGAGGTACGCTTTGCCGAAGAGGACACCGACTTGTTGGCGGCCCTGGTGCAGGCGCGGCCGGAGGAGCTGGCGTTCCTGGCCGAATTGATGGCGCAAAAGCGCAGTGCGTCGATCGACGCCACGGTGCGCGAGCCGCTCAAGCTGGCCATCGAGTTGCAGCGCATGGGCGGCGACAGCTTTATGAACCTGGCCCGTGGCCATGGCGTGAACTATCGGCAGATTGCCGAAGAGGTGGCGCAGCGACTGGGAATCAAGTTTGCCGAGCCCTTAGGAACCGTGGCACTGGCTGACCTCGAAGCCCAGGTCGCGGAAAAACTGCTCGAGCAGTACAAGGACAAACTCAGCCACGCCGACCGCCAGGTATTCGATGCTGAACTCAAGGCGGCCGCGCAAAAGGAGCAGGGTCTGTTCAGCCGCTTCGATGTCGGCCGAACAGCCACTACGGCGTTGAGCGGCACGGCGCTGGCCGGGTTGACCGGGTTTATCCTGCGTCGTGGTGCGGCCTCCGCGATCCCGGTGGTCGGCCAGGCGTTGGCGGCGGCGATGCTGCTGGTGAGCGGTGTACGGGCGTTTTCCGGCCCGGCTTACTCGATCACCACCCTGGCCGTGCTGGTGATCGGGGTGATTCGCCAGCGCATGGAGCGTGAAGCCTTGAACCAGGAGGTGGACCTGGTGGTGCAGGTCGTGGAGGCGTTTGACCTGCCTCGGGAGACGGTGATGCGCACGGTTGCGTCCGACTGATAAGCTGAGCCCCTGTCGAGTGTGTTTGCCTGGGATACCGCGTGAAATTCAGCCTGCCGAAAATCGCTACCGCTCCATTCTGCCCGCCGGAAGTGGCCGGCTCCGTTGCCGTTGACCCCAAGGCGTCGTTCTTCAAACGCATCCTGATGTTCGCCGGGCCCGGCCTGCTGATCTCCATCGGCTACATGGACCCGGGCAACTGGGCCACTGCCATCGAAGCCGGGTCGCGCTACGGCTACAGCCTGTTGTTCGTGGTGCTGCTGGCCAGTCTGGCGGGGATGGCGGTGCAGTGCCTGTGCTCGCGCTTGGGTATCGCTACCGGCAAGGACTTGGCGCAACTGTGCCGTGAGCGCTACAGCAAACGCTCCGCACGCACCCAGTGGGTGCTGGCGGAAATCTCCATCATCGCCACCGACCTCGCCGAAGTGCTCGGCTGCGCCCTGGCGTTTCACCTGCTGCTGGGCGTTTCCCTGACCACCGGCATTGTCATCACCGCCTTCGATACGCTGTTGGTCCTGGCCCTGCAGAACCGTGGTTTTCGCCGCCTGGAAGCGATCATGCTGGCGCTGGTGGCGACCATCGGCGTGTGTTTCTTTATTGAACTGGTGCTGATCAAACCGTATTGGCCGGATGTGCTCAGCGGCTTTACCCCATCACTGTCGGCCATCAGCGATGCCGCGCCGTTGTACCTGGCCATCGGTATTCTCGGCGCCACGGTGATGCCCCATAACCTCTACCTGCACAGCTCGGTCGTGCAAACCCGTCTGATCGGCAAAGACCTCGCCAGCAAACAGGATGCGATCAAGCTGGCCCGGATCGACACCATTGGCTCCCTGGCCCTGGCACTGCTGGTCAACGCCGCCATCCTGATACTCGCGGCCTCCGCCTTCTACAAGACCGGGCACACTGAGGTGGTGGAGATCCAGGATGCCTACCGCTTGCTCGACCCGCTGGTGGGCGGCGCCTTTGCCAGCATCCTGTTCGGCATCGCCTTGCTGGCGTCCGGGCAAAGCTCGACCTTTACCGGCACCATCGCCGGGCAAGTGATCATGGAGGGGTATCTCAACCTGCGCATTCCCTGCTGGCAACGCCGCCTGATCACCCGTGGGCTGGCGCTGATCCCGGCGTTTCTCGGGGTGTGGCTGATGGGCGACCAGGCCATTGGCAAGCTGCTGATCCTCAGCCAGGTGGTGCTCAGCCTGCAACTGCCGTTTGCCTTGTACCCGTTGATCCGCATGACCGGCGACAAGCAGCTGATGGGGCCGTTCGTCAATCGCCTGCACACCCGGGTGCTGGCGTGGTTTCTGTTTGCGCTGATCAGTGGCGCCAATGCGTGGTTGATCGGGCAGTGGGTGTTCTGAGTTCCAGGCCGTGGGGGCGGGCTATACCAGGATTGCCAAGGATGTGTACTGGGCAATCTGCGTGTCGGCGGTCAATAGCCTCATCGGTTCACTGATGGCTGTCGCTACGATAAACCGATCAAAAGGGTCTTTGTGATGAGGCTCAAGATCCTTTACGGCAATCGCCTGTTCCGAGGTGATGGGCAGTTCGACGAAACCGCTTTCAAGGCAATATCCCCGGATTTCGTCCAAGTCTGCATCGAGTTTTCCAAGGCCGACCTTGATCGCCATTTCCCAGAAGGTTGCCGCGCTGACGTAGATCTCTGCGGCATTCTCGATCAGTCGTCGGGCTTTGCTGGATAGCTTCGGGTCGTCACTCAGTGCCCAGAGCAGAACATGGGTATCCAGCAGCACCCTCATGGATGGCTGCCCTCAAACGCATCCAGCAGCTCGCCTGGCAGGGGCGCATCAAAGTCCTCGGGGACAACGAGCTTTCCTTTCATCGCGCCAATTCGCTGACCGTTGGATTTCCCCACAGGAACGAGTTGTGCCATCGCACGTCCATGCTTGGCAATGGTGATAATTTTGCCGGCGGCGGCGTCATCCACCAGTTTTGACAGGTTATTTTTTGCTTCGCCCAAGGGTACGGTAATCATGAGGTGCTCCGCGTATTTTGGCCAAATATAGCCAAAACTGGGTGAGCTATCCAAGACGAGCCGACCGCTGGTTGCCGCCGCACGTTCAGCGCGCGACGGCTTTGGGTACATGAAAACCATGGCATCTCTCCAAAAAGACATCGCCAAAGTCTGCCCCAATGCACCCTGTCCAAAATAGAGTGGCCCGTTAAATCAGACCGAGCCTACTTTTACTACTCGGAAAATTCCTCAACCGCTCATCGATCCCAATACGGTACCGTCCCAAAACACTCCACAAAATAATCGATCACCGTGCGCACCTTCAGCGACAGCCTGCGGCTCCCCGGCCATAACGCAGCGATCTGCTGCGGCTCCAGCGTGGTCGCCACTTCGTATTCCGTCAGTACCGCTTGCAGGGTGCCAGCACGCAGGCCTTCGCCGATCAGCCAGGACGGAAACACCACCAGGCCCAGGCCTTGTTCGGCGGCGTGGGTGAGGGTGTCGGCGTGGTTACCGGTGATCGGGCCCTTGACGCTGTAGGGCGTCCAGTCGCCCTGGCCTTTGCGGAAGAACCAGCGTTGCTGGCCGGTGATGCCCTTGTAGGCCAGGCACTGGTGATGGAGCAGTTCCTCGGGGTGCTGGGGCGTGCCCTGGCGGGCCAGGTAGGCGGGGCTGGCGGCAAGGCGAAAGCGCTGGGGGGCGAAGATGCGTGCCTGCATGCTGGAGTCGTTGAGCACGCCGATACGGAACAGCAGGTCGGTGCCGTCTTGCAGCGGGTCGACGTATGTATCGGTTTGCTGGATGTCCAATTGCAGCTTCGGGTAGCGCCGGCACAACTCTCCCAGCCACGGTGACAGGTGACGCTGGCCGAACACCATCGGCGCATTGATGCGCACCAGGCCGCTGGGTTCGCTTTCCTGTTCCTGCAGGGCCTGGCCGGCGGCTTCCAGCTGTTCGAGCAGCAAGCGCGCGTGTCGCCCCAGCAGGCGCCCGGCTTCGGTGGGGCTCACCGCGCGGGTGTGGCGGTAGAGCAACTGCTGGCCGAGGGCCTGTTCCATCAGCTGGATCTGCCGGGAGATGGAAGAGGGCGCCAGGCCTTCGCGGCGAGCCACTTCGGAAAAGCTGCCGTGGTCCAGCACCGCGACGAACAGGCGCAGTGCCTTGAAACTCAATTCATTCAAGCCCTGCATCAGGCCTCCGGTTTGTGCGTATTGCGCAAAGGTGTTGTCGGCATACTCCCATTTATCGCACAGGCAGGCCACCGGATAATGCGCGCCATGTTTCCTTTATTGACGCGTAGGTGATGTATGCAGGCCAGTTCTATCGAGGGTGTGGCGCAAGCCAGGCCAAAAAACAGCCTTTTACGGTTGCTGTTGTTGCCGCTGGTGATCCTGGCGGGCATGGGCCTGTCGGTGGAGGCCGGGTTGCTCGGGCCATTGGGCGTGCAGGTCGGGCATTTATGGGCAACCTTGAGCATCTTCGGCGTCGGCTCGGCGATTCTGTTTTTGCTGCAGCTGTTCAGCGGCCCGCAAAAGGGCCCGGCGTTGTCCGAGTTGCCGCGCTGGCAACTGATCGGTGGGTTCCTGGGGCCGATGTATGTGGTGGTGCTGACCCTGGCCACGCCGCACATCGGTATTGCCATGACCATGATCGCGATTTTGTCCGGCCAGGTGGGCAAGAGCGTGCTGATCGACCATTTCGGCTGGTTCGGCACTGCACGCAAACGGGTCAATGGTGAGCGCTGGATAGCCCTGGCGTTGATTGTGGCGGCACTTGTTCTGATTGCACGAGGGTAAGGCGATGAATCTGATTCTGTTATTGGTGCTGGTGATTGCTGCCGGTGCGGTGCTGAGTGTGCAGGCGGCAATCAATGGTCGCCTCGGCCAGGCGGTGGGCGTGTTGCGCAGCAGTCTGCTGACGTTTGCGGTGGGCGCGCTGACCACCGCGCTGCTGATTTTCTTCTTCGAACCGGCCCAGGCCCTCAGCCTGCTGGACGTGCCCAAATGGCAACTGACCGGTGCATTGTTCGGCGTGGTGTACATGATGGTGATGGTCGGGGCCGTGCCGGTGGTCGGTACTGCAGTGGCAACCGTGGCCGTGATCACCGGGCAATTGGGCATGGGCATGCTGATCGATAACTTCGGGTGGCTGGGCAACCCGGCTGTCGAACTGTCGAGCAGCCGCATCCTGGCGATGGTGTGCCTGGCTCTGGCCTTGGTGTTCATGTACCGCAGCAATACGCGCACCGACTGATGGTTTGAACCATCGCCGAGGCCTGGCAGTCACTGCTTAAGGTGCCGGCAACCGCCGCACCGGACGACCATGAAGAAGGAGTCTGGCCATGCCTGATCAAACCTGTGCCTGCCCGCATTGCAAGTGTGTGCTGGGCGTCGATGCGGTAATGAAGGACGGTAAGGGCTATTGCTGCCAGGGCTGTGCCGAGCACCATGCCCATGGCGAGCCTTGTGCGGCGGCGACGGGGTGCGAGTGCGCCAAGTCGGCTAAAGGCTGAATACGTTCGCAGGGAGCGTCGATAGCGGGCTCCCTGCGTATCGCTTACTGGGGTTCCAGCTCCAGGCGCAGGCTGTGGTCGGACAAGCGCCGGCTGTCTTTTACCACGCCGCTGGTTCGTCGACCTTCGAGGGCCAGCACCAGGGTCTGCGCATCATGCAAATCGTCCGGCAGCGGCTGGAACACCTTCAGCACCAGCCAGCCGGGCTTATGCTGCACGCTCACCTGACACTCGACATGCTTGGCCAATGGCCCGAACAACGTGTCCCGGGTGTAATCGATGCGCGCCCTGCCGTTGATTGAATCCATGCTCATTTCTCCTTGATCAAGCCTGGGCGCGCGCATCCGAGCGCCGCCATTGCACCTGGGTGATGCCGAATTTCTCCGCCTGTTCCTGGCTGGTTTTCTTCACCCGCTCGCGGGCAAACCGGCCGATACGGCCCACGCCGGCGTCACAGCTTGCCCAATGCCAGGCTTCGGCGGCATCGAGCCTTTCCAGACGAATAATGAATGACTTGGCTTCGCCATGGAGGGTGTAGTCGATCACAAACAGTTTTGCGTTATTCATTGGCCCCTCAACCCTGGTGGTGTAAGCAAGTGATCGCCCTCGGCGGTAAAAATTCACTCGGATTGTCCGGCGGTGGTCTTTACCATGGCGGCTGACTCCCGATAGATGTGCTCCCCATGGCCCTGGCTGCACCCCCTGACCTCAGTGATCACGCCGTCCCCGTGCAACCCTTGGCGCGCACCTACCCGCGTGGCCTGTACGTGGAGCCCCATCGCCACGACTGGGGCCAATTGCTCTATGCCATGAGCGGCGTGATGTGGGTCGAGACGCCTCGTGAAGCCCTGGTGGTACCGCCCCAGCGTGCGGTCTGGCTGCCGCCGGGCGTGGAGCACGGCATCCGGGTAGTGTCGGATTTGCAGATGCGCAATATCTACTTGCGCCCAGCCTTGGCGGCGACATTGGACAGCCAGGTGCAGGTGATTGAAGTCGGTGGGCTGCTGCGTGAATTGATCGTCACGCTGGTGGAACAGGGCGACAGCGGTGACGCGGGGTATTACGCCGCCTTGGTCGGCCTGGCCCTGCTGGAGTTGCGACGGGCGCGGCGCTCGCAGATTCGTATCGCCATGCCGGTGGAAGCTGACCGCCGGTTGATCAGCGCCTGCCAGGCGGTGATGGCCGCGCCTTCGTTGGACATCCCTTTCGAGCAGCATGCCGAAGCAGCCGGTGCCAGCGTGCGCACCTTGGCGCGACTGTTCCAGCACCACCTGGGCATGGGCTTTGCCGAATGGCGCCGCCAGGTGCAATTGGCGGCGGTGGCCGAGCTGATCCAGGGCCAGTCGGTCAGTGCTGTCGCGCGTTCCCTGGGTTATTCGCCGAGCAGTTTCAGCGACATGTTCCGGCGCGAACTGGGGATGGCGCCTTCCCAGTACGTGAGTTGGCCGAAATCCTGAAGCCCTTGGCCGATGCTGCCGGGATGGGCTCCCTACACTAAGCCCATCAACCCAACAGGCGTCGCCCCCATGAGTTACCTGATCTCCCTTGGCATTGGCCTTTTTGTCGGCGTGATCTACGGCGCCCTGGACTTCCGCTCGCCCGCACCGCCCGCCATTGCGCTGGTAGGGCTGATGGGCATGCTGCTCGGCGAAAAACTCTGGCCCATGGGGCGGCAGTTGCTCAGCGGTTGGTGGTCCTGATTCCTTTTCTCCCTTCGATGGATACTGGCAATGAAAGCACTGCAATTTTCCGCCACTGGCGACCTCAGCGCCCTGAGCTTCGTCGACGTCGCCACGCCGGTGCCGGCCGCCGATGAAGTGCTGGTACGGATCAAGGCGGCGGGCCTCAACCCCAGCGACGTGAAGAACGTACTCGGGCGTTTCCCCTACACCACCGTGCCGCGCATACCTGGCCGCGACTTCGCCGGCGTGGTGGTGCAAGGTCCGCAGGCGCTGGTGGGGCAGGATGTCTGGGGCACCGGTCGCGACCTGGGCTTTTTCGCCGACGGTTCCCACGCCCAATACCTCACCGTGTCGGCCAAAGGCGTGGCGCATAAACCTGTCCATCTGAGTTTTGCCCAGGCCGCCAGCCTGGGAGTGCCCTACACCACGGCCTGGGATGCGCTGCAGCGCAGTGGCGTGGATAAAGGCACGCGCTTGCTGGTGATCGGCGCCAATGGGGCGGTGGGCAGCGCGGCATTAGCCTTGGGGAGGGTTCTGGGTGCCCAGGTGTTGGCGGCGGTGCGCAAGGCTGACCAGGTCGAGGTATTACAGGCGCAAGGGTACGACGCGATTGCGTTGGGCAAGCCCGAAGCGCTGGGCGCGCAGGTCAATGCGGTGTTCAAGGGTGGCGCCGATGTGATCTTCGATACCACCGGTTTCTGGCTGCCGGGGGCCGTGGCAGGCCTGGCGCCGTTCGGTCGCATCGCGATCATTGCCGCGCCGGTGGACGGTCACGTACAACTGCCGGCCCTGGCCCTGTATCGCAAGGGCGGCTCGGTGGTGGGGATCAATTCATTGCTCTACAACTGTGAGCAGTGCGCGGTGATGCTGGAGCAGTTCGGACGTTTTTTCGACGAGGGCTTGTTGCCGCTGCCCAGCGGCCTGCGCGAGGTGGCGCTGGCCGATGGGGTGCAGTGCTATGGGGAGGTGAACCAAGGCAGTGCGGACAAAATCATCTTCCTGCCTTGACACTTTTTGGGCTGCACTAGGCTTCTGGAACGCCTTTTTCCCAGGCCGACCAGTTGTTGAGGATCGCCTGCACCAGCGGGTTCCCCGTGCGGTACAGGTTTTCCAGCGCCGGTACGAACCCGCCCTGGTCGGCGTATTTGAGTAGGTTGTCGACTTCGCTGTAGCCGGGGTATGGGCGGTCGAAGTCCGAACCGGCACGTACGACGGCCAGGCGCTGGATGTCCACCAACCCTTCACGGCTGGCGCGCAGCAGGGCTTCGTAGGTGGAGTTGTCCTCCTGTTGGGTGGTGCAGTATTCGCCTTTGTTATCCGTGAGCAACTTGGTCCACACCTCGGCGCGTTCGCTCAGGCGCGTACCGGAGAACCAGGTATTGCCCGCCAGGGTGTCGCAGCGGGTGACTTGCGGCGGCTGGTTGGCGGGCGCGGCGGGGTAGTGTTTGCGCCAGGCGGCGGACTCTTTGCTTTCCGTAAGTTCGACTGTGTGCGACAGGGCGAACGCCTTGGCCTGCAGCTTGGGGTTCAGTTCAAACACTTCGGTCTTGTAGTCCAGCGGCGGCTTTTCGTTGGGCCCCTTGGTGTTGATGCCAAGGTAGCCGGTCGGCCAATCCTTGGGTGCATCCCGCGAATCAAGCTCCCACTGGGTGCCGAACTCCACCAGGTAGTGGGCCCAGGCGGCCGTGCCGATGGTGCCGTGTTTCGGGCTGATCCCGGCAATCCCGGCGATCAGGAAATAGCTCTGGCGCAGGTCGAACTTGGGCGACAACGCCAGGGCCAGGGTGGACGCGGCGGCGTTGGTCTGGCCCATGCCGGTCACCAGCAGGCATACGTCCCGGGTGTTGCAGCGGATCACCGGGTATTCGGCGGACAGGCCCGGCACGCGCACTTCCTGCTTGAGTTCCAGGCGGTCGATCCAGGTTTGCGCCTCGGGGGCGAACATGGTGATCAGCATCACCTTGGGCTTGATGGGGGCAGCAGAATCAGCCAGCACTACATGGGGCAGCAGGGCAAGGCCGACGGCCAGCGAAAGACGGGTAAATATATTCATCTAATACTCCTTGATCAGAATTGGTAGCCCACGCCTGCGTAATAACCCCAGCCGTCGGAGCGGGCGCGGAAGTTACCCTCGCCGAAGTTCAACTCACTGCCATCTTCCCAGTTGCCGCCGTTATGAAAATAACGACCGACCAGGGTGAAGCGCAGGTGGGTGAAGGAATACAGCAGCACGTTGGTCGCCACCAGGGCGTTGGCGGTGCGCGCCGGGTTGTCCTTGTGCAGGTCCGAGCCGAAATCGTAGTTGGTGAAACCGATATAGGTCAGCGACGCACCGTTGTCGAACTTGCCGATGGGCACGATGTATTTCATCTGTGCGCGGTAGCCATCCCAGGAATACTCATTGCTGGCGCCGTAGTTTTCCCACTGGTAACGCCCGTAGAAGTTCGCCGACAAATTGACTCGCGAGTGGGTGTCGATGTCCGTACCGAGGCCGCTGTACAGGGTGTTGGCGCGGTTGGCCTTATTGCTGCCGTGGTCGTAGATCCAGTCGAACGCTACATACCATTCCTTGAACGGACCGATGGCGAGGCTGCGTCCGGCCAGGTAGTCGATGGAGATACGCGGCTCGTGCTCCATGAACACCGGCGAGCCATGGTCCCAAGCACCTTTGTCGTTACTGTTGCCGATACCGAGGATCTTCGGCACGTCGATGTAGCCGTACAACTCGAAGGGCCCCTTGCGGCCGAAGTACTCGTATTCCAGGTAGACATCATCCTGGGGCTTGGGGCCGAAGCTGATGTCTTTGCTGCCGATCAGCGTCAGGTCCTGGTTGAACCATTCCGACAGATAGACGCCTTTTTTTGCCGGGCTGGCTTCAGGGCTCAGGGTTTCGCCCTGTGCTGAGTCATCCACGGGTTTTTCCTGCGCCAAAATGGGCGGGCTGAGTACTCCCGTTACGGCGGCCAGTAGCAAGGAAACACCAAAGCAGGCACGGGGCCTTGAGGTGGAGAGCATTGAAAGTCCCTATTCGTACGCGGTTTGAACCCGATTCATCGGGTCGTGGTGAACTTGGCGGTCAAGTTCGTACCGCAAACGGTTGCACAGGCTGTACCAACTTTTCCCAATGGCTTGAATGTCATGGAAAAAATATAAATTAATCGACCTTTTGATCAGGAATGACTGGGTGTCATTTTTTCGAAGGGGTTCAACAGGTGCATCGTCGTTTCGCGGCGATATTCGCTGGGTGTCTGGTGCATCTCGATCCGGAAGTGCCGGTTGAAGTTGGACAGGTTGGCGTAGCCCACTTCAAAACAGATATCCGCCACCGACATCTCGCTTTGCAGCAACAACCGGCAGGCACGTTGCACGCGGAATTTGCGCATCAGGTCGATAAATCCATGGCCGGTGTTGCGCTTGAAGAAGCGCGAGAAGCCCGGTTCGCTCATGTCCAGCTGCTGGGCGATCACTGACAGGCGCAGGTCGCCGGTGAGTTCGCGCATCAGGTAGTCGAAGGCCTTGTTGATGCGCTCGGCGCTGCGGGCGTCCAGGGTCGGGGCGTAACAGGGGCTGGCCAGGGCCTTTACTTGCTGGGCCGGGGCGTTTTTCAGGCAGTCGAGCAGTTGCAGGAACAGGATCAGCCGTTGCAGGCCGTGAGCGTTGCCGATGGCCTCCATCAAGCGTGCGGCCTGCACGGCGGTGTCGCCGCTGAACTCCAGGCCGCGCCGGGCCTGTTCGAACAAGGGCTGCAAGTCGCCGAGTTCCGGCAGGGTGTTGCGCAGGGCGAGGAGGGCGGCGCCGTCGAATTGCAGCACCACGTCGCGACCGCTCAAGTGTTCGCCGGGGGCCAGTTCGCCGATCCAGTCATGGGGCAGGTCGGGGCCGATCAGCGCGATATGCCCGGCACTGAACGCACCGATATAGTCGCCCGCCACCAACTTGCCGCTGCCTTGGCGGATCAGGTGGATTTCAAATTCGGGATGGTGATTCCAGCGTGCCAGATCGTAAGGGTAGTCATGTTCGAACCAGCGAAAGCAGTGCTGCGGCTCGGGCAGGATCACTTCGAGTTCGGCAGGGCGATGTTCGAACAGCTTGGCGCGGCTGATGGGCATGGTCATGCCTCTTTTAGTTGTGGAATCGCCTAAAAATACGCGGGTTGGCAATCCCTGCGCTACCCCCGGTTTCGCCCGGCACTGATACTTTTTTGCGCCCTATGCAGCGGTTAAAAAAGTATCAGCCAGGCATGCCCCAGGCGTTTGTGAGGGCCCGGCCCAAGCTGCTGTAATCGGCCCTCAACAACAAAAACAACAGGTGGAAACCGCTATGTCCAAGATTCCGCAAGCGTTGTTCCTGCTTTCCGGCCTGGCCTTGGCCATGCCGAGCCAGGCTGCCGATACCGTGACCATCGCCACGGTCAATAACAGCGACATGATCCGCATGCAACGCCTCTCCAAGGTGTTCGAGCAGCAGCACCCGGACATCCAGCTCAACTGGGTGGTGCTGGAAGAAAACGTGCTGCGCCAGCGCCTCACCACCGATATCGCCACCCAGGGCGGCCAGTTCGATGTGCTCACCATCGGCACCTACGAAACCCCGCTGTGGGGCGCCAAGCACTGGCTGGAACCGCTGACCCAACTGCCGGCCGATTACGACGCCGACGATATCTTCCCCTCGGTCCGCCAGGGCCTGTCGGTCAACGACACCCTGTATGCCTTGCCGTTCTACGGGGAAAGTACCGTCACCTACTACCGCACCGACCTGTTCAAGCAGGCCGGCCTGAGCATGCCTGCGCACCCGACCTGGACCCAGCTCGGTGAATTCGCCGCCCAGCTCACCGCCAAGGACAAAGGCCAGTACGGCATGTGCCTGCGCGGCAAGGCCGGTTGGGGCGAGAACATCGCGCTGCTGAGCACCATGGCCAACGCGTTCGGTGCGCGCTGGTTCGATGAGCAGTGGAAGCCTGAGCTGACCAGTCCCGAATGGACCGCCGCCGCCAACTTCTACGTCAACACCCTCAAGCAATACGGCCCGCCCGGCGTGTCCAGCAACGGCTTCAACGAAACCCTGGCGCTCTTCAATAGCGGCAAGTGCGCGATCTGGGTCGATGCCAGCGTCGCCGGCTCCTTCACCACCGACAAGAGCCAGAGCAAAGTCGCCGACAGCGTAGGCTTCGCCGCGGCTCCCACCGAAGTCACCGACAAAGGCTCCTCCTGGCTGTACGCCTGGTCGCTGGCCATCCCGGCCACGTCCAAGCACAAGGACGCCGCCAAGGCTTTTATCGCCTGGGCCACGTCCAAGGACTACATCCAGCTGGTCGCCGATAAAGAAGGCATCACCAACGTACCGCCTGGCACCCGCCAGTCCACCTACAACGCGGCGTACCTCCAGGCCGCACCGTTTGCCCAGGTGACCCTGGAGATGATGCGGCACGCCGACCCCGCGCATCCGTCGGCCAAACCCGTGCCGTACGTGGGCATCCAGTACGTGACCATTCCCGAGTTCCAGGCCATCGGCACGTCCGTCGGCAAGCTGTTCTCGGCGGCGCTGACGGGGGGCATGTCGGTCGAGCAGGCGTTGCTCCAGGCGCAGTCCACCACCGAGCGCGAAATGAAACGCGCCGGCTATCCCAAATAATGTTCAAAGGACATATGCCTTATGAAACGACTCGAAGGTAAGAGCGCGCTGATCACCGGCTCGGCGCGCGGGATTGGCCGCGCGTTTGCCCAGGCCTATATCGCTGAAGGCGCGACCGTCGCCATCGCCGACATCAACCTGCAGCGGGCCCAGGCCACCGCCGCCGAACTTGGCCCGCAGGCCTACGCGGTGGCGATGGACGTCACCGACCAGGCCTCCATCGACAGCGCAATTGCCGCCGTGGTCGCCCAGGTCGGCAAGCTCGACATCCTGGTCAACAACGCGGCGCTGTTCGACCTGGCGCCCATCGTCGACATCACCCGCGACAGCTTTGATCGGCTGTTCTCGATCAACGTCGCCGGCACGCTGTTCACCCTGCAAGCCGCCGCCCGGCAGATGATCCGCCAGGGCCATGGCGGCAAGATCATCAACATGGCCAGCCAGGCCGGGCGGCGTGGCGAGCCATTGGTGGCGATCTACTGCGCGACCAAGGCGGCAGTGATCAGTCTTACGCAATCGGCGGGGCTCAACCTGATCAAGCAGGGCATCAACGTCAACGCCATCGCCCCGGGTGTGGTGGATGGCGAGCATTGGGACGGGGTGGATGCACTGTTCGCCAGGCATGAAGGGCTGGCACCTGGCGAGAAGAAGCGGCGGGTGGGGGCCGAGGTGCCGTTTGGGCGGATGGGGACGGCGCAGGATTTGACCGGGATGGCGATTTTCCTGGCGTCCAAAGAGGCTGACTACGTAGTGGCGCAAACCTATAACGTGGATGGCGGTAATTGGATGAACTAAGCCATACACCGCTCAAAATGTGGGAGGGGGCTTGCCCCCGATGGCGGTGGATCAGTCACTCTATTTGCTGACTGTCACACCGCTATCGGGAGCAAGCCCCCTCCCACATTTGAAGGTCATCGTTCTTGAAAAGGGTGCCTAGTCGGCAAAACTGCGATCAAAGAAGTAAACCGCCCCGGGCTTCAGGTTCTCCACCGTCGCCTGGGGCCTGCCGCCTTCACCCTGTTTCTTGCGCCCCGTCTCGCGCAAATATCCCGCCTCCGTCAGCTTCAACAGGCGCTGGCGAATACTGGTCTTGAGCACCGGCCGTTCCAGCACCAGGGAAAAGATCGTGGTCGCCTCCGGCGCGCTGAACTCATTGCCCAGGAACATCAGCGGCAAGTTGCTGTACAGCGACTTGGAAAACAGCCGTTCCTGCACGGCCGCGACGATGCTGTTGTGATCGAACGGCAACTTGATGCTGCCATCAGCCACCGCCTGCAGCGCGAACCAGCCTTGATGCTCACTCGGCGCCACCTCATCCGCGACGATCGCCAGGTAGTACGTGGACGACGACCAGCAACGCGGATCGCGAAACGCATCGCCCACCGTGCCCACTTGCTCGCTCCAGGCCAGCTCCAGGCCGACCTTGCTGCTGGCGCGCAAGCGTTCCACCGCATCCTGGAGGCTCAGATCTTGCACGCCGCCATTCACCACCACCCCCGGCAGCGCCCAATGCCCGGCGAAGGGTTCGGCTTCGCGCTTGTTCAACAGCAGCTTGAGTTCCCCGGCAGCGCGGCAGTAGCACAGCACGCACAGGTCGACGGTATGGAGGTAGGGGCTAAGGGGCATGTGACGTCCTTCCGAACAGCGGTGGGGCACAGTCTAACGGATCGAACAGATATGTCATGTACCTGCGTCAGGATAGATAAACAAATGTTTCTTGCAATGAAAGTACATGACGTGTACTTTTGTTTCCAGGCCACAGGAGAACCGCCATGACCCTTGCGAAAACTGCCATTGCTTCATTCGACGTCGACGCGCAGAAGAGCTTCACGCCGCTGTGCCCCAACGAGTTGCCGGTGGCCGGCGGTGACCGGATCGGTGCCGAACTCAACTACATGGCCAGCCTCGCCGGCCACCGCGCTGGCAGCAAGGACGCCCACACCCCGCATGCACCCTGGGTGGTCGCCCAGCACAGCGAGATGCTCCAGCCCACTGGCCTGGCCCACGCCGATGTGACCTGGGTCAGCCACTGCGTGCCGGGCACCGAAGGCTTTACCTTGCTCGACGAGTTGCCCACGCCCTATGACTACGACTACTTCATCTGGAAGGGCGTCGAACCCGACCTGCACCCCTATGGCGCCTGCTACCACGACCTGCACGACAAACTCTCCACCGGCGTGATCGAGTACCTCAAGGCCCAGGGCGTCAGCCGCGTGATCGTCGGCGGCCTGGCCCTGGACTACTGCGTCAAGACCACCGCCCTGCAACTGCTCAAGGCCGGCCTGGAGGTGGTCCTGCACCTGCCGGCGTGCCGGGGGATCAGCGAGGAGGGCGGCGTACAGGCCGTCAATGAGTTGCTCAAGGCCGGTGCTGTCATCAGCAGCACCCGCGAAGAACTGGCCGCGATGGCCACGCGTTAAGGAGATACACCATGGAAAGTGCCTACGACTACGAAGCCCCGGTGATCCAGGGCTTGCTCGACACCGACTACTACACCTTCACCATGATGCAGGCGGTGTTGCACCAGCACCCGAATGTCGATGTGGAATACAACTTCATCGTGCGCGCCAAGGAAAAACTCGGCCACCTGATCCCCCAACTGCGCGCCGAGCTTGAAAAAATGGCCGGCCTGCAAATGCGTGAGGGCGAGCTGCGCTTTCTGTTCAACCCACGCTTTCGCGAATACCTGACCCCCGACTACGAACGCTTCCTCGGCCTGTTCCGCTTCAACCTGCGCTACATCCACGTCAGCGAAGTCGACGGCCAACTGAACATCCGCGTGGTCGGGCCGATGCTGCACTGCATCATGTTCGAACAACCGGTGCTGGCGCTGGTCAGCGAGCTGCGCAACCGCGCCAAATACGCCGACGTGACCCTGGAAGACGTCACCCGCAAGCTCTACCAGAAGTTCGACTGGCTGGAGAAAAACCTCAGCCGCGACGAGTTGGCCGACCTGCGCGTCTCCGATTTCTCCACGCGCCGGCGCCTGTCGTTCAAGGCCCAGCGCGAAGTGGTGGACATCATGCGCCGCGACTTCCCCGGCCAGTTCGTCGGCACCAGCAATGCGCACCTGGCCTACGAATTCGACCTGCCGCTGATCGGCACCATGGCTCACCAGTGGATGATGGTGCATCAGCAACTGGGGCGGTTGCGCGAAAGCCAGAACGCCGGCCTGGAAAACTGGGTGCGTGAATACCGCGGCCGCCTGGGCATTGCCTTGACCGACACCATCAGCACCGATTTTTTCCTCAAGGATTTCGACCTGTACTTCGCCAAGCTCTATGACGGCCTGCGCCAGGACTCCGGTGATCCCATCGCCTGGGCCGACAAGGTGCTGGCCCGCTACAAACAGCTGGGTATCGACCCGATGACCAAGGACCTGATGTTCTCCGACGGCCTGAACTTCGAAAAGTGCCTGCCGATCCTGCGGCACATCCGTGGCAAGGCCAGGTTCGGTTTCGGCATGGGCACCAGCCTGGCTTGCGATGTGGAAGGCGTCGAGCCGCTGAGCATCGTCATGAAGTTGGTGCGCGTACACGGCGAGCCGGTGGTGAAGTTCTCCGATGACCCGGTGAAGAACGTCTGCGAAGACCCCTCGTTTTTGCAGTACGCAGCGAAGGTATTCAATGTCGGCAACGTGGAGGTGTGACATGCAGGAACGTATCGCGCAGGAACTCAACATCGATCGCACATTGGTGAAGGGCGGTGAAGCCCAGGAAATCCAACGGCGCCTCGACTTCATCAAGACCACCTTGCGCCAGTCAGGCTGCAAGGCCCTGGTACTGGGCATCAGCGGTGGTGTCGACTCCCTCACCGCTGGGCGCCTGTGCCAACTGGCGGTGGAGCAACTGCGGGCCGAGGACTACGCCGCGCGCTTTATCGCCATGCGCCTGCCCTACAAGACCCAGGCCGATGAGAGCGATGCCCAGGCCTCGCTGGATTTCATCACCCCGGACCACATCGACACCCTGAACATCGCCGCCAGCGTCGACGGCCTGATGGCCAGCCTCAGCGCCACCGAAGCCAGCGCCGCCCAGGTGGATTTCATCAAGGGCAACGTCAAGGCCCGCACCCGCATGATCGCCCAGTACGCCGTGGCCAACCTGCACAACGGCCTGGTGGTCGGCACCGACCATGGCGCCGAAGCATTGATGGGCTTCTTCACCAAATTCGGCGACGGCGCCTGCGACCTGGCCCCGCTGTCGGGCCTGACCAAGACCCAGGTGCGCCTGCTGGCCAGTGCCCTCGGCGCCCCGGCGAACCTGGTGCACAAGCAGCCCACGGCCGACCTCGAAGAGCTGGCGCCGGGCAAGCTGGATGAACAGGCCTATGGCTGCACGTACGAAGAGATCGATGCGTACCTGATGGGTGAGCCGGTGAGTGAGCGGGTGAGGGACATCGTGGAACGCGCCTACCTGAAGACCGCCCACAAACGTGCGTTACCCATCGCCCCATGATCGTTCCCACGTAGCGTGGGAATGATCAACTCGCCGTCTGCAAGTAACCGTGCATCGCGTCCACCCGTGCTCGGGTCTTGTCGGTGGTCGGCGTAGTCGGGCTCGACGGAATCTGGTCGCCTTCTTCCAATGCCGGTGCCTGGGCTTTGGCGGTCAGAAACAAGGCGTTGAGTTTCTGCGCCCGTTCCGGCTGGTCATTGCGTGCGACCACGCGTGCGGCCACGTTGAGCAGCACCGCGCCTTCCTTGGACTGTGCATATTCCATCGGCACGCCGAGCCGTTTTTGAGTGGCGACCTGAGTCGGGGTGACGCTGAAGATCCAATGTGGGCATCGGAACCAGCGAGTGTTGGCGACCCATCCATCCTGCAAAGCACAGGAAGATAGGATCCAATTACGGTATAACCCTCGGACGCTTTAGTTTTCCGAGGCCCCGTTTTTCATGCAAAGCCCTTTGCAACGCCCGCTGTGGCAGGTCTACCTGTTCTTTCTGGCACCGATGGTGCTGTCCAATTTCCTGCAAAGCTTTTCCGGCACCCTCAACGGTATTTATGTTGGGCAGATGCTCGGTACCCAGGCGCTGGCGGCGGTGTCGGGGATGTTCCCCATCGTGTTCTTCTTCATTGCCCTGGTGATCGGCCTGGGGGCGGGCGCTTCGGTGCTGATCGGCCAGGCGTGGGGTGCCCAGGAAACCAGGATGGTCAAGGCGATTACCGGTGCCACCCTGACCCTCGGTGCACTGGTGGGCCTGATCGCAGCGGTGCTGGGCAGCCTGTTTGCGCGCCCGGCGTTGCAGGCCTTGGGTACGCCGACCGATGTACTCGATGATGCCGTGGGCTATGCCCAGATGATGATGCTGATCATGCCGCTGTTGCTGGTATTTATCCTCTATACCCAGCTGTTGCGTGGGGTCAGCGACACGATCTCGCCGCTGCTGGCGCTGATGGTCTCGACCCTGGTCGGCCTGCTGTTGACCCCGGCGCTGATTCGCGGCTGGATCGGCCTGCCGCCCCTGGGTATCCAGAGCGCGGTGTACGCAGGCCTGGTGGGGAATGCCTCGGCGATGCTGTTTCTGATCCTGCGCCTGCGCCATAAAAACCATGTGATGGCGCCGGACCGCGAACTGCTCGCGGCCTTGCGCCTGGACCGCGTCATCCTCGGCAAAGTCCTGCGCATCGGCTTGCCTACAGGCTTGCAGATGGTGGTGTTGTCGCTGTCGGAGTTGGTCATCCTTGCCTTGGTCAATGGCCATGGGTCCCAGGCCACGGCGGCCTATGGGGCGGTGACGCAGATCGTCAACTACGTGCAGTTTCCGGCCCTGTCGATTGCCATCACTGCTTCGATCCTCGGGGCCCAGGCGATTGGGGCAGGGCGGCTGGAGCGTATCGGGCCGATCCTGCGTACCGGACTGTTGATCAATACCTGCCTGACCGGTGGCCTGATCGTGCTGGGCTATCTGTTGTCGCACTGGTTGCTCGGGTTGTTCATCACCGATGACGCCGCACGCGTGAATGCCGAGCACCTGCTGCACATCATGCTGTGGAGCATCCTCGTGTTCGGCTTCCAGGCCGTGATCGGCGGGATCATGCGCGCCAGCGGCGTGGTGCTGATGCCCGTGGCGATCTCGATCTTCTGTGTGCTGTGTGTCGAGCTACCGATGGCGTACCTGCTGAATGCGCACTTCGGCCTGGAAGGCGTCTGGATGGCGTTCCCGGTGACGTACCTGGCGATGCTGGGGTTGCAGGCCGCGTACTACCGGCTGGTGTGGCGGCATAAGCAGATCAAGCGGTTGGTGTGAGTTTCAGGCCGCGCAGCAGGAGTTCCAGGCCCTGCAAACCTTGCTCCAGACGCTCCTCCGGATGTTCTGACCGGGCGATCCACAGGGCGGTGTTGACCAGGCTGCCATTGATCAACTGCGCCAGCGCCAGGCTCGGTGCGTCAGGGACGATGCCCGCCTGCATCAGGGCTTCCAGCAGTTGGCGCAACGACTCGACACAGTGTTGCTGGGAGCCGGTATCGCCCAATACAGCCGGCGCATCCTGCAGCACAACGCGTTGGATTTCGCCGTCCTGGGCCATGCGCAAATAAGCGCGGCAGCGTTCGCAAAAACCGCTCCATGGGTCTTGGGCTTCGTCTGAGATACGCTGCAAACATGCGTCCATCTCACGATCGAGTTGAGCAACCACGGCGGCCAGCAGCCCCTTCTTGTCACCAAAGTGATGGTACAGCGCGCCGCGTGTCAGACCGGCGTGGGCCGTGAAATCGTCCATCGATGTGTTGGCATAGCCTTGCGTGGCGAAGGCCTGCCGTGCGCTGGCAAGCAGCCGGGTGCGGGTGTCTTCGATCATTTCGGCACGGGCTCGGCTCATGGGCAGGACTCACAATGGGCAAGTGAAAGATTGACATACGCCGCGTATGTTACGCATGATTCGCCACATACGCACCGTATGTATTTTGCCTTGATCACTGCGGATAGCAAGTTCCAGGGCACCAGGAAGAGGTTGAGCAGGATGGCAAACCCTTACGCCGAGTTGTTCCAGGTTCCCGGCTCGCGGGCCTTCGTATTGGCCGGCATGCTGGCACGCATGCCGGTGTCCATGGCCGGTATTGGCTTGATCACCATGCTTTCCCAGGTGCACGGCGGCTATGGCCTGGCCGGTTCGGTGGCGGCGGTGTTCGCCCTGGCCACGGCGTTTTGCGCGCCGCAGGTGTCACGGTTGGTGGACCGGTACAGCCAGGGCCGGGTGCTGCCGATTGCCGCCTTGATCGGCGGCGGGGCGCTGTTGCTGCTGTTGCTGTGCACGCGGTTGCAGGCGCCGACCTGGACGCTGTTCCTGTTTGCTGCCCTGGCGGGTTGCATGCCGAATATGTCGGCCATGGTGCGGGCGCGCTGGACCGAGCTGTACCGGGGCCAGCCCAGGCTGCAAACCGCCTTTGCCCTGGAATCGGTGCTGGATGAGGTGTGCTTCATCATCGGCCCACCGATTTCGGTGGGCTTGAGCGTGGTGCTGTTCCCCGAAGCCGGTCCGCTGGTGGCCGCGTTGCTGCTGGCGGTTGGGGTTACCACGTTTGTGCTGCAACGCGCGACCGAACCTCCGGTACATGAACACCACGCTCACCATAAGGGCTGGCTGATCGCCTCACCGTCGGTGCTGATCCTGATGATCCTGCTGCTGGCCATGGGGGTGATCGTGGGTGTGGTGGATGTGGTCAGCGTGGCCTTTGCCCAGCACCAGGGCCAGCCGGCGGCGGCAAGCATCGTGCTCTCGGTGTACGCCATCGGCTCGTGCCTGGCGGGGTTGGCCTTTGGCACCCTAAAACTCAAGGCGCCGCTGCCCCGGCAGTTCCTGTTCTGCGGCGCGGCCACGGCGTTGACCACCTTGCCGTTGCTGCTGGTCACCCACATTCCGGGCCTGGCAGTGGCCATCTTCATTTCCGGACTGTTCTTTGCCCCGACCCTGATCGTGTCCATGGCCCTCGTGGAAAAGAGCGTGCCCGCGAGCCGCCTGACCGAAGGCATGACCTGGCTGATCACCGGCCTGAGCATCGGCGTGGCCATCGGTGCCGCCAGCTCCGGCTGGATGATCGACCATTTTGGCGCCGCCAGCGGGTTCTGGGTGGCGTTGGCGGCGGGGGCGGTGGTGATGGGGTCAGCGGTGTTGGGGTATCGGCGGTTGGGTTGAGCATCACAACCCACAATCAAACGTCAGCCAGTCACGGGGCAGGAATCCCCTCGGTGGTGTTGCAGGAATTCGTTCAGCGCCTGGCGCGTCAGGTCATTCAGGGTCACCTTTTTACGTGTCGCTTCAAGGGCGGCGGCAAGATGAAGGTCGTGGCCGACCCGCACGTTGAAAGAGCCTTTGCACGGCTTCTCCGGTGTTTGCCCAAGGGCCAGGCAGGTAGCGAGGTAGTCGTCCACCGCCTCGCGAAACGCGGCGTCCAGTTCCGCGACGGTTTTGCCTTCGTAACTCACCAGTGCCTTGATGAACAGGATCTTGCCGAACAGGCAATTGTCTTCGAGGCTGGCTTCGATAGAGCCGATGTAGCCATTGTGTTTCAGTTGGTTGTTCACTGAATCAGTTCTCCTGATTTCAATTGTTCGATGATTTGGCGCCGAATGTAGTGTTTCAGTTCGTTGCCGGGATGAGGCTTGTGCAAGGTGATCATTGCGCTCGGATCGCCGATGTCGAACTTGACCCGGCTTCCAGCCCCCTCAATCTGTGTGTAGCCGAGACGACGCAGCAGCGTGACGAGCTCTGGCCAGGTAAATGCCATCTGCTCGTTGAGCAATTTGGCGAGCAGCTTTTCATTTTTGGACACGGCGTTCCCTGCGTGTAACTAAATGTAGTTGCAAAAAGTGGTATTCGTCAATGCTAGCTGGGGTTCGTGGGTCTTTCCCGAGGATTGATGTAACCCTTGATGACAGCTCGCTCTAAGCCTCCCATCCCCCGCTAATTTTTCCCTGTCCGGTTCGTTTTATAGGGACGACGTGCCTTTGTGCTTCCTGCCTATTGCTCCGGACTCCAACAAATGAATGCTGAAGACTCCTTGAAACTTGCTCGCCGGTTTATCGGGTTGCCCCTGGAAAAACGCCAGCTGTTCCTGCAGGCACTGCAGAAAGAAGGGGTGGATTTTTCGCGGTTTCCGATTCCGGCCGGCGTGGAGGCAGAGGACCGCCAGGCGCTGTCCTATGCGCAACAGCGCATGTGGTTTCTCTGGCAACTGGACCCGAGCAGCGGCGCCTACAACCTGCCGGGCGCGGTGCGCCTCAAGGGGGCGCTGAACCTGGGCGCCATGGAGCGGGCGTTTGCCAGCCTGGTGGACCGGCACGAAACCCTGCGCACGGTGTTCCAGCGCCAGGTCGATGAGCACCTGATGCAGGTGGCCGTAGCGCCGTCGCTGGCCATTGAGCAACTGGACCTGACGGCGTTGGCCGCGGCCGAACGCGAACACGCCGTCAACGATGCGGCCACCCGCCAATCGCTGCTGCCGTTCGACCTGGAACACGGCCCGCTGCTGCGCGTGCAACTGCTCAGGCTCGATGTCGAGGAACACGTACTGCTGCTGACCCTGCACCATATCGTCTCCGATGGCTGGTCGATGAACGTGTTGATCGACGAGTTCATTCGTTTCTACGACGCCCATGAGCGCAACGAAGCGCCGCCATTGCCGGCGCTGCCGATCCAGTACAGCGACTACGCCCTGTGGCAGCGCCGCTGGCTGGAAGCCGGGGAACAGGCCCGTCAATTGGAATACTGGCAGGCGCGCCTGGGCGATGAGCATCCGGTGCTGGAACTGCCAACGGACCGCCCGCGCCCGGCCATGCCCAGCTATCAGGGCACCCGCCACACCTTCGCGATTGAGCCGGCGCTGGCCGCGCAGTTGCGCACCTGCGCGCAACAGCACAACGTCACCCTGTTCATGCTGCTGCTCGGCGCCTTCAATGTGTTGCTGCATCGCTACACCGGCCAGGGCGATATCCGCGTCGGCGTGCCGATCGCCAACCGCAACCGTACGGAAGTCGAGGGGCTGATCGGCTTCTTCGTCAACACGCAAGTCCTGCGTACTGAGCTGAGCGGGCAAACCCGGGTCGCCGAGTTGCTGCAAGGTATCAAGGAGCACGCCCTTGGCGCCCAGGCGCACCAGGAATTGCCCTTCGAGCGCCTGGTGGAAGCCCTGAAAGTCGAGCGCAGCCTCAGCCATACGCCGCTGTTCCAGGTGATGTACAACCATCAGCCGGTGGTGGCCGACATCGCCTCGGTCAGCACCGCCTCCGGCCTGGAATTGGCCCTGGTGGAGTGGCAAGGTCGCACCACCCAGTTCGACCTGACCCTCGACACCTATGAAAAGTCCGGCACCCTGCACGCCGCGCTGACCTACGCCAATGACTTGTTCGACGCGCCGTCCATCGCGCGGATGGCGCGTCACTGGATCAGCCTGTTGCAGGCCATGGTGGCCGATGGCGAACAGCGCATCGGCGAGTTGCCGATGCTGGCCGTCGATGAGCAACAGAGGCTGGTGCACGCCTGGAACCAGACCGCACAAGCGTATCCCACCGAACGTGGCATTCATCACCTGATCGAGGACCAGGTCCAGCGCAGGCCGGATGCGCCGGCGCTGGTGTTCGGCGCGACCACGCTGACCTACGCGCAACTCGACGCCCGTGCCAACCAACTGGCCCATGCCTTGCGCGACCACGGGGTCGGTCCTGATGCGCTGGTGGGTATCTGCGTTGAGCGTTCCATCGAGATGGTCATCGGCCTGCTGGCCGTGCTCAAGGCCGGTGGCGCCTACGTCCCCCTCGATCCCGAATATCCCCAGGAACGCCTGGCCTACATGATCGAAGACAGCGGCATCCAGCTGCTGCTCAGCCAGCATAGCCTGCTGCCACTGCTGCCTGTCGAAGGCATTCGGGTGATGCTCCTTGACCAGGCGCCCGGCTGGCTCGACGGTTACAGCGTCGCAGCGCCCGCCGTCGACATCCACGCGCTGAACCTGGCCTATGTGATCTACACCTCCGGTTCCACCGGCAAACCCAAGGGCGCCGGCAACACCCATCGCGCACTGGTCAACCGCCTGTGCTGGATGCAGCAGGCCTACGGCCTGGATGCCAGTGACGCGGTGCTGCAGAAAACCCCGTTCAGCTTTGACGTATCGGTGTGGGAGTTCTTCTGGCCGCTGATGACCGGCGCCCGCCTGGTGGTCGCCGCTCCTGGCGAACACCGCGAGCCGGCGCGCCTGATCGAGACCATCGGCGAGCACGGGATCACCACCTTGCACTTCGTGCCGTCCATGCTCCAGGCATTTATCCATGAGCCGGGCGTGCCGCGCTGCGCCAGCCTCAAGCGTATCGTGTGCAGCGGCGAAGCCTTGCCCCTGGACGCGCAACTGCAGGTGTTCGCCAAGCTGCCCCAGGCCGGTTTGTTCAACCTCTACGGCCCGACCGAAGCGGCCATCGACGTGACCCACTGGACCTGCATCGACGAAGGCCGTGACGCCGTGCCCATCGGCCGTCCGATCGCCAACCTCGGCACCTACGTGCTCGACGCGCAGCTCAACCCGGTGCCTGCCGGCGTGGCCGGCGAGCTGTACCTCGGCGGCACCGGCCTGGCGCGCAGCTACCACCGCCGTCCGGCGCTGACCGCCGAACGTTTTGTGCCCAGCCCCTTCGGTGACGGCGCGCGCCTGTACCGTACCGGCGACCGCGTGCGCCAGCGTGACGACGGTGTGATCGACTACCTTGGCCGTCTCGACCACCAGGTCAAGCTGCGCGGCTTGCGCATCGAATTGGGTGAAATCGAGACACGCCTGATGCAGCACCCGGCGGTGCGTGAGGCGGTGGCGCTGGTGCACGGCGGCAAACAACTGGTGGCCTACCTGGTGCTGGAGGGCGAGACGCCCACCGACCTCAAGGCCTGGCTGCTCGGCAGCCTGCCGGAATACATGGTGCCGACCCATATGGTGCCCCTGGCCAAGCTGCCGGTGACCGCCAACGGCAAGCTCGACCGCAAGGCCCTGCCGTTACCGGATGCAACGCCACAACAGGCCTATATCGCGCCGCAAGACGACCTGCAAAAAGCCCTGGCGGCGATCTGGAGCGATGTGCTCGGCGTCGAGCTGGTGGGGCTGGACGACAACTTTTTCGAGCTGGGCGGCGATTCGATCATCTCCATCCAGGTGGTCAGCAGTGCGCGCCATGCGGGGATTCGCCTCAGTCCGCGCGACCTGTTCCAGTACCAGAGTGTGCGCAGCCTGGCGTTGGTAGCCGGCTTCGAGCCCGCTACCGTGATTGACCAGGGGCCCGCCCGCGGCGAGGTGATCCTCACCCCGGTGCAGCAAGGCTTTTTCGCCCAGGCGATCCCTGCGCGTCACCACTGGAACCAATCGTTGTTGTTGACCCCGCGCGAGCGCTTGGAACCGGCACGCTTGGAAGCCGCCCTGATCCAGGTGATCAACCATCACGACGCCTTGCGCCTGCGTTTTGTGCAACAGGCCGACGGTTGGCAGCAAGCCTATGCCGCGCCGGTCACCGAGCCGGGCCTGTGGCAAGCACAAGCCAGCAGCGACGATGAACTGGCGGCGCTGTGCGATGAAACCCAGCGCAGCCTCGACCTGGCGCAAGGTCCGCTGCTGCGTGCCGCGTTGGTGAGCTTGGCCGATGGCAGTCAGCGCCTGCTGCTGGTGATCCATCACCTGGCGGTCGATGGCGTCTCCTGGCGCATCGTTCTGGAAGACCTGCAACAGGCTTACCGCCAGCTATCGTTGCCGGCCAAGACCAGCGCCTACCAACTGTGGGCCGAACAGTTGCAAGCCCATGCCCTTACGCTGGACCACCAGTTGGCGTACTGGCAGGCGCAGTCGGCCGACGCGGACTTGCCGTGCGACAACCCCCAGGGCGGCCTGCAAAACCGCTTGGGCAGCAAGCTCGAAATCCGCCTTGACGCCGAGCACACCCGTCAACTGCTCCAGGACGCGCCAGCGGCCTACCGCACCCAGGTCAATGACCTGCTGCTGACGGCCCTGGCGCGGGTGGTCAGCCGTTGGAGTGGCCAGCCCGCCGCACTGATCCAGCTGGAAGGCCATGGTCGCGAAGACCTGTTCGACAATGTCGACCTGACCCGCACCGTGGGCTGGTTCACCAGCCTGTTCCCGGTACGCCTGCAAGCCGACGGCGAGCTGTCGGCTGCGATCAAGGCGGTCAAGGAGCAACTGCGTGCCGTGCCCGCCAAAGGCATCGGCTACGGTCTGCTGCGCTACCTCGGCCCGCCTGCGGCCCGCGAAGCCCTGGCGAACCTGGCCGCGCCACGCATTACCTTCAACTACCTGGGCCAGTTCGACCGCCAGTTCAACGAATCAGCGTTGTTTGTACCGTCTACCCAGGGCAGCGGCCAGGCCCAGGATGCCGAGGCGCCGCTGGCCAACTGGTTGACCGTGGAAGGGCAGGTGTACGGCGGTGAGCTGGCGCTGCAATGGGGGTTCAGCCGCGAGATGTTCGAGGTGGCGACGGTGCAGCAGTTGGCGGATGACTACGCGGCAGAGCTCAAGGCCTTGATCGAGCATTGCCGAGCCACCCCGGCAGGGCAGGTTACCCCTTCGGACTTCCCACTGGCGCGCTTGACCCAACAGCAACTGGACGCGTTGCCCGTGGCGGGGCCGGCGATTGCCGACCTTTATCCGCTGTCGCCGATGCAGCAGGGCATGTTGTTCCATACCCTCTACGCGCCAGAAGCCCAGGCGTACATCAACCAGTTGCGCGTGGATATCGACGGCCTCGACCTGCTGGCGTTCGGCCGCGCCTGGCAGGCGGCACTGGACCGCCATGACATTCTGCGCAGCAGCTTCCACTGGCTGGGCCTGGACAGTGCCCATCAAGTCATCCAGCGTCAGGTCGACGTGCAGTTGCACGTGATCGAAGACATCGATGCCGACTTCGATGCGCTTGCCGAGGCTGAACGCGAGAAGGGCTTCGCGCTTAATGCCGCGCCGCTGTTTCGCCTGATGCTGGTGCGGGGCGCCGGTAACACCTGGCATCTGATCTTCACCAGCCACCACATCCTCATGGACGGTTGGAGTAACGCCCAGTTGCTGGGTGAAGTCATCGCCCACTATGCCGGCCAGGTCTTGCCCGCGCCGCTGGGGCAGTTCCGCGATTACCTCGGCTGGCTGCAACAGCAAGCGTCGGGTGAGACGTTCTGGAAAGCCGCCCTGGCGCCGTTGCAAACACCCACCTTGCTCGCGCAAGCGCTGCGCGCGCCGGTCGATGGCCTGGGCACGGCTGAGCATCAATTGATCCTTGAGGGCGAGTTCACACAGGCCCTCGGCGAGTTCGCCCGTCGCCAGAAAATCACTCTCAATACCGTGCTGCAAGGAGCGTGGAGCCTGTTGCTGCAGCGCTACACCGGCCAGGATTGCGTGGCCTTTGGCGCGACTGTCGCCGGGCGTTCGGCACCGCTGCCCGGGATCGAGCAGCAACTGGGCCTGTTCATCAACACGCTGCCTATCGTCAGTACGCCTTCGCCAGCCCAACCGGCCGCCCAATGGCTCAACGAGTTGCAAACCCTGAATCTCAGCCTGCGTGACCACGAGCATGTGCCGCTGTACGACATACAAGGCTGGGCCGGCCAGCAGGGCGCATTGTTCGACACTTTGCTGGTGTTCGAAAACTTCCCTGTGGCCGAGGCCCTGAAGCAGGGCGCACCCGCAGGCCTGGCGTTTGGCCATATTCACAACCATGAACGCACCCATTACCCTTTGACCTTGGGCATTGAGTTGGGGGACAGCCTGCGCCTGGAGTTCAGTTACGACCGGGCGCGGTTCAGCGCTGAACAGGTCGCACGCTTGAGCGCCAACCTGCACCATCTGCTGGTGCAGTTGCTCGCGGATGCCCAGGCGCCCCTTGGCAACCTGCAATTGCTTGACGCCACCGCACAACGCGACGTGCTTGCCCTGAGCCAGTCGCCGGGCGCTGCCCAACGCCAGCTGCGCGTGCACGAACGCATTGCGGCCCAGGCTGCTGCCACACCGGACGCGCTGGCGGTACAAGCTGGCGAAGCGCGCTTGAGCTATGCCCAGCTCAATGCCCATGCCAACCGGCTCTCCCATCGTCTGCTGGAACTGGGCGCGGGCCCGGGCCAGCGCGTGGGCCTGGCGTCGCGGCGCGGCCCGCAACTGATCGTCAGCCTGCTGGCCGTGCTCAAAAGCGGCGCGGCCTATGTGCCCCTGGACCCGAACTATCCCGCCGACCGCCTGGCCTACATGCTGGCGGACAGCCGCCTGGACCTGCTGCTCAGCGAAGCCGGGTTGCTGGCCGACCTGCCGCTGCCGCAAGGGCTGGCCCGCGTGGATTTCACCGCCTCCGGTACCGAGCTGGCCGGCTACCCTGCCAGCAACCCACTCACCCACGCTGCCGCTGCCGATCTGGCGTACGTAATCTACACCTCGGGCTCCACTGGCCAACCCAAGGGCGTGGCCATCGACCATGCGGCCCTCGGCCAATTCTGCGACAGCGCCGAGGTCTACAGCCAACTGTGTGCAGAGGACCGCGTGCTGCAGTTCGCGACCTTCAGTTTCGACGGCTTTGTCGAACAGTGCTACCCGCCGCTGTGTGTGGGCGCCGCGCTGATCATGCGTGGCGATGAACTGTGGGATGCCGGGCAACTGGCACGGGAAATCGTCGAGCAGGGCGTGACCCTGGCTGACTTGCCGGCGGCCTACTGGTACCTGTTGGCCAAGGAGTGCGCGGCCGATGGTCGCGCCCTGGGTAACCTGCGCCAGGTGCATGTGGGCGGCGAGGCCATGTCGGTGGAAGGGCTGCGCGCCTGGCACGCGGCCGGCCTGGACGGCGTGCGCCTGGTCAACACCTACGGGCCGACCGAGGCCACCGTGGTTTCCAGCGTGCATGAGTGCCAACTGGCGGATGCCAGTGATGCGTTCGGTGTGCCGATTGGCCGGGCGAGCGATGGTCGCTCGCTGTATGTACTCGACAGCGGTTTCGAGCTGTTGGCCACCGATGGCGTCGGCGAGCTGTGCATTGGTGCCGAGTTCGGCCTGGCCCAGCGTTACTTCGACCGCCCGGCGTTGACCGCCGAGCGCTTCCTCCCGGATCCGTTTTCGACGGTTCCCGGTGCGCGACTCTACCGCAGTGGCGACCTGGCCCGTTACAACGAGGCGGGCGCCTTGGAGTACGTGGGGCGTATCGACCATCAAGTGAAGATCCGCGGGTTCCGTATCGAAATGGGCGAAATCGAGGCCAGCCTGCAAGCCCTGCCGTGGGTGCGCGAAGCTGCCGTCGTTGCGCAGCCGAGTGCCACCGGTACGCAGTTGGTCGCGTACGTGGTCGCGGCCCACGGCCAACCCCTGGATACCCAGGCGCTGGCGGCGGTCTTGCGCCAGTCCTTGCCGGATTACATGGTGCCGGGGCATTGGCTGGTGCTCGATGCCCTGCCGTTGAACAACAACGGCAAGCTTGACCGCCGCGCACTGCCGCTGCCGGACCTGAGCCAGGCGCGACACGCCTACCGCGCTCCGCAAAGCCCGCTGCACATGCAATTGGCGGCGATCTGGCAAACGGTGTTGCACGTAGAGCAGGTGGGGCTCGATGACCATTTCTTCGAACGCGGTGGCCATTCGTTGCTGGCCACTCAGGTGATCTCCCGCGTGCGTCACGACCTCAAGCTGGACGTGCCGTTGCGAGCGTTGTTCGAGCAGCCGACGCTGGAAGCGTTCGCGGCGGCCTGCGCAGGGGTGCAGGCCGGCACTGCCAGCCCGATGGTGGCGCTGGGGCGCGACCGGCCGTTGGCACTGTCCTTCGCCCAGGAACGCCAATGGTTCCTTTGGCAACTGGATCCCTGCAGCGCCGCCTACCACGTACCGACCGCATTGCACCTGCGCGGTGAGCTGGATATCCCGGCACTGGAGCACGCGTTCCAGACCCTGGTGCAGCGTCATGAACCGCTGCGTACTACCTTCGTGGAAGAGGCTGAGCACACCTGGCAGGTCATCCAGCCCAACCTGGCGATGGTGATCCAACGCCAGCAGGTGCAAGACTCGGCCATCGAGCAGGCGGTCGCGCAAGAGATCCAACGCCCGTTCGACCTGCTCAACGGTCCGCTGATGCGCGTCATGCTGCTGGAGATCACGGCCGCGCACCATGTGCTGGTGATCACCCAGCACCACATCATCTCCGACGGCTGGTCGATGCAAGTGATGGTCGACGAACTGCTGGCGCTGTATCAAGGCCAGGCGCCGTTGCCGGCCTTACCGATCCAGTACGCCGACTATGCCGTGTGGCAGCGCGATTGGATGGCGGCCGGGGAGAAACAACGCCAACTCGATTACTGGCGTGCACGCCTGGGCACCGAACACGCGGTGCTGGAACTGCCCCTGGACCACCCGCGCCCGGCGGTGCAAAGCCATCGCGGTGCGCGTCGGCGGGTACACCTGGACAACGCCCTGGTGGCCGAGCTCAAGGCACTCGCCCAGCGCCAGGAAGTGACTTTGTTCATGCTCCTGCTGGCGTCGTTCCAGACGTTGCTGCACCGCTACAGCGGCCAGGCCGAGATCCGTGTCGGGGTGCCGATCGCCAACCGCAATCGCCTGGAAACCGAGCGTCTGGTTGGCTTCTTCGTCAACACCCAGGTGCTCAAGGCCGACCTGCACGGGCAGATGGCCTTTGACCAGTTACTGGCCCAGGTCAAGCAACGTGCCCTGGAAGCCCAGGCCCATCAGGACTTGCCGTTCGAACAACTGGTAGAAGCGCTGCAACCGGAACGCAGCCTCAGCCATAACCCGTTGTTCCAGGTGATGTTCAATCACCAGGACAACCTGCGCGCCGGCCCGGTGCAACTGCCTGGCCTGGCTCTGCAGCCGGTGGATTGGACCGGTCACACGACCCAGTTCGACCTCAACCTGGAAACCGAGGAGTCCGTCGACGGCCTTTGGGCATCCCTGACCTACGCCACCGACCTGTTCGACGCCGCCACCCTGGAGCGCCTGGCCGTGCACTGGCAGAACCTGCTGCGCGCAGTGGTCAACGATGCCTCCCAGGCCCTGGACGAACTGGCGATGCTCAGCCCATCGCAATGGCAGCAGATGGTCGAAGACTGGAACCACACGAGCGTCGACTACCCACGCGAGCGCTGTGTCCACCAGTTGTTCGAAGCACAAGCCCTGACACAGCCGCACGCCATCGCGCTGCAATTTAATGGCGAGGCCGTGAGCTACAGCGAACTCAACCGCCGCGCCAACCGCCTGGCCCATCGCCTGATCGCGGCGGGCGTTGGCCCGGATGTGCGGGTGGCGGTGCATGTGGAGCGTTCCCTGCACATGGTGGTCGGCCTGCTTGCGACCCTCAAGGCCGGTGGCGCCTATGTGCCGCTGGACCCGCAATTCCCGGCGGAGCGCCTGGCCTTCATGCTCGAAGACAGCCGCGCCCAGGTGCTGCTGACTCAGTCGCCGCTGATTGGGCGCCTGGTGCAACCGCAAGGCCTGCAGGTGCTGTTGATCGAGGACGCCGGCGGTGACGAACACAACCCGCAGGTCAGCGTCACGCCGCAACACCTGGCCTATGTGATCTACACCTCCGGCTCCACCGGCAAGCCCAAGGGCGTGATGGTGCCGCACCAGGCGCTGTGCAGCTTTACCTGCGGCATGGCCGGCACCCTGGACATCGGCGCGCAGGCGCGGGTGCTGTCGCTGACGACGTTCTCGTTCGACATCTTTGCCCTGGAGCTGTACGTGCCGCTGACAGTCGGCGCCACGGTGCTGCTGAGCGGTCAGGAACTGGCGCTCGACCCGGAGGCGATAATCGACCTGGTCACCGCCCAATCCGCCAGCGTACTGCAAGCCACGCCGTCCACCTGGCGCATGCTGCTGGAAAGCCCACGTGCCGACCTGCTGCGCGGCATCAAGTGCCTGTGCGGCGGCGAAGCGCTGCCGGCCGATCTGGCCCAGCGCATGCTCGACCTGCAAGGCCCGGTATGGAACCTCTATGGTCCCACCGAAACCACCATTTGGTCGGCGGCCCATCGCCTGCAGGAGGCGCAACCTTTGGTCGGGCGCCCGATCGCCAATACCGCGTTGTTCATCCTCAATGCCGGGCTCAGTCCATGCCCGGTGGGTGCGGCCGGTGAACTGCTGATCGGCGGCGTCGGCCTGGCACGCGGCTACCACGCGCGGCCAGCCCTCACCGCCGAACGTTTCGTGCCCAACCCGTACGGCGCGCCGGGCGAGCGCCTGTACCGCACCGGCGACCTGGCACGCTACCGTGCCGACGGCGTGGTGGAGTACATCGGCCGGGTCGACCATCAGGTCAAGGTACGCGGTTTCCGTATCGAACTGGGCGAAATCGAAGCCTGCCTGCGCGAGCATGAAGGCGTTCGCGAAGCCGTGGTGCTGGCCGACAACGACCGCTTGATCGCCTACCTGGTGACGTCTGCGGCACAGCCGGCGCAAGCCTACACAGCGGCATTGCGTGAGCGCCTGCCGGACTACATGGTGCCGGCGCACCTGATGTTCCTCGACAGCCTGCCCTTGACCCCCAACGGCAAGCTCGACCGCAAGGCCTTGCCCAAGGTCGATACCCGCCTGTTGCTGAAAAGCCATGTGGCCGCCGTCACCCCGCGCGAACAACAGGTCGCGGCGATCTGGGCCGAGGTGCTGGGCGTGCCCCAGGTCGGCCTTGACGACCATTTCTTCGAGCTGGGCGGGCATTCGCTGCTGGCCACGCGGGTGGTCTCGCGGGTGCGCCAGGCACTGGCGCTGGAAGTGGCGCTCAAGACCCTGTTCGAACACCCGTTGCTGGGTGACTTCGTGGTGGCCCTGGGTGAGGAGGGCGTGGTCGCGCCGGCGCTGCTCAAGGCCGATCGCAGCCAGCCGTTGCCGCTGTCGTATGCCCAGGAACGCCAATGGTTCCTCTGGCAACTCGACCCCGAAAGCGCCGCGTACCACATCCCCAGCGCCCTGCGTTTGACAGGCCCGTTGGACCTGGCGGCGCTGCAACGCAGCTTCGACACCTTGCTGGCACGCCATGAAAGCCTGCGCACCCATTTGCGCCAGGACGCCGCCGGTACGGTCCAAGTGATTGAAGACTCGGGCCTGATTGAAATCGATTTGGTCGACACCGATGAAGCCGGCCTCAAGGCACGGGTGGCTGACGTCGTTGCGCAGCCATTCGACCTGCTGCGCGGGCCGTTGCTGCGGGCCCGGTTGCTGCGCCTGGCCGAGGACGAACATGTGCTGGTGCTGGTGCAGCACCATATCGTCTCCGATGGCTGGTCGATGCAACTGATGGTCGAGGAGCTGGTGCAACTGTACGCCGCCTTCAGCTACGGGCAGACGCCAGCCCTGCCGGCCTTGCCGATCCAGTACGCCGACTATGCCGTGTGGCAGCGCCAATGGATGGAGGCGGGAGAGAAGGCCCGTCAACTGGCCTACTGGCGTGAGCAGTTGGGCGGTGTGCAGCCTGTGCTGGAATTGCCTTTCGACTACCTGCGCCCGGCCGTGCAAAGCCATCGCGGCGCTCGCCTGGGCATCGAGTTGCAACCGCAGCTGCTGGCCGGTTTGCATCGCCTGGCGCAGAGCGTCGGAGTGACGTTGCCGATGGTGCTGCTGGCGTCCTACCAGGCGTTGCTGCACCGCTACAGCGGCCAGGAAGACGTGCGTGTCGGGGTGCCGATTGCCAACCGCAATCGCCTGGAAACCGAGGGGCTGATCGGTTTCTTCGTCAATACCCAGGTGCTCAAGGCCGATATCCACGGGCAGATGAGCGTTGTGCAACTGCTGCAACAGGTACGCCAACGTTCCCTCGAAGCCCAGGCCCACCAGGACCTGCCGTTCGAGCAACTGGTCGAAGCGCTGCAGCCCGAGCGCAGCATGAGCCTGAGCCCACTGTTCCAGGTGATGTTCAACCATCGCGTGACCTCGGCAGCCAATCACCTGCAACGCCTCACCGAACTGGACGTCGAAGTGCTGAGCTGGGATGAAGGCGTGGTCCAGTTCGACCTGGCACTGGATGTGGAGGAAAGCCAGGCGACCCTGCGTGCCTCCCTGAGCTACGCCACCGATCTGTTTGCCCCAGCCACTATTGAGCGCATGGCCGGCCACTGGCAAAACCTGTTGCAGGCGATGGTTGCCGATCAACAGCAATCCATCAGTCAACTCAACCTGCTGGGCCAGGATGAGCAACGACACATCCTGCAGCTGTGGAACCAGACCGACGCCGGCTTCTCGGCCGAGCGTCTGGTACACGAAAGGGTTGCCGACCGCGCCGCCGAAAACCCCGCTGCAGTGGCGGTCAAGTTCGATACACAAACCCTGAGTTATGGCGAGCTGGACCGCCAGGCCAACCGCCTGGCCCATGCCCTGATCGCCCGTGGCATCGGCCCCGAAGTGCGGGTGGCGATTGCCATGCCGCGCAGTGCCGAGAGCCTGGTGGCGTTCCTCGCGGTGATGAAAGCCGGCGGCGTGTATGTGCCGCTGGATATCGAATACCCGCGTGATCGCCTGCTGTACAT
>NZ_FOZO01000020.1:0-99196 GCF_900116055.1 Pseudomonas sp. NFACC42-2
TACGTACGCCCTCACGAAGCGCTCGGCATGAAAAGTCCGGGAGACTTGTATGTGCCGTCCACCCGAATTTATCCAGGGTGCTTGCCCGATGTGGAATATCCGGCAGAAATGAAAGTTCGAAGCGTCAGGCAGGACGGATCGATCAAGTGGAACGGCAAGTTGGTATTTATCAGCGAGGCGCTGTCCGGGGAAAGGATAGGGCTCAAAGAAGCTGAAGATGATGCTTGGGATTTGTACCTGTGTGATTATCCCTTGGGGAGGCTTGGACGAGGTATGACCCGCGTCCAGGCCTCAAATGTGTAAACGATGTCCCCGGTTTCAGATGTAAACGATGTCTACGGTTCTACACCCCGATGCAGCCGACGCGGTTTAAAACCCTAAACCGGCTTGGCGCCCATGAGCCCGGCAATCGCCACAAACCCCACCAGGCTTACCACCGCCAGCACCAGGGTGAAATTCAGGCTGCCACCCTCGCCTTTGCGCAGCCGGTTAAGCCGTGCCACCAGCCAGAACCAGGCCAGCGCGGCCACGGTGTAGAGGATGCTGGAACCCAGGATCCAGGTCTGCCCCAGCGGCCAGCCGACCAGGTGCACCAGCCACCAGCCGGTAAACGGCATGCTGACCATGCAAACACCCATCAGCAACCACACGAACGCCCACGGGCGCTGCACAGTCACGGCCGGGCCGGCGCTGCGCTTGCGCCAGGCCAACAGCGCCAGGCCGAGGCCGCTGAGCAGCAGCAACACCGTGGCGGCGATGTGGATAACTTTGAGGGTGGTCAGGGTTTCCATATGTCGTTTTCCTTAAAGGCCGCCCCAATCAGCGTAGTCGCTCAACCGAGAAACAGTTTGTAGGCCGGGTTATCGCTTTCATCCCAATACGGGTAGCCAATGGCTTCCAGGGCCGCCGGGACCAGGTGACGCTCGCTCGCCGGCACTTGCAGACCGGCGACCACACGGCCGTCAGCGGCACCGTGGTTGCGATAGTGGAACATCGAGATGTTCCAGCGTCCGCCCAATTTGTTAAGAAAGTTGAACAGCGCCCCAGGACGTTCCGGGAATTCGAAACGAAACACCACTTCATCACTGACCTTGGCCGCATGCCCGCCGACCATATGGCGGATGTGCAACTTGGCCAGTTCGTTCTCGGTCAGGTCCAGCACCGGGAAACCCTGGCTGGTGAGGCTGGCGATCAGCGCACTGCGCGGGTCGTTTTCCGGATGGGTCTGCACGCCGACAAAGATGTGCGCTTCGCTGCCGGAGTGGTAGCGGTAGTTGAACTCGGTGATCTGGCGCTTGCCCACCGCCTCGCAGAACGCCTTGAAGCTGCCCGGTTTCTCAGGGATGGTCACGGCAATAATGGCTTCGCGACCTTCACCCAGCTCGGCGCGCTCGGCCACATGGCGCAGGCGGTCGAAGTTGACGTTGGCGCCGGAGTCGATGGCCACCAGGGTCTGGCCGGTGACGCCACGGGTCTCCACGTATTTCTTGATCCCCGCCACACCCAGCGCGCCGGCCGGCTCGGTGATGGAGCGGGTGTCGTCGTAGATGTCCTTGATCGCCGCACAGATTTCATCGGTGCTGACGGTGATCACTTCATCCACATAGTGTTTGCAGATGTCGAAGGTGTGCTGGCCGATCTGCGCCACCGCCACGCCATCGGCAAAGATACCCACGGTGGGCAGCACCACACGCTCGCCGGCGGCCATGGCGGCCTGCAGGCAGTTGGAGTCGTCCGGTTCGACGCCGATGATTTTGATCTCCGGGCGCAGGTATTTCACGTACGCCGCAATGCCGGCGATCAGCCCGCCGCCGCCCACCGGTACGAAAATCGCGTCCAGGGGCCCTGGGTGCTGGCGCAGGATCTCCATCGCCACGGTGCCCTGCCCGGCAATGGTGTGCGGATCGTCGTAGGGGTGAATGTAGACGTAGCCTTTTTCGTCGACCAGCTTGAGCGAGTAGGCCAGGGCTTCCGGGAAGGAATCGCCGTGCAGCACCACTTTGCCGCCACGGGAGCGCACGCCTTCGACCTTGATCTCCGGAGTGGTCTTGGGCATCACGATCGTGGCCTTGACCCCCAGCACCTTGGCCGCCAGGGCCAGGCCCTGGGCATGGTTGCCCGCCGAGGCCGTGACCACGCCGCGCGCACGCTCTTCAGCCGTCAATTGAGTCAGCTTGTTGTACGCGCCGCGAATCTTGAACGAGAACACCGGCTGCAGGTCTTCACGCTTGAGCCAGACCTTGTTGCCCAGCCGCTCGGAGAGCTGGCGGGCGGTCTGCAGCGGGGTTTCTACGGCAACGTCATAGACGCGCGAGGTGAGGATCTTTTTGACGTACTGTTCAAGCATCGGCGGAAATCACTGGGCGGGTTGGGCAGGGCCAAGGAGTCTAACCCAGCGTTTGGCCGGGCGACCACACGAATCCGGAGGTTTTGTTGGGTTATACTCGCGCCCCTCTTTACTCCCCGCCCGTTCCGGAGCCCGCATGACCCAGGATCAACTCAAACAGGCAGTGGCCCAGGCCGCCGTCGATTTAATCCTTCCCAAACTCGACGACAAGAGCATCGTCGGTGTCGGCACCGGCTCCACCGCCAACTGTTTTATCGATGCGCTGGCCCGGCACAAAGGCGCGTTCGACGGCGCCGTGGCCAGTTCCGAAGCCACCGCCGCGCGCCTCAAGGGCCATGGCATTCCGGTGTACGAGCTCAACACCGTGAGCGACCTGGAGTTCTACGTCGACGGCGCCGATGAAAGCGACGAACACCTGAACCTGATCAAGGGCGGCGGTGCAGCCCTGACACGCGAGAAGATCGTCGCGGCGGTGGCCAAGACCTTTATCTGCATCGCCGACGCCAGCAAGCTGGTACCGGTGCTCGGCGCGTTCCCGCTGCCGGTGGAAGTCATCCCGATGGCCCGCAGCCACGTGGCTCGCGAGCTGGTGAAGCTGGGTGGCGATCCGGTGTACCGCGAAGGCGTGTTGACCGACAACGGCAACATCATCCTCGACGTGTTCAATATGCAGATCACCAACCCGGTGGAGCTTGAGACCCAGATCAACGCCATCGTCGGCGTGGTCACCAACGGCCTGTTCGCGGCGCGTCCGGCGGATGTGCTGCTGCTGGGCACTTCCGAAGGCGTGAAAACCCTTAAAGCCTGATGCAAAACCCAATGTGTCTCAGGGATTGGGTTTCTTGAACACGTAGAACAGGTTCGGCTCGCTGACCAGATACAACGTGCCCTCGTCATCCATGGCGATCCCTTCGGCCTGGGGCACCCGTTTTTTCAGGCCATGGCGCCCATTGAGCAGAGACAGGCTGCTCAATGGGCGACCGTCGATATCCAGCTCCAGCACCAGGAACGACTCATCCGACAGCGCCAGCAAATGACCGCTGCGCTCGTCGTATTGCAGGCTCGACAGGTCGCGCACAAACAACCCGGCATCGCGCTTGGGGTTGTTGATCACGTGCACCGAGTAGGTTTTTTCCGGTTTGAAATGGGGAAAACCGTGGACCTCGTAGATCAGCATCGGGTCGCGTTCCTTGGCCACGAACAGGCGCTTGCCCACCGAGTCATAGGCCAACCCCTCAAACCCCTTGTTGCCCCCGACATGCAGGCCCAGGGTCATCTGTTCCGCATCGGCGGCGTCGAGGAATTGGGTATCGTCGTCCACATGCACCTTGATCAGCCGCTGCTGGCGCTCGTCGGTGATGACATAGATGTTGTCGCTGATAAATTCCACCGCCTCGGCATCACCAAACCCCACCAACGGGATGCGTCGCAGGATCTTGCCCTCAAGGGACAGCTCGATCAGCTCGGCATTTTTATTGGTGACGGTAAACAGGCTCTTGCGTACCGGATCGTAGGTGAGGGCCGAGACATCGTCGTCGAGCCCTTCGATAACCTGGGCCTCAAGGGTCACTCGGTAATCCGCCAGGCCGATGGAGCGCTCGTCCGCCGGCTGACGCCAGGCCTGCCAGTTGAACCAGGCGCGCTCGAACAGGCGAAAGTGCTGCGCAACAGCCCCGGCGCTGACCAGGGCGATCAACACCAGCATAAAGAGAATGGGTTTGGGGCGGGCAAATCGACGCATCGGGCGGTGCTCAAAGTCAAAAGTGGCGAATGAATATCACGCCTGTCTGAATTTAAACTTAAACGCACCCTGGTGTCTGGCGAATGCCGCTAATAGAGAAATATCCGACGTGATTCGTCTGTTATTTCTGCTTTTCGAAACGATAGAACAGGTTTGGCTCACTGACCATATAGAGCGTGCCGTCCTCATCCATCGTTACCCCCTCCGCACGGGGGATGGTGTTCTTGAGGCCGTTGAAGCCACCGAGCAGGGTCATGAAGCTGACTTGTTCACCCTTCTCGTCCAACTCCAGCAACAAGTGGGAGTCGGCCGATAACACCAGCAGATGGCCGGTGCGCGGGTCGATGGCCAGGGCCGAAAGGTTGCGCATGTCCAGCTCTTTGCTGGCCAGTTTCTGCTTATCGCCGACCAGGGTCTGGCTGCCGTCGCTTTTCCAGGTGAACAACGCCGGCGGCCGCTCTTCACCCAGCACAAATTGCTGATTGCGCTTGTCCCAGGTAAGCCCCTCGAACGCTTTGTTCTGATCCTTGGACGGGCCCAGGTCATAGCTCGGGAAGTCGGCCTTGTTCAATTGCTGGGTGGCAGCGTCGATCTTGACGATGGTCAGATTGTGCTGGCGTTCGTCGACCACGGCCATCAGGCCATTTTCCATCACGGTCAAGCCTTCCGGGTTGTCCCAGCCATTGAGCGGCATCTTGCGCAATACGTCGCCTTGCAGGCTCAGCTCGACCAGGAACGGGTTTTTACCCATGACGGAAAACAGGGTTTTGGTCTGCGGGTTATAGGAGACGTCCGAGGCTTCGTCTTTCTCCATGCCCGGCAAAACCTTGGCGTCGATGACAACGTGATAGTCAGGCAACCACACGCTTTCGCTGCGCTCGGCGGGCGTTTCAAAGCCCTCCAACAGCCACAGCACGCCGCGATCATCCCAATGCATGGCCCAGGAAATGCCGTACACGATGGCACCCGCCAGAAATAGCCAGGAATACCAGCGCAAGGCAAAGCGAGAGCGCGGTTTGGGTGTGGCGGAAGGCAGGGACACGGCCATTGGGTGCTTTTCCGGAAAGTCAGCGGTAGGTGATAGCACAGGATCAATGGACCCGCGCGCAGGAGGCTGAGGATTATCCGGATGGGGTGTGAAAAAAATGCAAAAGCCCATGCATTAAATGGACTCGGACCCAATGTGGAAGGGGGCAAGCCCCCTCCCACACCAGGTGCTTATCGAACGCTGCTTTCGAAGCGGTTTACGCCGGTCAATTCCAACACCAGGTCATCACCCACATTCAACGGGCCCACGCCGGCCGGGGTGCCGGTGAGGATCACATCGCCAGCCTGCAGCGAGAAGCAGCCGGCCATGTACTGGATCATCGGCACGATCGGGTTGAGCATGCTCGCGCTGTTGCCGTCCTGGCGCACTTCGCCATTGATGGTCAGGCGAATGCCAATATCGGTCACGTCCGCGAAGGTGCTGCCGACCACGAACGGCGCAATCACCGCCGCGCCGTCGAAGGACTTGGCGATTTCCCACGGCAGGCCCTTGGCTTTCAGCTCGGATTGCTTGTCGCGCAGGGTCAGATCCAGGGCAGGGGCGAAGCCGGAGATGGCGTCCAGCACTTCTTCGCGGCTGGGCTTGTTCGACAGCGGCTTGCCGATCAGCACTGCGATTTCCGCCTCGTAGTGCACCGAGCCGCGCTCGGTCGGAATGCTGAAACCGCCTTCCAGCGGGACGACGCAACTGCCCGGTTTGATGAACAGCAACGGCTCGGTCGGCACCGGGTTGTCCAGTTCCTTGGCATGTTCGGCGTAGTTACGCCCAATGCACACCACCTTACCCACGGGAAAGTGGATGTTGGTGCCGTCGACATACTTGTGCTGGTAGCTCATGAAACGACTCCTTCGGGGGCGGTTAAACAGCGAAGATCTTGCCAGGGTTCATGATCCCGTTCGGGTCGAACACTGCCTTCACTGCTTTCATGTATTCGATCTCGACCGGCGAGCGGCTGTAGGTCAGGTAATCACGCTTGGTCATGCCCACGCCATGTTCGGCGGAGATCGAACCGTTGTACTTCTGAACGGTTTCGAACACCCACTTGTTCACGGTGGCGCACTTGGCGAAGAACTCATCCTTGCTCAGGTTTTCCGGCTTGAGGATGTTCAGGTGCAGGTTGCCGTCGCCGATATGGCCGAACCAGACAATTTCGAAGTCCGGATAGTGTTCGCCGACGATCGCGTCAATTTCCTTCAAGAATGCCGGCACTTTCGAGACAGTGACCGAAATATCGTTCTTGTACGGCGTCCAGTGGGAAATGGTCTCGGAGATGTACTCGCGCAGTTTCCACAGGTTGTGCAACTGGGTTTCGCTCTGGCTCATCACGCCGTCCAGCACCCAGCCCTGCTCGACGCAATGCTCGAAGGTCTCCAGCGCGTGGTTGGCGACTTCTTCGGTGGTGGCTTCGAATTCCAGCAGCGCGTAGAACGGGCACTCGGTTTCGAACGGGGCCGGCACATCGCCACGGCCGAGGACTTTGGCCAGGGCCTTGTCGGAGAAGAACTCGAAGGCGGTCAGGTCCAGCTTGCCCTGGAAGGCGTGCAGCACCGGCATGATCGAGTCGAAATCGGTGGTGCCGAGCACCATCGCGGTGAGGTTTTTCGGCGCACGGTCCAGGCGCATGGTGGCTTCGACCACAAAGCCCAGGGTGCCTTCGGCGCCGATAAACAGTTGGCGCATGTCGTAGCCGGTGGCGTTCTTGATCAGGTCGCGGTTCAGCTCCAGCACATCGCCCTTGCCGGTGACGACTTTCATGCCGGCCACCCAGTTGCGAGTCATACCGTAGCGAATGACCTTGATCCCGCCGGCATTGGTGCCGATATTGCCGCCGATCTGGCTGGAACCGGACGACGCGAAGTCCACCGGGTAGTACAGGCCATTTTCTTCGGCGACGTTCTGCAATTGCTTGGTGACGACGCCCGGCTGGCACACCGCAGTGCGGTCGGTGAGGTTCACGTCGAGGATCTGGTTCATATAGTCGAACGAGACGACCACTTCGCCATTGGCCGCCACGGCAGCAGCCGACAGGCCGGTACGACCACCGGATGGCACCAGCGCCACCTTGTGCGCATTGGCCCAACGGACAATGGCCTGCACCTGCTCGGTGGTCTTGGGGAACACGATGGCGGTCGGCGCGGGCGCGAAGTGCTTGGTCCAATCCTTGCCGTAAGCCTCCAGGGAGTCGGCGTCGGTCAGCACTTTGCCGGGCTCAACCAGGGTCTTTAGCTCATCAATCAGGGCAGGATGGGTCATCGACAGAACTCTCGAACAATTCATGGTCATCCTGAGAACGCTTCACGTCGCAGGAATAGGTGTTTAGCGGGGCGCGTATGCTAGCATACCGCCCCCGCAGGACAGAGCCCAAGGGCGTTTCTGCGGTGACGGCTTTCCTGCCGTCCGGGTCAGCTTAAGCGATCCGATTCCCTGCCATTTTTCTCCGGGATACAGGTTTACGCAGATGAGCAAGACTTCTCTCGATAAGAGCAAGATCAAGTTCCTTCTTCTGGAAGGCGTCCACCCATCGGCCGTCGACGTACTGAAGGCCGCCGGGTACTCCAGCATTGAGTACATCACCAGTTCTCTGCCGGAAGCCCAGCTCAAGGAAAAGATCGCCGACGCGCACTTTATCGGCATTCGCTCCCGTACTCAGCTGACCGAAGAGATCTTCGATCACGCCAAGAAACTCGTGGCGGTCGGCTGTTTCTGCATCGGCACCAACCAGGTCGACCTCGACGCAGCGCGCGAGCGCGGCATTGCAGTGTTCAACGCCCCGTACTCCAACACCCGTTCCGTGGCGGAGCTGGTGCTGGCCGAGGCCATCCTGCTGCTGCGCGGTATCCCTGAGAAGAACGCTTCCTGCCACCGTGGCGGCTGGATCAAGAGCGCGGCCAACTCCTTCGAAATCCGGGGCAAGAAGCTGGGTATCGTCGGTTACGGCTCGATCGGCACGCAACTGTCGGTACTGGCCGAAGGCCTCGGCATGCAGGTGTTCTTCTACGACACCCTGACCAAGCTGCCATTGGGCAACGCCACCCAGGTGTCGAGCCTGACCGAGCTGCTGGGCATGTCCGACATCGTCACCCTGCACGTTCCGGAAACCGCCGAGACCCAGTGGATGATCGGCGAGAAGGAAATCCGCGCCATCAAGAAAGGCGGCATCCTGATCAACGCTGCACGGGGCACCGTGGTCGAGCTGGACGCCCTGGCCGACGCGATCAAGGACAAGCACCTGATCGGCGCCGCAATCGACGTGTTCCCGGTGGAGCCTCGCTCCAACGACGACATCTTCGAAAGCCCGCTGCGTGGCCTGGACAACGTGATCCTGACCCCGCACATCGGCGGCTCCACCGCTGAAGCCCAGGCCAACATCGGCCTGGAAGTGTCGGAGAAGCTGGTCAAGTACAGCGACAACGGGACCTCGGTCTCGTCCGTCAACTTCCCGGAAGTGGCCCTGCCGGCTCACCCTGGCAAGCACCGCCTGCTGCACATCCACCAGAACATCCCGGGCGTGATGATGGAGATCAACAAGGTCTTCGCGGAAAACGGCATCAACATCTCCGGCCAGTTCCTGCAGACCAACGAGAAGGTCGGCTACGTGGTGATCGACGTCGACGCCGAGTACTCGGACCTGGCGCAAGAGAAGCTGCAACACATCAACGGCACTATCCGTAGCCGCGTGTTGTTCTAACGCTGCAAACGCTGCATAAAAAATGGGAGACCCGCAGGGGCCTCCCATTTTTTTGCCTGAACACATCTTACTTGACGTTAACCGTGATCACTTTCGAGGCTACAGTGGGCTCGAATTGGCGATGCACGTTGTCGCCTGCGACCAGTTGCAGGGTGTGCTTGCCTGGAGCCAGGGTCAGTTCGGTTTCAGTCTGCGCCTTACCGAAGTGAATCGACGTGGCGGTGGCTGGAATGGCCTCATCAGCCTTCAGCGACTGTACATCCTGGTCTACCAGCAGATGATGGTGGCCGGCGTTAGGTACTTGCTTGTCGATCGGCTCAAGGTCCAGGCCCTTGACGCCGAATTTGACGGTGAAGGTTTTGTCGACGGTCGCGCCATCCTTGGGCGAGACGATAAACACCTCAGCTCCCTTGGGCGCGGGGGTACGCGGAACATCGGCGGCATTCGCCAACATCGAGGCACCCAGCAACAGGCTGGCAATGGTTGCACGGGACAATAGGGCTTTCATTCGCTTCTCCAGTTTTTCCATGAAATCTGTAGGGTTCTGACAACTTCGCGACAAATTGCTGTCCAAGGCACTCACCACCATAGCAAAGCGATGCTGAACGGCGCCTCGCACATTCGAATTCTTTAGGAGTGACCATGCGCTTTTCGCCTGGCCTGTTACTGTTGCTGCCCCTGCTGAGCCCCCTGGCTCATGCCGAACTGATCGACGATGTAAACGATCGCGGCGAACTCCGCATCGCCCTTGAAGCCAACACACCACCGTACAATTTCAAGGAAGGCGACAAACTCACCGGCTTTGAAGTCGAGCTGGGTGAATTGCTGGCCAAGGAAATGGACGTGCGCCCTTCGTTTATCACCACAGACGACGCCGACATGCTGCCGGGGGTCTCAACCGGCAAATACGATGTGGCCATCAACCATGTCGCTATGACTGCCGAGCTTAAGGATCAGTTCGATTTCAGCGAGGCTTATCACGACAAGCCTGAGCTGGCGATCCCGTTCCAGAAAGGCAACCCGGCCTTCAAGACCAGCCTGGACGGGGCGCTGAAGCGGGTGAAGGACGATGGCCGTTTAAAGGCGCTGTCCCAGAAGTGGTTCGAGGACAAGGCCTCTACAGGCGCGCCAACGCCAGTGCCGCCGCAGGCAACTCCAGCTCACTGAACACCTGCACGCCATGGCGCTTGAGCAGCGCCGCCGTTACGCCCTCGCCACTGACCTTTACACCGGTGAAAGTACCGTCATAGGTCAGCAGGTTGCCGCAGGACGGACTATTGGCCTTGAGAATGGCGATGCGGATGTGATGGCGCTGCACCAACGCCAAGGCTTGCCGGGCGCCGTCGAGGAAGGCGGCGCTGAAGTCTTCGCCCTCGGCCGTCAGCACCTGGGCGCGGCCTTCCCAGACATCGATGCCCTGCCCACCTGGAATCTCGGCAGAGGGCCTGGGCGTCGGCAGACCGCCCGACACTTCCGGGCAGATCGCAACCACGCGCCCTTCAGCCTGCCACGCCGCCAGTTGATCGAACGGCCCGCTGGCCCCACCGTCGTAGCGCACCTTGTGGCCAAGCAGGCAGCGGCTGATCAGAATCTTTTGCATGGTTAGAACGGCTCGTTACCGCGCCGACGGAACCAGCCGGTGAGGGACAGGCGCTCGCGCGTAGCCGGCATGACTTCGTGGGGCACTTCGCCCGACAGGAACACCACCAGGCATCCACCGCTGGGCACCACGTCGTATTCCACGCCGTCCTTGAGGTACATGCGCAACTGGCCACCGTGCTCGGGCAACCAGGCGTCGTTCAAGTAGATCACCGCCGAAACCATGCGCCGATCATCGTCGCGGAACCGGTCCAGGTGTCTGAGGTAAAACGCGCCGGGGGGATACATCGCGAAGTGGCTTTCGAAATCCTCAAGGCCGAGGAACAAACCACGGTTCATCGCCAGGCGCAGCGTGTCCATCAACGCCATATAGCTGTCGCAGACCGCCGCGTCGCCCTCCTCCAGCCACTGGATATGGTCGCCGCGAATACCCTCGCGAATCTCCTGGGCCGGCCCGCGCCCCACTGCCGCCGGGGCCAGCTCACCCTCGGCCGCACGTTTACGGCACTCAGCCGCCAGTTCCAGGGTCAGAGCCTGGGGCAGGAAGCCGTTCTGCTGCGACCAGCCTTTTTCGGCCAGGTCATCGACGATGCGTTGCAGCAGGGGGTGATCGAGGGGTATTTGCATGGCGCGCATAGTATCCATACGCCTGTGAATCCGACAGAGCCGCCGAGCGTCTGAATACACTTTAGTCAGCGGACTGATAGGACTTCTCGACAAATCCTACGCCCGACACGGACAATAGTGGCCGACTGACAGGAGTCCATATGCGTCGTTTGTTTTTTTCCTTGCTGATGTTCTGCGTTTTGCCCGCCTGGGCAGACGGCCATGACCAGTTGTACAAGGTCGCCGGCTGGGCCGAACAACGTGCGCATTTCAATGACGCCCTCAGTGCCGCCCAGCAACGCTACCGCAACAGCCTGCCGCCGGCGGTGTACCAGGCGCTGGTGGACAATAGCAATAAGCGCTTTGCCGCCCAGGCCATGGACCAGCGCGCCGAAGCCCAGTTACGCAAGCACCTGGCGGACCCTGCGCCGGCCCTGGCGTTTTTCCAATCACCCCTGGGCCGCAAGGTCGTTGCGGCCGAGTTACTGGCCACGCGCCGTGACCAGTTGGCAAAAAACGCCCAAGGCCTGCCGCACATCGAGGCCGATGCCACCCGCAGCCTGATCATCGGCCACCTGGCACAGGCCCTGCCCGCCCGCGAAGCCGGGGCGGAGGTCAGCCTGGCGATCGCCGGCGTGGCCGCCGACAGCTTGAGCCAGATGATCCCCGGCCTGCTGGGTGGCGGCCAGGCCCAAGGCATGTTGAATGGCCAGCGTGAGCGGCTGATGCAACAGATTGGCAATGACCTGAACAACACTCTGCTGTACGTCTATCGGGATTTGTCCGACCCGGAGCTGGAGGAGTTCGCGACGTTTGCGGAGTCACCGGAAGGTAAGGCGTATTACCAGGCGGCGCTGGCGGCGATTCGCGCAGGTCTGGCAGTCGGCCAGAGCACCTCAAGCCTGACGCAGTAATAAAATGTGGGAGGGGGCTTGCCCCCGATGGCAGTGGGTCAGCTACAGATAAGCTGACTGATGCACCGCTATCGGGGGCAAGCCCCCTCCCACATTTGGATTGTGTTATTTCAAATGGTCTGTCAAATACCGGAAGTACTCTTCGCGAATCTGCGGAATCTCATTCGCCAGGTGATGCCGGCCGCGCGGCAGCATCAACACCTCGGGCTGGTCGAACTTGCCCCGCAGCACCTGCAAGTTGTGCTGCCAATCCACCGTCATGTCTTCCTCACCCTGCACAATCACCGGCCGCCGAGGGCTGCGTGGCGCGGCTTCGATGCGTTTGATCCAGCGCGCCAGGGCGCCTACCCAGGCGGTGGGCAGTTGCCGGGGTTGCAGCGGGTCGGCTTCCAGGAACGGCTTGAACGCCGGGTCGTGAGTGTTCTCGCTGAAACGCCGGGCGATGCCTTTGACGAACGGGCGCAACAGGTAATAGCTGAGCTGCGACCACCCCCACGCACGCGGCCGCACCAGCGGTGAGAGCAGGAAGGTCTTGCCTTGTGCCGGACTGGTAGCACCATGGTTGACCAAGTGATCCACCACCACCGCGCCGCCGGTGCTTTGCCCGAACAAGTGCCAGGGCTGCGGCAATTGCAGCGCTTGGGCCTGGACGAACAGCGCCTGCACCACTTCCTGGTACACGGCAAAATCATCGATGCTGGCGCGCGCGCCGCTGGACAAGCCATGGCCGGGCAAATCGCAGGCGATTACCACAAAGCCCTGGTCCAGGGCCCAGTCCACCACGTGGCGATACAGGCCCATATGGTCGTAGAAGCCGTGGAACATAAACATCGTCGCCACCGGCACGGGCGGCCACCACACCTGGGCGACCACCTCGAACCCAGCCACCTCGAAACGCCCCAGCCGACTCACTGTCGGCACGTTGCGTGCACTCAGGTCCAGTCCGTAGAAACGCTGGTAGACCCGCGCTTCGGCTGAAAGCGGTTGCGCATCCACCAGGGGCCGCAGGCTTTCGCGAAGGTGATCAGGGTCAAAGGTCACAGGCATAAAGGCTTCCAGACTTGCGGCGAAGATGAATATCGAGCTGCGATATTCATCTGTCAGGACAAGCATGGCAAGCTACGCGACCTGCGAGGATAGATCCGAATGCGACAGCCTTACCGTAACGCCCTGTTCGCCAGCCTGATCCTGATCATCTGCGCCGGCGTGCTGTGGGCGGCGTATGACTGGTTCCAGGGCCGCTACCTGCGCGCCTTCAGCGAACACACCGCGGTATTCTCCGGCGACCCTCTGCGCCTGCCCGCCGAACTCAGCGGCCCCGGTCCGATCCGCCTGGTGCATTTCTGGGATCCGGCGTGCCCGTGCAATGTCGGCAACCAGCAGCACTTGGGCGAGTTGATCGAGCAATACGCGCCCCAGGGCGTCGAGTTCTATGCCCTGCAAAAAGCCGGCAGCCACGGCCAGTTGCCCGATAACCTGCGCAAGATGAAAACCCTCACCGCCCTGCCCGGCGCCGACCAGGTGCCGGCCAGCCCGGCCGTGGGCATCTGGGACCGCACCGGCAAGCTCGCGTATTTCGGGCCCTACAGCGAAGGGCTGACGTGTAACGCCAGTAACAGTTTTATCGAGCCGATCCTGAAAGCCCTTGAAGCCGGCCGAGACGTGAACGCCACGCACACCCTGGCGGTGGGCTGCTATTGTTCGTGGTCGAAAGATGAGTAGCCCGCCACCCCACTCTTGGTAAGGAATGTTCATGAAGCGCGTCCTGCAGGTTCTTGCGGTTCTGCTGGTGCTGATCGGCCTCGGTGCGGGCTGGTACGTCTACAGCAAGCAACCCACCCGCCAGGGCACGGTTGAACTGGCCAACCTGCAACGCTCGGTCACCGTGCGCTACGACGACCGTGGCGTGCCGCATATTCGCGCCGAGAACGAGACCGACCTGTACCGCGCCCTGGGCTACGTGCATGCCCAGGACCGCCTGTTCCAGATGGAGATCATGCGGCGCCTGGCCCGTGGCGAATTGGCCGAGGTGCTCGGGCCGAAGCTGCTGGAGACCGACAAGCTGTTCCGCAGCCTGCGCATTCGCGACCGCGCCGCCACCTATGTGGCCCAGCAGGACCATGAGTCGGCGCACTGGAAGGCCCTGCAAGCCTATCTGGACGGGATCAACCAATATCAGGACAGCCACGCCCGCCCGATGGAGTTCGACGTGCTGGGCATCCCCAGGCGCGCGTTTACCGCCGAGGACACCATCAGCGTCGCCGGGTACATGGCCTACAGCTTTGCCGCTGCGTTTCGTACCGAGCCCTTGCTGACTTACGTCCGCGACCAACTGGGCAGCGACTACCTGAAAGTCTTCGACCTCGACTGGCAACCCGGGGGCGCCCTCAACCTCGCCGACAGTGACTGGAACGCCCTCGGCGCCCTCGCCGCCCTGAGCGCACAGGCCCTGGCCGACAACGGCTTGCCGCAGTTCGAGGGCAGCAACGCCTGGGCCATCAGCGGCAGTCGCACCCAGAGCGGCAAACCGCTGCTGGCGGGTGACCCGCATATTCGCTTCTCGGTGCCGTCGGTGTGGTACGAGGCGCAGTTGTTGGCGCCGGGCTTCGAGCTGTATGGCTATCACAACGCGCTGGTACCCGTGGCGTTCCTGGGGCACAACCTGGATTTCGGCTGGAGCCTGACCATGTTCCAGAACGACGACCTCGACCTGATCGCCGAAAAGGTCAACCCGGACAACGCCAACCAGGTCTGGTACCACGGCCAGTGGGTCGACATGACCCGCAGCGAGCAACAGATCGCCGTCAAAGGCCAGGCACCGGTCAGCCTCACCCTGCGCCAGTCACCCCACGGCCCGATCGTCAATGACGTGCTTGGCGAGAACGGCGGCAAGACGCCGATTGCCATGTGGTGGGCGTTCCTCGACACCCAGAACCCGATCCTCGAAGGTTTCTACCAGCTCAACCGCGCCGACACGTTGGCCAAGGCCCGTACGGCGGCGTCAAAGGTGTCCGCACCGGGGCTGAATATCGTGTGGGCCAATGCCAGGGGCGATATCGGCTGGTGGGCGGCGGCCCAGTTGCCGATTCGCCCGGCAGGTGCCAACCCAGGGTTTATCCTCGACGGCAGCACCGCCGAGGCCGACAAGCCGGGCTTCTACCCCTTCAGCGCCAACCCCCAGGAAGAAAACCCGGCGCGTGGCTATGTGGTCTCGGCCAATGCCCAGCCGGCGTCGCCCACCGGCATGGAAATCCCCGGTTATTACAACCTCGCCGACCGGGGCCAGCAGTTGAACGCGCAGTTGAGCGACAAGAGCGTGAAGTGGGATGTGACCAACAGCCAGGCCCTGCAACTGGGCACCACCACCGCCTTCGGCCCGCGCCTGCTGGCGCCGCTGTTGCCGGTGCTGCGCGAGGTGGTCACGGACCCGGCGCAGTTGAAGCTGGTGGAACAGCTTGCCGGCTGGAAGGGTGACTACCCGCTGGGTTCCACCAGCGCCACGCTGTTCAACCAGTTCCTGTTCAACCTCGCCGACGCGGCCTTCCACCCGAAGCTGGGTGACGGGATGTTCAAGACCCTGCTCACCACCCGCGTGATCGACGCCGCCCTGCCCCGCCTGGCTGCCGACCCGGCCTCGCCCTGGTGGGACGGCAAGCGCGCCGACACCGTCAAACGGGCCTGGGACAACAGCCTCGCGCACCTCAAGGCCACCTTCGGCGATGACCCGACGCAATGGCAGTGGGGCAAGGCCCATACCCTGACCCACGGCCATCCGCTGGGCTCGCAGAAACCCTTGGACCTGATCGTCAACGTCGGCCCGTTCCCGGCCCCCGGCACCCATGAAGTGCCGAACAACCAGTCGGCCGTCATCGGCCCCGCGCCCTGGCCGGTGACCTACGGCCCGTCCACCCGGCGCCTGATCGACTTTGCCGACGTGGCCCACGCCCTCACCATCAATCCGGTGGGGCAAAGCGGCGTGCCGTTCGACAAGCACTATGGCGACCAGGCCGAGACTTATATCGAAGGGGGTTACGAGCAGGCGCATTTCACCGATGAGGAAGTCACGGCCAATACCCGCGGCACGCTGAAACTGCTGCCGGCGCGATAACCCCTTGGAAATCGGTCAACCTGCGGAAGGGGCTTAGACCGGTGCCGCAAAATTGAGCCGGAACTGTTGCGGCGTCACGCCCAGCCGGCGGTTGAACACGCTGCGCATGTGCTGGGCATCGCGAAACCCGCATTGATAGGCCACGGTCTTCAGCGGCGCATGTGTGCTTTCGAGCATCACCCGCGCCGCATCCACCCGCGCCCGTTCGACAAACTCCGCTGGCGTAATCCGCGCCTCACGGGCAAACACCCGGGAGAAGTTGCGCGCGCTCATGTTGGCGGCCTTGGCCAGGTCGGCGATGGTCAGGTCGCCGGTCAGGTTCGCCAATACGTATAACTGCACCAACGCCACCGCCGAGGTGGTTTCGGCGTGGGGCGTGAGGAACGGGCTGAACTGCGACTGCCCGCCGGAACGCTGGGTGAATACCACCAGGCGCTTGGCCACGCTCAACGCCACTTCCGGGCCGTGGTCCTGGGCCAGCAGGTACAGCGACAGGTCGATGCCTGCCGTGACGCCCGCCGAGGTGTAGAGGTTGCCGTCCTGTACGTAGAGGCGGTCGGCTTCGACCTGTGCGCGCGGGCACAAACGCACCAGGCCTGCCGCATCATTCCAATGCGTCGTAACGGTTTTTCCATCCAGCAACCCGGCGCGCGCCAGCATGAAGGCGCCGTTGCAGATAGAACCAAAGCGCTGCGCCCGGGCGGTTGCGCCACGCAGCCAATCATCGAACGGCGCGCCGAAATCCTCGAAGGGCAATTGCGGGCCGCCGGCAACCAGCAACAGGTCATAGGCTTGCTGGGCATCGCTGTAATGCCGGTGGGCCTGCAATGCCAAACCGTTGGAGGCGGCCATGGTGCCGTGGGCAAGCCCGATGACCTCGATCCGGTAGTGATCCTGAGGCGGCAGAAAGCGGTTGGCTTCGCAGAACACATCCATGGGGCCGCTCACATCCAGTGACTGGACGCCGGGGAAGATCAGGATGGCGACGGTTTTGTGCATGCTCACAGACACCTTTTTCAGCTGAATAAAATGCAAACCCCGGGGGATTTTCCCAGGCTTCGAGAGTGATATCGCCGGCTACACCCTAGCTGATTTTGCCTTGGCACGATGTCGCGGCAGATTGGCCGGGATCGCACCCTCGTCACCGTGGCCGCTTCACGGGCGCACGACCAGACTGGAGGCTTTCCAGAGGAGAACCACCATGACCACCACCATCGCCGGTATCAAGATCCCGGACAGCGCCCTGGCCAGGGCCACCACCGACTACATCCGCGACATCGAATCCGACCTGCTCTACCACCACTCGCGCCGGGTGTTCCTGTTCGGCGCATTGAGCGGTGAGCGCAAGCAACTGGTCTACAACCCGGAGCTGCTTTACGTCGGCGCCATGTTCCATGACCTGGGCCTGGTAGAAGGCCATCGCAGTGATGACCAGCGTTTCGAAGTGGACGGCGCCAACGCCGCCGCGGCCTTCCTCAAGCCTTACGGGCTGAGCGACGACGATATCGAACAGGTGTGGCTGTCTATCGCCCTGCACACCACGCCGGGGGTGCCGCAGCACCTGCGCCCGACCGTGGCACTGGTGACCGCCGGTGTGGAAATGGACGTGCTGGGCATGGACTACGCCGCGTTCAGCAGCGTGCAGCGCGAAGCCGTGGTGCATGCGCATCCACGCGGGGAAGGGTTCAAGGAGTGCATCATCTGCGCGTTTGCCGACGGCTTGCGCCATCGCCCGCAGACCACGTTCGGCAACGTGAAGACCGATGTGCTGGTGGATCAGGAACCGGGGTTCAAGCCGATGAATTTTGTCGAGGTGATTCGCAAGTCGCCGTGGTTGGCGTAGCGGAGTTGAAATGCGATCAAATGTGGGAGGGGGCTTGCCCCCTCCCACATTTGGACCGCACAGACCTTTAGACCGGCGCTGGAGCCCGACGCTTGTCCGGCTGCTGCCAGCCATCGGCAGCGGCTTCTTCGATGGCCTGCTGGATCGCTTTCTTGCGCATCTCTTCGGCACGTCGGCTGAAGAACCACACCAGGAAGGTCACCAGCGACACCGCCAGCAGAATCAGGCTGGCCACGGCGTTGATCTCGGGTTTAACCCCAAGGCGCACGGCCGAGAACACTTCCATCGGCAACGTCGTCGAACCCGGTCCCGAGACGAAGCTGGCCAGTACCAGGTCATCCAGGGACAGTGCGAACGACATCATGCCGCCCGCCGCCAACGATGGCGCGATCATCGGGATGGTGATCAGGAAGAACACCTTCCACGGCCGCGCCCCCAGGTCCATCGCCGCTTCTTCGATCGACAGGTCCAGCTCACGCAGGCGCGCCGATACCACCACTGCCACATAAGCGGCACAGAACGTGGTGTGGGCGATCCAGATGGTGACGATGCCACGCTCCTGGGGCCAGCCGATCATCTGCGCCATGGCCACGAACAGCAGCAGCAGCGACAGACCGGTGATCACTTCCGGCATCACCAACGGCGCGGTCACCAGGCCGCCGAACAGCGTGCGGCCCTTGAACTGGCTGATGCGCGTCAGCACAAACGCCGCCAACGTACCCAGGGCCACGGCGGCCACCGCCGTGTAGCAGGCGATTTCCAGGGAACGTGCCACCGAGCCCATCAACTGGGTATTGTCCAACAGGCCCACGTACCACTTGATCGACCAACCGCCCCACACCGTCACCAGCTTGGATTCGTTGAACGAGTAGATCACCAGGATCAGCATCGGCAGGTAGATGAACAACAACCCCGCCACCAGCATGAAGCTTGAGAAACTGACGCGCTTCATATCTTGCCCTCCATCTCTTTGGCTTGGCTGCGGTTAAACAGAATAATGGGCACGATCAGGATCGCCAGCATCACCACCGCCAGGGCAGACGCCACCGGCCAGTCACGGTTGTTGAAGAACTCTTGCCACAACACTTTACCGATCATCAGGGTTTCCGGGCCGCCGAGCAGTTCCGGGATCACGAACTCGCCCACCACCGGGATAAACACCAGCATGCAGCCGGCGATGATGCCGTTCTTGGACAGCGGCACGGTGATTTTCCAGAAGCTGTTGAAGGTGCTCGAACCCAGGTCCGATGCGGCTTCCAGCAGGCTTTGGTCATGCTTCACCAGGTTGGCGTACAGCGGCAGGATCATGAACGGCAGGTACGAATAGACCACGCCGATATACACCGCGATGTTGGTGTTGAGGATCTGCAGCGGTTCGTTGATCAGCCCCATGGACATCAGGAAGCCATTGAGCAGGCCGTTGTTGCTGAGGATACCCATCCACGCATACACGCGGATCAGGATCGCGGTCCAGGTCGGCATCATGATCAGCAGCACCAGCACGGTCTGCATCTCTTTGCGCGCGGTGGCAATGGCATAGGCCATCGGGTAGCCGATCAGCAGGCACAGCAGCGTGCTGAAGAACGCCATCTTCAGCGAGCCCAGGTACGCCGCGATGTACAGCTCATCACCTGCCAGCAGACTGTAGTTGGCCAGGTTCAGCACTACCTGCAGCTTCTGCTCGACGTAGGTGTAGATCTCGGTGTACGGCGGGATCGCCACGTCGGCTTCGGCGAAGCTGATTTTCAAGACGATGAAAAACGGCAGGGCGAAAAACAGGAACAGCCACAGGAACGGAATCCCGATGACCACCTGCTTGCCGCTGGGGACGATGCGGTGCAAGCGCCGCTTGAGCTTCTTCATGTTCATGTGCGCAGTACCACGCCGCTATCGTCTTCCCACCACACGTACACCTGGTCACCCCAGGTTGGGCGCTGGCCACGGCGTTCGGCGTTGGCGACGAAGGACTGCACCAGCTTGCCGCTTGGCAGCTCGACGTAGAACACCGAGTGGCCGCCCAGGTAGGCGATGTCGTGCACCTTGCCGCTGGACCAGTTGTGCTCGCAGGTCGGCATTTCGGTGGTGACCAGCAGTTTTTCCGGGCGGATGGCGTAGGTCACCGACTTGTCTTCCACCGAGGTGGCGATGCCGTAGCCCACGTAGATGTCGCGGTCCAGGTCCGGGCACTTGAGCACCGCGTGACCTTCGGCGTCATCCACCACCTGGGTGTCGAAGATGTTGACGTTACCGATGAATTCGCACACCAGGCGGCTGGTCGGCGTCTCGTAGATGTCGATCGGGCTGCCGATCTGGGCGATCCAGCCCAGGTGCATGATCGCGATGCGCTCGGCCATGGTCATGGCCTCTTCCTGGTCGTGCGTCACCATCACACAAGTCACGCCGACGCGCTCGATGATCTCCACCAGTTCCAGTTGCATCTGCGAACGCAGCTTCTTGTCGAGGGCGCCCATGGGCTCATCGAGCAGCAGCAGTTTCGGGCGCTTGGCCAGTGAGCGGGCCAACGCCACCCGCTGACGCTGGCCACCGGACAACTGGTGCGGCTTGCGTTTGGCGTACTGGCTCATCTGGACCAGCTTGAGCATTTCAGCCACGCGGGCATCGACTTCGGCCTTGGGGATCTTGTCCTGTTGCAGGCCGAACGCGATGTTCTGCGCCACGGTCATGTGGGGGAACAAGGCATAGGACTGGAACATCATGTTGATCGGCCGCTCGTAGGGCGGCATATCGGTGATGTCCACGCCGTCGAGGTAAATCCGACCTTCTGTCGGGCGCTCGAAGCCTGCGAGCATGCGCAGCAGGGTGGACTTGCCCGAACCCGAACCGCCGAGCAAGGCGAAGATCTCGCCTTTCTTGATTTCCAGGGACACATCGTCCACGGCAATCGTCTCGTCGAACTTCTTCGTGACCCGGTCGATTTTGACCAGCACCTTTTTCGGTGTCTGGTCGCCCTCGAGGGCTTTCTTATAGGCGCCGGAGGCAACTGCCATTTACGAAACTCCCAAAAAAAAGAGTGCAGTTCGCCCGAGGCGGGCGAACCTTGGATAGTTTGAGCCTTACTTGCCCGTCTTGACCTTGGTCCAGCTACGGGTCATTAAACGTTGCACTTTCGGGGGTAGCTCGAAGTTGACGAATGTCCGGTCGAGAACCGCCTGCGGTGGGTAAACCGCTTCGTCGGTGCGTATCGATTGCTCCATCAGTTTGTCCGCCCCTGGGTTAGGGTTGGCGTAACCGACGGTGTCACTGACCTGGGCGATCACCTCAGATTGCAGTAAATAGTTGATGAAGGCGTGGGCTTCCTTGATGTTGGTGGCGTCCTTGGGGATCGCCAGCACGTCAAACCACAGGTTGCCGCCTTCCTTCGGAATTGCGTAGGCGATGTTCACGCCTTTGCCCGCTTCGCTTGCGCGAGCCTTGGCCTGGAACACATCGCCGGAGAACCCGGCGGCCACGCAGATGTTGCCGTTGGCCAGGTCCGAGATGTATTTGGAAGAATGGAAGTAGGTCACGTAGGGCCGCACTTTGAGCAGCTTTTCTTCGGCCTTCTTATAGTCTTCAGGGTTGGTGCTGTTAGGGTCCAGGCCCATGTAGTTGAGCACCGCCGGCAGCATTTCATCCGCCGAGTCCATGAACGACACACCGCAGGTGGCCAGTTTCTTCATGTTTTCCGGTTCGAACAGCACGGCCCAGGAGTCGATCTTGTCGACACCCAGCACTTCCTTCACTTTGTCGACGTTGTAACCGATGCCGTTGGTACCCCACAGGTACGGCATGGCGTACTGGTTGCCCGGGTCGTTCTTCTCCAGGCGCTTGAGCAGCACAGGGTCCAGGTTGGCGTAATGAGTCAGCAGCGACTTATCGAGTTTCTGGAACGCCCCGGCCTTGATCTGCTTGCCAAGGAAGTGGTTGGACGGCACTACCACGTCATAGCCGGTACGCCCGGCCAGTAACTTGCCTTCCAGGGTTTCGTTGGAATCAAACACGTCATACACGGGTTTGATGCCGGTGGCCTTTTCGAAGTTGGCCAGGGTGTCGGGACCGATGTAATCCGACCAGTTATAAATATGCACGGTCGGTGCGGCCTGCACGCTGACAGCCAGCGCGAGACCTGCACCTACCAGCAAGGCTTGGCGAAACAAAGAAATTGGCAAGTGGAGGTCCTCTTAAATAGTTGGGCCCAAAGTTGTTGCCCGGCAACAAAACCGGCGCGCAACTTACCCTCGATAAACCGATCCGGCAAAACTTTCTGTCATTTATTTGTTTCATTAACCACCACGGGGCGCGCGGTGGTTAATGAAGGCCGGTTTATTTACCGGATTTGATCTTGGTCCAGCTGCGTGTCATTTCACGCTGGGTGGCAGCCGGCAAGTCCGCAATGGCGTAGAGCTTGGCTTGCACATCCGCTGGCGGGTAGATGCCCGGGTCATTGGTGATGTCTTTGTCGACCAGTGCGGTGGCCTTCTCGTTACCGTTCGGGAAACGCACGCTGTTGGTGATCGAAGCCATGACTTCCGGCTTGAGCAGGTAGTTCATGAACTTGTAAGCGGCATCGACATTTTCGGCATCTTTAGGGATGGCGACCATGTCGAAGAAGCTACCGGCACCTTCTTTCGGAATGTCGTAGGCCACCTTGACCTTGCCACCGGCTTCAGCCGCGCGGGACTTGGCCTGCTGGATATCACCCGAGTAACCCACGGCTACGCAGATGTTGCCGTTGGCCAGGTCGGAGATGTACTTGGACGAGTGGAAGTAGCCAATCGAAGGACGGATTTTCAGGAACAGGTCTTCGGCTTGCTTGAGGTCGGCCTTCTTCTGGCTGTCGGTTGGCAGGCCCAGGTAATGCAGCGCGATCGGCAGCATTTCGGTCGGCGAGTCGAGGAAGCTCACGCCGCAGCTTTTGAGCTTGGCGATGTTTTCAGGCTTGAGCAGCACGTCCCACGAATCGATCTTGTCCACGCCCAGCGCGGCCTTGACCTTGTCCGGGTTGTAGCCGATGCCGATCGAACCCCACATGTACGGGAAAGCGTGCTTGTTGTCCGGGTCGCTGACCGACACGGCTTTAAGCAGGGAGGTGTTCAGGTTGCCGTAGTTGGGCAGCTTGGACTTGTCCAGCTCCTGATAGACACCGGCCTTGATCTGCTTGGCGAGGAAGTTGTTCGACGGTACGACGATGTCGTAGCCGGACTTGCCTGCCAGCAACTTGGCTTCGAGTGTCTCGTTGCTGTCAAAAACGTCGTACACCACTTTAATGCCCGACTCTTTTTCAAAGTTGGCGATGGTGTCCGGTGCAATGTAGTCGGACCAGTTGTAGACGTGCAGCACTTTATCGTCGGCCTGGACCGCGCCCGCCATTGCGCCCATCAGGGACAAGGCGAGGAGGGTCTTGCCAGCGTTCTTCAAACCTAATGCCTTCATTTGGTGATGCTCCAATTTTTCTTTTTTGGGCCACGTTCTTGTATGTTCAGCGACCCTTCCAGAGGGCAACAAAACAGGGCGACAGTCTGGCAAGTTCAGGGGCCGGCTTTCAACCAAAGCCCCTGCATTTATAACTGCCCGGTGCGCTGCGCACTGAGCCTAGCACTTAGCCCTGCAATGCCGCCAAAGTCAGGTCCAGGCACTGACGAGCCTTGGTCACCAGCTCGTCGATTTCAGCCTTGCTGATCACCAGAGGCGGCGAAATGATCATGGTGTCGCCCACGGCGCGCATGATCAGGCCATTCTCGAAGCAGAAGGTTCGGCAGATCATGCCTACGCCCCGGCCCTCGTAACGCTTGCGCGTCGCCTTGTCCTGAACCAGCTCAATTGCACCGAGCATGCCGACACCGCGCACTTCACCCACCAACGGGTGATCCGCCAGCTCCCGCAGACGTTTCTGCAAATACGGTGCCGTTTCGTCGTGGACGCGGTTAACGATTTTTTCATCGCGCATGATGCGGATGTTTTCCAGGGCCACGGCCGCAGCCACCGGGTGACCGGAGTAGGTGAAACCGTGGTTGAAATCACCGCCTTCGTTGAGCACGGCCACCACGTCGTCGCGCACGATCAGGCCACCCATGGGGATGTAGCCCGAGGTCAGGCCCTTGGCGATGGTCATCATATGGGGCTTGAGGTCGTAGAAATCGCTACCGAACCACTCACCGGTACGGCCGAAACCGCAGATCACTTCGTCGGCCACAAACAGGATGTCGTACTTGGCGAGGATTTCCTTGATGCGCGGCCAGTAGCTGTCCGGCGGCACGATCACGCCACCGGCGCCCTGGATCGGCTCGGCAATAAAGGCACCGACGTTGTCCACGCCCAGCTCGAGGATCTTCTCTTCCAATTGGTTGGCGGCCCAGACCCCGAACTCTTCGGGGCTCATGTCGCCGCCTTCGCCGAACCAGTACGGCTGGGCGATATGGACGATGCCCGGGATCGGCAAGTCGCCCTGCTCATGCATATAGGTCATGCCGCCCAGGCTGGCGCCAGCCACGGTGGAGCCGTGGTAGCCATTCTTGCGGCTGATGATGGTTTTCTTGTTCGGCTGGCCCTTGATCGCCCAATAGTGGCGGACCATGCGCAACATGGTGTCGTTGCCTTCGGAGCCGGAACCGGTGAAGAACACATGGTTCATGCCGGCAGGCGCGATGTCGGAAATCGCCTTGGCCAACTCCAGTACAGGTGGGTGAGCGGTCTGGAAGAACAGGTTGTAGTACGGCAGTTCTTTCATTTGCCTGGCGGCGGCGTCGGCCAGTTCATCGCGACCGTAACCGATCGCCACGCACCACAGGCCGGCCATGCCGTCGAGGATCTTGTTGCCTTCGCTGTCCCACAGGTAAACGCCGTGGGCTTTGGTGATGATCCGTGGGCCTTTCTCTTTCAATTGCTTGAAGTCGCTGAACGGCGCCAGGTGGTGATCATTGCTCAAGGCTTGCCATTCGCGGGTTTGCGGGTTGTTGCTGGACATACCAATCTCCTAGACTTTTCAGTGAGGGGCGCGCGGGTTGCCCCGTGCGCCCGGTGCATCAGACGGCGAAGAGCAGGAATTCCCGCTCCCACGAACTGATCACGCGCTTGAAGTTTTCATGCTCGGCCCGCTTGACCGCGACGTAGCCTGTGATGAATTTCTGACCCAGGTATTTCTCGATGGTCTTGCTGTTTTCCATACGCTCCAGGGCGTCTTCGATGGTCAACGGCAGGCGCAGGTTGCGGCGCTCATAACCACGACCCACTACCGGGGCGCTGGGGTTATGGCCTTCGACCATGCCGATGTAGCCACACAGCAGGCTGGCGGCAATCGCCAGGTACGGGTTGGCGTCGGCGCCCGGCAGGCGGTTTTCCACGCGGCGGTTCTGCGGGCCGGCATCCGGTACGCGCAGGCCGACGGTGCGGTTTTCTTCGCCCCACTCCACGTTCACCGGCGCCGAGGTGTCGGGCAGGAAGCGGCGGAACGAGTTCACGTTGGGGGCAAACAGCGGCAGCAATTCAGGGATGAACTTCTGCAGGCCGCCAATGTGGTTGAGGAACAGCTGACTCATGGTCCCGTCTTCATTGGAGAAGACGTTCTTGCCGGTGGCGATGTCGATGATGCTCTGGTGCAGGTGCATGGCGCTGCCGGGCTCGCCGGTCATCGGCTTGGCCATGAAGGTGGCCGCCACGTCGTGCTTGAGCGCGGCTTCACGCATGGTGCGCTTGAACACCAGGATCTGGTCGGCCAGGGACAGGGCATCGCCGTGACGGAAGTTGATTTCCATCTGGGCCGTGCCGTCTTCATGGATCAGTGTGTCGAGGTCCAGCTCCTGCAACTCGCACCAGTCGTAGACGTCTTCGAACAGCGGGTCGAATTCGTTGGCGGCTTCTATAGAGAAGGATTGGCGGCCGGTCTCCGGGCGCCCGGACCGACCGATCGGCGGTTGCAGCGGGAAGTCCGGGTCTTCGCAGCGTTTGGTCAGGTAGAACTCCATCTCCGGCGCCACGATGGGCTGCCAGCCTTTGTCGGCGTAGAGCTTGAGGACTTTCTTGAGCACGTTGCGCGGCGACAGCTCGATCGGGTTGCCTTGCTTGTCGTAGGTGTCGTGGATCACCTGGGCGGTCGGCTCGATGGCCCAGGGCACCAGGAACACCGCGTTCTGGTCGGGGCGGCAGATCATGTCGATGTCTGCCGGGTCGAGCAATTCGTAATAGATGTCGTCTTCGACATAGTCGCCGGTCACGGTCTGCAACAGAACGCTCTCGGGCAGGCGCATGCCTTTTTCGGCGATGAACTTGTTGGTCGGCGAGATCTTGCCCCGGGTGATACCGGTCAGGTCGCCAATCATGCATTCGACTTCTGTGATCTTGTGGTCTTTCAACCAATCGGTGAGCTGGTCGAGGTTGTTACTCATAAATGCCTCTGGGCTGGGTTTCCTGGCATCCATTAAAGGCCAGGCGTTGGTTGACGCAGCATCCGCGTCGTTTTTTCGTTCAGGGTAGGAGCTTACCTGCCATTTGCTGCAGCGTTGCATTCCTCAAGCCAAAGTCGTGCAGAATCATGAGCGGCCGCGCGGATGGCAGCCGGTCAGTGGCAGTCGAGGAGGCAAAGAAGAGAGCGGATAGGCCGTCAAGAATATTGGCCGGTGCGTGGGCATTCACGCGGGACGAACGGACTGCGGACAAAGCCTGGCTGAAGCAGGCTGAGACGCCGAGTGGCGGCAGGCGAGACATGAAGCACCCCGGTATTATTGCTGTTATGGGTTTGAATCGAGCTTAGCCTTGTTCATTTTTTTACACAACACCCCCGTAAAAAATACAACACGGCCCGCTCAAGCCTGCGAGTCCCAAGCCGGTCAAACCGAAAAAACCGCCCCAAAAAGCCCCAAAAGTGCGGTCACGGCGCTTTTTTAGGGCAAAAAAGGCCTCGCTTGACTTCGGCATGCCGTTCGGGTTGACTGAAACCAGAAAAGATCAATGATTGATATTTTTAACAACAAAGGTGTTGCATCATGTCGGTACCCCCGCGTGCCGTTCAGCTTAACGAAGCGAACGCGTTCCTTAAGGATCATCCTGAGGTTCTGTACGTAGACCTTCTAATTGCGGATATGAATGGTGTGGTGCGCGGTAAGCGCATCGAACGCACCAGCCTCCACAAGGTTTACGAGAAGGGCATTAACCTGCCTGCCTCTTTATTTGCCCTGGATATCAATGGCTCGACGGTGGAAAGCACCGGCCTGGGCCTGGACATCGGTGATGCTGACCGAATCTGTTATCCGATCCCTGACACCCTGTGCAATGAACCCTGGCAAAAGCGCCCTACCGCGCAACTGCTGATGACCATGCACGAACTTGAAGGTGAACCTTTCTTCGCCGATCCGCGCGAAGTGCTCCGCCAAGTTGTAAGCAAGTTTGACGACCTCGGTCTGACCATCTGCGCCGCCTTCGAGCTTGAGTTCTACCTGATCGACCAGGAGAACGTGAACGGCCGCCCACAACCGCCCCGCTCGCCGATCTCCGGCAAACGCCCGCACTCGACACAGGTCTACCTGATCGACGACCTCGACGAATACGTCGATTGCCTCCAGGACATCCTGGAAGGTGCCAAAGAGCAAGGCATCCCGGCCGACGCCATCGTCAAGGAAAGTGCCCCGGCGCAGTTCGAAGTGAACCTGCACCACGTGGCCGACCCGATCAAGGCCTGCGACTACGCGGTATTGCTCAAGCGCCTGATCAAGAACATCGCCTACGACCATGAGATGGATACCACCTTCATGGCCAAGCCTTACCCAGGCCAGGCAGGCAATGGTTTGCACGTACACATCTCGATCCTGGACAAGGACGGCAAGAACATCTTTGCCAGCGAGGATCCCGAGCAGAACGCCGCATTGCGTCACGCGATCGGCGGTGTGCTCGAGACCCTACCCGCCCAAATGGCGTTCCTGTGCCCTAACGTCAACTCCTACCGTCGTTTCGGCGCACAGTTCTACGTGCCGAACTCGCCGTGCTGGGGCCTGGACAACCGCACCGTGGCGATTCGCGTACCGACCGGCTCGTCCGACGCCGTACGGATCGAACACCGGGTGGCCGGTGCCGACGCCAACCCTTACCTGCTGATGGCTTCGGTCCTGGCAGGCGTGCACCACGGTCTGACCAACAAGATCGAACCGGGCGCCCCCGTGGAAGGCAACAGCTACGAGCAGAACGAACAGAGCCTGCCGAACAACCTGCGCGATGCCCTGCGCGAGTTGGACGACAGCGAGGTGATGGCCAAGTACATCGATCCTAAATACATCGATATCTTCGTCGCCTGTAAGGAAAGTGAGCTGGAAGAGTTCGAACACTCCATCTCCGACCTTGAGTACAACTGGTACCTGCATACCGTCTAAACGACGGCTGCATTGACTGTGGTGAGCGGGCTTGCCCCGCGCTGGGCTGCGTAGCAGCCCCCAACACAGACGCCGAGTTCTTTCTGAAGGAACTCGGCGTTTTTTATGGGGGCCGCTTCGCAGCCCAGCGCGGGGCAAGCCCGCTCACCACAACAAGCGGTATGGATCATCCCCAGGCTCTGCGTACAATGCCCGCTGCCTTGTAGGAGACTTCCATGCCCACCCGCCCCGCCACCCTTCGCAAACCCCGTGCCCGCAGCCAGGCGCGGATCGACGCGATTCTCGACGCCGCCCGCACCTTGCTGGCCGCCGAAGGCGTGGCGAGTTTGTCGATCTACAGCGTGGCCGAGCGCGCGCAGATCCCGCCGTCGTCGGTGTATCACTTTTTCGCCAGTGTGCCGGCGCTGCTGGAGGCACTGACCGCCGATATACATGCAGCCTTCCGCTGCGCCATCCAGGCGCCCATCGAGCATGATTCACTCAAGCATTGGCGCGACCTGTCCTACATCGTCGAACAGCGCATGCTGACCATCTACAGCAACGACGCCGCCGCGCGCCAGTTGATCCTGGCCCAGCACGGGCTGACCGAAGTGACCCAGGCGGACCGCCAGCATGATCTGGAGCTGGGGGATTTGATGCTGGAAGTGTTCGACCGCCACTTTGAAGTGCCGAGCTTGCCAACCGATGTGGATGTGTTTGCGCTGGCGTTGGAATTGAGTGATCGCGTGTATGCGCGTTCGGTGCATCAGCATGGGCTGATTACGCCGCGTATGGCGGAGGAAGGGATGCGGGTGTTTGATGCGTATGTGGGGCTGTATTTGCCGGCTTATCTGCCCAAGCGCTGAGTTTTGTACTGGCCGGACTGGCCTCATCGGGGGCAAGCCCCCTCCCACATTTTGAATGTGTTCACAGATCAATATGTGGGAGGGGGCTTGCCCCCGATGACGGCCTCAAGAGCGACGCGAATCACAACTTGGCGATCGACACCTCAGTCGACTTCACAAAGGCAATCACTTCACTGCCAATCACCAGCTCCAGCTCTTTGACCGAGCGGGTGGTGATCACGGAAGTGACGATACCGGACGCGGTCTGCACGTCGATTTCCGACAGCACGTCGCCGACGACGATTTCCTTGATGGTGCCTTTGAACTGGTTACGCACGTTGATGGCTTTAATAGTCATGGTGTACTTCCTTCGTAGGACAAGTGAGTTATTGAGCCCAACGCAATTGCGTAGGCAGCGGTGAAACAGGTTCGGGTTCCGGCGGTGTGCCGGGCAACGACAGCACACGGTTAAGTACTTGCGCTTCCAGTGCGGCCAGGCGATGTGAGCCTCGGGCCCGTGGGCGCGGCAGATCGACGATCAGGTCGAGGCCGATTTCGCCGTCTTCGATCAGGATCACCCGGTCGGCAATGGCCACGGCTTCGCTGACGTCATGGGTTACCAGCAACACGGTGAAGCCGTGTTTTTGCCAGAGGTTTTCGATCAGTTGCTGCATCTCGATACGGGTCAGGGCGTCCAGGGCGCCCAGCGGTTCGTCGAGCAGCAGCAGGCGCGGCTGGTGAATCAAGGCGCGGGCCAGAGCCACACGCTGCTTCTGGCCACCGGACAAGGCCGCCGGCCACTCATTGGCACGCTCGGCCAGGCCGACCGCTTCCAGGGCTTCCAAGGCTTTAGGGCGCCAGTTGCCTTTGAGGCCCAGGCCGACGTTGTCGATGATCTTTTTCCACGGCAGCAGGCGCGCTTCCTGGAACATCAAGCGCGTGTCTTCAATCGCCTCGCTCAGCGGCGCCGAACCGGCCAGCAGCTCGCCGCCGCTGGCTTTATCGAGGCCGGCCAACAGGCGCAGCAAGGTACTTTTACCGCAGCCACTGCGACCGACCACGGCCACGAACTGGCCCGCCGGAATGTGCAGATCGATTTCCTTGAGTACTTCCCGCGCGCCGAAGGCCTTGCGCAATTTGCGCACCGCCAGGGGAATCCCCTTCAGCAGGCGCGGAGGTTGTTGAGCGGTCATGCCGCACCTCCTTTATTCACTTGGTAAGCCGGGTGCCAGCGCAGCCATACACGCTCCAGACCGCGAGCGGCCAGGTCGGCCAGCTTGCCGAGGATGGCGTACATCACGATGGCCAATACCACCACATCGGTTTGCAGGAATTCGCGGGCGTTCATCGCCAGGTAACCAATGCCGGAGCTGGCAGAGATGGTTTCCGCCACGATCAGCGTCAGCCACATAAAGCCCAGGGCAAAGCGCACGCCCACCAGGATCGACGGCAGCGCACCCGGCAGGATCACTTGCCAGAACAGGCTGAAACCGGACAAACCGTAGCTGCGCGACATTTCCACCAGCGCCGGGTCGACGTTGCGGATGCCGTGGTAGGTGTTCAGGTAGATCGGAAACAGCGTGCCGAGGGCCACGAGGAAAATCTTCGCGGTCTCGTCGATGCCGAACCACAGGATCACCAGCGGAATCAGCGCCAGGTGCGGCACGTTGCGGATCATCTGCACCGAGCTGTCCAGCAGGCGTTCGCCCCACGTCGACAGGCCGGTGATAAACCCCAGCGCCAGGCCGATGCTGCCACCGATCACAAAGCCCAGGCCGGCACGCCAGCCACTGATAGCCAGGTGCGTCCAGATTTCGCCGCTGCGCACCAGGTTGACCCCAGCCTCAATCACCGCGCTGGGCGCCGGCAGGATGCGTGTCGACAACCAACCCGCCGACACTGACAACTGCCACACCGCCAGCAATAGAATCGGCAGCACCCAGGGCGCCACGCGATGGCTCAATTTTTCCAGGTTCATGGCGCCGCCTCAGCTCTGTGACGCAGCTTTGGGAAGGATGTCGTTGGCGACCATTTCGCCGAACGGGCTTACGTAACCGGCGCTTTTCGGCAGCTCGGGACGTTCGATATCCAGGTGCGGGAACAGCAGCTCGGCGACCCGATACGATTCTTCCAGGTGTGGATAACCGGAGAAGATAAAGGTGTCGATGCCCAGCGCTGCGTACTCCTTGACCCGCTCGGCAACCGTCGGGCCATCGCCCACCAGCGCGGTGCCCGCACCGCCACGCACCAGGCCGACGCCGGCCCACAGGTTGGGGCTGACTTCCAGGTTGTCGCGGTTGCCGCCATGCAAGGCCGCCATGCGCTGCTGGCCGACAGAATCGAAGCGCGCCAGGGAAGCCTGGGCACGGGCGATGGTGTCGTCGTCCAGATGGGAGATCAGTTTGTCGGCGGCTTTCCAGGCTTCTTCGTTGGTTTCGCGCACGATCACATGCAGACGAATGCCGAAGCGCACGGTGCGCCCTAGCTTCGCCGCCTTGGCCCGCACCTGCTCGATCTTCTCGGCGACGGCGGCCGGTGGCTCGCCCCAGGTCAGCACCATCTCCACTTGTTCGGCGGCGAGGTCCTGGGCCGCTTCGGAAGAGCCGCCGAAGTACAGCGGCGGGCGCGGTTGCTGGATCGGCGGGTAGAGCAACTTGGCGCCTTTGACGCTGATGTGCTCGCCGTCGTAATCCACGGTTTCGCCTTCCAGCACGCGCCGCCAGATGCGGGTGAATTCCACCGAGGCCTGATAGCGCTCTTCATGACTGAGGAACAAGCCATCGCCGGCCAACTCTTCCGGGTCACCACCGGTTACCAGGTTGAACAACGCACGGCCGCCGGACAGGCGATCCAGGGTCGCGGCCTGGCGCGCCGCCACCGTCGGGGAAATGATCCCGGGACGCAGTGCGACCAGGAATTTCAAACGCTGGGTCACCGGGATCAGCGAGGCGGCCACCAACCACGAGTCTTCGCAGGAACGACCGGTGGGGATCAGCACCCCGCCGAATCCCAGGCGGTCAGCGGCCTGGGCCACTTGCTGCAGATAACCGTGATCAACGGCGCGAGCGCCTTCGGCGGTGCCAAGGTAATGGCCGTCGCCGTGGGTAGGCAGGAACCAGAAAATAGTGAGGCTCATGGAGTTGTCTCCTGAAGAAATCGGATTACGGCGCTTTAGCCACGGCAGCCGGTGGCGTCCAGATCACGTCCTTGATGTTCAAGGGCTTGGGGATCAATTTGAGTTGGTAGAAGCTGTCGGCGATTTTCTGCTGGGCCGCCACCACTTCCGGGGTCAGGAACAGCGCGCCGTAGCCCTGGCGTTTTACCGAGGTCAGGGTGATGTCTGCCGGCAGGCCCAGCAGCGGCGCGACCTGTTCGGTCACTTCCTGGGGGTTGGCCTTGGACCACTCGCCCACCGCGCGCACTTCTTCGATCAGCGCCTTGACCACTTCAGGGTGTTTTTCGGCGTACGGCTTGGTGGCCAGGTAGAACTGGTGGTTGTCGGCGATGCCGGTGCCGTCACGCAGGGTGCGCGCTTGCAGTTGCTTCTCGGCGGCGGCCTGGTAAGGGTCCCAGATCACCCACGCATCCACGCTGCCACGCTCGAAGGCGGCACGGGCATCGGCGGGCGGCAGGAACACGGTCTGCACATCGGTGTATTTCAGGCCGGCGTCTTCCAGGGCACGCACCAACAGGTAGTGCACGTTGGAGCCTTTGTTGAGCACGACTTTCTTGCCCTTGAGCTCGGCCACCGATTTGATCGTCGAGTCTTTCGGCACCAGGATCGCTTCACTGGTTGGCGCTGGCGGCTCGTAGGCCACGTAGAGCAGGTCGGCACCGGCGGCCTGGGCGAAGACCGGCGGGGTTTCGCCGGTGACACCGAAGTCGATGGAACCCACGTTCAGGCCTTCGAGCAATTGCGGACCGCCGGGAAACTCGGTCCATTGGACGTTGACGCCTTGGGCCGCCAGGCGTTTTTCCAGGGTGCCCTTGGCCTTGAGCAGCACCAGGGTGCCGTATTTCTGGTAACCGATCCGCAGGGTCTCGGCGGCTTGAGCCTGAACAATGGCGCCGAAGGACACAGCCGCAGCAAACAGTGCGACCAGACCACGACGCAAGATGACAGTGCGCATGGCGCTCTCTCCAAATAGTGCGATGAGGGGGTTGGCTGCACCTGCTTGGCCGTTGGCGGCTGAGTAAGGTGAGTACATCTATATAGCGGTGAGGCTGACTTAAATGCTCCAGCGAGCACTCAACAAACGTTCATTCAACACATGCGGGTCCAACGGTTTCGGACGACGGGCCATGGCGCCGTAAAGCGTCTCCAGGGCCTCGTGCAAACGGTGTTCGAGGACCGGTACCAGTTGTGCCTGGGCACTGCCTTCGCCGTAGGCGATCTGGCTGTCTTCGGCAAAAATGCCGTGGAGCAGCTCCTGGGCTTTGAGGGCCGACAATACCGGCTTCAGGGCGTAATCCACCGCCAGCATGTGGGCGATGCTGCCGCCGGTCGCCATCGGCAACACAACCTTGTGGGCCAGGGCGCGCTCGGGCAGCAGGTCGAGCACGGTTTTCAACGCCCCGGAGAACGACGCCTTGTACACCGGCGTGGCGATCACCAGGCCATCCGCGTTAGCCACCTGTTGCAGCAGGTCGATGACCTTGGGGCTATCGAAGCGTGCATGCAGCAAGTCTTCAGCCGGGAAGTCCCGTATCTGGTAACTCACCACTTCAACGCCTTTGTCTTGCAACCACTGACGGGTTTTTTCCAGCAAGACCCCGGAGCGGGAACGCTGGCTGGGACTGCCTCCAAGTGTTACGACCAACATGCAGGAATTCCTTGAGCAAGTGCCGGCGGTTCGCTGTGTAGCGATGGCGCCAAGATGGAACAGACCTTATCAGCAGATTCATATATCTATAAATCTTATTTTTTCATTTGTTTATTCTTTAAATGCATATGAGATTTGTAGGTCTCCAGGCGAAAAAAAAGGCCGTAGAAACGGCCTGAAAACCCTTGCTGTGATTCAGTTTCAACGATTGGGTTGTGGAGTAAGCCGCAGGTAGGGCTTCACCGCCCGATAACCCTTCGGAAAGCGCTTCTTGATCTCTTCCTCATCCTTGAGCGACGGCACGATCACCACTTCATCACCGTCCTGCCAGTTGGCGGGGGTGGCGACTTTGTAGTTGTCAGTCAGTTGCAGCGAGTCGATGACCCGCAGGATTTCGTGGAAGTTACGGCCGGTGCTGGCCGGGTAGGTGATGGTCAGGCGGATCTTCTTGTGCGGGTCGATCACGAACAAGGAACGCACGGTGAGGGTGTCACTGGCGTTCGGGTGGATCAGGTCGTAGAGGTCCGAAACCTTGCGGTCCGCGTCAGCCAGGATCGGGAAGTTGACGACGGTGGCCTGGGTTTCGTTGATGTCTTCGATCCACTTGTGGTGCGAGTCCACCGGGTCCACCGACAGGGCGATGGCCTTGACGCCGCGCTTGGCGAACTCGTCCTTGAGCTTGGCGGTGAAGCCCAGCTCCGTGGTGCACACCGGGGTAAAGTCCGCCGGGTGGGAAAACAACACACCCCAGCTGTCGCCCAGCCATTCGTGGAAACGAATCTTTCCGGCGCTGGAATCCTGTTCGAAGTCGGGGGCGATATCGCCCAGTCTTAGGCTCATGGTGTGGCTCCTGGTGAGTGCTTATGGAGCCCACTGTGCATGGATTACGGATTATTTAAAAAGAATAAATATCGATTTATCTAGACGATAAAGGAATATTAAAAATCTGTTCATTGGACGCGGGAAAGGGCGAAGCGCAACATCGTTTCCAAGGTTCGAGAAGGCCTTGAGACGCTGTACAAAGAGGGGTTCAGGAAGGGCTTGCGGGGGTTTAGCCCGACTTGAAAAGCAAGACACCTTGCCCGGCGTGCGCCGGGCAAGGTTTTACGGTCTTACAACAGCTTCACGCGACTAGAACAGTGGCAGCGAGTAGCTGACGATCAGGCGGTTTTCGTCCTGGGAACGGGTGTTCGCCAGGTCGGTGCGCCACATAGCGTTTTTCCAGGCAACGCCAAGGTTTTTCAGCGGGCCTTCTGGAATCACGTAAGCAACGGTGATGTCACGTTCCCACTCGGATTGACCGGTGATTTCAGTACGACCAGCGTTGGTGCCAACGGTGTCGATGTCGCTACCCTTGAGGTAAACGACACCAGCAGTCAGGCCAGGTACGCCGACTTTAGCGAAGTCGTAAGCGTAGCGAGCTTGCCAGGTACGCTCGCCGGCGCGGGCAAATTTCTGGATCTGCATGTCAGTCGTCAGGTAAGCCGACGAACCGTCGCCCTGGTTCAACCAAGGGAAGTCGCTGCTGCCGTTGCTGACCTGGTAACCACCACCGAAGGTGTGGCCGGCAACGGTGTACAGGAACAGGCCGCTGTACAGGTTGTTATCAACCTTACCCTTGCCGCCGCTGAAACCGTTGTAGTTACCGCTGCTGTAGTAAGCAGGGGTGTTACCGTTTTTACCATCGTCGGAGCTGTTGAAATAACGCAGGTCAGACTTCAAAACGCCCGGGCCGATTGCCCAGTTGTGAGTCAGGCCCAGGAAGTGCTGCTTGTAGAAGTCTTCCAGGTTGCCGTAGTAGTACTGGGCGGTCAGGTCTTTGGTGAGTTTGTAGTCACCACCCGCATAGTAGAACTTGTTAACGAAAGTGCCTGTGTTGTAGTTGGAGCTACCGTTGGCACCACCAATCGACAGGTTTTCGTTGTTGCTGGAGTTACGACCCTTGGCCTTTTCCACCTGACCAGCAACCAAGGTCAAATCCTTGATGTCGTTGGTAGTGATCTGGCCACCTTGGAAGGTCTGCGGCAACAGACGGCCATCGTTGGTCACGATAACCGGCAACTTAGGCTGCAGGGTGCCCAGCTTCAGTTCGGTTTGGGAGATTTTGACCTTGCCGGTCACGCCCAGGCTGGCGAAATCGTTAACAGCCGTGTTGCCATCGCTCGGGAACACAGTACCGCCAGATGCGGTGCCGTTGTAGTTACCGTGTTCAGCACGGCTCGAATCCAGGCGCACGCCGTACAGGCCGATCGCATCAACACCGAACTGAACGGTACCTTGGGTGTAACCCGAGATGAAACGCAGGTCGAAGCCTTGGCCCCATTCAGCGTTCTTGCTGCGGGTGTTCGAGGACGACGATGGGTGGCCATCACGGTTATCGGTGTTGATGTAAAAGTTACGCGCACTCAGTGTGGCGTGGCTGTCTTCGATGAAACCGGCAGCGCCTGCTTGCTGAGCGATTACGCCCAAAGCTACAGACAGTGCCAAGGTGGACTTCTTCATGTACCGCTCCTCTCGTTTCTAATTTTTGTATTTCTTTGGTCTCGGGTCTGACGCCCTCGATCCACAGATGCGCGATTAGCACCGGATAGTGACTGACAAGTCAATCGTAACCTTGTGTGTCTACTACCTTCGTCTAACCACCGTTGATTTGGTCCCTGCAGGGTAATGAGTTTTTCATACACCCAAAAAGAATTATTTCATTCTTTTTCATACGATTCGGGAATAAGACTTTCCGTGACGCGGACAGGCCAGCATAGACCACCCGCCACTTAAGCTAATTCCTAAAGGGTATTTGTTAGCGCTTTTTTAGATCGATTAGTGTGGTCGCGCAGTTGCATACGTCACCCACGATCAAAAAGGCGACGCCATCATGGCCAAAGGCACATCCTCCCGTCAATTTGTTACAGTTTTTGTGTCACTAATCGTTTCTTTTGCTGTCCAAGCCGCCCATTCGACGATTCAGGTATTAGCGAGCGTCCACACTCTATCCATAGCCGCATACCTGTTATCGGCGTCAGATCAAGAATGCTTAAACTTTAGTCGTGCGTGACGGCAGGCTCTTACACGAGCCTGCCGGGTGACTTGGGGGTAGGGTTCTACAAGGCCTTCTCGAAAATCTTCGAGTTACGCTGGTAGTTGTACAGCGAGGCCCGTGCCGATGGCAGGCGATCCACGCTGCTCGGCACAAAGCCGCGCTCACGGAACCAGTGGGCAGTCCGCGTGGTAAGTACGAACAGCGTCTTCAACCCCTGGGCCCGGGCCCGGGTTTCGATACGCTCCAGCAGCTCATCACCCCGCCCGCCGTGGCGGTACTCCGGGTTCACCGCCAGGCATGCCAGCTCACCCGCGTCCGAATCGGCGATCTGATACAACGCCGCACAGGCGATGATCATGCCTTCGCGCTCCACGACGCTGAACTGTTCGATTTCACGCTCGAGCACTTCCCGCGAACGGCGCACCAGAATGCCCTGTTCTTCCAGGGGGCTGATCAGGTCGAGCAAACCGCCGACGTCTTCAATCGCCGCCTCGCGCACCCGTTCGAATTGCTCCTGAGCCACCAGCGTGCCGCCGCCATCGCGGGTGAACAGTTCGGTGAGCAAGGCACCGTCTTCGGCGTAGCTGACGATGTGGCTGCGCCCTACCCCGCCACGACAGGCCTCGGCAGCCGCATCGAGCAATTCGGACTGGTAGTTGCTGCTGCCCAGGCGTTGCAGGTGTGCCGGTACTTGTTGCGGGCGCAGTTCGCGGACCAGGCGGCCATTTTCATCGATCAGGCCGAGATCAGCGCCGAACAGCAGCAGCTTGTCCGCCCCCAGATCGATGGCGGCGCGGGTGGCGACGTCTTCGCAGGCCAGGTTGAAGATCTCCCCCGTCGGCGAATAGCCCAGGGGCGACAGCAGCACAATGGAGCGCTCATCCAGCAGGCGGTTGATGCCCTTGCGATCGACCCGGCGCACTTCGCCGGTGTGGTGGTAATCCACGCCTTCAAGCACACCGATAGGCCGCGCCGTCACCAGGTTGCCGCTGGCCACCCGCAGGCGCGAGCCCTGCATCGGCGACGAGGCCATGTCCATCGACAGGCGCGCTTCGATGGCGATACGCAGGTGGCCGACCGCGTCGATCACACACTCCAGCGTCGCGGCATCGGTGATGCGCATGCCTTCATGGTAAGTCGGGACCAGGCCGCGCGCTTCAAGGCGCGCTTCGATCTGTGGGCGCGAACCGTGCACCAGCACCAGGCGCACGCCCAGGCTGTGGAGCAGCACCAGGTCGTGGACGATATTGCCGAAGTTCGGATGATCCACACCGTCGCCGGGCAGCATGACCACAAAGGTGCAGTCGCGGTGGGCGTTGATGTAGGGCGAAGCGTGACGAAGCCAATTAACGTAGTCGGGCATGGAACCTGGGCCTGTAATAAAAAGCAGCCGAAAAAGGATGAGTCGTGAAAACGCACAGCGGGCTGATGGTTATCGTCGGAACAGGCTTGGCGACACGCTCGCTCTCCTTATGTACGAATGGACAGGGGTTAATTTACGCAGGTTTCAGGCAGTAATGTTCGATCAGTTCCCGCAATAGACGCACTGTAGGCGTCAAGCGTGACATTTCGAGGTACTCGCCCGGTTGGTGGGCACAGGCAATATCGCCAGGGCCGAGCACCAGGGTTTCACAACCAAGGCGCTGAAGATAAGGCGCTTCGGTGCCGAACGCTACTGCTTCGGCACGATGCCCGGTCAATCGTTCCGCGACCCGCACCAACTCGGCGTCTTCGACCTGCTCGAACGGCGGCACTGCGGGGAATAACGGCGCGTAGTCGATCTTGACCTTATGGCGCTCGGCCAGGGGTTCGAGCTTTTGCCGGATCGCCGCGCGCAGCACTTCGGGATCCATGCCCGGCAAGGGCCGCAAGTCGAATTCCAGGGAGCACTGGCCACAGATGCGGTTGGGGTTGTCGCCACCATGGATACAGCCGAAGTTCATGGTCGGTTGCGGCACGCTGAATTGCGCGTTGCGGTACTCGCGCTGCCAGGCCAGGCGCAGGCCGCGCAACTCGCCGATGGCGTCATGCATGGCTTCCAGGGCGCTGTGGCCCAGGCTTGGGTCCGACGAATGGCCGCTTTGGCCGAGAATGTCGATGCGCTCCATCATCACGCCTTTGTGCAGGCGGATCGGCTTGAGGCCGGTCGGTTCACCGATCACCGCCGCGCGGCCCAGCGGGCGCCCGGCTTCGGCCAATGCCCGGGCACCGGACATGGAGCTTTCTTCATCGCAGGTGGCGAGGATCAGCAACGGCTGCTTGAACGGTTGGTCCAGCAGCGGCAACACCGCTTCAATCGCCAGCGCGAAAAAACCCTTCATGTCGCAACTGCCCAATCCTACCCAACGGCCGTCGACTTCCGTCAGCTTGAGCGGATCGGTCTTCCACAACGCAGCGTCATAAGGAACGGTGTCGCTATGGCCGGCCAATACCAGGCCGCCGGGGCCGGTGCCAAAGCTGGCCAGCAGGTTGAATTTGCCGGGGCTGACCGGCTGGATGTCGATGGAGAACCCCAGGTCGCCCAACCAACCGGCGAGCAAATCGATCACCGGGCGGTTGGTCTGGTCGAGAGACGCCTGGGTGCAACTCACCGAAGGCGCGGCAATCAGCGCGGCGAACTGCTCTTTCATGGACGGTAACGGCATACGCGGTCTCCCTACTTCCCGGATGAGCCCCACTATAGAGGCATCTGCACGAGACAATAAACCGTTGCGGCGCGTTGCCGGGCTCAGTCCTGTACACTGCACGACCTTGGCAGCCACTCTTTTCCCCGGCTGCGCTCCCGATCCTGGATTTTCCGGCCATGCAGAAAGAAACCGAAATCAAGCTCCGCGTCAGCCGCGAAACACTCGCCGCGCTGCGTGAGCACCCGCTACTGAAAAAACGCAACAAAAGTGGCTGGGAACGCCGTGAGTTGATGAACCAGTACTTCGACACCCCCGAGCGTGACCTGGCCCAGGCCAAAGTCGCCCTGCGCCTGCGCAAGGACGGTGACGAGATTATCCAGACCCTCAAGACCCGTGGCCAAAGCGTCGCCGGCCTGTCGGAACGCAATGAGTACAACTGGGACCTGCCCAAGGCCAAGCTCGACGTGAAGAAACTCGACGGCGACTGCTGGCCCGAGCAACTGGCCGAGCTGGACAAAAAGACCCTCAAGCCGATCTTCACCACCGACTTCGTGCGCGAGCGCGCCGAAATCGCCTGGGGCCGTGGCAAGGCCAAGGTGGTGATCGAAGCCGCCCTGGACCTGGGCCATGTGGTCGTGGGTAAGCAGAAAGAAGAAATCTGCGAGCTGGAACTCGAACTGCGCGAAGGCGAGCCGGCTGCGCTGCTGGAGTTGGCCGCCGAACTGGCCGCCACCCTCGCGCTGATGCCGTGTGACATCAGCAAGGCCGAGCGCGGCTACCGCCTGTACGACGCCAGCAGCTACTCCCTGAGCCTGCCGGCGCCGCAGATCCACGCCGAAATGCCGCTGGACGACGCCTTCGCCGCAATCATGTGGCACCTGCTCGGCAGCAGCCAGCGCCTGGCCGAGCAATACCGCTTCAATGGCCACTGGCGTCTGCTGCAGGACTGGGTCGACAACCTCGGCGAACTGCGCGCCCTGATCGGCAGCCTCGGCCAGGCCGCACCGCGTCAATCCACCAGCGAACTGCGCAGCGCACTCGATGCACTGCTGGAAGACTGGCGCCCGCTGGTCCAGGCCGGTGACGACGACGAAGACATCCGCAAAGCCGCACCCGAGCAGTTTGCCGAAGAATTGAATGACGTGCGCTGGGGCTTGTTCTCGCTGAACATGTCACGCTGGCTGATGGCCCGCACCTGGACTGCCGACCGCAACGTGCGCGGCAACCGCCAGGGCGCCGCGCAAATCACCAACTGGCTGCCGCGCCTGCTGGCCGACGATGCCGTCGCCCTGCAACTGCCGCGCTACCAGCAGCAACCGGAAGACCTGGCCGAGCAACTGCCGCGCATCGAACGCATCCAGGCCTGGCTGCACCACGCGCGTAACGTGGTGGACATTGCGGAACTGGATCGTTTGTACGGCGAGCTGAACAAGCTGGCGCAACTGGCCAACCAGCCGATCACCGACGAGTCGCTGGATGCGCGCATGCATCAGGCGATTGCGGTGTATCAGAACCGTGCCTGGAAGACCCTGCTGCGCCTGTAATATCGCCATCGGGGGCCTAGCCCCCGATGAGGCCGATCCTGTCAGCGCAATACTGGCAGGCTGGTGGTCGACTTGATCTCGGACAGCGCCACGATCGAGTTGACCTCCTGAATCCCCGGCACCATCGATAACTTTTCGAAGAAAAACCGCTCGTACGCCTCAATGTCCGACGTCACGATGCGTAGTAGAAAGTCCACCGCCCCCATCAGCACATAGCACTCCAGCACTTCCGGAAACCCACGAATCGCGTCGGTGAACTCGGTGAAGTTGGATCGGCCGTGGGCGTTGAGTTTGACCTCGGCAAAGATCTGCGTATTCAGGCCGATCTTCTTGCGATCCAGCAGAGTGACCTGGCCGCGAATCACTCCTTCTTCCTTGAGCCGCTGGATGCGTCGCCAGCACGGCGACTGGGACAGGCCGACCTGTTCGGCGATCTGCGCGCTGGACAGCGAGGCGTCCTCTTGCAGCAGGGCCAGGATGCGGCGGTCGTAGGCGTCCAATTCGCTATGCATAAAAATACCTTGAAAGCTGTCTTTTCTGAATTGAACGATTCGATTAATCGCAAATCATGCCCATCTTAGATAAGAAATCTCCCGAAGCGAATGTAAAAATTTCTCCAGTCGAATCTGGAGAGTCAGCATGCATGCCGTCGAAACCACCCACCCTCTGACCCGCGTCGATGCGTGGGCTGCCAGCAGCGCCCATTGCCAGGCGCATTACCGGATCGTCGCCGAGGCGGAGCCCGATGTGTTGTGTCGGGTACTCAACTATTTTGCGTTGCAGTTCCTGACACCGAGCCAGGTCAACGTGAGCCGCCAGGAAGACCTGCTGAACATCGATATCGTGATGGATAGCCTGAGCTGGCATCGCGCCCAAGTGATCGCCGAAAAGATTCGAAACCTGATCAGCGTGCGCACGCTGCATGTGTGGCGCGCTGATTCCGTGGGGCCTGCGGCCGTGGCGGCAGCAGCTCGGTAAAGGCCTGCAACATACGCTGGGAGGAAGATATTCGGCGGCTGGCTAGCCTGAAATGTCGTCCGAGGCTACCCAGGAACACCTTCATGTCTGCTGATCACCGATTGGAACTGCATCAGTTGCTCCCGGCGCTGGTCGAGGGAGGGGTGATTGCTCCCGATATCGCGCAGCGCTTATCAGCGTTGCCCGCCGGCAACGCCCAGCACCCGTTGGAGTGCATCGCCGCCCATGGGCCTTCCCTGGAAACCCTGACCCAGTGGCTTGCCCAACATGTCGGACAACCTTATTGGCGTATCGACCCGCTGAAGATCGATGTCGCAACGGTCGTGCCGCTGATGTCCCACGCATTTGCCCAACGCCACGCCATCCTTGCGGTGGCCGTGGACGCGCAGACCGTCACCGTTGCCAGCGCCCAGCCCCATGTCACCAGTTGGGAATCGGGACTGGCACAAGTGCTCCAGCGCTCGATCAGGCGCGTGGTTGCCAACCCCCAGGACATTCAGCGTTGTATCAGCGAATTTTACCGGCTGGCGAAGTCCGTCAGCGGTGCGGATCAAAAGGTCGCGGGGACTGGCAACGTCGAGTTGCTCAACCTCGGCGCCAGCGACCAGGAGCCGGACGCCAACGACGCGCATATCGTCAATATCGTCGACTGGCTGTTGCAATACGCGTTCGCCCAGCGGGCCAGTGATATTCATATCGAGCCGTGCCGTGAACAAGGCCGCGTGCGCTTTCGCATTGATGGGCTGCTCCACGACGTCTATCAATTTCCACCCCAGGTGACGATGGCGGTGGTCAGCCGCCTGAAAAGCCTCGGGCGGATGAACGTCGCGGAAAAACGCAAACCCCAGGACGGCCGGGTCAAGACCAAAAGCCCTGCAGGCACAGAAGTCGAGTTGCGGCTGTCGACCTTGCCCACCGCCTTTGGCGAAAAGCTGGTGATGCGGATTTTCGACCCGCAGGTGCTGCTCAAGGACTTTGACGAGCTGGGTTTGTCGGCCGAAGACCAGCAGCGATGGCACGACATGACGCGCCACACCAACGGCATCATCCTGGTCACGGGGCCTACCGGTTCAGGCAAGACCAGCACCCTCTACACCACGCTCAAACACTTGGCGACCCGGGAGGTCAATCTTTGCACTGTGGAAGACCCGATCGAGATGGTCGAGCCGGCGTTTAATCAAATGCAGGTACAGCCCAATATCGACCTGACGTTCGCCAGCGGCATCCGAGCCCTGCTTCGCCAGGACCCGGACATCATCATGATCGGCGAGATCCGCGACCAGGAAACCGCCGAGATGGCGATCCAGGCCGCATTGACCGGGCATTTGGTGCTCTCGACGCTGCACACCAACGATGCGCCCAGCGCCATCAGCCGCTTGCAGGAACTGGGGATTGCTCATTATTTGATCAAGGCCACGTTATTGGGCGTAATGGCGCAGCGCTTGGTGCGCTTGCTGTGCCCTCATTGCAAGCGGGTGGCGGGCGATGCTCACGAAGCGGTAGGGTGTGCAGAATGTCGAAACAGCGGGTTTCGCGGGCGCGCCGGGGTCTACGAGATCATGGTGCTGAATGACTCGCTCAAGGCGCTGATCACGCCAGGCGCCGACGCGCAGTCCCTGCGCAGGGAGGCGGTGGCGCAAGGCATGTGCGGCCTGCGCATGGCCGGCGTGGGTAAAGTCAAGGCGGGGCTGACCACAATGGCCGAGGTATTGCGAGTGACGCCTGGGGATTCGGTAACAAATGCGTTGATTACGCCGTGCTGAAACCGTTCTTATCGGTGACAAGACCGTTACAATCCGCCGAACGTCGTTTAACTGACACCATCAGATAGGGAATCGCTATGCAGATCGGAACCGTACTGCTTCTTTTCGTGGGCCTGGCCATCGCCATCCTGTTCATGGGCTTCAAGGTGGTACCCCAGGGCTATCAGTGGACCGTCGAGCGCTTCGGCCGGTACACCAACACCCTCAAGCCGGGCCTGAACATCATCATCCCGGTCATGGACCGCATCGGCCGCAAGATCAACGTGATGGAAAGCGTGCTGGATATCCCGCCCCAGGAAGTCATCACCGCCGACAACGCCACCGTGCAGATCGACGCCGTGTGCTTCTTCCAGGTGGTCAATACCGCCCAGGCCGCCTACGAGGTCAACAACCTCGAACACGCTATCCGCAACCTGCTGCAAACCAATATCCGCACGGTACTCGGCTCCATGGAGCTGGATGCCATGCTCAGCCAACGCGACGGCATCAACGAAAAACTGCTGCGCACCGTCGATGAAGCCACGGCGCCGTGGGGCATCAAGATCACCCGGATCGAAATCAAGGACATCAGCCCGCCCGCCGACCTGATGGCCGCCATGTCCGGCCAGATGAAAGCCGAGCGGATCAAGCGCGCACAGATCCTGGAAGCCGAAGGCCTGCGGGCATCGGCGATCCTGACTGCCGAAGGCAAGAAGCAGGCACAGATTCTTGAAGCCGAAGGTGGACGCCAGGCCGCATTCCTGGAGTCTGAAGCCCGTGAGCGTCAGGCAGAGGCAGAGGCCCGCGCAACCCAGGTGGTTTCCGAAGCGATTGCCACCGGCAACGTACAGGCCATCAACTACTTCGTCGCGCAGAAATATATCGATGCCCTTGGCAAATTGGCGTCGGCCAATAACAGCAAAGTGATCCTGATGCCGCTGGAAGCCAGCCAGGTGATCGGCGCTGTCGGCGGCATCGGCGAAATCGTCAAGGCAACCTTCGACAACAAGAAAGCCTGAGGCGATCGCCATGTGGGATTTCCTGCAGCATCTTTCGTTCTGGGATTGGCTCGCACTGGGTACAGTGCTATTGATTCTTGAAGTATTCGGCGCCGGTGGCTACCTGCTGTGGATGGGCATAGCTGCGGCAGCCGTGGGCGTGATCAAGTTTCTGGTGCCGCCGCTCGGGCTGGAGTGGCAACTGTTGCTGTTCGCTGTGCTGTCGATATTGACGGCGGTGTACTGGTGGAAACGCCAGCGCAGCAGTGCCAAAGCCAGTGACCAGCCGGGGCTCAACGAGCGTGGCTCGGAGCTGATCGGTCGCGTGTTCGTGGTGCATCAGGCGATTGTGGAGGGTCGGGGCAAGGTAAAAGTCGGTGATGGCGTCTGGATGGTGACCGGGCCTGACAGCCCTGTAGGCGCTCAAGTGCGTGTGGTGGGCCTGGATGGCGTGATCTTGAAGGTAGAAACTGTTTAGTCAGTGATGGAACTCGGCTGGGCTAACTGCAATCAAACGGTACAGATCACCCACCCGGAGTCACCCATCATGCGTCTTAAATATGCTGTCGCTACCCTCGCTGTGCTTTCCCTTCCTGTCGGTTCAGCCATGGCCGACAGTTTCTGGCGCAATGTCATCTCGTCAGGCGCCACTACCGGCTCGACCTACCTGACCTTCAAGGACCACAAGCTGGTGGTTGCCGCACAAGACGACGCAGGCAGCTTCGTTGCCAGCGACGGCGGTATCCGCGGCCCGTACTTGGAAGCCGCCATGCAAAAAGTCCGCGCCGATAACCCTGGCCTGCAGGCCACGGATATGGAGCTGGCCAACGCTATCCTGGCGAAAAACGCTATCGCCGCCGAGTAAAACCGCCGGTTGAAACAGCCGCTCCCTGGGAGCGGCTTTTTTGTGCCGCTTTTCTTCCTACAGCAAAGACTGATGAGTTGACGATTGAACAGGAGAAGTCCTCTCGATCACTGCACGCGCCCGACGACAAGCTATCGATTCCACCCTTCCCCTCAGTGAATCGATAACCATGCGAAAACTATCTTCCTTTCTGTTCCTCACTGCTATTGCAACGCCTTATGCACAGGCAGAGGCCTGGTACGGCTCGGCAAAATTCAACAGTGCACGCCAGAATCTATCCAGTGCATTGTTGACCAGCCCGCGCGTCACCGAACGAGTGGAAGCGCCTGATAGCACTAAAACATTCACCGGATCCTACGCGGTAGGTTATGCCTTCGCCAATGGCTGGCGCGCGGAAGGGGAATACACCCTCTCCGGCAGCTCGACCTTCGACTCCTTCTGGTCGCCCTTCAATGCCAACGTCAACCGCCTTGAAGCGGACAGCCAGCGCTTGATGGTCAACGGCTATAAAAACATACCGCTCACCCATTGGCTGTCGTTCTACGGCATGGCGGGGGTGGGCGTCGCGCAAATTGATGCCGAAGGTTTTCAGAGCAGTGACACCCGTCGCTTTGCCAGCCACCGCCAATATAATTTTGCCTACAGCGTAGGCTTGGGCCTGGATGCCAAGGTCAACGACCGCATTGCCTTTGGCACAGGTTGGCGCTACGTGGACATGGGCCGTATCGAGACCGGCTACAACACCTTCACCAACCGGATAAACGCTCGTGATGAACAGCTCAAGGGCAAGCTCAAGGAGCAGAGTGTGTTCTTTGAAACCCGTGTGTACTTCTGACCGGTAACAGGACATGCCGCCGTTCAAGCGGCACTTCCGTGTCCGTGGCATGACGATTCATTCACAGGCGACAGGCTATATTCAGTCTAACCGTGCCACCATGCCGGGACTGAACCCTCGCTTACTCATCGCCAATCTGAAACGGATGCCTTCGTCGTCATGAGCCAACAGCCCTTTCTGCCGTTCTCCAAACCTACCATCGATGAAGCCACCATCTCGGCGGTCGGCGATGTACTGCGTTCGGGCTGGATCACCAGCGGACCGAAAGTGCAGGCTTTCGAGGCGCAGCTATCGGAATACTTTGGCGGCCGGCCGGTGCGCACCTTCAACTCGGGCACTTGCACCATGGAGATCGCCTTGCGTATCGCCGGTATCGGGCCCGGCGATGAAGTCATCACCACACCGATCTCCTGGGTCGCAACAGCCAACGTGATCCTGGAAGTAGGCGCCACGCCGGTGTTCGCCGACATCGACCCGGTCACCCGCAATATCGACCTGGCCCAGGTGGAAGCCGCAATCACCCCGCGCACCAAGGCGATCATCCCGGTGTACCTGGCCGGCCTGCCCCTGGACATGCCGATGCTGTACGCACTGGCCAACAAGTACAACCTGCGCATCGTCGAAGACGCCGCCCAGGCCCTGGGCTCCAGCTGGGATGGCGAACGCATCGGTTCCACCGGGGACTTTGTATCGTTCAGCTTCCAGGCCAACAAGAACATCACCTCTTCCGAGGGCGGTTGCCTGGTGTTGAACAATGCCGAAGAAGCCCGCCTGGCGGAAAAATACCGCCTGCAGGGCGTCACCCGCACCGGCTTCGACGGCCTGGACGTGGATGTACTGGGCGGCAAGTTCAACATGACCGACATCGCAGCAGCCATCGGCCTGGGGCAGTTTGCCCACATCGAGAAGATCACCGCCCATCGCCAGCACCTGGCCCGGCACTACTTCAAATGTTTCGGCAGCGATTTCGAGGAAAAGTACGGCGCGCAACTGCCGCCGGCCGACTTCGAAAACAGTAACTGGCACCTGTTCCAGTTGGTGCTGCCGGAGCGTCACGACGGCCTGCCGGCCCGCGCCACATTCATGGAGAAAATGCAGGCACAGGGTGTTGGCATTGGCTATCACTACCCGCCGATTCACCTGCTGAGCCTTTATCGGGCACAGGGGTTCAAGGAAGGTATGTTCCCGGTAGCGGAAAAGGTTGGACGTTTGATCGTGTCGTTGCCGATGTTCACGGCGATGACAGAGGCAGATGTGGAGCGGTCGGTGGCGGCGGTAAAGGCAGTCCTGAAGGAGGACTGAACACTCACGGCCCAGCACGGTTGAATGTGGGAGGGAGCAAGGCCCCTCCCACAGGGGTCTAGCGTTTACTCGCCGATGGCCGCCTTGTAGCCAGCCGCATCCAGCAGTTTTTCCAGATCAGCCGGGTTGCTTGGCTTGAGCTTGAAGATCCACGCGCCGTAAGGGTCGGAGTTCAGCAGCTCAGGGCTAGCACTCAGCTCCTCGTTGACGGCAATCACTTCACCGGCAACCGGGGCATAGATATCCGAAGCAGCCTTCACCGACTCAACCACACCCGCCTGGCCTCCGGCTTCAAACGTAGCGCCGACTTCGGCCAACTCAACAAACACCACATCACCCAAAGCTTCCTGAGCATGGTCGGAGATCCCGACGGTCACCGTACCGTCAGCTTCCAGACGGGCCCATTCGTGACTTTCGGCAAAACGCAGGTCGGCAGGGATATCGCTCATAGTCTGTGTCCTCAAGAAGAAATGTCAGCAGCCATTGGCCTGCCGGAAATAGTTAGATCAAGGTTTTGCCATGGCGCACGAAGGTCGGTTTGACCACTCGAACCGGGTACCACTTGCCGCGGATTTCCACTTCGGCCCGATCGGCAGTCGCCGTCGGTACACGCGCCAGGGCAATGGATTTGCTCAGCGTAGGTGAGAAACTACCACTGGTGATCTCCCCTTCGCCAACATTGGCGATGCGAACCACCTGGTGAGCACGTAAAACCCCACGTTCTTCCAGTACCAGCCCGACCAGTTTGAACTGCACACCGGCGGCCAACTCTGCTTCCAGCGCCGCACGCCCGATGAAATTGCGCTCGGCAGGTTCCCAGGCGATGCTCCAGGCCATGTTGGCCGCCAGGGGCGAAACGTTCTGATGGATGTCCTGGCCGTACAGGTTCATGCCGGCTTCCAGCCGCAGGGTGTCCCGCGCACCGAGGCCTATGGGGGAAATCCCCGCACCGACCAGATCGTTGAAAAACCCCGGCGCCTGATCGGCAGGCAGGACAATTTCCAGGCCGTCTTCACCGGTGTAACCCGTGCGTGCGATAAACCAATCGCCGTCGGCATGCCCTTCAAAGGGCTTGAGCTGGTGGATCAGGGTACCGCGAGACTGGGTGACCAACTCGGCAATCTTCTGCCGGGCATGGGGACCTTGAATGGCGAGCATGGCCAACTCGGGCCGCTCATGCAGGTGCACCTGATAGCTGCCAAGTTGCGCCTGGATCCAGGCCATGTCCTGGTCTCGGGTGGCGGCGTTGACCACCAGCCGGTATCCGGCCTCGGTGCGGTAGACGATCATGTCGTCCACCACGCCGCCCTGCTCGTTGAGCATGGCGCTGTACAACGCACGGCCACAGCCGTGCAAACGCTCGACATCATTGGCCAGCAGGTGCTGGAGCCAATCCTTGGCCTGGGGGCCGGTGACATCGATCACGGTCATATGAGATACATCGAACACCCCGCAGTCGCGCCGCACCTGATGGTGCTCCTCAACTTGCGAGCCGTAGTGCAAAGGCATATCCCAACCGCCAAAATCGACCATTTTCGCGCCGAGGGCGAGATGCAGGTCATACAGAGGCGTACGCTGTCCCATGGGTTTCTCCTTCCGGGCTTGGCGAAGGTGCGCAGGCCGTTGCCCGTGCCGGACACCTTGAATGACAAGGCCTGCAGCCACGTACAGCGACTCGATCCGAAGGACGGACCGCACCGAATGCCGCGCATTGTAGCCGCAAGCCGTAGGACTGGCACCTAACCGATTGGTCGGGCAGAGCGTCGGATCAGCCCGATGACCGGCAGCAGCCCCACCAGCACCAGCGTCAAGGCCGGCAGAGAAGCCCGCGCCCACTCGCCTTCGCTGGTCATTTCAAAGATCCGCACCGCCAGGGTGTCCCAGCCGAACGGGCGCATCAGCAGGGTTGCGGGCATTTCCTTGAGCACGTCTACGAACACCAGCAGTGCTGCACTCAGGGTGCCGGGCAGCAACAGCGGCAGATACACTTTGCAAAACAGTCGCGGCCCACTCACGCCCAAACTACGCGCTGCTTCCGGCAACGAAGGCCGGATGCGCGCCAGGCTATTTTCCAGCGGCCCGTAGGCCACGGCCAGAAAGCGCACCAGATACGCCAGCACCAGCGCCGACAGACTGCCCAGCAACAATGGCTTGCCCGCCCCGCCGAGCCAGCCGGACAGCGGCACCACCAGTTCACGGTCCAGGTAACTGAACGCCAGCATGATCGACACCGCAAGCACCGAGCCCGGCAAGGCATAGCCGACATTGGCCAGGCTGATACCGGAGCGAATCGCCCGGGTCGGCGCCAGGCGGTTGGCGAAGGCCAGTACCAGCGCCACGCTGACCGTGATCAGCGCCGCGATACCACCCAGGTAGAGGGTATGGACGATCAGGCCCGAATAGCGCTCATCCAGGTCGAACCGGCCGCGCTGCCAGAACCAGGCGACCAATTGCAGCATCGGGATGATAAAAGCACAGGCAAACACCAATCCACACCAGGCACTGGCCGCCGCCGCCTTGAACCCGCGCAAGTGGTACAGCGCCTTGCCCCGTGGCCGTTCATTGCTAGCCCGACTGGCGCCCCGGGCACGTCGTTCGCCATACAGCACCAGCATCACCACCAACAGCAACAGGCTGGCCAGTTGGGCCGCGCTGGACAGGCTGAAAAAGCCGTACCAGGTCTTGTAGATCGCGGTCGTGAACGTATCGAAGTTGAACACCGATACCGCACCGAAATCCGCCAGGGTCTCCATCAGTGCCAACGCCACCCCGGCCCCTATCGCCGGTCGTGCCATGGGCAGGGCCACATGCCAGAACGCCCGCAAGGGCGACTGTCCCAGCACCCGCGCCGCTTCCATCAGGCCCTTGCCCTGGGCCAGGAATGCGCTGCGCGCCAACAGGTACACGTAGGGATAGAACACCAGCACCAGCACAATGATCACGCCGCTGGTGGAGCGCACCCGCGGCAGGCGCAAGCCGGTGCCGAACCACTCGCGCAGCAGGGTCTGCACGGGGCCTGAAAAATCCAGCAGGCCGACAAACACGAAGGCCAGCACATAGGCGGGAATGGCAAAGGGCAGCATCAACGCCCAGTCGAGCCAACGCCGGCCGGGGAATTCGCAGAGGCTGGTGAGCCAGGCGAGGCTGACGCCCAACAGGGTTACACCGACGCCGACCCCCAGCACCAGGGTCAGGGTGTTGCCCAGCAACCGCGGCATCTGGGTTTCCCACAGGTGGGACCAGATTTGCGCGTCGATGCTTTGCCAGGACAGCAACAGCACGCTCAGCGGCAGCAGCACCAGGGCGGCGACGCTGAAGACCGGCAGGTACCAGCGGCGTTGGGCGGGGTGGGCCAAGGGTAGGTTCTCAATAATGAAATCTTCAAATCACCACAATCCAATGTGGGAGGGGCTTGCCCCCGATGTCGGAGTGTCAGTCCACGATGAGTAGACTGACACTCCGACATCGGGGGCAAGCCCCTCCACATTTGGATCTGCGGCGTCCTACAAATTGTACTTAGTTCCAGCCCGCCCGATCCATCAGGCGAATGGCTTCAGCCTGGCGCTTGCCCGCCACTTCCACCGGCAATGTATCCGCCACGAACTTGCCCCAGGTCGCCACTTCAGCCGACGGCGGTACCGCCGGGTTGGCCGGGAATTCCTGGTTCACGTCGGCAAAGATCTTCTGCGCCTCAGGCGTGGTCATCCACTCCACCAATGCCTTGGCGGCTTCCGGGTGTGGCGCGTGTTTGGTCAAGCCGATGCCCGACAGGTTCACATGCACGCCACGGTCGCCCTGGTTCGGCCAGAACAGCTTCACCGCCAGGTCCGGCTTCTGCTTGTGCAGACGGCCGTAGTAGTAGGTATTGACGATACCCACGTCGCATTGCCCGGCGTTGATCGCCTCCAGCACGGCGATGTCATCCGAGAACACGTCGGTGGACAGGTTATTCACCCAGCCCTTGACGATTTCTTCGGTCTTGGCCGCGCCGTGGGTTTCGATCAGGGTGGCGGTCAGCGATTGGTTGTAGACCTTTTTCGCCGTGCGCAGGCACAGGCGGCCTTCCCACTGTTTGTCGGCCAGGGCTTCGTAGGTGGTCAGGTCACCCGGTTTGACCCGGTCGGTGGAGTACGCGATGGTCCGCGCGCGCAGGCTCAAACCGGTCCAGGCATGCGCCGAAGAGCGGTATTGCAGGGGAATGTTCTTGTCGATTACCGGGGAGGTGAACGGTTGCAGAATGCCCATTTGCTCGGCCTGCCAGAGGTTGCCGGCATCCACGGTGAGCAGCAGGTCGGCGGTGGCGTTTTCGCCCTCGGCCTTGATGCGCTGCATCAACGGCGCTTCCTTGTCGGTGATGAACTTCACCTGTACGCCGGTCTTTTGGGTGTAGGCGTCGAACACCGGTTTGATCAGTTCGTCGATACGCGAGGAGTAGACCACCACTTCGTCGGCTGCCTGCACGGTGGTGCTGCCGATCAGGGTGAGTGCCAGGGCAGTCAGGAGGCGCTTGGGTGCCAACATGGGGGCGGTCTCTCATTTGCAAAATAAGCGCAAATGATAGGGACTCACATTTGGTAACGCTTGGCAGAGCCGTTACCAAATGTTGCACAAACCTGTCAGGGCTTGGCCAGGTCCGGCAAATCCCCGCTCAACCCGAGGGCCTGGCGCACAAACACGGCCTTGGCTTCGGGCATCTGGTCGACCATCTTCAACCCGGCATTACGCAACCAGCGCAGCGGCAGTTGATCGGCCTGGAACAGGCGCTCAAAGCCTTCCATCGCCGCCATCAGGGCCAGGTTATGCGGCATTCGTCGGCGCTCGTAACGGCTGAGCACCTTCACATCGGCCAGACGTTCACCGCGCTCGGTGGCCGACAACAACACTTCGGCCAGCACCGCCGCATCGAGGAAACCCAGGTTGACGCCCTGCCCGGCCAATGGATGGATGACATGGGCGGCGTCGCCGATCAATGCCAGGCCCTCGGCCACATAGCGTTTGGCGTGGCGCTGACGCAAGGGTACGCACACACGCGGATCGGCGCTGACCACGCTACCGAGGCGCCCTTCAAAGGCGCGCTCCAGTTCACGGCAGAAGCTTTCATCATCCAGCGCCATCAGGCGTTCGGATTCAACCGGCGTAGTCGACCAGACGATCGAGCACCAATCTTGCTGCCCGTCCCGCTCCAGCGGCAAAAACGCCAGCGGGCCGGTGTCGGTAAAGCGTTGCCAGGCCGTGCGCTGGTGCGGCTGGCTGCTGCGCACGCTGGTAACGATGGCGTTATGCAGGTAGTCCCATTCACGGGTCGCGGTGCCGGTCAGGCGGCGCACGGCGGAGTTGGCGCCATCGGCGGCTACCACCAGCGGCGCGCGCAATTTTCGGCCATCGGCCAGGGTCAGCAGCCAGTCATCGCCGGAGCGACGCATCTGCTCCAGGCGCGCATTCGCCAGCAGGCCCAGGTCGCAGTCGTGCAGACGCTCGAGCAAGGCATCCTGGACCACGCGGTTCTCGACGATATGCCCGAGCACTTCGGCATGCACGCTGGCCGCCGAAAAGTGGATCTGCCCGGTGCCGCTGCCGTCCCACACCTGCATCTCGCCGTACGGGCTGGCGCGTCGTTCAACGATGCCATCCCACACACCGAGGCGCTCGAGGATGCGCTGGCTGGCCGCCGACAAGGCACTCACACGGGGTTCGAAGGCCGCCGCGCGGTCGAACGGCTTGACGCTCAGCGGGCTGCCGTCGAGCAGCAGCACTTGCAGGCCGCTGCCTTGCAATGCCAGCGCCAGGGCGCTTCCGACCATTCCGGCCCCGACAATCAGCACATCTGCGCGCATGTCCATGCTTTAAGCCTGTCTCGCTGGCGGCTTGCACCGCACGTAAAAGGATTGATGAGTCTCACGCATCGGGACGCGTCCCCAGGCCCATGGCCTGACGGGCGAACCAACGCTTGGCCGGCGGCAACAGGTCCAGGCCCAGCAGGCCCATATTGCGGCCCAGGGCGACCAGCGGTTGCGCGCTGCCAAACAGCCGCGTGACCTGGTCGGAGAAACCCACGGTCAACTTCTGATCCATGCGCTGACGCTCGCGATAAGCCTGCAACGTTGCCAGGTCGCCCGGCACCGCCGGCCCGGCCAGCAAGGCCTCGGCCAAGGCGTGGGCATCACGCAGGGACAGGTTGAACCCCTGCCCGGCAATCGGGTGCAGGCTGTGGGCGGCATTGCCGAGGATCGCCAGGTGCGAGCGCACTTGCTCTTCGGCTTCCACCAGGGTCAACGGATACAGATGACGGGCGCCGACTTGCTTGAGGGTGCCCAGGCGGTAGCCGAACACGCCCTGCAACTCGCTCAGGAAGCTGCGCTCATCGAGATTGGCCAGGCGCTGTGCGTCCATGCCGATACGGGTCCATACCAGTGCGCAACGGTTGTCCGGCAGCGGCAGCAGGGCCATCGGGCCTTCATCGGTGAAACGCTCGAACGCTTCGCCGTTGTGGGCTTCGCTCGGGGTGATGTTGGCGATCAGTGCGCTCTGGTTGTACGGGCGGGTTTTCACGCCAATGCCCAGTTGCTCGCGCAGGCCGGAGCGGCCGCCGTCGGCCAGCACCGCGAGGTCGCACTCCAGCACGGTTTCATCGTTGAGGGTCAGGCGGTAGCCATCGGGCAGCGGCTCCATGCATGTGACTTCCGCCGGGCAGCGCCAACTCACCACGTCCTTGTCCAGGCCTTGCCACAGGCATTGGCCGAGCCAGGCGTTTTCCACCACGTAACCGAGGGCCGGCACGCCCTCCTCCATGGCGGACAGTCGCGCGGTGGAGAAGCGTCCGCGGTCCGACACATGGATCTGCTTGATCGGCTCGGCGCGGCGCGAGATCTGCTGCCACAGGCCCAGGCGCTGATAAATCTGCCGGGCGCCGTAGGACAGCGCCGAAGACCGCGCGTCGTAGCTCGGCTGGTAGCTGTCGCCGGGCGCGAAGGGTTCGATCAGCACGATCTTCCAGCCACGCGCCTTGGCCCCGGCCTGCAACGCCAGCGCCAGGCTCGCGCCTACCAGGCCGCCACCGATAATCGCCAGGTTGACCCGGCTCATCGGGCGGCCGCCATCAGGGCTTCGATTTCAACGACGCTCTTGGGGGCGCCGCCGGTCAGGATTTCACAGCCTTGCTTGGTCACCACCACGTCGTCCTCGATACGTACACCAATGCCACGCCATTTTTTTGCGACGGTCTGGTTATCCGGCGAGATATAAATGCCCGGTTCCACCGTCAGCGCCATGCCAACTTCCAGCACACGCCATTCGCCGCCCACCTTGTACTCGCCGACGTCATGCACATCCATCCCCAGCCAATGGCCGGCGCGATGCATATAGAAAGGCTTGTAGGCTTCACTGGCGATCAGTTCGTCGACGTCGCCCTTCAGCAATCCCAGCTTCACCAGCCCGGCAGTGATGACCTGCACCGTCGCCTCGTGGGCCTGGTTCCAATGCTTGTTCGGCGCGATCTCGGCAAAGGCGGCTTCCTGGGAAGCCAGCACGATTTCATAGATCGCCTTCTGTTCCGGCGAAAATTTGCCATTGACCGGCCAGGTGCGCGTGATGTCGCTGGCGTAGCAGTCGATTTCGCAACCGGCATCGATCAGCACCAGGTCACCGTCCTTGAGCACGGCGTCATTCTGCTGGTAATGCAGGATGCAGCTGTTGCGCCCGGTGGCGACGATGGAGCCATAGGCCGGCATCTTCGCGCCGCCCTTGCGGAATTCGTAATCCAGCTCGGCTTCCAGGCTGAACTCATGCAAGCCGGCGCGACTGGCCTGCATGGCCTTCACATGGGCCGCGCAGGAAATTCGCGCTGCCTCGCGCATCACCTTCACTTCTGCCGCCGATTTATACAGGCGCATGTCGTGGAGCAGATGATCCAGGGCAACAAACTCGTTCGGTGGCTGGGCGCCAAGGTGCGCTTTGGAGCGGATGACATTGATCCACTCCATCAGGTGCCGGTCGAATTCGGCGTTGCTGCCCATGGCCGAATACACCCGGTCGCGGCCTTCGATCAGGCCGGGCAGGATGTCGTCGATATCGGTGATGGGGAAGGCATCGTCGGCGCCGAAGTCACGGATGGCGCCTTCGGTACCGGCACGCAGGCCGTCCCACAATTCGCGCTCGGCATTGCGTTCGCGGCAGAACAGCACGTACTCGCCATGCTGGCGACCGGGCATCAGCACGATCACCGCTTCCGGCTCGGGGAAACCGCTCAGGTACTGGAAGTCGCTGTCCTGACGATAGACGTGCTCCACATCGCGATTGCGGATCGCCACGGCGGCAGCCGGCAGGATCGCGATGCTGTTGGGTTCCATCTGCGCCATGAGCGCCTTGCGGCGCCGGGTGTATTCCGCTTTGGGGATATGGATCATGGGCAGATGGGCTTCCTTTTCTTAGTGCAGCGAAGGCTTGGGTGCAGCAGGCTCAGCGGACTTCCTGGTCTCGGTGAACAGCAGCAACGGCGCGACGCGCAGGTATTCCATGACTTCCATGTAGTCGCCTTCGCCGTCTTCGGACTCTTCCAGGGCATCTTGCACCTGGGAGATGGCCGCCAGGTCCTGCAGCACTTCCTTGGCGTCGGTGCTCAGTTCCAGGCCGCCGGCGTTCACGCCGAAACCGTGGAGGAAGCCCTGGCACCATTGGCCCAGTGCGGCGGCGCGTTCGGGGAGCGGTGCATCGTCGGTCGGCAGCAGCAGGACCACGGTGACGTCATCACCGGTCAGTTCGCCCTTGACCATCTCTTGCAGGCCGATCAGCGCGTTACGCACGTTTTCGGTCGGTTCGGTTTCCAGCAGCTCGGCCACATCGGCCAGCCAGTTGTCGGCATCAAAGCCAACACCGGTGCAACTGCGGCCGAGCAGCACGCCATGCAGCTCGGCGGGCGAGCAAGGATGGCCGCTGGTGCTCAGCAGTTTGGAAAAAGCATCGTACGGGGAGTTCTGAATGGGCATGGTGAGCTAGGCGCCAGACGGCGCAATGTCTAGAATGGAGCGCTGTATCCTAGCACCGGCAGACGTACCAAGACTATCGAGGGCGTCAGATCGTTTATCCTGCAGTTGCCATTCATCAGACAAATCCAGTGGAACCCAATGGAAGACACCGACCTGCAAGCGCTGATGGCCAGACTCGAATTGCTAATTACTCGGGTCGAGCAACTTAAGAGTCAAAACGGACTCCTATTAGCTCAGGAAAAGACCTGGCGCGAGGAACGCGCTCACCTCATTGAAAAAAACGAAATCGCCCGGCGTAAGGTCGAATCGATGATTTCGCGCCTGAAGGCCCTGGAGCAAGACTCATGAGTTCAAGCAATAGCGTCACCGTGCAGATCCTCGACAAAGAATATTCAATCATCTGCCCCCAGGAAGAGCGCAACAACCTGGTGAGCGCCGCCCGCTACCTGGACGGCAAGATGCGCGAAATCCGCAGCAGCGGCAAAGTCATCGGTGCCGACCGCATCGCCGTAATGGCCGCCCTGAACATTACCCACGACCTGCTGCATAAGCAGGAGCGCCCTGACGTACAGGCCAGCGGCTCGACGCGCGAGCAGGTGCGCGACCTGCTCGAACGCGTGGACCTGGTGCTTTCCAGCGACACAGAGCAACCCAAGGGCTGATTGCCGCGACTGTTTAAGGTATACTCGCCCCACTCCCTGGCGTGCTTGCCAGTCGGCGATGTCCCGGAGCCGATTCGCACTACCCTGGAAGTTGCACGTTGGGCTGGTGTGCATGTCCGCTAGACGGAAAGCCTTAAAGCCTACTGCTTCTTCCACCTTGAACTTTCGGGTTCAAGGGCTGAGTCGACAGCGGCTCTGTCGGGGAGCCTGAATTCCAGAACTCAATGCCAGTCCCCGGACTGGCATTGTTTTATGAGCCGAAAAACCATGAACGAACCTGCGCCGCTTTCCCGTCCGCACCTTCGACGCATGTTGCGCAAAGCCCGCCGCGCCCTCACGCCGAGCGAGCAGCGCCAGGCCGCCCATGGCCTGTATCGGCAACTGGCACAGCACCCGCTGTTTCGCCGGGCCAAACATATTTCCCTGTATCTACCGACGGACGGTGAAATCGATCCGCGCCTGCTGCTGCGTGCGGCACAGCGCCGGGGCAAGGCCACTTACCTGCCGGTGCTCAGCGCCTGGCCACGGACCAAGATGGTGTTCCAGCGCGTGAAGCCTGGGGAAACGCTGCTGCCCAATCGCTTTCGCATTCTGGAGCCACGGGTCAATGCCAGGCGCCAGCGCAAGGTGTGGGCGCTGGATCTGGTGTTGCTGCCGTTGGTGGGATTCGATGATGCCGGTGGCCGCCTGGGCATGGGCGGCGGTTTCTACGACCGCAGCCTCGCCTACCTGGCACGCCGCAAAAGCTGGCGCAAGCCGGCGCTGCTGGGCCTGGCCCATGAATGTCAGAAGGTCGATCGATTGGCACAGGCCAGCTGGGATGTGCCGTTGGCTGGCACCGTTACCGACAGGCAGTGGTATGTCGCAGAAACGCCGCAGGAAGCTACGGCGTCTTGAAGAAGGGTCAGCGCTTGAAGGGTTGCGGCTGCTGCTGAGTCAGTTCAACTGGCGCATCGGTCTTGTTCGACCACAAGCTTTGCGCATACCCGGTGGTCACGACGCCCAGACCAAACAAAATCACCAATATCCATAGTAAATCCGGTTTACGTTGCATCGATTGCCCCCCTTCAGGCATCTCGTACACGATGACAACAACGTTCCAAAGTAGTCCGTTGCAGCTGCGTCAAGCTTAAAATCCCGGCATTCTCCGATAACGTGAACCAACACGCAAACCTTGACGCCAACCGACTGTCGGTTTGTCATCAAATTGCCTGACAACTTGCCCACTGCTTTTTCAGGAGCGCAAAAATGGCCTACTGGCTGATGAAATCCGAGCCCGACGAACTCTCCATCAACGGCCTGGAAACGCTGGGCGAAGCGCGCTGGGACGGGGTACGCAACTACCAGGCACGCAACTTCCTGCGCGCCATGGCAGTGGGTGACCAATTTTTCTTCTACCACTCCAGTTGCCCCGAGCCCGGCATTGCCGGCATCGGCAAGATCATCGCGGCCGCCTATCCGGACCCTACCGCGCTGGAGCCGGACAGCCACTACTTCGACGCCAAGGCCACCCCGGAGAAAAACCCGTGGAGTGCGATCAACGTCGCGCACGTCCAGACCTTTCCCAAGGTGCTGGGCCTGGGCTACCTGAAACAGCAAACCGCCCTCGCCGAATTGCCCCTGGTACAAAAAGGCAGTCGCTTGTCCGTGATGCCGGTCACGGCAGAACAATGGGCAGCGGTGCTGGCACTGCGCTGACCAGAACCCTGCGGTCACGCTCCCGGCGCATGCATCTGCACCTGAACCGGGTTAGGCTTGCGCTTCATTTGACCGGCATCAACGCCCCTCGGGCTGCCTCGGTCAAACTAGGACGCTAACGCCGCAGGATGCACCCATGTCGATCACGCCCCGCTCCTCCCACTTGTTTGCCGCTTTGTTGATTGCCTTGTTGCTCGCCGCCGGCGGCTTCGGTTACTGGAAGTCCACCCAGGATCGCCTGCCCGAAGGCTTGGGCATGGGCAACGGCCGCCTGGAATCCACCGAAGTGCAGATCGCCGCCAAGATCCCCGGCCGCCTGGCCGAGGTGCGGGTGGATGAAGGTGACAAGGTGCTCAAGGGCCAGTTGCTGGCGCGCATGGACACCCGCACCCTGGAAGCCCAGCGCGCCCAGGCCGAAGCCGAAGTGCTGCGCGCCAGGGAAAACTTCGCCGCCGCCGAGGCCAATGTGCAACTGCGCCAAAGCGAGCAACTGCTGGCCAACCAGGAACTCAAGCGTACCCAGGAACTGTACAAGCGCGGCTTTGCCAGCAGCCAGTTGATCGACCAGCAGCAGGCCCGCCAGAACACCGGCAACGCCGCCGTGATCGCCGCGCAAGCCCAGGTCAATTCGGTCAAGGCCGCCATCGGTGCTGCCCAGGCCCAGGTCGCCCAGTTGACCAGCGAAATCGATGACAGCAGCCTGCGCGCGCCCATCGACGGCATTATCCAACTGCGCCTGGCCGAGCCCGGCGAGGTCCTCGGTGCCGGCGGGCGCGTGCTGTTGTTGATCGATCCCGAGGATCAGTACATGAACCTCTACCTGCCCGCCTCCGTCACCGGCCGCCTGACGGTGGGCAGTGACGCACGTATCCTGCTCGATGCCCTGCCCCAGCAACCGCTGCCGGCGAAAATCAGCTTTGTTGCTGCCAAGTCGCAGTTCACCCCCAAGGAAGTGGAAACCCGCGACGAACGCCAGAAACTGGTGTTTCGCGTCAAGCTGCGCCTGACCCAACCCAGCGCCGTGCCCCAGGCCAAACCGGGGATGCCCGGCGCCGGCTACGTGCGCATGGCTGACATCGACTGGCCGGCCAACCTGCAATGACCGGCCTGGCGCTGCACGCCACCGCCATCAACCACCGTTACGGCAAGCAGCAGGCCTTGATCGACATCGCCTTCAGCCTGCCCACCGGCACCCGCTGCGGACTGATCGGCCCGGATGGAGCGGGCAAGTCGAGCCTGTTGGGGTTGATCGCCGGGGTTAAAAAGCTCCAGGACGGCCAACTGGAAGTGCTCGGCGGCTCCATCCAGGACCGTCGCCACCGCAACAGCCTATACCCGCGCATTGCCTTCATGCCCCAGGGCCTGGGCGGCAACCTGTACCCCGAACTGTCCATCAGCGAAAACATCCGCTTCTTCGCCACGCTGTTCGGCCTGTCCAACGCCGACTGCGACCAGCGCATGCACAACCTGCTGTTGGCCACCGACCTCGCGCGCTTCGCCGAGCGGCCGGCCGGCAAGCTCTCCGGCGGCATGAAGCAGAAGCTCGGCCTGTGCTGCGCGCTGATCCACGATCCGGACCTGTTGATCCTCGACGAACCCACCACCGGCGTCGACCCGCTGTCGCGGCGGCGCTTCTGGGAACTGGTGGAGACCGTCCGCAGCGAGCGTCCGCAACTGACGCTGCTGGTGGCCACCGCCTACATGGAAGAAGCCGAACAGTTCGAACATTGCCTGATGCTCGACCGTGGCCAGCTGATCGCCGACGGGCTCAGCAGCGAACTGGCGGCAGCGACCCCCAGCGGCAAACTGGATGAGGCCTTCACCCACTTCCAGGGCGACAGTGCCCACGACAACCAACCCCTGGTGATCCCGCCAAGGGAAAACGCCAACACCGATATCGCCATCGAAGCCCACGACCTGACCCTGCGCTTCGGCGACTTCACGGCGGTGAACAAGGTCAGCTTTGCCATCGGCCGTGGCGAGATCTTCGGCTTCCTCGGCTCCAACGGCTGTGGCAAGACCACCACCATGAAAGTCCTCACCGGGCTGATGCCGGCCACCGAAGGCAGCGCCACGCTGCTGGGCAACCCGGTGAACGCCAAGGACCTGGCCACCCGCAAGCGCGTAGGGTTCATGTCGCAAAGCTTCTCGCTGTATGGCGAGCTGAGCGTGCGCCAGAACCTGGTGTTGCACGCGCAACTGTTCGATTTGCCCAAGGCCGACAGCGGCCCGCGCATCGATGAGCTGATCAAGCGTTTCGACCTCGGTGAAGTGGCCGAGCAGCCGTCCGGGGAGCTGCCCCTCGGCCTGCGCCAACGCTTGTCATTGGCCGTGGCGGTGCTGCATCGCCCGGAAGTGTTGATCCTCGATGAGCCCACCTCGGGCGTCGACCCAGCGGCGCGGGATGATTTCTGGCGGCTGTTGATCGAGTTGTCCCGCGAACAAGGGGTGACGATATTCCTGTCTACCCACTTCATGAATGAAGCCCAGCGCTGCGACCGCATCTCCCTGATGCATGCCGGCAAGGTACTGGCCTGCGACACACCGGACGCACTGCAACGGCAATTCAACGGCGACACCCTGGAAGCCGCGTTCGTCATCTGCCTTGAGCAAGCCCAAGGCGATGCCGAACCCGCCACGTCGGCCAAAACCGTCAGCGAAACCCATGCGCCGCCCATCAGCAAACGTGGTTTCAGCCTGTCTCGCCTGCTGGCCGTGGCCAGCCGCGAAGGCAAGGAACTGCTGCGCGACAAAGTACGCATGGCCTTCGCCCTGCTCGGTGCGATGTTCATGATGGTGATCTTCGGCTACGGCATTTCCCTGGATGTGGAAAACCTCGCCTTCGCCGTCTACGACCAGGACCAGACGCCACAAAGCCGCGCCTATCTGGAAGCCTTCCGCAGCTCGCGCTACTTCGCCGAGCAGGCGCCGATCCAAAACGCCCCCGAATTACACCGACGCCTGCAACGCTCGGAAATCAAACTGGCCCTGGAGATCCCGCCCGGCTTTGGTCGCGATCTCTATGCCGGGCGCCAACCCACCGTGGCCGCGTGGCTCGATGGCGGCATGCCGTTTCGTGCGGAAACCAGCCGCAACTATGTGGAGGCGGTGCACCAAGGCAACCTGCAGCAACTGGCCGAACTGAGCAGCCTGCCGCGCAGCACCCAGGCAGCCGCCAAACTGGAAACCCGTTTTCGCTATAACCAGGACGTGGTCAGCGTGAATGCCATCGGCCCCGGCGTGATGGCGCTGATCCTGGCGTTTATCCCGGCGATGCTCACCGCCCTGGGCATCGTGCGCGAGAAAGAACTGGGGTCGATCACCAACTTCTACGCCACCCCCCTGACACGCCTGGAATTCCTGTTGGGCAAACAGGCTCCCTACCTGGCCGTGAGCCTGGTCAACCTGGCGCTGCTGGTGGCGATGAATCGCTGGCTGTTCGGCGTGCCGTTCAAGGGCAGCGGCCTGACGCTGGCGTTTGGCGGGCTGCTGTATGTGCTGGCCACCACCAGCATGGGCCTGCTGATTTCCGCGTTCACCCGCACCCAGATCGCGGCGATCCTCGGCACCATGATCATCACCAGCCTGCCAACCATCCAGTTTTCCGGGCTGATCGTGCCGCGCTCGTCCCTGGAGGGCGCCGCCGCCTTGATGGGCGCACTGTTTCCGGCCGGGCACTTTTTGGATATTGCCGTGGGCACCTTCACCAAGGCCCTGGATCTGCGCCAGTTGTGGCCGCAATGCCTGGCGCTGTTCGGCTTCTTTATCGGGTTCACCGGGTTGAGCCTGGTCATGCTCAAGAAGCAGGAGGCCTGATGCACAAGCTCGCACACATCTTCCGGCTGGGCATCAAGGAACTCACCAGCCTGCGTCACGACAGCGTATTGCTGCTGTTTCTGTTCTACGCCTTCACCGTCGCCATCTACATGCCCGCCGCCGGCTCGGTGATCGGCGTGCACAACGCCAGCGTGGCGTTTGTCGATGAAGACCACAGCGCGCTCTCCCGGCAGATGGCCGAGGCGCTGCAACCGCCCGAGTTCCAAGCACCGGCGCCGTTAGCCTATGACCAGTTGGACAAGGTGATGGACAGCGGCCAGTACACCTTCGTGATCAACGTGCCGGCCAACTTCCAGGCCGACCTGCTGGCCGGTCGCCAGCCTGGCGTGCAGGTGAACGTCGACGCCACGGCGATGAGCCAGGCGTTCATGGGCGCGGGCTATATCGGGCGGATCTTCCAGCGCGAATTGCTCAACTACAGCGGGCAAACCGACGCCACCCGCCAGGCGCCCGCGCTGCTCACGACCCGAGCACTGTTCAACACCAACCTGGAGGGCGGCTGGTTCCTGGCCGTGATCCAGATCGTCAACAACATCACCATCCTGGCCATCGTGCTCACCGGCACCGCATTACTGCGTGAGCGCGAGCACGGCACCCTCGACCACCTGCTGGTACTGCCGCTGACCGCACTGGAAATCATGCTGGCGAAAATCTGGAGCAATATGCTGGTGGTGGTGCTGTGCACCTGGCTATCGCTGGAGGTGGTGGTCAAAGGGCTGCTCGGCGTGCCGCTGGCCGGGTCGCTGGGGTTGTTCCTGTTTGTGACTGCCCTGTATCTGTTTGCCAGTACGGCACTGGGGATCTTCCTCGCCACCCTCGCCCGCTCGACGCCGCAGTTCGGCTTGCTGGCGATCCCGGTGATTATCCCGATGCTGCTGTTATCAGGCGGCAGCACGCCGCTGGACAGCATGCCCGAGTGGTTGCAGTGGGTGATGCAGGGCTCGCCGTCGACGCACTTTGTGAGCCTGAGCGCAGCGATTTTGTTTCGCGATGCGGGGGTGAGTGTGGTGTGGCCGGACTTGCTGGCGCTGGCGGGGATCGGGCTGGTGTTTTTTGCGGTGGCGTTGGCGCGGTTCAGGAAGAGCCTGGCTTCCTGAACCGCAAGCCAGGCTGATTACTGAATGATCAGGTTATTGAACAGCAGGTCTTCCACCATGGGCTTGCCCGTCTCGTCGTTCATCACTTGCTGGGTTTGCTTGAGGGCTTCCTGGCGCAGCTTCTCCTTGCCGTCGACCGTGCTCATGGCCTCGTTGGTCTGCTGGGTGAACAGCGCGACCAACTGGTTACGGATCAATGCGTCGTTGGCCTTGACCGCTTTGGCGGCTTCCTCGCCGGTCACGCGCAGGGCGATGTCGGCCTTGAACACTTTGAGCTTGGCTGTGCCATCCAGGCCGTAGTTACCCACGAACGGCGGGCTCAGGCTGATATAGCTGACCTTCGGCGCCTCGCCTTCTTTGGCTTCTTCGGCCTGGGCTGCCATCGGCAAGGTCAGGGCCAGCATCAATAGGATCCACGCTTTCACAGTTCATTCCTCACATTCGGTTGCCGGGTAGCATAACGCTAGCAAGGCAGAGCACAAGCTTATGGCGACTTATCAGGGCCGAGCATGCTCGTTGACCCACAGGCCTACCCTCCTACACTTATCGGCCACGACACCAAAAGGAATAGCCCGATGAAAGCTGTGCTGTGCAAAGCCTTCGGCCCCGCCGAAACCCTGGTGCTGGAAGACGTCGCGAGCCCCACGATCAAGAAGAACGAAATCCTGCTCGACGTGCATGCCGCCGGGGTCAACTTCCCCGACACCCTGATCATCGAGGGCAAATACCAGTTCAAGCCGCCCTTCCCGTTCTCGCCGGGTGGCGAGGCATCGGGGGTGGTCAGCGAAGTCGGGGAAAAGGTCAGCCACCTGAAAGTCGGCGACCGGGTCATGGCACTCACTGGCTGGGGCAGCTTCGCCGAACAGGTCGCGGTGCCGGGCTACAACGTGCTGCCGATCCCGCCAAGCATGGACTTCAACACCGCCGCCGCCTTCAGCATGACCTACGGCACCTCCATGCACGCACTGAAACAACGCGCCAACCTGCAACCCGGCGAAACCCTGCTGGTGCTCGGCGCTTCCGGCGGCGTGGGCCTGGCCGCCGTGGAAATCGGCAAGACCATGGGTGCGCGGGTGATCGCCGCCGCGAGCAGTGCCGACAAACTCGCCGTGGCCAAGGCCGCCGGCGCCGATGAACTGATCAACTACAGCGAAGCCAGCCTCAAGGACGAGATCAAGCGCCTGACCGACGGTAACGGCGCCGATGTGATCTACGACCCGGTGGGCGGCGACCTGTTTGACCAGGCCATTCGCGCCATTGCCTGGAATGGCCGCCTGCTGGTGGTGGGTTTTGCCAGCGGGCGCATCCCGGAGCTGCCGGTGAACCTGGCGCTGCTCAAGGGTGCGGCGGTGGTCGGGGTGTTCTGGGGTTCGTTTGCCCAGCGCCAGCCCCAGGACAATGCGGCGAACTTCCAGCAACTGTTCACTTGGTACGGTGAGGGCAAGCTCAAGCCGTTGGTGTCGCAGGTGTATCCGCTGGAACAGGCTGCCCAGGCGATCAATGACCTCGGGCAGCGCCGGGCGGTAGGCAAGGTCGTCGTCCAGACCCGCTGACCAATCTGAAATGCAATCAAATGTGGGAGGGGGCTTGCCCCCGATGGCAGTGGGTCAGCTACAGATAAGCTGGCTGACCTACCGCTATCGGGGGCAAGCCCCCTCCCACATTTGATCTTCGCTGTTCGTAAGAGAACATGCTCCTACTCTCATTTCCTGTATTTGCAGATAAGAGGCAATGCTATTTTCGGTAACGAAACTGTAACATTCGCATCCGCAGTCAAAACAAGAAATCTGGAGCTCTTGAATGTTTGCTTTCTTTCGTCCTGCCGCACACCAGGCGCCTCTGCCTGAAGAAAAAATCGACAGTACCTACCGACGGCTGCGCTGGCAGATCTTCGCCGGTATTTTCTTCGGTTATGCCGGGTATTACCTGCTGCGCAAGAACTTCTCCCTGGCCATGCCCTACCTGATCGACGAGGGTTACACCCGGGGTGAGCTGGGCCTGGCGATGTCGGCGATCGCGATCGCCTATGGCCTGTCCAAGTTCCTCATGGGCCTGGTGTCCGACCGCTCCAACCCGCGTTACTTCCTGCCCTTCGGCCTGCTGGTATCGGCCGGGGTAATGTTCATTTTCGGTTTCGCGCCTTGGGCGACGTCCAGCGTGACCATGATGTTCATTTTGCTGTTCATCAACGGCTGGGCCCAGGGCATGGGCTGGCCGCCCAGTGGCCGGACCATGGTGCACTGGTGGTCGCAGAAAGAACGCGGCGGCGTGGTGTCGGTGTGGAACGTGGCGCACAACGTCGGCGGCGGCCTGATCGGCCCGCTGTTCCTGCTGGGCATGGCCTGGTTCAACGACTGGCATGCGGCGTTCTATGTACCGGCCACGGTGGCCTTGGCGGTGGCGGCGTTTGCCTTCATCACCATGCGCGACACCCCGCAATCGGTCGGTCTGCCACCGATTGAGAAATACAAGAACGACTACCCGGAAGGCTACGACGCCAGCCACGAAGACGAATTCAGCGCCAAGGAAATCTTCGTCAAGTATGTGCTGCGCAACAAAATGCTCTGGTACATCGCCTTCGCCAACGTGTTCGTCTACCTGCTGCGCTACGGCGTACTGGACTGGGCACCGACCTACCTCAAGGAAGCCAAGCACTTCACGGTGGATAAATCGTCCTGGGCGTACTTCTTCTACGAGTGGGCAGGTATTCCGGGCACGCTGCTGTGCGGCTGGATGTCGGACAAGATCTTCCGTGGCAACCGTGGCCTGACCGGCATCGTGTTCATGGCGCTGGTGACCGTGGCGACCCTGGTGTACTGGCTCAACCCGCCGGGCAACCCGATGGTCGACATGATCGCGCTGTTCTCGATCGGCTTTTTGATCTACGGCCCGGTGATGCTGATCGGCCTGCAGGCGCTGGAACTGGCACCGAAGAAAGCCGCCGGTACGGCTGCGGGCTTCACCGGTCTGTTCGGCTACCTGGGCGGTTCGGTGGCAGCCAGTGCGGCCATGGGCTACACCGTGGACCATTTCGGCTGGGACGGTGGTTTCGTGCTGCTGATCGGCGCATGCCTGCTGGCCATCGCGTTCCTGATCCCAACGCTGTGGCACACCAACAGCGTCAGCTCGGCGCGTTAATCGCCTGAGCAATCCTTGGCACAACGCTTGAGCCGCGCCTCCAGATTCTTGTCTGGCATGGCGTGGCTACGCAGGGCGTTGACGGTCTGCTCGACATAATCGCGAGTGGTGCCGTAACGCCCGCAAGCGCTTTGCAGCACATGGTTAAGCACGATATCGGGCAAGTTTCCGGCGTAGCTGGGCAAGTGCCGCTCCAACACGAACCCCAACGCCTGCACCTGACTGCCATCTTCAAGACGGCAGCTGAGCCAGTGCGGCCGGTAGGACGGGTAAGGCATCTCGCGCTGCCACAAGGCGTAAAGCGAAGCCTCCAGTTGATCTTCCGGCAAGCGGTAGGCAAAGCCGCTGCACGAGCCCCCGCGATCCAGGCCAAAGACCAGGCCCGGCAACTCCGGCGTGCCCCGATGCTCGTGGGACCACAGGTACAAACCCCGGTGATAACCGTGGACCCGTGCCCGCACCCGCTCTGTCGACGAACATTCCGGGCGCCAGATCAGCGAACCATACGCAAATAGCCAGACCGGTCCACCCTTGTGCCGGCCCATGGTGGCCTGCATCGAGCTCATTAACTGTTCGTGAGTGAGTTGCGGCCCCAGATCGAGCCGCGGAGGGTAAGCCAATTGCAGAAGATCGGATTCAATGGCGGTCATGGCGAAAAGCGGTGCGCCTCCTGTGTGTTACCAGTTGTAAGCAACTTTACCGTAATAAAACGCGCCGCTGTAACCGTACGGCGAAAAAGTGCTATAGGCCAGATTGCCCCCACTGCTGGCGAAGGCGTTGACCTTCTCCGGGTATTTATCGGTGACGTTGTCGCCGCCCAGGGTGAAGGTCCAGTTCTTCAGCCTGTAGTCCGCCGACAGGTCCAGCACCCAGGCGGCCTTGAAGGTCTGGTCATTGACCTTGTCCGCCTGGTAACTGGTGAATTCACCATAGCGCACCAGGTTGCTGTGCAGGGCCCAATGGCCGTAAGTGAAGTCGTTACCCAGGCTCAGCTTGTGCTGCGGCGTGGTATCCCCCAGCAAACCGATGCGCTCGCGGCGGTCCACGCGCACCAGGTTCGCGCCCAGGCTGTCGAGGATAGCCGGGTTGGCCTTCACGTCCGTCACCTTGGTGTGGTTGTAGTTGTAGCCCACGGTGCTGTTCCAGCGGATGCCGCTGTCGAACTGGTAACGATAGTTGGCGACCAGGTCGACGCCGTCGGTGCTGGTGTCGGTGGCGTTGGTGAAGTAGCGGGCGGTGGTGTAGTCGATATTGCCGACACCGTTGGCCTGCAAATAGGCGCGCGTCGCCGCGTTTATGCCGAGGTTGGACGACAGGCTGATACGGTCACGGATGTCGATGCGGTACACATCCACCGTCACCGTCAGGTCATCGGCCGGCTCCAGCACCAGCCCAAGGCTGTAGTTGCGCGACTTCTCGGCCTTGAGATCTTCGGCGCCGAGCAAACGCGCCACCTGGCTGTTGGCCGGGAACGTGCCGGCCTCCTGGATGGTGCTGCCGATCAACTGCGATGAGGTGTAGGCAAAGTTCTGCTGGGCCAGGGACGGCGCGCGGAAACCGTTGGAAACACTGCCGCGCACGGCCACCTGCGGGGTGAAGTCATAACGGGCTGAGAGCGAGCCACTGACATTCGAGCCGAAGTCGCTGTAGTCCTCGTGGCGTACCGCCGCCGAGGCACTGAGTTTTTCGGTGAAGTTGGTTTCCAGGTCCAGGTACTGGGCCCAGTTGTGGCGCGTGCTGGTGCCCGCGTCGGCATCACGGAAACCACCCAGTCCGGAACTGCCGGTCTGGAAGTAGGAGGCCGGCTCGCCCGCCTCGATTTCATAACCCTGGTGCAGGTATTCACCGCCAAACGCCACGGACACCGGGTAAGGCAGCCAGCCCACGTCGAACTCGCGGGACAGGTCCAGGCTGACTTGCTTCTGGTCGTTGCTCAGGGTGCCGTTGTCGAACTTGCGCGGTGTGGCCAGGCCAAGGGAGGTGTTGATGGTTTCGGTGCTGAGTGCGTACTGGTTCTTGCCATAGTTGGCCGACAGGTCGTAATGCCAGTCGTAGGCCAGCAAACCGCGCAGGCCCACCACCAACGAGGTGTCTTCAAGGTTGCCCTTGATCAGCGGCAGGTAACCGTTGGGGTTGAGCGCCGGGATGTTGTTGGACGCATTGCTCGCCCGGTAGAACGCCGCCGTCTCGCCGCGCCGCTTGCTGTAGCCGCCGAAGGTGTAGAACTCGGCCGCATCGTTGAAGGAATATTCGGAGTTGAACTGGAACTTGCCTTCATTGGTGGCCGGCTCACCCTGGCGGAACACCTGCTGGCCGTAAGTGGTAGAGCCCACGCTGCCAGGCCGGAAGTCTTTACCGGCACGGTTGGTGTAATCGTTATCGGCGCCCTCGGCCGACAGGTTGATAAAACCGTTGTCGCCCAGTGCCAGGCCGGTATTGCCGCTGACATTGCGCTGGATACCATCGCCCTTCTTGTATTCGCCGAATTTGGTGGAGATCGAACCGCCATGGTCGGCGTGCTTGAGGATCACGTTGATCACCCCCGCAATCGCATCCGAGCCGTAGCGGGCGGAAGCACCGTCACGCAGCACTTCGATATGGTCCACCGCCGACAGCGGGATCGCGTTCAGGTCCGCCGGTGCCGACCCACGGCCCACCGCGCCGCCCAGGTTGACGAAGGCACTGGTGTGGCGGCGCTTGCCGTTGACCAGCACCAGCACCTGATCGGGTGACAGGCCGCGCAACTGCGCAGGGCGCACCAGTTCGGCACCATCCACCAGGCTTGGGCGCGGGAAGTTGATCGACGGAATCAGGCGCGCCAGCACCGCCCCCAACTCATCGGAGCCCGTGCTGCGCAGGCTATCGCCGGAAATCACATCGATCGGAGACAGCGAAGCACTGGCGGTACGCTCCTGGGCGCGGGTGCCGGTGACGATCACGGTGTCGAGCTTGGGTGCATCGGTGGCGGGCGCTTCGGCCGCCCGGACAGGATTGAAGCCCACAGCGGCCAGCAAATTAGCCGACAAAATCGCTGTGTACAGCGCGTGTTGCGTGTAGCTCCCCATACCGCTCCCCTTTGAATCAAGAATCAGAACGTCAGTGTTCTGAGTTCGCAAGATCGATCCGGCTGGCGGGCGGTGGCGGTCAGTTAATGGTTATTGGAAGAAAATCGGTAGTCCGTTGAGATATAGCTTAAAGATATTTATGTAACAAATTAAATACCTTTAAAGCATAAGCGAATGCATAAGCCCGATGCCCCTTTCGTCAGGATTGCACAGGGCAATCCGGCTACTTTCAGCCCCGGTTCAGCCTGGGAGCACGCCATGCCGTCAAACTGGCGCGCACGTCCACGACCCACCTAGCCGCCCATCAAACCGCCTATCGAGGTCGCACCCATGAAGAAATTTCGACTGCCAGGCCTGCTGTTCCTGGCCCAGGCCACCACCGCACTGGCTGGCGAAACACTGCCTGCCGAGGACGACAAAGGCTTCTGGTACGCGCAGACCAGCGTCTATACCCGGCACTTCGCGCCGGACAAAGACCACAACAACAACCAGGACCTGATCGGCCTGGAGCGCAATGAGGCATCAGGATTGGTGTATGGCGGGGCGACGTTTCGCAACTCGTTCAGCCAGCGCTCTTACTACGCCTATGCAGGCAAGCGCTATGAGATGGCCGACTCTGCGGTGTACCTCAAGGTCACAGGCGGGGCGATCCAGGGCTATCGCGGCAAATACCGTGACAAGATCCCCCTGAACCGTTTCGGCGTGGCGCCGGTGATCATCCCGTCGGTAGGCACCCATTACGGGCCGGTGGCAGCGGAACTGGTGCTGCTGGGGTTCAATGCGGCGATGGTGACGACCGGAGTACGATTCTGAGCGTGCGCATGCCCCGTTGCACCGTTCGGTTGCGTCAGGGCCGCGGGGCGTAGGCGAATACGTCGGCGCGCATCTGGTGTGCGTCCATGCCGGCGTCGACCAACGCATCCAGCGTGCCGTAGATCATCGCCGGTGAACCGCTGGCGTAGACATGCACCGCCTTGAGGTCGGCAATGTCTTCGCACACCGCTTCATGCAGCAGGCCGCAGCGTCCTTCCCAGCCGCACAGGTCACTGACCACCTTGTGCAGGAACAGGTTGGGCAGTTGCCGCCATTGGTCCCAGTGCTCGATCTCGTAGAAATCTTCCGGGCGCCGCACACCCCAGTACAGGTGCACCGGGTGCTTGAAGCCGGAAGCGCGGCAATGCTCGATCAGGCTGTGCATCTGCGCCATGCCGGTACCGGCGGCGATCAGCACCAATGGCCCGTCCGGCAACTCGGCCAGGTGGGTGTCGCCAAATGGCAGCTCGATGCGCGCCATCTGGTTGCGCTGCAGTTGCTCGAGCAAGTTGCGCGCGCTGTCCTCGCGGGCCAGTACATGCAGTTCCAGCTCGCGACCGGCGTGGGGCGCAGAGGCCAGGGAAAACGCCGATTTCTCGCCATTCTCCCGCTCGATCATCAGGTATTGCCCGGCGTGGTAACGCACCGCCTTGCCCGCCGGGGCCCGCAGGCGCACGCGCCACACATCGCCACCCACTTCCACGCACTCGCTCAATTGGCACGACAACTTGCGCAACGGCAACTCTCCCGGCGCCAGCACGCCATCCCACAACACAACGCAATCTTCCAGCGGCTCGGCGATGCAGGTGTAGAACTCGCCATGGTCGCGCACTTCACCGGCTTGCTGCACCCGGCCCTCCACCAGCAGTGCGGCGCACACGTGGCACACGCCATTGCGACACGCCTGGGGGCATTCGTATCCCAGGCGGCGCGCGCCTTCGAGGATTCGCTCGCCGGGGACCAGCTCCAGCACGGCGCCGGAAGGTTGCAGGGTTACACGCATCAATCTATTCCCAATTCTTTCCAAATCGCATCGACACGTGCCGTGACGGCCTCATCCTTGACGATCACCCGGCCCCACTCGCGGGTCGTTTCACCCGGCCATTTGTGGGTAGCGTCCAGGCCCATCTTCGAGCCCAGCCCCGACACCGGCGACGCGAAGTCGAGGTAGTCGATCGGCGTGTTATCGATCATCACCGTGTCGCGCTTGGGGTCCATGCGCGTGGTGATGGCCCAGATCACATCGTTCCAGTCCCGGGCATTGATATCGTCGTCGGTGACGATAACGAACTTGGTGTACATGAACTGTCGCAAAAACGACCACACACCCAGCATGACCCGCTTGGCATGGCCGGGATACGACTTCTTCATGGTCACGATGGCCATGCGATATGAACAGCCTTCCGGCGGCAGGTAGAAGTCGGTGATTTCCGGGAATTGCTTCTGCAGGATCGGCACGAACACTTCGTTCAGCGCCACCCCCAGAATCGCCGGCTCATCCGGCGGCCGACCGGTGTAGGTGCTGTGGTAGATCGGTTTGATCCGATGGGTGATGCGCTCCACGGTGAACACCGGGAAGCTGTCGACTTCGTTGTAATAGCCGGTGTGGTCGCCGTACGGGCCTTCATCGGCCATCTCGCCTGGATGAATCACGCCTTCGAGGATGATTTCAGCGGTGGCCGGCACTTGCAGGTCGTTGCCACGGCACTTCACCAGCTCGGTGCGGTTGCCACGCAACAACCCGGCGAAGGCGTATTCGGACAGGCTGTCGGGCACCGGGGTCACGGCGCCGAGGATGGTCGCAGGGTCGGCGCCCAGGGCCACGGAGACCGGGAACGGCTTGCCCGGGTGCTTCTCGCACCATTCACGGAAGTCCAAGGCACCGCCACGGTGGCTCAGCCAACGCATGATCACCTTGTTGCGGCCGATCACTTGCTGGCGGTAGATCCCCAGGTTCTGGCGGTCCTTGTTCGGGCCCTTGGTGACGGTCAGGCCCCAGGTGATCAGCGGGCCGACGTCGCCGGGCCAGCAGGTTTGCACCGGCAGCATGGCCAGATCGACATCATCGCCTTCGATGACCACTTCCTGGCACACCGCGTCCTTGACCACCTTGGGTGCCATGGCAATGATCTTGCGGAAGATCGGCAGCTTCGACCAGGCATCCTTCAAGCCCTTGGGCGGCTCGGGTTCCTTGAGGAACGCCAGCAGCTTGCCGATCTCGCGCAACTCGCTGACCGCCTCGGCGCCCATGCCAAAGGCCACACGCTCGGGGGTACCGAACAGGTTGCCGAGCACCGGTATGTCAAAGCCGGTCGGGTTCTCGAACAGCAGCGCCGGGCCCTTGTTACGCAAGGTGCGGTCGCAAATCTCAGTCATTTCCAGCACCGGTGAAATCGGCATCTGGATACGTTTCAACTCTCCGCGCTGCTCAAGTTGCTGCACGAAATCCCGAAGATCCTTGAATTTCATTAACCATGCCACCCGTAAAATAGGCGTACATCCTACCTGCTCTGAGGGCTGCTGGCAGCTTATCGAGGTGCATTTGGCCGTTGCAGGGACCGAAAAACCGACACAAAAAAAATGGCGCCCCTGGGGGCGCCATTTTTTCGGACCTGAAACGTCGTTATTACTTACGTTTCATCGACAGGAAGAACTCGTCGTTGGTCTTGGTGGTTTTCAACTTGTCGATCAGGAACTCGATGGCTGCCACTTCGTCCATCGGGTGCAGCAGCTTGCGCAGGATCCACATGCGCTGCAGTTCGTCGTCGGCGGTCAGCAACTCTTCGCGGCGGGTGCCGGAGCGGTTGATGTTGATCGCCGGGAACACGCGTTTTTCCGCGATGCGACGGTCCAGGGGCAGTTCCATGTTGCCGGTACCCTTGAACTCTTCGTAGATCACTTCGTCCATCTTCGAACCGGTTTCAACCAGTGCGGTGGCGATAATGGTCAGCGAGCCGCCTTCTTCGATATTCCGCGCGGCGCCGAAGAAACGCTTCGGTTTCTCCAGGGCGTGGGCATCGACACCACCGGTGAGCACCTTGCCGGAGCTCGGGATCACGGTGTTGTAGGCACGGGCCAGACGGGTGATGGAGTCGAGCAGGATCACCACGTCCTTCTTGTGTTCGACCAGGCGCTTGGCCTTCTCGATCACCATTTCGGCAACCTGCACGTGGCGGGTCGGCGGCTCATCGAACGTCGAGGCAACCACTTCGCCGCGCACGGTGCGCTGCATTTCGGTGACTTCTTCCGGACGCTCATCGATCAGCAATACGATCAGGTGAACTTCAGGATTGTTACGTGCGATGTTCGCTGCAATGTTCTGCAGCATGATGGTCTTACCGGCTTTCGGCGGGGCGACGATCAGGCCACGCTGGCCTTTGCCGATGGGGGCGCACAGGTCGATCACGCGACCGGTCAGGTCTTCGGTGGAACCGTTACCGGCTTCCATCTTCATGCGCACGGTCGGGAACAGCGGCGTCAGGTTCTCGAAGAGAATCTTGTTTTTCGCGTTCTCGGGACGATCGAAGTTGATCGTGTCGACCTTGAGCAGGGCGAAGTAACGCTCGCCTTCCTTCGGTGGGCGGATCTTGCCAACGATGGTGTCACCGGTGCGCAAGTTGAAGCGACGGATCTGGCTCGGGGAGACATAGATGTCGTCTGGGCCGGCGAGATAGGAGGCGTCTGCAGAGCGGAGGAAGCCGAAGCCGTCCTGGAGAATCTCCAGCACGCCATCACCGGAGATTTCCTCGCCGCTTTTCGCGTGCTTTTTCAGCAGGGAGAAAATCACGTCCTGCTTGCGCGAACGGGCCATATTTTCTATGCCCATTTCTTCGGCCAGTTGGAGCAGGTCGGTAATCGGCTTTTGCTTGAGTTCAGTCAGATTCATATAGGAATGACGTAATCATTTATGGAGGGGGGGAAATTAAGCTTTTGGCTTAATGAGGCCGCGCCGCGGAGAAGGCGACAGGATCGCGTACTAATCGAAAAGGAATGCGTCGGCGACGGCTTGCAGGGGGCAGTGGAGAAACCAGTGCGGGGCCGAATGTACCACCTGAGTTTCGGAGCGTCTAGCCCTGTTTCACGAAAAAGCCCCGCTATTTGCGGGGCTTTTTGACGACGCTTAGATGTTGGCGTCGAGGAAAGCTTGCAGCTGGGACTTCGACAGCGCACCCACCTTGGTGGCCTCGACGTTGCCGTTCTTGAACAGCATCAGCGTAGGAATACCGCGCACGCCATGCTTGGCCGGGGTTTCCTGGTTGTCGTCGATGTTCAGCTTGGCAATGGTCAGCTTGCCTTCGTAGGTGGTTGCAATGTCGTCCAGGACCGGAGCGATCATTTTGCAAGGGCCGCACCATTCAGCCCAGTAGTCAACCAGCACCGGGCCAGCAGCCTTGAGTACTTCGGCCTCAAAGGTCGCGTCGGTGACGTGCTTGATAAGATCGTTGCTCATGGATGTCTCCGGATTGTAAGCAAAAAAACGTTGCCCATCATAGCCGCCCTTCCCCCGTTCAGGAAGCCGCCTCTGATTGAGTCTTCCTATGATGGCGCATGAGTTTGCGCATAGCCCGACTCAGGGCGTCACGGGAGTCACGAAGGCAATCCCCGTGCGCAACGCCGCGTTGCGTACGTGCTCCTGCATGGTTTTCTGCGCCGACGCACTGGCCCGCCGGGCCAGGGCGCGCAGGATTTTTCGATGTTCCTGCCAGGTTTCCATGGCCCGCTCCGGCCGGATGAACGGTAGTTTCTGGCTTTCCAGAAACACCTCGGCACTGGCACTCAGGATGCTCACCATCGCCTGGTTGCCGCTGGCCAGCAGGATGCGCTGGTGGAATTCGAAGTCCAGCCGTGCGGCCGCTTCGAAGTCGCCGGCCTTGAGCACCTTGCGCATGGCCTCGACGTTGTCTTCCAGGCTGTCCAGCTCATCGATCGTCAACGTGACCGCCGCCAAACCCGCCGCAAACCCTTCCAGCGCATAGCGCAACTGGAAGATATCGAGCGGCGTGGCCTGGGCTGCAAAAGGCCAGGCAAAGCCCGGCGCATCCTCCACCGCCTGCACGAACACACCTTTGCCCGGCTGCACACTGACCACACCCAAGGCGCTCAAGGACGACAGCGCCTCGCGCAGCGACGCCCGGCTGACGCCCAATTGCACCGCCAGGTCGCGCTGGGACGGCAGTGCATCGCCCGGCCTGAAGCCTTGCTCCTTGATCAGTTTGCGGATGGCCTGCAGGGCCGCTTCCGGTACGGCTTGGGCGATGGAATTCATAAAAAACTCAAGGTTTTTGTCAACAGAGCGGCTAGTTGTAAAGCTATTCAGGAGCCACGGCAAGCCACGCCCCAAAGGGGCTCGCGCAGTTTTACCGACGCTCGAAAAGGGTGCGAAAACCCGCACAACTGTTCAGACCAGTAAGACCACGGCATCTCAACAAACTCGCGCCTCGCAGACGATCCGCGCAGTACTGGCATGGGCTGTGCACTGAGCAAATCCAGAAAATTCCTTCGCCCTTCTCGGAGAGTTGCCATGACCAAGCGCTGCAGCGCCCTGCTCACTGCCCTGTTTGCCAGCCTGATGCTGAGCCAGGCACCCGCCCAGGCCAACGGTCTGGACGATATCGTCGCCCGTGGCACCCTCAAGGTCGCCGTGCCCCAGGACTTCCCGCCCTTCGGCTCGGTCGGCCCCGACATGAAGCCCCGTGGCCTGGACATCGACACCGCCAAACTGCTGGCCGACCAACTCAAGGTCAAGCTGGAGCTGACCCCGGTCAACAGCACCAACCGCATCCCGTTCCTCACCACCGGCAAGGTCGACCTGGTGATTTCCAGCCTGGGCAAGAACCCCGAGCGCGAAAAGGTCATCGACTTCTCCAAGGCCTACGCACCGTTCTACCTGGCCGTGTTCGGCCCGCCTGACGCCGCCATCAGCAGCACCGACGACCTCAAGGGCAAGACCATCAGCGTGACCCGTGGCGCCATCGAAGACATCGAGCTGACCGCCGTAGCGCCGAAGGAAGCCACCATCAAGCGCTTCGAAGACAACAACTCCACCATCGCTGCCTACCTGGCCGGCCAGGTCGACCTGATCGCCAGCGGCAACGTGGTCATGGTGGCGATCAGCGAACGCAGCCCGAAACGCGTGCCGGCGCTGAAAGTGAAGCTCAAGGACTCGCCGGTGTACGTGGGCGTGAACAAGAACGAGCCGGCACTTCTGGAGAAGGTCAACCAGATCCTGGTCGCGGCCAAGGCTGACGGCAGCCTGGAAAAGAACGCGATGCAGTGGCTCAAAGAGCCATTGCCTGCTGATCTCTGAAGCGGAGCTGATTGATGGCCTATCAATTCGACTTTGTGCCGGTGCTGGCCAATACCGATCTGCTGTTGCGCGGCGCGCTGTTCACCCTTGAGCTGACGGCCATCGGCGCAATCCTGGGCGTCACCCTGGGCACTGTCGGCGCCGTGGTGCGGGCGTGGAAGATCCAGCCCTTTGCCTGGTTTTTCGGGGTGTATGTCGAGTTGATCCGCAACACGCCGTTCCTGGTGCAGTTGTTCTTCATCTTCTTCGGCCTGCCCTCCCTGGGATTGAAAATCACCGAGTGGCAAGCAGCCGTACTGGCGATGGTGATCAACCTGGGGGCCTACTCCACGGAGATCATCCGCGCCGGCATCCAGGCCATCCCGCGCGGGCAACTGGAAGCCGCCGCCGCGCTGGCGATGACGCGTTTCGAAGCGTTTCGCCATGTGGTGCTGCTGCCGGCGCTGGGCAAGGTGTGGCCGGCCCTGAGCAGCCAGATCATCATCGTGATGCTCGGTTCGGCGGTGTGTTCGCAGATCGCCACCGAGGAGCTGAGTTTTGCCGCCAACTTTATCCAGTCGCGCAATTTCCGCGCGTTCGAAACCTATGCCCTGACCACCCTGGTGTACCTGTGCATGGCGTTGATGATTCGCCAGTTGCTCAACTGGATCGGCCGCCGCTTTGTGATGAGGAACAGCCGATGAGTGATTTTTCCTTCTGGGACATCGTGCGCAACCTACTTACGGGCCTGCAGTGGACGCTGTTGCTGTCGATCGTGGCGTTTATCGGCGGCGGCCTGATCGGCTTGCTGGTGATGACCCTGCGCATCAGCCGCAAGGCATTCGCGCGCAATGTTGCGCGCACTTATATCGAACTGTTCCAGGGCACCCCGTTGTTGATGCAGCTGTTCCTGGTTTTTTTCGGCATTGCCCTGCTCGGCGTGGATATTTCGCCCTGGCTGGCGGCCGCAATCGCCTTGACGCTGTTCACCAGCGCCTACCTCGCCGAAATCTGGCGCGGCTGCGTCGACTCCATCGCCCATGGCCAGTGGGAAGCATCGGCCAGCCTGGCGCTGAACCCGCTTGAACAACTGCGCTACGTGATCCTGCCACAAGCCCTGCGCATTGCCGTGGCGCCCACCGTTGGGTTCTCGGTGCAAGTGGTCAAAGGCACCGCCGTCACTTCAATCATCGGCTTTACCGAACTGACCAAGACCGGCGGCATGCTCGCCAACGCCACCTTCGAGCCCTTCATGGTCTACGGCCTGGTGGCCCTCGGTTACTTCCTGCTCTGCTACCCCTTGTCCCTCAGTGCGCGCTACCTGGAAAGGAGACTGCATGCCTCTGCTTAGAATTTCCGCCCTGCATAAGTATTACGGCGATCACCACGTCCTCAAGGGCATCGACCTGACCGTTGAAGAAGGCCAGGTCGTGGCGATCATCGGCCGCAGCGGCTCGGGCAAGTCCACCTTGCTGCGGACCCTCAATGGCCTGGAATCGATCAACGACGGCGTGATCGAGGTGGATGGCGAATACCTCGACGCCGCCCGCGCCGACCTGCGCAGCCTGCGGCAGAAAGTCGGCATGGTGTTCCAGCAGTTCAACCTGTTCCCGCACCTGACCGTGGGCGAAAATGTCATGCTCGCACCGCAAGTGGTGCAGAAAGTGCCTAAGGCCAAGGCAGCACAACTGGCCAGGCAAATGCTGGAACGCGTGGGGCTGGGCGAGAAATTCGACGCGTTCCCCGATCGCCTGTCCGGCGGCCAGCAGCAACGTGTTGCCATCGCCCGCGCCCTGGCCATGTCGCCCAAGGTACTGCTGTGCGATGAAATCACCTCGGCCCTGGACCCGGAGCTGGTCAATGAAGTACTCAGCGTGGTGCGCCAACTGGCCAAGGACGGCATGACCCTGATCATGGTCACCCACGAAATGCGCTTCGCCCGGGAAGTCGGTGACAAGCTGGTGTTCATGCACCAGGGCAAGGTGCATGAAGTCGGCGATCCGAAGGTGTTGTTTGCCAACCCGCAGACTGCTGAGTTGGCGAACTTCATCGGCACTACCGAAGCGCACGCCTGATCGATCAGCCGCCGGGTACCCATTCAAAACGACCGCTACCCTCCAGCAACGTTTTATCGCGGACTGGAGGGGTGGCGCTCGATAGATAGGTGTCGACCTGCACCTGCGCAGAAAAGACCCGCCCGCTGGCAGGTTGCCCAGCCTTCAGCACCACCAGCGCCTGGTCAGGCCGCAGTTGACCACTGCGCTCGGCTCGGTTGTGCATCGGCGCCAACTCTATCGCCTGTCCATCCAGCAGTGGCTGCAGCAGCGTCAGATCAAACCGTCCCTCCCGACCAAACCTGAAACCTTGGGCATCGGCAAAACGCAAGGCAATCACCGTAGCCTCTGAACACACCACGTTCAGACGCACCATGCGCTTACCCAGGAAAATCCCGCGAGGCTCGGGCGTTGTAACGGGGCGCAGAAGCCCGTAATCAATTTGTGGCTGGCTCACTGATAGCCGGCACTCAGAAGCCGAAGCCTCAAAAACCGTCAACAGGCTTACCACCACCGCAAGGGCCCCTGACACCAGGGCACCTTCAGTGGCAGACCGCATCGGTGTTTTCATACAGTTGGCCATCATCGTTTTTTTCCGACAGGTCGAGTTGCAGTGTGCAGGAGGTCGCGTTCGGCAATGACACGGTCAGGGCTTGTGGCGCGTCGATGTTGTTGAGGAAAATCAGGCCATCTCCGACAACCGTGGTCAGGAATGTCTTGTCTGCGGCCAGGACCGAAGCGCCTTTGGCCAACGGCTGGCCACTTTGATCGACGGCGCGCAACAGCACCCGCCGGACCTTCGCCACTTCAAAGTCGACCGTGCTGAACGAGCCTCGCCCAGCCTCCAGGGTCTTAATACCGTTCTTGATGTCAACCTGACGCGGCAGGGATTTGCCTTCCACCTCGACAAGACTGGCCTGATAGGCAGGCAAACCGGGTATCACCGCCATTCCCCATCGGTCAGTCCATACAGGCCCCTGGGGCGTGGTGATGCGCGCGCCCGAAATATCGCCGACTGACGCAACCCCAAACGTATCCTCGACCCTGTACGGTGAATAAGCCACAACCGCGCCTTGCAACTGCCCGCTATAGCTGATGTTGGTCGAGTCCCGGTTGATGCCCAGGCCCAGTTGGGCATAACGGGACGTCGTGTTGAGGGAACCGCCCAGCGCATGCCGTGCGGCCGCGCCCAGGTCGCTGTCGGCGCGAAGTTCATAATTGAGCGTGTCGTCGACGCGCTCATTGAAAGCCGCACCAATACTCGCGCGACTTCCTTGACGCCTGGCGGTGGAAGTAAGCGAACGATCACCTCCCAAGGGAGCACTGACCTGCAATCGAATACCGACCCCATCGTCGTCCTTGTTATTGCCGGAAGTGCCCACCTGCGAGTCCACGCTAACCCCGACATTGGCATACTTGAAATTCTTGTTCCAGGAGGCGTGGACATGCTGGGAAGTGCGGCTGTTGAAATTCGCAGCACGGGTGTATCCGACCGCAAACCCGCCCACCTCCGTGGACGCCGATAGAAAACGGCCCCTGGCCTCTCGTGAATGGCTGTTAATACCTTGCAAGTCGTAGTTGAGCAGGCCCGCCGTTCCCCCTCGGGCGAAATGGCCAGTACCGTGTTGCGGCTCACGTATCGCTTGGGCTGGAACGACGATCGACACTTCTTCGTTGCCCGGACGCAGGTTCAATACCGTGCTGGGCAACTCGGCAAGAAACATTACGCATCGGAGCAATTACGGTGCGAATTGAAATAACAACCCGGAGGACTAATACAAAACCGCGTAGGAATTAACCACCACCCCCCCCCCGCAAATAAAGGCCTCTAAAAATAAGGACTACGGCATCGGTTAACTTTGCAATACAACTGTCATGAATACTTCCTACAACCCGCATCGGCGATTTCCGCAGAGGCGCTGATTAGAAATCCTCTGGCGCTACGCGTTGGCGTCAGCGGTCGATCGTGGCACGATGGCAAGGTTATCGACCGAGACCCCCAAACCATGCCGCAATCCCAAGCCAAGAATCTGTCCCTGATCGCCGCCATCGACCTGGGCTCCAACAGCTTTCACATGGTCGTGGCCAAGGCCCAGAACGGCGAAATCCGCATCCTTGAGCGGCTCGGAGAGAAAGTGCAACTGGCTGCCGGGATCGACGATGAGCGCCAGCTCAATGAAGAGTCCATGCAACGCGGGCTCGATTGCCTCAAGCGGTTTGCCCAACTGATCAACGGCATGCCCCTGGGCGCCGTGCGAATCGTCGGCACCAACGCCCTGCGCGAAGCCCGTAACCGGGGCGAATTCATCCGTCGCGCCGAGGAGATCCTCGGTCACCCGGTGGAAGTCATTTCCGGCCGTGAAGAAGCACGCCTTATCTACCTCGGCGTGTCGCACACCCTGGCCGATACGCCTGGCAAGCGCCTGGTGGCGGACATCGGCGGCGGCAGTACCGAGTTCATCATCGGCCAGCGCTTCGAACCGCTGCTGCGTGAAAGCCTGCAGATGGGCTGTGTCAGCTATACCCAACGCTATTTCAAGGACGGCAAGATCACCCCGGCGCGCTACGCCCAGGCCTATACGGCAGCGCGTTTGGAGATAATGAGCATCGAGCACGCCCTGCACCGCCTGACCTGGGATGAAGCCATCGGCTCGTCCGGCACCATCCGTGCCATCGGCCTGGCGCTCAAGGCCGGCGGCCATGGCACCGGTGAAGTCAACGCCGAAGGCCTGGCCTGGCTCAAGCGCAAGCTGTTCAAGCTGGGGGATGCCGAGAAGATCGACTTCGACGGCATCAAGCCCGACCGTCGCACCATCTTCCCGGCCGGCCTGGCGATTCTCGAGGCGATCTTCGACGCCCTCGAACTGCAACGCATGGACCACTGTGACGGCGCCCTGCGCGAAGGCGTGCTGTATGACCTGCTGGGCCGCCATCATCATGAAGACGTACGAGAGCGCACGCTCACTTCGCTGATGGAGCGCTATCACGTCGATCAGGAGCAGGCAGCCCGCGTGGAGCGTAAAGCCCTGCATGCGTTCGATCAGGTCGCCGAAGACTGGGACCTGGAAGACGGCGTATGGCGCGAACTGCTCGGCTGGGCGGCCAAGGTGCATGAAGTGGGCCTGGATATCGCCCACTACCACTACCACAAGCACGGCGCCTACCTGATCGAGCACTCCGACCTGGCGGGTTTCTCCCGGGAAGACCAGCAGATGCTCGCCCTGCTGGTGCGCGGCCATCGTCGCAATATCCCCAAGGACAAGTTTGCCGAGTTCGGCGATGAAGGCATCAAGCTGATCCGCCTGTGCGTGCTGCTGCGCTTTGCGATCCTGTTCCACCACATTCGTGGCACCCAGCAGATGCCCCAGGTGACCCTGCGCGCCAACGGCGACAGCCTGGATGTCGTATTCCCCAAAGGCTGGCTGGATGAGAACCAGCTGACCCAGGCGGACTTCGCCCAGGAAGCGGAGTGGCTGACGCGGGTGGGGTTCAGCCTGAACCTGCGCTAACCCGATCTCATGAACACTGCAAAAACAAATGTGGGAGGGGGCTTGCCCCCGATTACGGTGTGTCAGTCGCGAATACTTTGACTGAACCACCGCAATCGGGAGCAAGCCCCCTCCCACATTTTCAGAGCGTGTTGTCTGTTAGTTCACCGACAGAATCGGGCTACCCAACTTCTCCAGCAACGTCGCCTGGGCACTGCGCGGGTTCTGGTTGCCGGTCGGTGTGTTACGCACGTAACGGCCATCCGACTGCAGGCTCCAGCTGTGGGTGTTATCGGTGAGGTAGCTTTCCAGCTCCTTCTTGACCCGCATGATCAGCTTCTTGCCCTCGACCGGGAAGCAGGTCTCCACACGCTTGTCGAGGTTGCGCTCCATCCAGTCGGCACTGGAGAGGAACATCTGCTCCTCGCCGCCGTTGAGGAAGTAGAACACCCGCGTGTGTTCCAGGAAGCGGCCGATGATCGAGCGCACATGGATGTTATGCGACACGCCGACAATGCCCGGACGCAGGCAGCACATGCCGCGCACCACCAGGTCGATACGCACGCCGGACTGGCTGGCCTTGTACAGCGCGCGGATGATCTTCGGATCGGTCAGCGAGTTGAACTTGGCGATGATGTGCGCCGGTTTGCCCTCGAGGGCGAACTGGGTCTCGCGGGCAATCATGTCGAGCATGCCCTTCTTCAGGGTGAACGGCGCGTGCAGCAGCTTCTTCATGCGCAATGTCTTGCCCATGCCGATCAATTGGCTGAACAACTTGCCGACGTCCTCACACAAGGCATCGTCGGAAGTCAGCAGGCTGTAGTCGGTATAGAGCTTGGCGTTGCCGGCGTGGTAGTTGCCGGTGCCCAGGTGGGCGTAACGCACGATCTCACCGGCTTCGCGGCGCAGGATCAGCATCATCTTGGCGTGGGTCTTGAAGCCAACCACGCCGTAGATCACTACCGCGCCGGCCGCTTGCAGGCGGCTGGCCAGTTGCAGGTTGGACTCTTCGTCAAAGCGTGCGCGCAACTCGATCACCGCAGTGACTTCCTTGCCGTTGCGCGCAGCGTCTACCAGCGCGTCGACGATTTCCGAGTTGGCACCGGAACGGTACAGGGTCTGGCGCACGGCCAATACGTGCGGGTCCTTGGCGGCCTGGCGCAGCAGATCGACCACCGGGGTGAAGGACTCGAACGGGTGCAGCAGCAGGATGTCCTGCTTGCTCACGACGCTGAAGATGTTCTCGCTGTTTTGCAGCAGTTTCGGGATCTGCGGCGTGAACGGCGTGTATTGCAGCTCCGGATGGCTGTCCAGGCCAGTGATGCTGAACAGGCGCGTGAGGTTCACCGGGCCATTGACCTGGTACAGCTCGGTCTCGCCCAGGTTGAACTGCTTGAGCAGGTAGTCCGACAGGTGTTTCGGGCAGGTGTCGGCCACTTCCAGGCGTACCGCATCCCCGTAGCGCCGCGAGAACAGCTCGCCGCGCAGGGCACGGGCCAAGTCTTCGACGTCTTCGGAATCCAGCGCCAGGTCGGCGTTACGGGTCAGGCGGAACTGGTAGCAGCCCTTGACCTTCATGCCTTGGAACAGGTCATCGGCGTGGGCATGGATCATCGACGACAGGAATACATAGTTGTCGCCAGCGCCCCCCACCTCTTCGGGTACCTTGATGATCCGTGGCAGCAAGCGCGGCGCCGGGATGATCGCCAGGCCCGAATCGCGACCGAAGGCGTCGATCCCTTCCAGCTCGACGATAAAGTTCAGGCTCTTGTTCACCAGCAGCGGGAACGGGTGCGTCGGGTCCAGGCCGATCGGGGTGATGATCGGCGCGATTTCGTCGCGGAAGTAGCGACGTACCCAGGTCTTGATCTTGGTGGTCCAGTGACGGCGACGGATGAAGCGAACCTGATGTTTTTCCAGCTCCGGCAGCAGGATGTCATTGAGGATCGCGTACTGGCGATCCACATGACCGTGCACCAGCTCGCTGATGCGCGCCAGCGCCTGGTGCGGCTGCAGGCCGTCCGCGCCAGCTTGTTCACGGGCGAAGGTGATCTGTTTCTTGAGGCCGGCGACGCGGATCTCGAAGAACTCATCCAGGTTGCTGGAGAAAATCAGCAGGAATTTCAGGCGTTCCAGCAACGGGTAGGACTCATCCAGTGCCTGTTCAAGCACGCGGATGTTGAATTGCAGTTGTGACAGCTCGCGATGGATGTACAGGCTGCTGTCATCCAGGTTGGTCACCACGGCGGCCACCGGGGCCGGGGCTGGCGCTTCGGCTACCACCACAGGCGCGGCCGGCTCGTGCTCCGGCGGGGTCTCGGTGACTTGTTCCACCACCGGGTGAGCGTCTTTTACGGCAACTTCTGAGAGTCCTTCGGTATTCATCGAATGTTCCTGTGAGGGCTATTGTTGCTCTCTAAGCAATTGGGCGGCGCGGGCGGCGAAATAGGTCAGGATGCCATCAGCCCCGGCACGTTTAAAGGCCGTCAAGGATTCAAGGATTACCCCTTCACTCAACCAGCCATTTTGGATTGCAGCCATGTGCATGGCGTATTCGCCACTGACCTGATACACAAAGGTCGGCACTTTGAATTCCTCTTTGACCCGGTAAAGGATGTCCAGGTACGGCATCCCCGGCTTGACCATCACCATGTCGGCGCCTTCGGCCAAATCGGCCGCCACTTCGTGCAAGGCTTCATGGCTGTTGGCCGGGTCCATCTGGTACGAAGCCTTGTTGGCCTTGCCCAGGTTCAGCGCCGAGCCCACCGCATCGCGAAACGGGCCGTAGTAGGCGCTGGCGTACTTGGCCGAGTAGGCCATGATCCGCACATTGACGTGGCCGGCCAGTTCCAGGGCTTCGCGAATCGCCTGGATGCGGCCGTCCATCATGTCCGACGGCGCAACCACCTGGGCGCCTGCTGCCGCATGGGACAAGGCCTGCTTGACCAGCGCATCGACGGTAATGTCGTTCTGAACATAGCCGTCTTTGTCAAGAATGCCATCCTGCCCGTGGGTAGTGAACGGGTCCAACGCCACGTCGGTGATCACCCCCAGCTCCGGGAACCGCTCGCGCAGGGCGCGGGTGGCGCGCTGGGCGATACCGTCCGGGTTCCAGGCTTCGGCAGCATCAAGGGACTTGAGTTCAGACGGCGTGACCGGAAACAACGCCAACGCCGGAATCCCCAGTTCGACCCAACCCGCCGCCTCTTCAAGCAGCAGATCAATGGTCAGACGCTCTACACCCGGCATCGACGCTACCGCTTCCCGGCGATTTTCACCGTCGAGCACAAACACCGGCAGGATCAGATCATCCGTGGTCAGTACGTTTTCACGAACCAGGCGGCGAGAAAAATCATCACGGCGATTACGGCGCAGGCGGGTAGCAGGGAACAGGCGGTTGGCAGGGGTAAAGCTCACGACAGACTCCTGAGCCCGGGTTCACGGGCGAGCGTTGCAGTTATAAGCGGGCATTATGACGAAGGTATGACAGTTGTGCTTAACGATGCGACCTGTAGTCGCATTCGTCGCCCAATGTAGGAATTGTTCACTTCGTGACACATCTCGATACTTTCATGAATGTTCACGAAGGCGTAGGCTGCGCGTTCATTTCGCCAGCACCCAGACCATGCTTCAACAATTTCTGCATGACTTCGGCTACTTTGCCCTCTTCCTAGGCACGTTCTTCGAAGGCGAAACCATCCTGGTTCTCGCAGGCTTCCTGGCGTTCCGTGGGTACATGGATATCAACCTGGTGGTGGTCGTTGCCTTCTTCGGCAGCTACGCCGGCGACCAGCTTTGGTATTACATGGGGCGCAAGCACGGCCGCAAACTGTTGGCGCGCAAGCCGCGCTGGCAATTGATGGGCGACAAGGCCCTGGAACATATCCGCAAGCACCCGGATATCTGGGTGCTGAGCTTCCGCTTTGTCTACGGCTTACGCACGGTAATGCCCGTTGCGATCGGCCTGTCAGGCTACCCGCCACTGCGCTACCTGATCCTCAACGGTATTGGTGCTGCAATCTGGGCGGCGGCCCTGGGTGCTGCGGCTTATCACTTCGGAGCGGTGCTGGAAGGCATGCTGGGCAGCGTCAAGAAATACGAGCTGTGGGTACTGGGCGCCTTGCTGCTGCTGGGCCTTGGCCTGTGGCTGCGCCGCCGCTTCAAGAACGCCCGTATCGCCCGCCAGGCCTGTGCCGATGCCAAGGCGCGGCTCGCCGCCACCGAGCCCGTCCCGGTAGAAGCGCCTAAGACACCAGTCGAGTAAGCCGGCCCCTGCAACAGTAGAGGCCAATCACGCTGAGCAGGCTGTAGCTCACCAGGCCCAGCCAGCCCAGGTTGCTGGCCGGCCACAGCCCGATCACCGGCGCCAGCCACACCAACGGCACATTCAGCGCCAGGCGTATCAGCTCTACCTTTAACGCCCTCGGGCGATTCTCCAGGGCCACCCCCAGGGTAAACAATCCAAGCGCCATCGCCCCCCAGCCGACAACCAGCGCTGCACTGGGCAGGCCCTCGCCGACATTCATCAAATAGCTGCCAAACCCCACATACGCCGCGAACTGCAGGGCAATGTAGACCTGTTGGCGCACGTCCAGCGGCACGTCGAATTTGCGGAACTGGCTCAAATCCGGCTTGGCCACGGGGTATTTGGCCTTCACGTCCGCCGGGCGCCAACCGGTGCGCATGAACCAGATGCGCAGCTTGTCCCACTTACTTTCGGTACGCCGCGCATCACGCCAAAGCTGTGCATAAAACTGCAGGTTGGCCCACAGCGGGTTCCAGCTGGCCAAGGGTGTGGTCACGCCGAAAATCACCGGCTCGTTGTCGTCTTCTTCCTGGAAGGTGCCGAACAGCCGGTCCCAAAGAATGAACACACCGCCGTAGTTGCGATCCATGTAGAGAGCGTTCTGTGCATGGTGGGCCCGATGATTGGATGGCGTGACGAAAAACCACTCGAACCAGCCAAGCTTGGGCACGTGCCGGGTATGCACCCAGAATTGATACAACAGGTTGAGGGACGCCACGCTGATAAACACCACCAGCGGCACGCCAAGCACGGCCAGGGGCAGGTAGAAGATCCAGCTCAGCAGGAAGCCGGTGCTGGTCTGGCGCAGGGCGGTGCTGAGGTTGTAGTCCTCGCTCTGGTGATGCACCGAGTGCGCAGCCCACAGGATATTGCGCTCGTGCCCCATCCGGTGCAGCCAGTAGTAGCAGAAGTCGTAGAACACAAAGGCGAATACCCAGGTCCAGACGCTATGGGTAGGCAGTTCGATCAACGCCAGGTGCTTGAGGGCGAACGCGTAGGTCAGCAGCCCCACCCCCTTGGTCAACAGCCCGGTGGTGGTGGACAGCACGCCGGTGCTGAGGCTGTTGATGGCGTCCGCCACCCGGTAGTTGCGCTGGCCACGCCAACGGTCGGCGAGCAGCTCCACCACAATCAAGGCAATGAAAAACGGTACCGCGTAAGGAACGAAGTCCATGGTCTGGTCCGGTCTATTTTTGTTACATCAAGATTAGGTGCAGCGGCGCGAGATCCCATTGGCAACAGGTGACAAATTAGTAGACATTTAACGCCAAGACTCCAGGAGAAATGCCCATGAGCAAAAAGATTGCAGTGATCCTTTCCGGCTGCGGCGTGTACGACGGCGCAGAGATCCATGAAAGCGTGATCACCCTGCTGCGCCTGGATCAGCGCGGTGCTCAGGTCCAGTGTTTTGCACCCGATATCGCCCAGTTGCACGTGATCAACCACCTGACCGGCGAGGAAATGCCCGAGTCGCGCAACGTGCTGGTGGAGTCGGCCCGCATTGCGCGGGGCGAGGTCAAGGATATTCGAGACGCCAACGCCGACGAGTTCGATGCGCTGATCGTACCCGGTGGGTTCGGTGCGGCGAAGAACTTGTCGAACTTTGCCGTCGAGGGCGCGGGTTGCAGCGTCAACCCGCAGGTGCTGGAACTGGCCGAAGCCTTTGCCGAAGCGGGCAAGCCGGTGGGGTTGATCTGCATCTCGCCGGCCCTGGCCGCGAAGATCTACGGCCCTGGCGTGACCTGCACCATCGGCAACGACACCGACACTGCCGCCGCCCTGGACAAGATGGGCGCCACCCACCAGGAATGCAGCGTGGAAGACATTGTCGAGGACACCGCACGCAAGTTGGTCAGTACGCCCGCCTATATGCTCGGCAAGAGCATCAGTGAAGTGGCCTCAGGCATCAACAAGCTGGTGGACCGGGTGCTGGAGCTGACCCACGAGAACGATTAATGGCGATGCCGGGCTCCCTCTCCAACGGATCAGGACTGGCGCATTAACCGCGTCAGTATCCTGTCGAGCGAGTTGGCAAACGCCTGCTTGTCCTTCTCCCCATGGGGCGGTGGTCCACCGCCCATCTGGCCCTGCTCACGCAGTTCGGTAAACAGGTTGCGCACCGCCAATCGTTCGCTCATGTTCGCCGGGCTGAACTCCTTGCCCCGAGGGTCGAGGGCGGTGACGCCCTTCTTCACCAGGCGGTCGGCCAGGGGCACATCGCTGCAGATCACCAGTTCGCCGGGCACTGCGTGCTCCACCAGATAGTCATCTGCTGCGTCCGGACCGCTGGGCACCACGATCAACTTCACGCACGAGAAGCTCGGCTTGATCTGGCTTTGGCCGGCTACCAGGACAACCTCGAACTGGCGCTTGAGGGCGAACTTCACCACCTGGTCCTTGGCGGCCCTGGGGCAGGCGTCCGCATCGATCCATACGCGCATGTTATGCCGCCACTCGCTGCTTTTCTGCCAACCGGCTGCGGCCGTAGAGCACCACAATGGCCAGGATCGCCACGGCCTGTGCGCTCAACGAGTACGCATCGGCGTGGATGCCCAGCCAGTCGAAGTCAAAGAACGCCACCGGCCGCGTGCCGAAGATGCCGGCTTCCTGCAACGCCTTGACGCCATGCCCGGCGAACACCACCGACAACGCGCACAGCAGCCCCGCATTGATGCCGAAAAACAGCGCCAGCGGCAGTTTCGCCGAACCGCGCAGGATCACCCAGGCCAGGCCCACCAGCAGCACCAACGCCGTGGCACCACCCGCCAGCACCGCGTTGTGCCCGGCCGGGCCCGCTTGCAGCCACAGGGTTTCGTAGAACAGGATCACTTCGAACAGCTCGCGGTAGACCGAGAAGAACGCCAATATCGCAAAACCGAAACGCCCACCGCCGCCCACCAGGCTGCTCTTGATGTAGTCCTGCCACGCAGCGGCATGGCGGCGGTCGTGCATCCACACGCCAAGCCACAGCACCATCACACTGGCGAACAGCGCCGTGCAGCCTTCGAGTAATTCGCGCTGGGCGCCGCTGACATCAATCACATACGCCGCCAACGCCCAGGTGGCCAAGCCGGCCAAGAGCGCCAGGCCCCAGCCGACGTTGACGCTGCGCACCGCCGATTGCTGGCCGGTGTTGCGCAGGAATGCCAGGATCGCCGCCAGCACCAGGATCGCTTCCAGGCCTTCACGCAGCAGGATCAGCAGACCGGAAATGTAGCTCAACGACCAGCTCAAGCCATCGCTGCCCAGCAAGCCTGCGGACTCGGTGAGCTTGCCCTTGGCCACGTCCAGGCGCTGCTGCACCTGCTCGATCGGCAGACCGTCCTGTAACGACTGCCGGTAAGCCATCAGGGCCTTCTCGGTGTCCTTACGCACGTTGGCATCGACGTTATCCAGTGAGCTTTCCACCAGCTCAAAGCCTTCCAGGTACGCCGCCACCGACAAATCATAGGCTTGCTCGTGGTCACCGCTACGGAACGCTGCGAGGCTCTTGTCCAGGGTGCTGGCGGTGTAATCGAGCAACTGCGCCGGGCCACGCTTGACCTGCGGCGGTTGCGCACGCTGGGCGCGGAAGGTTGCGGCAGCTGCCGGGCCGTTTGCGGCCAGCACTTCATTGGGCGTCTGGCGGGCCAGGTCGGCGAGGTTGAAGGGCTGCTCGCTTTTCGCCGCAGCCGGGTCGGCGGTGAAGCCGGCGATGTAGGTGGCCAGGTCCCAACGCTGGCGGTCGTCCAGTTGGTCAGCAAAGGACGGCATGTCAGTGCCTTCGACACCCAGGCCCAGGGTGTTGTAGATCGCGTAGAGGCTCAGGCGATCCAGGCGCGCAGCATCCGTCAAGTTGGCCGGAGGCGGCGTCATCCCCACGCCGGCCGGACCATCGCCGGCACCGGCAGTGCCGTGGCACACCGAACAGTGCTGGGCGTAGAGCGGTGCGCCGCGCGTCGGGTCGGGCGTGATGGCCGGGGCTTGGCTGACTTCATACGCGACTGCCAGCTTGGCGCCCAACTGGCGGGCCTGGCGAGCGACGGTCGCGCCGTCTGCATGGGCGGTGACAGCCGCCAGCAGTTCCTCGACCCCCTTCACCAGCTCCGCGCGCTCGGGCTTTTGCGGCAAATCCGCCACCAACCCCTGCAAGACCCCAAGAAACTCCACCTGCTCGCGGTATTCCGAATCATCCACCACCTTGCCCGCCTCTACCGTCGGTGGGTAGTCGGCGCCAATGTAGTCCAGCAGATGCAGGGCTTGTGGAGCGCCCTCGGCAGTCGCGGCCTGCAGGTTGAAGCTGCACGACATCAATGCCGGCAACAGCAGCCAGGCGAGAAAACGGAAGGGCGCAATCATGAATGAATCTCAAGTGGAAATACGAAGTAACACATTGTTAAGCGTTAAAGGGTTTGACTCAAGGCGTTAGTGATTTGTCGTTTGGGAGGACGGGCATTTGAGAGATGCGTTAGTGGCATCTTGGCCAGCTCAAACGAGGCAAAAAGCCATTGTTTTGCCAGTAACGATGCTTATAATGCCGCGCCCTGTTAGTGCGAAAGGGAATTTCATTCCTCGGTTTTATGAGGAATAACCATATTGGTTGACTACTTTCAGGGAAGAAGTGACATGGTTTTTCGCGCCTTACCTCCGCTCGCGCTCGCGGCAGTCACTTTGCTCAGCGGCTGTTCAATGTTCCGCAGCTACGACGCCGAGCTGCAAGCCACCAACCAGCAACTCGCCACCGGCAATGTCGACGCCGCCCTGACCCTGCTGGAAAAGAACAACACCGGCGAAGACAAAGACCTGCTGTATTTCTTCGAAAAGGGCGAGTTGCTGCGGGCCAAGGGCGACCTGACCGGCAGCCAGACCGCCTGGCGCAGTGCCGACCTGCAAGTCTACAAGTGGGAAGAGTCGGTCAAGTTCGACAGCGCAAAATACCTTTCCCAGTTCGGCAGCTTCCTGGCCAATGACAAGGTGCGTCGCTACGAAGGCTATGACTACGAAAAAGTCATGCTGACCACGCAGATGGCCCTGAACCTGCTGGCCTTGAACGACTTCGACGGCGCACGCACCGAAATCAAGAAGACCCACGAACGCGAAGCGGTGATCGCCGACCTGCGCGACAAGGAATACCTCAAGCGCGAAGACGAAGCCGAGCAACAGGGCGTGACCACCCAGATCAAGGACCTGCACGGCTACCCGGTGCAAGCCCTCGACGCGCCGGAGGTGGTCGGCCTGAAGAACAGCTACCAGAGTGCATTCAGCCATTACCTGGCCGGCTTCGTCTACGAAGCCCTGGGCGAAAAAGACCTGGCCGCTCCCGGTTATCGCAAGGCCGTCGAGCTGCGCCCTAACACGCCACTGCTGGAAAAAGCGCTGCTCGACCTGGACAAATCCAAGGTCGGCAGCGATGAAACCGACGTGCTGATCGTGGTGCAGAGCGGCCTCGCACCCGCCCGCGACTCGATCCGCCTGCCGCTGCCGATCCCGATCAATGGCAACCTGGTGATCACCCCGCTGTCGTTCCCGGTGATCAAGGCCGACACCTCCACAGCGACCTTTGCCCAGATCGGTGTCGACGGCCAGCAACAGAACCTCACGGCGCTCAACAGCACCACGGCCATGTCCCGCCGCGCCCTGCGTGACGACATGCCAGGCATCATCCTGCGCACCACCGTGCGTGCGGTAAGCCGTGGCGTGGCGCAGAACAACCTGAACAAGACCAACCCCATGGCAGGCCTGGTACTGGGTATCGCCTCGGCCGTGACCGAAGGCGCCGACACCCGCACCTGGCGCACCCTGCCGGACATGACCCAAGTCACGCGCCTGCGCCTCAAGCGTGGTGAACACCAGGTCAGCCTGCCCAACGCCCTGGGTGGCACGCTGGTAACGATCAAGGCCGACCAGCGCTACCAGGTGATCACCCTGCGCGTGGTCGGCAACCAAGTGTTCGCCGGTGGCCTCGCCGCCCATGTGCTGCCCGGCACGACAACCCAGGCCATCGCCCTCAAACAACCTTAAGGAGCACCCTATGCGTCACTTTATCCTCGGCGCACTGGCGCTGGTCCTGCTTGCCGGCTGCGCCACCCCGCCACCACCGGAACCTGGCAGCGCCGCGAGCAAGATCGTGGTGATGGGCAAGTTCAAGGGCATCGCGATCGGCGCCATTCGTGTGGCCCGCGAGAACGGCTTCCTCACCGCCAAGGTGCAACTGAGCAACATCACCAGCAGTAACCAGATGATGTATTACCGCTTCGCCTGGCTGGGCGCAGATGGTTTCCCGGTGGGCGATGAAGAGACCTGGAAAGTGCTGAACCTGTACGCCAACCAGGCGACCTTCCTGCCCGCCATTGCCAATGTGCCCCAGGCCGCGGACTTCCGCCTTGAAGTCAAAACCCCTTGAACCGTTCATTCTTTTTGCTGCCGAGAGATTTCCCCATGCTTGCACGCTTCTCGATTCTCGCCGTGGTTGCCGTCCTGGCCAGCGGCTGCGCGAATACCTCCCCGGTACTGGGGGGTAAAAACATCAGCTACGGCGACACCAAGGCGGTGGAACTGGTGACCAACGAGTTCGGCTCCACCGACCTGCAGATGATCGCCGAAAGCATGACCCGCTCCCTCGCCCAGTCCGGCATCCTGCAAGGCCGCCCGGTGGTGCAGGTGTATGACGTGAAGAACAAGACCAGCGAGTACATCGACACCCGTGAGATCACCACGTCGATCAAGACCCAGTTGATGAAGACGGGCACCGCACGCTTCGCCAGTGACAACACCGACATGCAGAGCCAGGTCGACCAACTCAAGCTGCAGAACCAGAGCGGCTTGTACAAGAAGTCCAGCGTCAGCAAGACCGGCAACATGGTCGCCGCCAAGTACCGCCTGGAAGGCTCCATCAGCTCCATCGTCAAGCGCAGCTCGGACTACAAGGATGTGTTCTACAAGTTCAGCCTGCAACTGATCGACGTCGAGAGCGGCCTGGCCGAATGGATGGACGAAAAAGAAATCCGCAAGACCACGGAGCGCTAGGCAATGCGTGCATGGATTGGTTTGATCGGCCTGTTGTGCGCCTTTGGCGCCTCGGCCGCCCCCAAGATCGCGGTGACCGACCTGGCCTACCAGGCGCAGGTCGAGGAGTACATCCACCAGGTTTCGGCCAGCAACAACTTCCAGGCAAGCAGCTACCACGCCAGCGGAGCGGCGAACTACAGCGAGTACGAGAGCCGTAGCAGCTACATCGAACAAACCGAGCTGCGCAAGTTCAGCGGTGATATCAAGGGCGAGATTCTCAAGTCCCGCCAGTTCCAGCTGGTGCAGGGCACGCCCTACACCGCCGATGCCAAGGGTGACGTCTATGACGTGATCAAGCGCATCAAGGCCGGTCACTTCAAGGGCGCGGACTATGTGCTGTTCGGTACGCTGTCAGACATCGACTTCACCCAGGACATCAACGCCCTGGACCACACCAACAGCTACTCGGCGGTGCTGGGCCTGACGCTGGTGGCGGATTTCAGCCTGATCAACACCCGCACCTACGAAATCACCTCGGCGTTTACCGCCATGGGCGAAGGCCAGGACACCAAGCTGGTGAGCAGCCGCGACATACGCGTAAGCCTGAACCGGCCGCGGGTGGTGAAGGAGGTGTCGAAGGCGCTGGGTGAGGACGTCGCCAGGCAGTTGGCGGAGCAGTTGGGCGGTGGGTATCAGGACCCGGGCCAGCCGGTGCCGCACAACCACCTGCCACGGGATGAAGCGCCGAAGATCTTGCACTGAACGGTAATCCTCAAGGCAACACAAAACCAATGTGGGAGGGGGCTCGCCCCCGATAGCAGGGTGTCAGTCAGCTTAGCTGTAGCTGAGACACCGCCATCGGGGCAAGCCCCCTCCCACACGTTCAAGTACCGAGGTTTACGCCGTTGCGCGATGCAAGCTGGCCAGGAAACCCGCTGCCCCCACGAACAACCCGGCAAACGTCCGGTTCACGCGTTTCTGCTGCTTGGGCGTGCGCAACAGGCGCAGGACTTTGGATGCCAACCCCGTATACCCCGCCATCACGATCATATCGACGCTGATCATCGTCGCACCGATGATCAGGTACTGCACCAGCAACGGCGCCTGGGGATTCACGAACTGCGGCAGCACCGCCAGCATGAACACCAGGGCCTTGGGGTTGCTGGCGTTGACCAGGAAACCACGGAACATCATCGCCATCGGCTTGCCGAGCGGGCGTATCGCCGCGTCATCGGCCATGTCCATGGGCAAGGCACGCCATTGCTTGACGGCCAGGTACACCAGGTACGCCACGCCAAACCATTTGATCGCATAGAACGCGGTCGACGACGCCGCCAGAATGGCACCCAAGCCGCCCGCTACCACGGCAATCTGCATGGCCAGGCCCAGTTGCAGGCCAATGGCGTTCCAGTAACCGCGCAGGAAGCCGTATTGCAGGCCGCTGGACATCGAAGCGATGGCGCCGGCGCCAGGGGAAAGGGAGATGATCCAACTGGCCAGGAAAAAGGCCAGCCACGTGTCGAGTGCCATAGCACACCTCGGGGAAGAGTCAGCGATTGTCGGGCCTTAAGCTAACTCCGCCGAGCAGAGGCTGGCTATAGATTTTTACAGGATGTAAACGCTAGCGGTCACCCGGGAACACATGGGTACCAGGCCAACGTCGCACCGAGCGTTGGAAGAACAGACTGTTAGGCACCTGTACGATGGCGCTGTCGGTGCCTGCGGCTTCCACTTCGATCAGTGTGGTGTAGAGCAAGTTGATTGCCACTACCCTGCCCTTCACGCCGGGCTTGTCGACGGTATCCACCAACTCGACGATGTCACCGAGGCGAAACGGTCCGACGGTAAAGATCAGGATCGCGCACAGCAGGTTGGACAACACCGACCACATGGCGAAGAACGCCACTGCCGCCACTGCGACAAACCCCGACAGCGCGGTCCACAACACCGTGGCGGACACACCCAGCCGGCCCAGCACAAAGATCAACGCACTGCCCATGATCAGCCAGCGCAATCCGCCACGCAGGGGCATCAGCAGTTGCGGTGGGAACGGGTAGCGCTCACCCAGGCGCGTCAGGCCCTTGGCGACAAACCGCTGGGCGAGGTAGCCGGCCAGCAGGATCAGCAGGATTTGCACGCCGATCCATACAGGCTCGATCCATTGCGCAGGCAACGGCAGTTGCAAGGCTTCCATCAAGACAGCGCCTCCAGCTCCGCTTGCAGGGTTTCCAGCAGTTCGAGGGCTTCCATCCAGGTTTCCTCCAATTGCCCTTCGCGCACCTTGAGCCTGGCCTGTTCGGCCAGCAGGTCGCGCAGCTCATCCTTGCGCGCAGCCTCGTACACGGCGCTGTCGCCCAGGCTGGCTTCGATCTTGGCCAGGCGCTCGTGGACCTTGCCCAACTCGGCCTCAAGCTTGTCGGCTTCGCGCTTGTGCGGCGCCAACTGCTGGCGCAGGGCGGCAGCGGCCTGGCGCTGGGCTTTCTTGTCGGTCTTGTCCGGGTTGACCGGGGTGTTGCTGACCGGCGCATTGCGCAGGCGGTAATCCGTGAGCCAGCGTGCGTAGTCGTCCAGGTCGCCGTCGAACTCTTCGACCTTGCCATCCGCTACCAGCAGGAAGTTGTCGGTGGTGCTCTTGAGCAAGTGGCGATCGTGAGACACCACCAGGACCGCACCGCTGAACTCCTGCAAGGCCATGGTCAGCGCCAGGCGCATTTCCAGGTCGAGGTGGTTGGTCGGTTCGTCGAGCAGCAGCAGGTTCGGGCGGTCCCAGGCGATCAACGCCAGGGCCAGGCGGGCTTTTTCGCCACCGGAGAAGTTCAGCACCGGCTCATCGATGCGCGCGCCACGGAAGTCAAAGCCACCGAGGAAGTCGCGCAGGGTTTGCTCGCGCTCGGTCGGCGCCAGGCGCTGCAGGTGCAGCAGCGGGCTGGCCTTGGCGTCGAGGGAGTCCAACTGATGCTGGGCGAAGTAGCCCACCACCAGGTTCTCGCCACGGGTCAAACGACCGGCCAGGGGTTGCAGCTCGCCCGACAGGTTCTTGATCAGCGTCGACTTGCCCGCGCCGTTCGGGCCGAGCAAACCGATGCGCGCACCTGGGGTGAGCTGCAGCTTGACCTTCTCCAGGATGGTTTTCTCGCCATACCCCAGGCGTGCATCCGAGAGGTCCAGCAACGGGCTGGAGATTTTCACCGATTCGCGGAACACAAAGTCGAACGGCGAATCGACGTGGGCCGCCGACAGTTCTTCCATGCGCTCCAGCGCCTTGATCCGGCTCTGGGCCTGGCGGGCCTTGGTGGCCTGGGCCTTGAACCGGGCGATGTAGCTTTCCATGTGCGCGCGCTGCGCCTGCTGCTTCTCGAACGCCTGCTGCTGCTGGGCCAGGCGCTCGGCACGCGCCCGTTCGAACGCGGTGTAGCCGCCACGGTAGAGGGTGATCTTCTTCTGTTCGACGTGGGCAATGTTGTCGACCACGGCGTCGAGGAAGTCCCGGTCGTGGGAAATCAGCAGCAAGGTGCCCTGATAGCTCTTGAGGAAGTCCTCCAGCCACAGGATCGCATCGAGGTCCAAGTGGTTGGTCGGTTCGTCGAGCAGCAGCAGGTCCGAGGGGCACATCAGCGCCTGGGCCAGATTAAGGCGCATGCGCCAGCCACCGGAGAAGTCGGCGACCGGCCGATCCATCTGTTCGTTGGTGAAGCCAAGGCCGGCGAGCATCTTGCGAGCGCGGGCGTCGGCGGTGTAGCCGTCGGCACTGTCGAGTTCCGCGTGCAGGCGGGCCTGGGCGGCGCCATCCTGGGCTTTCTCGGCCTCGGCCAGGTCGTGTTGCACCTGGCGCAGGCGCAGGTCGCCATCGAGCACGTAGTCGATCGCGATGCGGTCCAGGGTGTCGATCTCCTGGCGCATATGGGCGATGCGCCAGTCGGCCGGCAGCAAGCAGTCCCCGGAATCCGGGGTCAGCTCACCCAGCAACAGGGCGAACAACGTGGATTTGCCGGCGCCGTTGGCACCGATCAGGCCGGCTTTGTGACCGGCGTGCAGGGTCAGCTCGGCGTCTTCGAGAAGACGTTGCGGGCCACGCTGTAATGTTAGGCTTTGAAGTCGGATCATAATGGCGGCGGAGTCTACCAGCTTCGTTGGCCGCTGGCTTGGGTGTGAATATGAACGCTGACCTGTGGAGCTTTGCTCTCTCGACTTACGCCCGCCCGGGCGTCGAAGCCGCCTGCCTGCGCTTGCAGGAGCAAGGGGCCGACGTGTGCCTGTTGCTCTGCGGCGCATGGCTGGAACAGCGGGGCGTGGCACTTGAGCCGGAGCGTATGCGCACCCTGCAACAGCTGGCGCGACCGTGGCAGGCGCAGGTGATCGAACCCTTGCGGCAGTTGCGTGTGCAATGGCGTGCCATGGTGCAGCAGGATGAGCAACTGGCGGCGCTGCGCGAACGGGTCAAAGCCCTGGAACTGGATGCCGAACGGCAATTGCTGACGCGCCTGGAAGCGTTGACGCAGGCATGGCCGAAAGGGGAGATGACTCAACAGAGGTGGCTGGAAGGACTGGTGGCTGAGGATGCCGCCAACCTTGACCATGACGCGCTGCAGCAGCTGCGCGTCATGATCACCGGCACTTAGGAAGCGCTGGTTGGGGTGGTGCTTGGCGCTACCGGTGCAGGGGTGCTGCTGGCCGATGCGGTTGGAGCGGTGGTCGCTGCCGGGGTAGCAGCAGGTGCTGCTGGCTTGGCCGGTGCTGGTTTCGCAGCAGCAGGCTTTGCAACTGGCTTGGCGGCTGGCTTTGCAGCAGCAGGCTTTGCAGCTGGCTTGGCGGCCGGTTTTGCAGCAGTAGGTTTGGCGGCTGGTTTGGCGGCAGTGGTTTTAGCAGCGGTTTTAGCGGCTGGCTTTGCAGCAACGGTTTTAGCCGCTGGCTTGGCGGCTGGTTTCGCAGCAGCGGTTTTAGCAACTGGCTTCGCGGCTGG